>DASQPD010000105.1:0-63609 GCA_035644135.1 Pyrinomonadaceae bacterium
GTGGAGGCGGCCAGGACTCCGCCCAGAAAACACAGCACGCCACCATTCGCTTGCCACGTTCGCTGATACTGTTCGTTCATTACTCTCATACAAGTAGGTTTACGCCTGCCTGCATAAGAAGTGGGTAAATGGTTTATAAAATTTTCGTAAAGATTGCGGGGAACGAGGGGCTGGTGGTTTTCGTTATCAGGCCTTGCCTTTATCTTTCAGTAGTGCGTCTGACCCAATTGCTTCAAGACCTTCGGAAAGGCAGAGCGCGGCTGAGGCGCAACTGAAAATCTGATCCACAAAATCACACGAAATAACAGAAAGAATATTTCGTGTAAGTTCGTGAATTTGGTTTGTGTGATTTCGTGGATCGATTGCTTGGTGCGCACAAAGCTCCTAAGAGCGGGTAACACAATGGGGTGCCGCCAAAAGGCATAAACCACGAAATCGCGCGAAATGTTAGCGGTTCTAAAGGTGAAGGATCACTTTCGCGATGCTGAAATAGATCACCAGCCCTGTCGCGTCGACCAGCGTGGTGATGAGAGGGGCGGAGAGCACCGCGGGATCGACGCCGAAGCGCTCGGCAGCAATGGGAATTAGAGAGCCCACTGTCGTTGACCAGCAACAGATTGCTACTACGGTGAGCGAGACTGTGAACGCCAAAGGCGTGTGCGCTCCCCAAAGCAAGGCACGACCAAATGCTACGCTACCGATCAGTAGTCCAATGATGATACCGGTGCTTAATTCGCGGCCCAGAACGCGCCAGGCATCCTTTAACCGAATCTCGCCCAACGCAATACTGCGAATGATAGTAGTCACAGTCTGCGAGCCAGCGTTACCACCCGTGCCAATTAGCAACGGAATGAAGAATGATAGGGCGACGACTGCAGCCAGTTCGCTTTCGTAATAACGTAGTACCGTGCCAGTGAACGTCTCAGCAACAAACAAAAGCAAAAGCCAACCTATGCGTTTGCGAACCACGCGCAGAATCGGATTGTGAAAGTAAGGCTTGTCCAGCGCGCCCGGCTCCACTGCGGCCATGCGGAGGATGTCCTCCGTACCTTCCTCAATCAGCACGTCAATCACATCGTCAACTGTAACGAAACCCACGACAGTGCCATCCTTCTCTAAGACCGGTACTGCAAGAAGATTGTATTTGCCGATCTTCTGGGCCACAGCTTCCTGATCATCGAGAGCGTTGACGGTGACTGGCTTGCGCCGCATAACTTCGGTCAACGGCGTCTCGAATTCCGCCATCACCAGGTCACGCAGCGACACTGCCCCCATTAGTTTTCCCGAAGCCGGTTCGAGAACATAGCAGGCATAAATCGATTCCTTCTCGCGCGCCACCGAGCGAATTTGCTTGAGCGCCTCGCCGACCGTCATTGAAGGATTGAGCTGGACGAATTCAGTCGTCATGATCCCGCCCGCCGTGTGGGGCGGATACTGCAACAGGTTCTCCAGCTCTTTCCGCAACTCCGCGCTCAGCTTCGGCAGGATGCGATGCCGCTCGTGCAACCCCATCTTTTGAATGATGTCGGTGCGTTCATCGGCGGAGAGGCCTGAAAGGACTTCTGCAGCCCGATCCGGTTCTAGTTGTTCGAGAATCGCGGCTCGACGGCGCATTGTCGGCTGATCGAAAATTTCAATGGTCCGGGCCACGGGTAACATGGAAACAACTGTGGCTGCCTCCACACATGTCAACTGATTGAGTAGGTCCGCTAAATCCGCCGCAGCGAGGTCGGACACCTGCGCGCCGATGCCTACCAGACTCTCGTCGAGTCGCATGTGAATCCGCTCTAACAATTGCTTCAGATCTGTTGCAGGCATTGGAGGCTCCTCAAGACAAAAGAGAGACTAGCCACAGATTAACGCGGATAATACAGATCAAAACCTGGTAGTAAACGGAGTCATTCGCGGGCTTAGCTATTGAGTTGTTCTGATCCGCGTTATCTCCGTTTATCTGTGGCTGGTTGTTCTTATTCGGGTTACTCACCAGGGTTGAAGCGGTACCCTATCCAGGGCTCGGTAAGAATGTACCTTGGCGATGCCGGGTTCGGTTCAATCTTTTTTCGTAATTGACCAATGAATACCCGGAGATATTCTGTTTGCTCAGTGTAATCGCCACCCCAGACCGCCCCCAGGAGTTTGTGGTGCGTCAACACGGTATCAGGGTGTTGGACCAGGTACAGCAATAACTCAAACTCTTTCGGCGTCAAATGAATCTCGTGGTCCTTGACCGAGGCTTTGTGGGCGGCTGCATCGATGCGAAAATCACCGACCTCAAAAACGCCTGGGCTCTTCGGTTGAGCCGCTGTGCTGCGCCTGAGCGCGGCTCGTATCCGCGCCAGCAACTCGTCCATACCGAACGGTTTCGTGATGTAATCATCTGCGCCGGCGTCCAATGCCTGCACTTTCACACGCTCCTCACTCTTCACAGACAACACAATCAAAGGAATGTTTGAAACAAGTCGTATTCGCCGGCAAAGTTCCAACCCTTCCATATTCGGCATGGACAGGTCCGTAATCACCAGGGCCGGATGCCAATCGTTGAAGAGGTCCAACCCGGCCTCGCCATCAGAGGCTATGCGGACGTCGAAACCGCGGGTCGATAAACTGGTGCGCATAACGCGACCGATTTGTGGCTCGTCATCGACGACCAGGATTTTTTGTTTTTCCGGCATTCAGCAAAAGGTCGTTAAATGCAAACGGCCCAAAGTATCCTGGGAACTCTAGGCGTCGCCCGTAGGCAATATAACCACGACCCTGGTTCCCCGGTGCTCATTCACGGGTTCGATCCAAACCCGTCCGCCATGAGCCTCGACTATTCCGCGCACGATCGCCAGACCCATCCCCGTCCCTGCCGGTTTTCTGGCCGAGCTGCCGTCCTGTGTTGCCCGGTAGAATTTTTCGAAGACGCGTTCTCGCAATTCCGCCGGTATGCCCGGCCCCTGGTCTTCCACGATCAGTTTGACAGTACCCTCTTCGCCGGCTTTTGCTTCAACTCGAATCTCCGATCCGTTAGGGGAGTATTTGGCGGCGTTATCGAGCAGGTTGTAAACAACTTCCGCGATGGCCCGCTCATCGACGCGCACTGTCGGAAGCTCATCGTCAATCCAGGTATGGACCTGATGGTCGCGAGTCAATAGCGCGGCGCGTTTCACAGCGGTCCTGGTAATTTCTTCAACTGACCCCCACTGCCGGCGCAATTTCATATCGCCGGCCTCGATGCGCGCCAGCTCCATCAGTCCTTCTATGAAACGATCCAGCCGATCAGTCTCTTCGTCGATCACTTCCAGCATCTCTTCGCGACCTTCGACATCCAGCAAACCCTCTTTGTTCTCGTTGTCGCTTGCCGGCTTCAAATCCTGCAACAGGGTGGTTACCGATGCTTTGATCGAGGTAAGCGGTGTCCGCAGATCGTGTGTGACGGCTTCGAGTAGAGCAGTTTTCAACTTCTCACTCTGTTTGAGCGCCTTCGCCTGACTTGATTGTTCGAACGTGTTCTGGAGCTCGCCATACAAGCGTTCAATTTCATTACGTCCCGCTTCGGCCTCAGCGGCACGCCGCTTCGCTCGCGCAGAAAGTTCGCCGGTAGTGACAGCGGTAACCAGGAAGACGAAGAGGGCCACCCAGTTCTCCGGGTCCTCGATTGTCAAAGCACCGACGGGCGGGAGAAAAAAGTAATTAAGAAAGACCACCGCCATCAACGAAGCGAGCACCGCGGGGCCTGACCCCCACACGCTGGCAGTGAAGAGCACCACCAGCAATAGAATCAGGGCCACTGTTATGGCATTGATTCCCTCGCCGAGAAATTTGAGGACGGTGGTCGCAATGGCTATCCCGAATATGGCCACCAGATAGCCTGCGAATCTGTTTTCAAGAATCTTCTTCCACACGGTGGGTCATTGTAAGACATGTAAGGCACGGGGACATCTGACTGTGGGCTGTTCTTCGTGTAATTTGGTGGATGTCGTGAGTCTGTCCGCTGGCAAGTGTCCGATAAACTTTAGTTTGTCGCGCGTTACGACAAGCTATAAAGCTTATCGGACATCAAACTGCCCCACTACCGCAGCGGCGCCGGTTCTTGACAATCCGGGGCCGCAGTCTAGAATGAGTTTCGCCTGAATTTCGGTTCGGAGATGTGGCCGAGTGGCTGAAGGCGGCGGTTTGCTAAACCGTTAAGGGTCAAAAGCCCTTCAGAGGTTCGAATCCTCTCATCTCCGCCAAGCTTAGCAAGTCAGTGGTCAGTAGCCAGTAGTCAGTAGCAAAGATTTTCCTGCTGAATCCTGATTACCGCTGCTGACTCTTTTTCTTATGACCGCTCGCGTTCGTTTTGCTCCATCTCCGACCGGCTACCTGCACATCGGCGCCGCGCGCTCAGCGCTATTCAACTGGCTCTTTGCACGCAAAGTCGGTGGCAAATTCCTACTGCGCATCGAAGACACCGACCTCCAGCGATCGACCGAAGAATCTACGCGCTCCATTCTCGAGGGTTTGGAGTGGCTTGGTCTGGACTACGACGAAGAGGTCGTATTTCAATCCGACAATGCACCGAAGCATCGGGCCGCTGCTTATCGTCTGATCGAGGAGGGAAAGGCTTATCGCGATTTCACCCCGAAAGAACAGCGTGACGATACTACCGTAAAACAAGGCATCGCCGAACGTGCGCGCACGCAGGCGGCTGAAGGAGTGGACCACCGGCAGAATTCATTTCGGGATCTGGCAAAAGAAGAATCCGACGCACGTGCCGCCGCGGGAGAACCTTATGCAGTTCGCCTGAAGGTTGCAGTGGAGGGCAAAACTGAGTTTGCGGATATCGTCTATGGACCTCAGGAACGTGCTTATTCGGAAATAGAAGATCTCGTCCTGCTCAGGTCGGATGGTCATCCGCTTTACAATCTTTCCGTAGTTATCGACGACATTGAGATGGGTATTACCCATGTCATTCGCGGTCAGGATCACCTGACAAATACGCACAAGCAGGTCTTGCTGTGTCAGGCCCTCGGTGCTCGAATACCGCAGTTTGCGCATTTGCCGCTGATTCTCGCGCCCAACAAAGGAAAGCTTTCGAAGCGCAAACACGGCGAAGTAGTGTCATTGACAACCTACCGCGATCGCGGTTTTGTGCCCGCAGCCTTCCGCAACTTTCTGGCTCTGCTCGGATGGTCGCCTCCGGAAGGCAAGGAGCTGCTGAGCAAAGACGAGTTGATCAGGGAATTCTCGCTCGAAGGCATAGGTCGCGCCAACGCTATCTTTAATTTCCAGGAACATGATCCGCGGCACTGGACTGACGACAAAGCCTTGTGGATGAATGCAGAGTACATCCGCACAATGCCCATCGACGAACTACTGCCGATGGTCAAGTCTGAGTTGCGAGCGAACAAACTGTGGCGCGAAGAGTATGACGACGACGAGCGCGAATGGTTTACGAAAGCGTTGAATCTGATTCGGCAGCGTTTCTTTACTCTGAAAGATTTTTCTGAGCAGGGCCGCGCCTATTTTTCGGATGATTTTGACTTTGACGAGGCTGCGGTCGATAAGAACCTCAAAAAGGATCCTCGGTTGCGCGAATTGTTATCAGGTCTTGCAGACGCGCTTGAAACGGCTGACCCGTTCACGGCTGAGAATGCTGAAGCTGCACTGCGAAAGTTTGCGGATGAGTCAGGCGTGAAGGCAGGCCTTTTGATAAACGGCTCGCGGACGATGTTGACGGGACAAGCAGTTGGGCCTTCAATGTTCGAGGTTTTTGAGATCCTCGGTAGGAAGCGCTCCACAGACCGTTTGCGTAGTGGGGTGCCGTGGTTTGATCTTGCCAACAAGCTGGGTGACATTTGAGGTCGCTAGATAATGCTTCGCTCTGACAGATCCACAAAATCACACCAAAAATAGCCGAAATTTCAGAACATGGGGGTCTTGTGGCGGCGCGTTTCGTGTAATTTCGTGGATCGGCTTTTTTCAGGTGGGACAAAAAGCTCGGGCGCCGCGGATATTATTTTTTGGTTGCGGCACCATTAGTCGGTCCAAGCCAGCTGCAAACGGGTAACATAGTGGTTCTGTGAGGAGAGCCCTTCCGGAAGGCAAACCTCGAAAGCTTGAATCCCCTTGAAGGTGAGGAATAATCATGTGTAAGAGACTGGTTCCCCTCGTTTGCGGTTTCCTGATGGTTGCTTCATCTATACTGGCCCAAAACAGTAACTCATCGACTACAACTCCGCCGCGAAGGGTCAATGCAAACCAAGCAGCACCTCGTCCATCACAGCAACCAACCGATACTGCCAAGCCTTCGGCGACAGCACCGGCGGCCCGCACCACGAAGCCAAAACCGGCTGTGACCGCGACGCCACCTCCTGCTTCTACGTCACCGTCGGCTGGAGTGGTGGCGGCTTTCAATAAACTGCTCGAAGGAATTCGTCATGCCGATGTGAACGCGGTCACCAGCGTCTACTGGAATTCCCCGCGACTGGCGCTCTTTAACAATAACGGCACGGTAACCAAAGGCTGGGAACAATTAAAGAAGAACCGGGAAAGCTCATATCCGGATGTCAAGAACGTAAAGCTGGACGTACGTGATCTGTCCGTGACGATGCTGGGGCGCGACGCAGCCGTTGTCACTTGTCTCTGGAACCAATCTCAAGAGTACAAGGGCACGCCTGAGTCAGCCTCGGGCCGAATGACCCTCATCTTCAAGCGAGTGGGAAAGGATTGGAAAGTCATTCACCTGCATACTTCGCCGGAAGCGCCCGCGGCTGAAAGGGTACTCCCCTCCGAGCAAACGCCGACGCCAAAGCCCTCACCAACTCCGTAACCTGCCGCGTAACGCAAGCTGTTAGCTTGCGTCCGAGCTTGGCTGGATTCAACCCGAACGCAAGCTAACAGCTTGCGTTACAGGATCGAGCCATTCTTCTGATGTGTGGCTGTCTTTTCGCTAGTGATCTAAAATATGCCTCGACAAGCCCAGGCGCTCCCAGGGCTTTCCTCTCGAGGTCCCGAATGTATCCACATATCCCTGTCCATGACTTGTGGTGGCTTGCTGCCGGTGGGGCCAGCTATGGCGCGCGCTATGCGAGACATAAAGTGATAATGGCGCGCACCCGATTCAGAAGATCCTGCCTCCCGGATCCCACGGACGAATTGTTACGACTCCAATCGCGGTACGGTTATAACGCGCACTCGCTTGTCAGTATTGCGCCTGGGGCAGCGGCATGGACAGTTCCGGGAATAGATGGAGCGATCATCTATGGGGAATTTGGCCGTGTTTGGCTCGCGGCCGGTGATCCGTTGGCAAGGCCCGACGACGTCAAGCCCCTGGTCAAAGCCCTTATGAAAGCGGCTTTGGATGCGCGGCGCATCGTCGCGTTCGTGCCGGCGACGGAGCGCTTTTCCCGAGAGGCCGTCTCGTTGGGATTGAGTGCGGTGAAAGTGGGCGCCGCGCCTTACTTCGATCTTCGTGAGTGGCATCCGCGCGGCAACAGCGCTAAAAAGATCCGCGCGGGTATCAATCAGGCTGGTCGTGCGGGAGTCACAGTCGAATTGCTTGGTTCGCTAAACGATGAATTGAAACAGGAGACTGCAGAGCTATGCCTCCGCTGGCTGAGTACACGAAGGTCGGCAACGACCTTCGGCTGGCTGCTGGCACTGGATCCGTTTCTCCGCGCCGACTTGAAGAAACTATTTGCCGCGCGGGACAACAAAAGGCGATTGGTTGGTCTTTTGGCTGCGAGTCCAATTCCCGCTCGCGACGGTTGGTATTTGGAGGACGTCCTGCGCGAGTACGATGCTCCGCACGGCACGGCTGAGCTTCTGATTTACGAGGCACTTCAGCTGCTCAAACTGGAGGGTGCGGAAATCGCAACGCTGGGCACCGCGCCACTCGCAAAAGAAGGCACGGACAACGTTTCGACGCACGATCATCCGGTCATCGAGAGAGCGCTCGATTCCGCCTCAAGGCGACTTACGCCTTTTTACAATTTCGAAGGCCTCAGAAGATTCAAAGCTAAGTTTGCGCCCAGTTGGTGGGAAAGCGAGTATGCCCTGGTCCAGCATGGTGTCATGGTGCCTACGAAAGTCGCCCATGCGATGCTGCGCGCAATTGTTCCCGGTGGCCTCACGCAGTTGTTGACACGCAAGGCCGTGCAAACACTCCGATCTTAAAGATCTATTGAACTCGGGGACGGGTGCGGTAACGCTTGCGTATGAAATCGGCAAGTTGGACCACCGCAATTCCTGCAAGCACAGAGAGAAAAGGAAATACCTCAACAACATAACGCGGTTCGGGATTCTCAAGCGTCGCGAAAAAGCCGAGCCGCAAAAAGATCATCAGACCCACAAGCACAACCCAGCGCATGGTTACAAAGTCCCGCGACCGCCAGAGTAACCACGCGCCCGCCGCGCCCAATAGTGTGTAGATCCAGGTAAGTCCCGCGAACAAGGGCAACCAGAACTGCTGGTGAATTTCGTAATCGAGATCTTCGAAAGGCGTCAATTCACCTTCAAACGGGTAGTACTGCGAATGGGTATCAAACCATAGAGAGATTGCCCGCCTGAAAGGCAGTTGTAAATAATAGCGAAGCGGAGAACGCGAAATACGTTCACGAGCGATGCGCGTAAACGCCGCATCTATCTCCGGCGTCATCTCGACACCCTGGGGCTCTTCAGCCTGGTCCTGTTCCGCATCGGCTCCTTCCTCTTCCTCGTCGCTCTGTTCTGACTCTTCATCCGCCGGATTAGCCTGATGAGAGTCCTTTGACTTGCTATTTGCTTTCTCCTCAGGTGAGGGCATCGGCGTCGGGGAAGGGAGGGTCTCGGGTGGAGACTCCTGGTCTGGCGGATTGTTGTACTTCTCGAGCAAGGCAGCAACCTCTTGTCTTTCCTGATTTGAATCGAAGGCTGTATCAGGGAAGTCGTCAATGTCGATGGGCGCTTCTTCGAGTTTCCAGAGCACTGGTCCAATGTAACGTTGGTCTTCGATCCAGCTGCGCAGCCAGGCAAGATAGCCGCGCGGCACAAATTCACCAGGCATCTCTGCGTGCGCCGGCGCAAGAGGTTGAAAAACATGGAACAGGCGCCTGTTTCGTATTGTCCAGGGAGTCAACACAAGACAAAAGGCCGCCGAAAAAATAGCGCCGAGCTTCAGAGCTTTAACCATTCGGGGCCGCACACCAGCGCTTTTGTCCGTGACTGGCTCAACCTGCGGCCGCAGCAGTGCATCACCAACAAGCGTGAGGCCAATCGCTGCCGCGAACAATCCGCTATCGGGCCGAAACAGCACAGCCATCCCGGCGATGATTCCCGTTGCTGCCCAAAGTCTTACTGAACGCTTCCAAGTTCCCGCCTTGAACGCAAGTGTGGCGGTCAGGCACATTGCTGCTGACAGGAAGATCGTGGGTGTTTCGGTCAGAATTGTGGCGGTGTAGATCGTCGAAAACGGGCACACTGCAACAAATGCCAGGGCTGCGATAGCTGCCGCACGTTTGCGCCTGCTTTCCGGTTCCCATTGAAACGCGATCAGGGCAATCAGCACGCAGGTGGCAGTATCCAGCACGGCCTGGATGATGCGAACCGCTGTATTGTTTGTGTGCCCGAATACGGCATAAACAGCTGCGATGAAGAGCGGGTAACCGGGCAGGCGAATTAGCGAGGGGGCATAGGGCGCTTCAGTGGCGTGCGAGTAGACGTGCTGCTCGAGTAAGTTGCGCGCCATTTGCGCATAGATCCGGCCATCATCCGGGTCATCGTTTGGCAGGTAGCGAGCTACCGCCAGACGAAAGGCAAAGGCCACCAGCAACAGCAGCGAGCAAACAACCAAGAACCTCCGCCTGATGGACATTGATGAATTGTAACTTAGGGACGGGCTTCCGCAGTTGCTTTTCTCTCGAGTTTGCCCCAGCCAACGACTGGACCTCGCAGCGCCATTGCCACAGATTTGATCATCACGTAGTACATTACCTGTCTGTAACAGAACCGCTGCAGGAAAAGCCACCAGAGCAAGCGCCATCGTTCTTTCTTCTCGAGCGCGAAGGCGAAGCAAGCTGAGATCCAGTCAATAGCCAAAAACAATGCGTAGTAGAAAAGCACTTGCTGGAGATTTGTGGAAGAATAGCCGGTTGGTTGCTGCCACCTATCCAGCCCCGCCGAGATCAAAGTATAAACGAGCATCAGGTCCATTACCGGCGAGATGAGCGGGAATAGTATCTGGAAGATCCAAACGTTCGGCAAGGCAATGAAGCCGAGCGCGCCGTAGCGTGGACGGAACAAGGCATCCAAATGCTTCCACATACACTGAAGTGTGCCATAGGCCCAGCGGAACCGTTGACGAGCAAGCGTACGCAGGCGATCGGGCGCTTCAGTCCAGGCAATCGCGGCCTCTTCGTAGCCAATCTTATATCCCATGCGTCGAATACGCAGGGTCAAATCCTGATCTTCAGCGAGGGTATCCGATGAAAAGCCGCCCGCTTGTTCAAGCAAATCCCGACGCCAGGCGCCGACCGCTCCCGGCACAACAGTGATGCAATTGAGACTGGCAAAGGCCCGCCGATCCATGTTCTGTGAAGTTATGTATTCGAGCGCCTGCCAACGGGTGACGAGGTTGATACGGTTTCCGACTTTCGCGTTTCCGGCAATGGCACCCATCGCGTGATCGTAGAATCTATGGGCCAGAGCGCCGATGGTTTGCGGCACGAACAACGTGTCCGCATCGAGCGCTATGATGACCTCGCCCTTGGCAAGCAGCAATCCGGTATTCAGCGCTTCGGCTTTACCACTGTTTGCCACGGTAATGAGCCGCACGCGTTCATCGTCCGCGAACTTCTCGGTGACCACTTTGCTAGTGTTGTCCTGCGAACCATCATCGACAACGATGATCTCATAGCTATCGTAGTTCGAAGCCAGCAAACTGCGAATGGTCGCTTCGATCACCATCTCTTCGTTATAGGCCGGCACGATAACCGAAACAAACGGCGCGTATGTTGCCCCCGCGTGAAGGCGCTGTCTGCGTTTAGAGCGGACAAACTGTGCGAAAGCCAATGAACCGACGACCAACAGCCTCGAGAGGCCGAGTAAGATCCCTATCAGGTAAATCCATTGGAGGGCCCAGCCGCCGGTCGAGAGGAAGAAGAAGGCGACTGCGTCTGCCCTGGTAAAGACTCGCTCGCTCGCGGGAATCACCGGCATTACTTGATCTCGTGAAAGGTCAGCCAGGGCAGAAACGGGAACAAAGGTAAAGCCCCGATCCCTCAGCTCATGGATCAAGCGCGGCAGCGCCTGAATGGTGGCCGACCGATCGCCGCCTGAGTCGTGAAGCAAAACAACCTGGCCGCGCGTGTCGGGATTTGAGTCCATCGCGCGATCTATGGTTCTCTGTACAATTTGATCCGCACTAACAGGCAATCGCCAGTCATCCGGATCGATGCGCACGCCAATCATCAGATAACCGAGATCCTTAGCTTGAATCGCGGGCTCGACTTCCGAAGGTTTGTCAGCTTCGGCGTCACCAAAGTAAGGCGGACGAAACAGCACTGTCGAACGGCCTATCAGAGACTCAATCAGTCGCTGAGTCGCATTCAACTCCAGTTCGGTGAGCGAAGCAGGAATTTCACCAAGATTGGGATGCGTAAAAGTGTGATTGCCAATCTCATGTCCTTCGTTGGCCATGCGGCGGACCAGGTCGGGGTACGCCTGACCGTTCTTGCCGATGATGAAAAACGTTGCCGGCACGCCTTCGCGCTTCAGAATATCCAGAATAGCCGGCGTCCATCTCGGGTCAGGCCCATCATCGAAAGTCAGCGCGAGCAGGCCCGGATGATCACCGGTGCGTTCGATAACATAGGAAGAGGGAATGGCGGTAAAGTTCTCCGTCTTGATGAAGCCGGTGGCGGAATCGACTTCGATGTTACGTGCGCCCTTCTGTGGGCGCGAAATGACCTTCAACAGTTCACCATTGCCTTCAAAGTCTACCTGGTAACCGTAATTGATCTCGCGCAGGGCATCAGTGACGGCCGGCCCTTTTGTGCCGAGTATGGACCAAATCGATGGGTCTTCAGAGCCCAGTCGCCAGATTGCATAGCCGGCCGGTTTGTAGCCGCTGGCGGCACGCATCTGGTTGTAAGCGGTTACCGAGTCAAGAAACCAGACGGTATGATGCGAATCGTCGTCTTCGTCGTATTCGTAGTAGGGGTTGCGCGCGGTCGGATCAAAATAAGGACTGGTCTGCGATTCGTTTGCGTGAATTAGAGCTTCTTGAAAAGTAATTTCCTCGGCTTCCTGTTTTCCGTTTGTCCAGTCATAACCATAGTTGCCCAGAACAAGGATAGTCTTGCCGGGATCCAGCTCAGCCATCCGGGCAACGAGGTTCTTTTCGTACCAACCTTGCGATGCCAGCGGACCCAGCTGCGCGCCTGTGGCCCAGTGTTCATCGTAAGCCATCAACATCAGGTAGTCCGTCGCAGCTGCATAACTCTTTAATCTCCATTCGGGATTATCAAAGGGCACCGCTTGTACAACCAGCCAACCTTTAGCTGCGAAAACTGCGTGCAATTCCTGCATGAAAACCAGCAGATTAGCCTGTGAGTCCTTTGGTGGTTCCTCAAAGTCAATACAGACACCCGCAAATTTATTGTCCTGGACGAACGACGTCAAAGCTTTGATCAAGCTCTGTCGATGCGGCTCGTCGGCCACCGTTCGCGACAACAACTGACCATCGAATTTCTCATTGGTCAGATTATTCACCAACGGCAGAATTCTTACTTGCGGACGCGTATCGCGGATGAAGTTCAGGGCCATGCGAGTAGGATCCGCGTCCATCTCGGTAGCCAGAGGACTGCCGCCGGCGTCTCCATCCTGCAAGTGCGACCACTCGCCAATAACCCAGTCGAGATGGTCCAGGTTTCTCTTCAATGACTCGTAACTAGATTCATCCCAATTGATATAGAACCCCACTGATAATGGACGGGACGCCGGTACCACGGGTGCAGGAATCGTGGGCGGCGCCGGCACAATTGGAATCTGGGACGCATGTTTTCCTGGGACGATCCGCTTGGTTGTCGCTAACGCATGTTGCAACTCAGCCTGCGCCTTTTTGGCTTTCTGTTCACTGGGGTTGGCGGGAACGTTTGGCGGCCTGGGTTTGATGTCCGAACTGTGTGGCAGGATGGCGACCGGCCGCAGCTTAAAGCTGGGAAGCACGGGGTTGGCCAGGACGCTGGCAATAAAAATCGCTACCAAACCGGTGACGATAACGGCGAGCGCCAGCCAGGTGCGGCGCACTCGACGCCAGCGCCTGCCGGCAGGATCGAAGAAAACAGGGGTTTCGGGGGCTGACAACTAGACTTAACTCCGAATTATAGGCTTTCTCCCTCCAGGCTCGATGTTTCGATGCACAAACCAAGACAAGTGTTACGATGGGCACTCGTTCGGGAGGGTCTAAATTTCTCACCGCACCAGCCCCGGGTCAAGCGTTGAACACAGCAGTCTTGGATTGCGATTTCTTGGCGTCCTTTTGTGGTGATCTTGTGGACCCATAAAAACTGGAGCGATCCGTGAACACGGTGGAAGAGCGATTGCGAAGCTGCAAAGCGTTACGCGTTGAAAAGCCGTCCACGAAATCTCACTCGTGGACGGCTTTGTCGGTGAACTGTTGGGATTGGCCTGAGGCTGACTGTGTGCCTTCCAGAAAGGAGGGGCACTAAGCAGAAAGACGACTGAACCTTAATCCAAACAATTAACGATTAAGTTCAGAGGTCAGGCCGCAGCCACCTCACTGTGATAAGAACTCATATATTTTTGAATCACCTCCTTTCCAGTGTTGTGATGATAATAAAATACCCGGGCAGCATCGTCAATCGGTTTTTCGGGCGTGCCGGCCCCTTGCCTGGTTATGAAGGCAAAAAAAGCCGTTTTCCATCATTTCCCATTCGTCATTTTCCAATTTTCCATTTATCATTTTTCATTTCCGGTCAATCAAGAGGCAGTCTCAATGAAAAATGAAAAATGGAAAATGACGAATGGAAAATGTCTTATGTACGTCAACGTCGAATGCCACTCAATCTTGTGCCACTGACGGTTGGGTGATGGCCCTTCTTTCAAACACCACCTGGCCGCCGGAATAAACGCGCCACGGGTGCTCAATCCCGAAGAAATAAGCGATCTCGCGGTAATCCTCACAGTCGTAAATGACAAAGTCAGCTCTTTTGCCTGCCTCGAGCGAGCCTATGATGTGGCCTCGATTCAAACTGTAGGCGGCATTGATTGTCGCTGCACTGATTGATTCGGCTGGAGTCATTTTCATCTGCGTTGAAGCAAGTGAAAGAACCATCAGCATGGAAGGAGTGGGCGATGAGCCGGGATTAAAATCCGTCGCCAGCACAACTGCCAGCCCAGCCTCGATCATCTCGCGAGCCGCGGGATAACGCGTCGAGCCAAGCGCATAAACCGACCCGGGTAACAAGATTGGTTGCACGCTTGCTGACTTCAGCGCTGCGATCCCTGCGGCATCGGTGTGTTCAAGATGATCCGCAGTAGCCGAGCCTAACTCAGCTGCAAGTATGGCGCCTCCCGAAAGTGATAACTGATCAGCGTGCAGGCGCAGGCCCAGACCGTGGCAACGGGCGGCGGAAAGAATCTTCCACGACTCATCAGTGGTAAAAACCCTTTCTTCGCAAAAGACGTCACAATATTCAGCGAGCTTCTCGCGGGCCACGCGCGGAATCATCTCGTCGATTAACAAAGAAAGATACTGCTCGCGCCGGGCGCGATATTCGGAAGGTATGTCATGGGCTCCCAGGAATGTCGGAACGTAATTGAGTGGTGTCTCGTCGTTCAAGCTGCGGATTGCGCGCAGCATTTTGATTTCGTCCTCGAGTGTAAGGCCGTATCCCGACTTCGCTTCAACGGTAGTCGTGCCGCATCTCAGGAACCACTCTGCGTATCGTTTGCCGGCATGGACCAGTTGGTCTGCCGAGGCAGCACGCGTTGCTCTTACGGTCGATTGGATTCCTCCGCCGCGGGCTGCAATCTCCTGATAAGTTGCGCCGCTCGCTCGTTCTTCAAACTCGTTCGCCCGGGTTCCGGCAAAAACCGGATGCGTGTGGGCATCGACAAAGCCAGGCAGCGCAATTCTGCCGCCCGCATCCACAACATCTACTGATTGATCTATCCGCGATTCAATCTCCCGCCGCGAGCCAACACTTTCAATCGCGCCATCCCGAACGAGCATTGCTCCATCGGAAATGATACCGAGCTCGCGCAGTTCGGCGCCGGCCCGCGAGCGTGCCGGACCGGAGAGGGTAACGAGTTGCGCACAATTGATAACTGCGGTTGCGTTTGCCACGTTATTCAGCTAATTACAACCTCGTCTGAGGTCTAACTGATGAATAGATAAGCGCGCCGACTAGATTGGCTATGACTACCACGCTGATAATTTTCAGCGCGAAAGCAAACCGGCTTTCCACGGTAATGATAGGAACGACGGTAAATCCGATGTACACAAGCGAAACCAGGAAACCTGAGATACACGCGAGTTTGAGCCACAAGGGTGCGCGGACGCCAAAGGCTTTCATTCCCACCACCGGAATCGCGAACAAGACCATGTACGTGCTGGCGTAAAAGACACCACCCGCATTGTCCAGTAGTTGAAAAGCCTCCTGCTCGTTAACTCCAATCAAACTCGCAAGTCCCAGGGCGAGCGTAACCGCTCCGACAAAGAGAATCGAGTTTACAGGAGTTCTATACCTTGAATGCAAACGAGTAAACCAGACCGGCAACAGGCGATCCCAACCGGCGACCATCGGCAACCGGGTATTACCAGCGAAATAGATACTCATCAGGGCGACCTGACGCACCACCACGCCGAGTATTGCAAACGAAACCACCTTTCCCACCCAACCAAAAGATCCGAAGCCAATGCTCAGCACCTGGGGAATTGGACCGATCAGATCAACCTTATCGGGTGTCACGAACGCGAGTACTGAACCAGTTCCAAGTATGAACATCAAGGCAATAAGCGGCGCGGCAATGATCACTGAACGACCAAAATTGCGCGCCGGCGCCCGTGTCTCGCCGGCCAGGATCGCGATGTATTCAAAGCCCGTGAGCGCGCCCAGAGCCAGTTTGCTGAAAACATTTAGGTTAAAAACCGTCAGGGCGGGAAAACTGACGGCGAGCGGGTTGTATTCAGTTATCGTGCCGCGCGCCAAGCTGAGAAAAGGAAGCAGAATCAGCGCGGTAAAAGTCAGCATCAGCATTATTCCGCCGGCGTTGTGCACCCATTTCCCCAACCCGAGTCCCCGAGTTGCAGCCGTCATCATGCCAAAGATTAGTCCGCAGCTCACGACCGTGATAAACCACTTGCTGCTCTTCATCCAGGCAGCCTGGGGGCCGATTGCGTACGAGATATTCGTACTGACAACCAGGCCAATGCCCGAAAGAATCAGGATGCCGAAGATCCACAGATTCCAGGCCACCATAAAAGCGACAAAGTCGTTGAAGGCAAGTTTGGCCCATTGATAAAGACCCCCTTCAAGAGGCATCAGCTTGTTGAGGAAAATCACCGCGGCGGCAAGGGGCAGGTAGAAAGTCAGGATGGCCAGCAGCCAAAAGACGTTCTGGTCGCTGCCCAGCTTGGCTGCCCAGCCGACCCAGATTGTGCCCACCACGAAGACCACCTGAGTCAGCACGAGGTCGAAAAGACCGAGTTCTTTCTTGAGAACGCCGCTTCGCTTCTCGACGGCCCGTTCGAGTTCGGCAACATGCGCGGAAACAATCGTTTGGTTTGTATCAGCGTCCAGCGTGTCTTCCGTCGCCATGTTTGATTTATTTCGTGTGATTTAGTGGATCTTAAGCTGACGAAGTGTGATCGTGAATTATCTTCCAGCCATGTTTGCTGCGGCGAAAAATCAGCGTGAATCGACCATGGGGCTCGTCGTTGGCGCGCTGGAGGTGCCAGCGGCCGATTACAACCGCTGTATCACGGCTCAAGAGTGTGGTTTCGAGATCGGAAAAGGTAAGCGTCCCCATTTTTTCACGCGAGTTGTAGTTTCGCTTGTACCGGTCGAGAACGGTTTGCCACCCGCGCGTGACGCTGTCGCCGGAAACAAAACGGTAGCATCGGAATGATCGTAGCCTTGCATATATCCATCAATGTCGCCGCGGTTCCAGGCATCTCGTTGAGCATCGAGCACCGCTCGAATAGCCGCAATAGTTTTTTCCTGCCTGGAGGTTCTTGCTGTTTGCGCATTAGCAGCGTTGATGAGCAGGGCTGACAGGATCAGTGCGAACATGGTTCCTGTACTATTCATTGAACTATTCGAAATACCGGTAATGTCCCGTGATGCGCCAGGCAAACAAGACATCTTCAACTCGCGTGCCTGCGCCGATGTTATGGACCACCATACAACGGTGCTCCGTTTCCGACCAATAATTTGTAACTATGCCGATATGATCGACACCGCCACCCAGATCCCAGGCCACCACATCACCGGGAAGATAATCCTCTTTGTTGTCGCTTATCGGCAGCGATTTTCCTTTGCGTCCAAAGAAGGTCATCAGGTTCAGCACGCGACGATGGTCTATATTCGAATCGGCCCCGCTGGCCCCCCATTTAGTTGGATAAGCCGCGCGGTTTGCCTGCATGTCTTCGTGAACTTCCCTCTGTAAGTCAATGCTCGCCTTTCGGAACGCCCGAATTACCACATCCGAGCAGACACCCGTCTCCGGCGAAACGTCTCCACCGGGATAATCAAGCTTGACGTAAGAAGGATCGTATCCGGTGGTGACGCCAGCTTGTGCTACAGCACCCTCAATGAGTTGTTTCAACTGCGTTGAAGCATTCGCGGGTAGAGGCTTGAGAATCGGATGAGGGGGCAACGCCTCAGCTTGCCTTCGCACCGCAGGTTGCTGCCGGCGTTGACAGCCCGCGACGCAACATACGAGCAGAAGCACGCAGGCAAGCTTTGCCAGGATGCCGACGTAATCATTTCTCATTCGTCATTTCCCATTTTGATCTCTTTAGTGTGATTTCGTGGATTGGTTTTTTGGTGGCAGTGAAATACGATCCACGAAATCACACGAACGGTAGCCGCAAATGAGAAATGACAAATGAAAAATGGAAAATTAAAGAACTGAAGCTCATCTCTAATCTTAACTCACGTCTTGAGGAGCCAGGAGCGTATATCTTCCCGCATTGCCGGAACAATCTCATGACCGGCTTCATAGCTCTTGAAGTCAACGCGACTGGCCCGCAACCTCAGGCGCTCAGCGTAATCCGCCACTCGGGCCGGCGGATAAAACTCATCCTGCGTACCGGATAGATGAAACACAGCCGCAGCGGTTGCCTGATAAACCCCGCTGGTCTCCCAATCACCTGGAAGCCCGCCACAGATTCCGACTATTCCCCTGAGTCGGTCGGGGTATGTAAATGAAAACCGATAGTTCAGCGCGCATGATTGTGAAAAGCCCAGGAGAAATACTTTCTCCCGTTCGGCAACGTTCTCACCGATCAATCGCTCAATCAGATCAAGTAAAGCTCGATGATACATCGCCACCGATTCTTCGGGGCGAAAGTTTGTCAACCAGCCGAAGCCAAAGCGCAGCGGTCCATCGGGTTCTTTGGGTTCCTTCAAATGCTGATGAAACCCTTGCGGTGCGGCAATAGCAAAACTCTCGGGTGCCATCTGTTTTGCTTCGCGCATCATCTGCCGCTTGTTTGCTCCGTAACCGTGCACAGCAATGAGAAGCGGAGCGGGACGGCGCTCGGGCAGATACAGATCGTAATAGAGCTTCGTTGCTGCCGGTAGGTGCTGGTCTTCCTGAAGTGTGGACGTTTCGGCCATTTCCAAGCTCGCTTCGCGATGTTCTGAAAGCCATTGATGCAAGAGCATCAGTCAAATCGCGGAATTCTGTCAATACGGTCATCCCCGTTCTGTGAAAAGCAGAACGATCCACGCGCATCATACGAAACGAACGCCAGATTAGGGTTCGTGTTGATTCGAGCTCTTCGTTCGTGTGGATTCGTGGCCAGATCGCCACATCAAAGGGTTGCTCAAAAAACAAGATGTCAGATTCAGTCCCTCGTTGCATTCGCTCGTGAGGACAGTTAGGATGCTGACACACATCGGCAGCAACCATTTGGACTCAAACGAGGTAGAAGCGCATGAAATTTCCCGGTGGATTTAACATTCAACAAATGATGAAGCAGGCGCAGGTCATGCAGGAAAAGATGCAGAAAGAGATGGAAGAACTGCGCGTCGAAGCTTCCTCCGGTGGCGGTGTGGTTACAGTCGCCATGAAGGGCAACCACGAGATAGCTTCCCTGAAAATCGATCCTGAGGCGATCAAAGAAGGCGACGTAGAAATGTTACAAGATATGATCCTCGCCGCCATTAACGAAGCGAACCGTAAAGTTGACGAGGCAATGAAGGGCAAGCTTGGAGGTATGCTCCCGCCAGGACTTTCGGGACTGCTGTGAACATTGCCGATTGCCAATTGCCGATTCGTTTTAATGCCGTAGTTTGCTTTCAAACTTTCGCAGATCTCTTGATAACAAAGCCTCATACCTTAGAATGAGGCCAATCGGCAATCGGCAATATCATTTGGCAATCTAGAAACATGTTAGAGTACGCGGAACCAGTAACCAGGCTGATTGATGAACTAAAGCGCCTGCCGAGTATTGGACACAAATCGGCCCAGCGTTTGGCGTTCCACATTATGCGAACCCCGGACGCCGACCTCGAACGGCTGATTATGGCGTTGCGAGAGGTAAAGCAACGAATCGTTCTTTGCTCGATCTGCAATAACCTCACGGAAGTCGAACCCTGCCGTTTCTGTTCATCGCCCGGTCGGGATCACGGAGTCATCTGTGTCGTCGAAGAGCCATACAGCCTGGTGGCCGTGGAAAAGACGCGCAGCTTCAAAGGCGTTTACCACGTGCTTCACGGCAGCCTCTCCCCAATTCGTCATATCGGCCCAAACGATCTCCATCTCGCGAATTTACTGCCGCGTTTGAAACCTGAGAATAACGGCGGCGAGCCGGTCCGCGAAGTGATTCTGGCCACCAATCCCACAACGGAAGGCGAAGCCACCGCACACTACATCAGCCGCCTTTTGAAACCGCTCGGCCTCCGAGTGACGCGTATTGCCATGGGCATGCCGGTTGGCAGCGATCTGGAATACGTCGACGAAGTGACGATGGATAAAGCTCTCTCGAACCGCCACGAAATCTAAACCCAATCCACGCGCATCACACGAATCGAAAAACAATCACACGAAATGTCCCTCCCTTATTTCGTGTCATTTCATGGATCATGTCTTAGGTTTTGGTTGCGGCGCTGCTGCGCTATGTAGCTTTGTAGATCGCTTTCTTCATGGCTGCCGCGCAGGAGAGGGCGAACCAGCTGCTGATGGGCTGGGGGATGGCGAGGCTTCTACCGTCGGCGATGGGCTCGGCGGCGGATTTTGGATAGTGGTTGTTTGTGAAGCCACCGCCTGCCATTGCCCGTTGCGCCGGGCAAACACATCAGTGAAGCGGTAGTGTGGTTTGAGTAACTGCGTATGGCCGTCAGCCCCTTTGTATTTCCCGTTCTTGATTATGCCGCGACCAGTAACTACCGCGGCGTCGGCGTCGAGCACTTTTACTTTTACGTCGGCGAGTTCCCATGCTTCGGCCGTAAGTGCGCCGCTCTCGATGTCTCGGATGTCGTCGGCTTTCGTCCCGGTCGAGCCGTCAATGTAGGTGACGATGATGTCATCGGCTTCGACCCGCCTGACTGCCTCAGCGTTATGAGTGACGGCCGCGGTCGCCCAATCGTGCTCTAACTGTAACAACTCCCTTTCAATGGCAGCAGGATCCACGGGTTGCTCTTTTTGCGAGTTCGCATTCTCCGCGGTCGTTCGGTTGGTCTCAGGCGCCGGCTTACAACCTGGTATGAAGAGGACAAACACACAAGGGACCATCAACGCGGCGATGGGAAGAATCCGTTTCATCTAATCGACTCCTTTTGGGTAATCGGGACCAACTTCATCAGTGTTAGCAAAAGCAGTCTGCTTCTACGTCAAACCCAAAGTTGAGTCAATAGTTAGTTGCGCCCCTGGGGTTTTTCTTTGTCGGGTCTCACTTCTGGATGGCCCCAGGGGGCCCTGGTAGTGGGTCAGTTTCGCTGCAAGTGTCCGATAAACTTTAGTTTGTCGCGCGTTACGACAAGCTAAAAGCTTATCGGACATCAAACTGACCCACTACAGGGAGCCCCAGGATTAGTTGACAAGATTTGAGTGTCGGGATTATTGTGCCGTCACGCGAACCTGTTGTGAGAACCCGCGGCCTACCTGCTTCGAGAGTAATCCTAATTGCTTCCGCACCCGCCGTTGGTTCGGCCTGACCCATCGTAGTATTGGAAGGAGAAAACTCGTATGATTCGCCTTTCACGAGGAGTGGCAACCTTACGCACAACGCTGCTCCTGGTATCAATGTTATCGTTGATCTCGTTACCGCTTGCCAGTGCCCAGACGCGAAAAACTGTTGCCGCCGCCGAGGAGCCTCTTTTTCACGAATACCGGGGGATTCAGATTGGTAGTCTGGCTGACGAAGTACGCAAAAAACTTGGCAGCCCGGCGGACAAGAGTGAAGAACAGGATTTCTTTGTGTTCAATGAAAAGGAGACGGCACAGATCCTGTACGACAAATCGGGGAAAGTAGTCACTATATCCGTCGACTTCATGGTTGGAGCTGATGGAGTGATTACGCCAAAACAGATCTTCAGCGGAGAGATCGAAGTGAAACCCGACGGCTCAATGTACAAGATGGTTCGTTATCCGAAAGCCGGTTGCTGGCTCTCCTACAACCGAACCGCCGGCGCTCAGCCACTTGTCACAGTGACGCTGCAAAAAATCGATCGTTGAAATCGCCGCCGGTTCCGGTCTTTGCGATCTCTGCGTTTTGCAACCACCCTGTCTGTTGGGCTTACTAGACGATCCATTTGATGGCGTCTTATGCTTGTTTTAGATGCCGTCGCAGCCTACTCAAACTGAACCGGATTACTCGCCTTGGAGTTTGTCTCAGGCAGACCTCTCACGCCGAATCAAAGAGCAAGCTGTGGGATTAGGTTTTCAGAAGGTCGGAATCGTTCCCGCAGAAGCGCTAATCCCTGAGCAAGCTCGTCTCAGCGAATGGCTCGCGCGCGGATACCACGGAGAGATGGGCTGGCTGGCTCGCGATCCTGAGAATCGCACCTCTCCTGAGAAAATTTTTCCCGGAGCGCGATCGGTAATCGCGGTGGCGATTAACTACTACACTGCTCACGAACACACTGAAAAGGCGGGGGCCGGAAAAGTCTCGCGCTACGCCTGGGGTGACGACTACCACGAAATAGTTGGCACAAGACTCCATCAGTTACTTGATTGGATCAAAAAAGAGGTCCCCGCTGTCGAGGGGAAAGTTTGCGTGGACATTCAACCTGTCATGGACAAAGCCTGGGCCGTTCGCGCCGGTCTTGGTTGGTTAGGTAAACACACAAACCTGATCACGCCGGAGCTGGGCTCCTGGGTTTTCATAGGGGAACTCCTGCTAAACATCGATCTGGATTATGAAACGCAGTTAAGCGAGGACCACTGTGGGGGTTGCACACTGTGCATCGAGGCCTGCCCGACACAAGCAATCACGGAACCTTATGTGCTCGATTCAAATAAATGCATTTCCTACGTGACGATCGAACTTCGCGGCCCGCAAATTCCTGAACCGGTGGCGGAAAACCTTTCCGGTTGGTTGTATGGCTGTGACATCTGTCAGGATGTTTGTCCCTGGAACCGTTTTGCCGAGGTGACAGAGGAAGCTGGATTCCAGCCTCGGCCGGACAACGTGAATGTAAATCTTCGGCAGGTGCTGGAGTTGACACCGGAAGCTTATGCCAAACGCTTTCGTCACAGCTCAATGAAACGAGCCAAGCTTGCCGGCCTGCAAAGGAACGCTCAACATCTGATGCGGAATCAAAGCTATTCAGAGTCAGCCAACAGTTCCAATGGCAGCCATGAGAAGTAGAGCTCGATTGAACGGTTGAGCTACTGACTTTCTTCGTCGAATTGTCTAAGCGTGTCGAGGATAAGATTGGTATTGCTCGCAGCCGTAATTTTGAGGGTAAACTCCTGCTTTGATATCTGGAACTCGAAACCTCCGCCCGTAATCTCGACAATCTGACGAAATCCCGCTTCGCCACTTAACCCTGCACATTCAGCGTCAACAATCTGACCTGAGTTGAACATTACCCGGCCGGACTGGGCATCACCAGTCAGCATCAGCGAGCCAGTCAACTTGGCGTTTTCAATAACCTGAATTGCATCAAACGCGCTAATCACCGCCAGGTCGCCGGCGAGAGTGGCATAGGGTCTGTCGCTGGGTTCTGCGACGGGCGCCGGTTTAAGGTCGGGCCGGCGAGCTCGTCTGATGGCTTCGAGACCAGCGCCGATATTTATGCGCGGATCGAGGTGCTTGGCTTCCAGCAATCGCTCGTGAGCATTTTCAAACTGGTCTCGATCGATGTAGAGGCTGGCGAGTGCCAGACACTGCCGGGCAGCTTCTTCAGTCTGTTTGTTGGCCGCGCAGATTTCCCGCAGCCGTTCCCGGATCTCAACTGATCGGGGGTTGCGACCAAGCGCGGTACGCAGACATTTTATGGCCTTCTCCGGGGCCTTGTACTTGATAAAAAGTTCGGCGTCGAGTAGAGCTGCCTGGGCCTCGCTGACGTGTTCAGTTTGTGAGTCGACATTGACCATTGCTCGTATCACCACACTCACGCCGAGTTTAGCATAGCTCTAATTCTCCTGAACCCAGGCTCCATTTCGAATTCGAGCACAACCATATCGTATGTCCGAAAGAGGTTGCAGCTCGTAGTTTTCACAAAACGCGATGCCCGAAGCGACACAAAGCTGCACTCGTTCTGAAGGGCGGGCGGATTGACGTCGGCTAACCCCCCGCAAAACTTGGATTTACCGGATTTTGAGCGTCCCTTGGGGGTGCTCCCCCAACCAGGACGTCTCCGAATCGGGTGTGTTCGCGCGCAGACCTAAACCCGCGGCATGGAAGATGCCAAGTTATCTTCGTGGTTGCTCGAAACGATAGGCAAACAGATCGAGCTTAGTTTCATCGAACCGATACTGGCGTTTTACCGTAGTTAAGATTGCAAGGACCAACTGAAATGAACAGATGGATGAAAAGACGAATCGAACGGTCGCGCGAGCGTTGCGAGCGCGCTGAAGAGGATCAGAAAAAGGGCAACAAGGAGTTGCCGAGGGACCACGGCAGAAGTGGGGCTGGCGCGAAATCAGATAGTTCCAACGCGTTCACGCAACCTGCACCGGTACTTCAGAGCTAGGCAACCCGGCTGACTAGGTTTAGGCCACGTTAAAAGTCAGCTAGTCAGTTGACGGTTCCCGCCGAGTTCAATCTCGATTCCCTTCACGACAAGCGGCAAGGGCATATTTTCTCCTCAACTCTCTCGCGCTCCTCAACGTCAGAGTGTGTTACATTCGACTTCAGAATATCGCCCGAACTCAGCAACCCCTGGGCCGAAAGCACGGCCGCAATGAGTGATGAAAACGACGCAGCCTGGCCGTCGTCGATTCAAACGACGCGCGGTCCAAATTGAAGTCACCCTCAAATTCAGGCCGCCGCGCGTTTTGCGAACGTCGACACCGGCAGAACTGACTCTCATAGGCCGCACGCGTGACATCAGCGAGGACGGACTGTCGATCATCGTCTCTGCCGGCAACATCGATCGCTATCTAAAGCAGAAGGAAAACAACTTCGATGTCCGGCTGAACCTGCCTGACGGATTAGCCACATTCGAAGCCATGCCTGTCCACTTCAAACGAATCATTTTTGGCGGTGCAGCCAGTTACATCATCGGCTCGCGTCTTGTCAACGTCGATCAGCAACAGCTTGCGCGCCTTGAAGAGTTTCTTAAGTCGTTACCCTCCTGATCCGAGTCAGTATTAGAAATCAAACTTAAGACCCAGGCGGACCTGACGCGGGCGCAGCGTTCGTGTCGTCACAAGGAACGAATCGAGAAATTTCTGGCGCTGTTCCGCTGAAGCATTCGGAGCAAGAGCGCTGAAGTTAATGAACTCGCTGCCAAAGCTGAAGACTGTCTTATTCAGCACATTATCGAATTCAATGGACGCGCGCAGACGGGCTCTTTCGGAGATTCGGAACTCCCGCGTGACGTTTAGATCGAGAAAAAATTGGCCCGGACCGCTGCCGGCATTGCGTGGCAGATTTCCAGATTGTCCGATCGCCGGCAAAGCAAACAGCCTCAGAATTCTATCATCAATGAACGTGCCCTGAGCGCGAGAGCGCAACAACCGGAGATCGCCGGAGAACATCGGCCGGTCGTTGCCAACATCGTCGAGATTCCGATCCGCACCGGCAAGAGAAATGTTGAAGGGAGCACCGGAAGTGAGCCGGAACAACGGCGCCATCCTTAGTTTGCCAAGATACGACGGCAAGTCTACAGTTCCGGAAAAGACAAAACGATGACGACGATCGAGCAGGCTTCTTGCCCGCTCAGCATGAAAATCACCGGGCATGAGGGCGTCGGAAGTGTTTACTATGCCGTCGTCGATCAGATGCGAGAAGGTGTAGGCGGCCCGAAACGTCGTTACGAACCCCTTCTCGGGGCCGAAAACACGGCGGCGCAAATCTATCGTCAGTCCCTTGTAAAAACTGTTGCCCGCGGAGATCAGCTGCTCGATTTCGGCACGGCGGGGATCGGGTCTGAGCTGATTCAACGCGGCCAATGCTACGTCAACTGCTGTGGCTGAAGTAAAGCTGTTAAGGTTTATCAGAGAGACGGGTACTCCGAATTCGATAACGGTTGCGACCGAGTTTGGACTGGTTGGATTTGGAGGACTCAGAACAAATCTCACCAATTCGCCTGCGCCTGCTGAGTTGTAAAGTGGGCGAACGCCGTTTACCAAGGGACGAAAATTTGGGAAGTCCCGCGACGCGAGATAATCAGTAAAATTTCTGTAGCCGACAGGCAGAACGGGGGCATTAGCATTGAATTCCCGCCAGAGGTGAAGTCCACGGGTAAATGTGAAATTTGCTTCGACTGCAAATCCTCGCCCCAGATCGCGTTCAAACCCAATGTTCGCCTGGTAACTTTCAGGAATGCGCAGGTGTTGATCCAGCCGGCGTGAAAATTCGCTGTTGAGTACGCCGAATTGTTTGACCAGCGGCGAATCAGCTACCAGAGTATGGGGAAACTGAAGGTTGGCAGCAATGAATGCTCGGCGCTGATCGGCGCTAAAGAGATTGCCGGAAACTGGATCCCGGAGTGTATTAGTGTCGAAAAATAGTTGTTTCGCGCCGACAGTGAAATCGTCAATCGTCCTTAGTAATACCCGATTGTAGAAAACACCGAACCCAAATCGCAGCACCGTCTTTGCTGAGTTGAAGGGGTCGTACGCGACTGAAAAGCGAGGACCGAAGTTGTTTCGATCGCTAACAATGAGCTCACTTTCGTAGCGGACGCCCAAGCCAATTGTTAAGTTCGGGCTTGGCCTCCACTGGTCCTGGGCAAACACTCCGAGGTACGCGGTCCGCTGAGTAGATGAGCCGAGAAAGTTTTGCCGAAAACGGCTGGGAGTATTGGTGAGGAAGTCGCCTGCACTGGCAAAGTTGAACGTACCCGATACGTCCGAAAGATCGATGAAGGTGGAACGAATGCGCTGCGCATCCAGCCCAACCGTTACCGAATGATTTCCATTAACAGCCGTGAGGAGCTCCTGAAACTGGATCCGCGCCTCGCTGCGATCAGTCGCGCCGGCAGTAGAGGAACCCGCAACGAGCGTGCCGGATCGCACCGCTGGATCATTTGACTCCAGGGAATCATTGATAGCGATGAGGACGACAGGTGCTTGCCGGTCGCGCGCTATTAGGGTTGGAGCCAATCGCGAGTACTGCAATCGCGTTTGAATCACCAGCCTCGATGAAACGACATAGTTGTGCGTATACGAGATCGCGTTCGAATTGCGGATCTTTCCCAGCAGAGTCTCTGCCAGGCGATTACCGCCGCCAAATTGGCGAAGATTGTGAAGGCGTCCGAGCTGATAAACGAGACTGCCGTTGTGGCTTTGACTGAACTCGTGATCGATCCTGGTTAGCAGGCTTGTATTCTTCAGCGGCGTGCTCACGGACGAGACGTAAGGGGCAATTTCCGTGGCGATTGCCGGTGAGGTGACACTCTCAAGGCGCGCCAGTTGTGGCAACGTTGGCCGTGGTAACCGAAGGAGCGGATTTTGTTGTAGGGGAACAAGGGTATCGACCAACGCAGTATCGAGCACGCGATTGTGTTCGTAGCCCGTGAAGAAAAAAGTTCGCGCAAGTTTTCGATGGAGCAAAGCCGACGGTCCACTCAAGGTGAATCCGAAGTTGTGTTCCTGCAATGGTAAGCGGGAAAGCCCGAGCGAATTGTTTCTAAGGGTATTTGCATTCAGTGCTTCGTCACGGAAGTAGTAGAAGGCCCGAGCCCGAAAATGGTTCGAGCCACTGCGCGTTTGCAGGTTGACACGTCCTCCGGAGGCCCGGCCGTATTCCGCAGAAAACTGATTCGTGATCACCTGGACCTCTTCGACGGCATCCAGCGGCGGCAAAAAACGCTCGCGCGCCGCGCGGTCGTCGTTGTTGTCGAGGCCATCAATCGTCAGGTTGTTTGAATAGGCAGGCGCACCTGCCAGCGCAAAAATGCCGGCTTCTTCCGGTGTGTTGGCGGGACTTGAGTTGCGATCCTCGGCGAGATCACGCGTGGAAAGCGGTTCTTCTGAAACGCCGGGGAGCGTGAACACCAGATCGAGTGGTGAACGGCCGGCAATCGGTATCGAATCGAGCTCACGGCTCGTAATCGTGGCTCCCACTACTGTGCGGGTTGTGTCTACGATCGGTGTGTCGTTAGCCGCAATCACGACCGAATTAGCAGCTAAGCTCTCGGGCGTTAACGTCAGATCCAATTGGAGCGTCTGGCCTGCGATGGCTGTCAGATCATTTGTTTCCCTTTTTTCAAAGCCAATACAGGACGCTCGCACAACGTAATTGCCAGGCTGTAACCGGAAAAGACGATAGCGACCTTCAGTATCGGTAATGGTCGAGCGCTGAGTTCCTGTCTTAGCCAGTATGGCTGAAACTTCAGCGCCTGGAATGACGGCGCCATTCTGGTCCATCACCCGGCCAGTAATCGTCGCATTATCGAGGTCCTGCTGAAGGTGAAAGGCTCTGACAGGATTGGTGGAGTTCAAAAAGACGAGAAGAAGGCTGATAAGGATCTGTGTTGGTGAGGAACTTGATTTCATTTTCAATTCTCCTGCGGCTGCAAATGTGAGGCTGCCGCTCTCGAAGGCCGGCAAGAGATTGCTCAGCCTGAAGGATATGGGCCGGCGCGTTGGCTTCCGACGAACTCAAGTTGGGTGGCGAACGTGAGGGAAGCGTAAGCTCCTGTTTACGGCGGCAGACTTTATCACGTCGCGCAAGAGTGATTCAAGGACTTCAGCAATCAATTATGAGCGACGCCGTCCAAATTTCCGGAACCGCTTCTCGACAACCCTAAGACGTGCATTCAACGTTCTATTCGCATCGCGTAGGGTTTCGATTTCCTTCTGTTGCTCCTTGACGGCATTAATTAGAACGACGGCCACGCGGTCGTATTTCACGCCTTCGACTTCGCCTTTGGCATTGTAGGTAACCAGCAAGGGATCAACTTTCTCGACATCTTCCGCGCCGAGTCCCAAATCTTTCATTCCGCCCTGCTTCCAATTAAAAGTAATCGGCGAGAGACGCTTGACCAGGTTCAGACCCGAATCGAACGGACTGATGTTTTGTTTGTACCGCAGGCTGGAACCACAGGTCGAATATTGGGCAAGATTATTTTGGCAAACCTGAGTCGATCCGCCCGCAGCGAGCGCCGAAACAATATTGCCAACGACATAGAGTTTGTCGGGGGGAACAGCGGTGCCGATTCCGACATTGCCGTTTTCCAAAACCGTCAATCTGCCACCGGCAAATCCTGGCGCATCAATCTGGAAAATGCCGTTTCCGCCGAAGGATGCCACTGTCCCGCCTGCAGCGTTGGTTTGGACCCGCAAACCCGTGTGCCCTGAATCAATCACGTGCAGTTTAAACTCCGGTGGAAAGAGAACATTCCAAATGCCCTCACCGATCCCGACGTTGCCATCTGGATACGGGGCCGAAGCCTTTCCGGGTTGGATTAAGATGGAGCCACCCGGACCATTTGGCTGTCCCTCAGTAGCGTCACCGCCGCGGAGTCTGATAAAACCGCCAAAACCGCTTAAACCAGGTCCTCCACCACCAGTTCCAGCTTGAAGCGTGACAGATCCTCCATCGCCACCTATGCCAGACGCGTTACTATTTCCGCCATTACCAGCTTGAATAAGCGCTTCCGCTCCCCGACCACCATTTCCGGCAATAGAGGTTGATTCGCCACCCTTTCCACCGATGACGCTTACCACGGAGGTTGCATTAGTCCCCACAAAGCTGGAAACGGGCCGCGGTTGCGATCCAACCACATTAAGTACCGCTGTGGGCGAGATTGTGCCAATCCCTACGTTGCTGCCGAAGATGCCCATTCTGATCTGATAACCATCGGCCGGTTGCTTGGTGTAGAAGAATAGATCGCCAAACTTGTTCGGGTGACTCGTGTTGACAGCTCCAATGCCAGCGTGCGACGCGCCGGACGGCGCATCCGCGAACTGAAATAGTGATACGTTGTTATTGGTCTGGTTGGTATTAACTACTTCAAATGCCGGATAAGCCGCGGTAAAGGCAGGAAAGGTCGTGCTTGTGTCCAGCTGGAAAGAACCTGCTCCGATCGAACCCTGTGTCCCGACGACGTGAAACTTCGCCCCGGGACTAAAGGTTCCGATGCCTATTCGGTCAGCGCTGCTGAAAACCGGTGAATCGCCGAGCGTCCCCGTATTGTCTGTCCACTTTGACAAGAAATTCTGAGTCCCCGTGCCCGCTACCTCGGGCCGCACATCCGGCGCTCCGTTGGCTGTTTCATCAGCAGTTCTATTGTTGCCACTACCATTACGCTCACTTCCTGTTGACGCACCAACAATGCGATTCATCGCGGCGACGCCCATGCGATCTATCGGCGAGATGACTTCTGCCTGCCTGTTTGTTTCCAGAGCGGCAGTCTGAGCTACCGGCAATAAATCCATTGTCGACCGCTCGAGATAGACCTGGTCCGCTTCAATCTGTGCGGTCCCATATCTCTGCGTCGCGCGGTCGGAAAAGTCTTTGATCGTGACGAGGTAAACGTAAGAACCTGAGCTTAAAGACGCCCCCTGCTGATCGCACAGCTTCCAGTCGATTAGGTTCCCTAGCTTTACACCTGAATCGAAGACTTGTGCCCCATTACGAGAGAAAGCTTGCAGGCGGGTGACGTGGACTTCACCTGCCGACACAAACCGCACGCGATCGTTTAGCGCAGTGGCTGTCACCATTGGACCATCCGACTGATCGCGGGGCGTGGCGGTTTGCGCGAATGCCAGTGAACAGCAAAACAGACAAACGAGCACGGTCAAAAAAGATATTCGCACGTGGTTATTCATGACACTTTTACACTTTCTTCTTTCAATTGAAGAAACTGACACTCACGAGAACCATCGTGAATTATCTGGTTCTTCGGCTTACAAATTTCAGCCGCCGGCTCTTTTGAACAGACAGAGATCTCAAAGCCCTAAGTTCAGCTTGTTGCGCTTTGATAATCTCGCCTTGCTCATTGAGTCGTTTTTGCAACGAATCGTTTCGTTGATTTTGTCGCTCGATCTGTCTCTGTTGTTCCTTTACAGCGTTGATTAATACAACACCCACGCGGTCGTATTTCACGCCTTCGACTTCGCCTTTGCTGTTATAGGTAACCAGCAGGGGTTCAATCTTCTCAACTTCTTCCGCGGCCAGTCCAAAATCTTTCATTCCGCTCTGCTTCCAATTGAAAGTTATTGGGGAAAGACGCTTGACCAGATTCAGACCTGCACCGAACGCACCGATGTTTTGCTTGTAACGTAGGCTCGAACTACAGACGGCAAGCTGGAATGGACTATTCTGACAAACCTGAGTTGTTCCGCCTCCAGCCAGCAACAAACTGACGTTGCCATTGACATTGAGTTTGTCCAGTGGATTGACGTTGCCAATTCCGACATTGCCATTTGCCTTTACTATTAATCTGCCGCCGTTGGTCCCAGATCCATCAATCTGGAACTCGCCGTTTTCGCCGAATGATGCTACCGTGCCGCCCGCGGTGTTCGTCTGCACGCGAAGTCCAGCGTTTGCTGGATCAATTATGTGCAGTCTGAATGATGGTGAGGCTGTGCCTATGCCGACAGGACCTCCGGAATCCTGCAATACGACTTTCCCGGACGATGCGGCCGAGCGAATGTACCAGTCGCCTGAGGTCCCATAATGAATGTGACTTATGTTTGGACCGATCGCCTGGTCCACGAAAGATGCTGTGTTGTTGCCAGAATTTGTTGTGTTGGTCGATACACTAAATTTTGCACCGGGGTTGGCGTCGCCAATGCCGACGTTGCCATTCTCTTTGACTATCAAGCGGCCGGCAACAGCGCCTTCAGAATCAATTAGGAAATCGCCGTATCCGCCGAAGGATGCCACCGTACCACCCGGACTAACATTAAAAACACGCAAACCTTTGCTGGCTTCATTAACTATGTGCAGCTTGTAAATTGGCGCGCCATAGCCGATGCCGACATTTCCATTTTCTTTGACTAAAAATCTGGGGCCGAAGCTGAAGCCGGGTGCATCGATTTGAAAATCTCCATTTGCCCCGAACGAGGCAATCGTTCCACCAGCAGTCCCAGTTTCAACCCGCAAACCCGCGGTTCCCGAATCAAAGACATGTAGCTTAAACCCTGGCGAGATTGTGCCGATCCCGACCTTGCTGCCGAAGATACCCATTCTGATCTGGTAACTATCGCCTGGTTGCTTGGTGTAGAAAAATAGATCGCCAAATTTGTTCAGGTGGTTTGTGGCGACCGCTCCAATGCCGGCATGCGACGCGCCCGACGGCGCATCGGCGAATTGAAACAAAGACACGTTGTTGTTGGTCTGATTGGTGTTCACCACCTCAAATGCCGGATAAGCAGCGGTCCAGCCGGCGAAGGTCGTACCGGTGTCCAGCTGAAACGTGCCTGCGCCGATCGAACCCTGCGTACCAACAACGTGAAACTTCGCTCCGGGAGTAGAAGTGCCAAGGCCGATTCTGTCGGAAGTCGAAAATAGGGAAGAGTCGGCCAGTGTCCCGGCGTTATCGGTCCACTTCGGGAGGAAATTCTGAGTTCCCGTGCCGCTGACCTCAGGCCGCGCATCCGGCGCTCCATTGGCTGTGGCGTTTGCAGTCTTATTGCTAGTACCAGTGCCTCCAGCACCGTCACTTCCGTTTGAACCAGTAACGTTGCGATTCATTGCTGCTACACCGACGCGATCAATCGGAGCGATGACCTCTGCTTGCTTGTTGCTTTCCAAAGCGGCAGCCTGAGCCACGGGCAGTGAATCCAGTGCAGACCGCTCGAGATAGACCTGATCTGCTTCAATCTCTGCTGTGCCAAATTTCTGCGTTATTCGGTCTGAAAAGTCTCTAATCGTGACGAGATAAAGGTAAGAGCCGCCGCTCACAGGAGACCCCTGCTGATCGCAGAGTTTCCAGTCGATTAGGTTGCCTAACCTCATACCTGAGTCGAAGACTTGTGTGCCATTAAGAAAAAAGACCTGGAGGCGACTGACGTGGACTTCACCGACAGAGATAAAGCTCACGCGATCGTTCGAGGCTGTAGCCGTCACGAGCGGAGCCACGAGTTCATCATGTGGCGGTGTTTGCGCGAAGGCTGATAAACAGCAAAACAAACAGACCAGCACAGTCGAGAAAGATATTCGCCGCAAGTGGTTACTCATGGAATTTACACCTCCAGGTTCTTTGTGAAATTTTCAATTGAGCACAAGGCAACGAGCTTGGAATTAGTTGATCCTTCGGCTTACAGATTTCAGTCGGCGAGTCGTCAGAACACGAGATCTCAAGGCCGTAAGTTCAACTTGTTGCTTCTTGATGATTTTGCTTTGCTGATTGAGCCGTTTTTGCAAGAAATCGTTTTGGTGTTTTTGTTCAAGCAAGTGACCGGCTACAGTGTCAATCTGCGTTTGTTGTTCCTTTACAGCATTGATTAATGCAACAGCGAGGCGGTCGTATTTTACCCCTTCTACTTCACCTTTGCCGTTGTAAGTAACCAGCAACGGTTCAACCTTCTCAACGTCTTCCGCGCCGAGGCCCAAATCTTTCCTTCCACCCTGTTTCCAAGTAAAAGTGATCGGCGAAAGATGCTTAATCAGATTCAAACCCGAACCGAACGGACTGATGTTGGCTTTGTAGCGAAAGCTTGACGAGCAGACTGCAAGTCGAAATGAAACGCTGTTCTGGCAAACTGCGGTGTCCCCACCCCCAGCGAGCAACAAACTGACATTTCCATTGACATTGAGTCTGTCGGGTGGATTAGGATTGCCGAGCCCGACATTGCCGTTTTCCTTCACTACTAATCTCCCTGACGGTATCCCAGTGGCGTCAATCTGGAAATCACCGTTTCCGCCGAAGGATGCCACCGTCCCGCCGGCACTGTTAGTCTGAACCCGCACCCCAGTGTTCCCTGAATCAATGACATGCAGCTTAAACGCTGGCAGAGTGAAGAGCGGCATGCCGATGCCTACCCTTCCATTTTGCAAGACTTCGAATCTGCCTCCGGGAATACCGACACCATCAATCTGGAAATCGCCATTTCCTCCGAATGAGGCAAGCGTTCCTCCCGTCGCGACCGTTTCTACGCGCAAGCCTGAATTCGATGAATCAAACACGTGCAGCTTGAACGCCGGCGCGGTTGTGCCGATCCCGACGTTGCTGCCGAAGATGCCCATCCTGATCTTGTAACCATCGGCCGGTTGTTTGGTGTAAAAGAATATATCGCCAAACTTGTTCATGTGATTTGTTGCGACGGCTCCAATGCCGGCGTGCGATGCGCCGGACGGTGCATCGGCAAACTGGAATAGTGAGACGTTGTTATCAGTCAGATCGGTGTTGACTACTTCAAATGCCGGATAAGCAGCAGTAAACGCAGAAAAGGGCGTACTCGTGTTGAGCTGAAATGTGCCTGCTCCGATTGAACCCTGTAGCCCAACCACATGAAACTTCGCCCCGGGATTAATAGTTCCAATGCCAATTCTGTCAAAGGTGGTGAAAACGGGAGAATCCGCCAGCGTTCCCATATTATCTGTCCACTTTGGGAGAAAATTTGTTGTTCCTGTGCCGGCCACCTCAGGCCGCACGTCCGGTGCTCCATCAGTCGCCGCATTTGCAGTTGCGTTCTTGCCACCACCAATACCGTCACTTCCTGTTGAAGCGGTAACGATACGATTCATTGCCGCCACGCCCACGCGGTCTATCGAAGAAATCACCTCCGCTTGCTTGTTGTTTTCTAAAGCAGCAGCCTGAGCAAGGGGCAATGAATCCATTGTAGACCGCTCGAGATAGACCTGGTCCGGTTCAATCTGTGCTACTCCGTATTTCTGGGTCGTCCGGTCGGAAAAGTCTTTGATTGTAACCAGGTAAAGGTAAGAGCCGTTGCTTAGAGGCGAGCCTTGCAAATCACAGAGTTTCCACTCGATCAAGTTGCCCAACCTCACGCCTGAGTCAAAGACTTGTGTGCCATTTAGAGAGAAGACCTGGAGCCGGCTGGAATGAACTTCACCTGCGGAAATAAACCGCACGCGATCGTTCGAGGCGGTAGCCGCGACCAGGGGAGCTGCTGGTTCATCGCGCGGCGCCGGTCTTTGCGCGAACGCTGATAAACAGCAAGACAGCCAAACAAGTACCATCGAGAAAGATATTCGCTGCAAATGGTTATTCATGGAATTTACAACCTCCAGTCATTTTGAATTGTTTCAAGAAGGGAATTGACGCGTCCCGACACAGTCCCGCCGCCGACGTCAGGAACTCTGGAAATTCGAGGACAATGAGGACAATAATATCGTCGCGGCAAAAAAGTCTTTGGAGATTTCTCCTAGAATTCTCCAAAGCCTCTTAACCCTGGCAGGAAACAGGCAAATCAATCACATTTGGTAATTCGGAAGGTTCCTGTTCGGCGACCCTTTAAGCGGCCCTTGTGGTACAACTGCGGGCAAGAACAAGTTTCTGCACATGGTATGAAGAGACGATCAATCACGTTTGCCGCAACTCTCGCGCTCGTTGTAACAGGCGTTATCAATTGCAATACGACGACAGACAAAGGCACCGCGGTCAAGAAGGTCACGTCCGAAGAACGGGTTCCGGTTTATCACTTTGAAGTGGTCAATGCTTTTCCTCACGATGCGAACGCTTTTACGCAGGGTCTGGTCTTTCGACAAGGCAAACTCTTTGAAAGTACCGGACAGGAGGGCCGGTCGAGCCTTCGGGAGGTTGAGCTCGAAACGGGACAGGTGCTCCGCAAAGTGGATGTGCCCCCGCCGTATTTTGCGGAGGGCCTCACCTTACTGAACAACAAACTCTATCAATTAACCTGGCAACACCAGCTGGGTTTTGTCTACGACGTTCAGACCTTTCAGCAGATCAACGAATTTGCTTATTCCGGCGAAGGATGGGGCTTAACGGATGATGGTGAATCGCTGATTTTAAGCGACGGAACGAACCGCATCAGGTTTTTGGATCCGACAAGCTTTAGTGTGATCCGGACCATCTCCGTTTACAACATGCGACAACCCGTAACGGAAATAAATGAGCTCGAATATATTCACGGCGAAATCTACGCGAACATCTGGCATGAAAACAGGATTGCCCGAATAAACCCGCAAGACGGTCGAGTAACGGGTTGGATCGACTTAACCGGCTTGAGGTCCCAGGTCGAGGTTCACGACGACGAGGCGGTTTTGAATGGCATCGCGTACGACAGTGAAAAAGACAGACTATTTGTGACTGGAAAACTTTGGCCAAAGCTTTTTGAAATCCGGCTCAAGCCATGACCGAAACGACCAACGCGATCAAGCGAGTCTTCCTTTTCAGCTTTTCCGGAATACCTTCGTTCTTTTGATCTGGCGAAGGGCACGCCGACCGTAAAATCCCTTGTACTCTCACCTAAAACTTCGGAAAAGTTTCGCTACACTGCGAGTAAACGACCGTCGCGCGACCAATTGAAGTCGCTGATTTGCTCGGCCTTGAGTCGTCCGTAACCTCGAGACAAGCAATGTGGTGCTCATCGAGCAGGGGCAAAGGTGAATGGCCAGGGCGGCTGACATCCAGGAATACTTTGGCCCAAGCTTGGGCCTTGCACAAAAAGATGCGCTGGTCTGTACAGTACCGCGAGCGAAGGCGACCGGATGTTACACGACTTCCCGATGTGATTCTCATAATTGGCAGCCAGTCAACTAGTTAGTTGAAGCGCAATATCCGGTCGCTTCGCTCGCGGTACTGTACGGATCGCGCTCCACATGGCGGTAGTCAGGACTTGTGCAAAGCCCCAAGCTTGTTGAGATTCCGCTTAAGCCATGGCCGTAACAAGATTGTGTGTTAACCACGCGTGGCACTACGCCGGCGGAGAGCGGCAGAGCGGGTGAGGGGAACCAGGGCATCGCTGGTGCCTTCCGGCGGTGGTTCGCCGAAGTTCGTTAATTCATCTGCGTGCGATTGTAAATACTGGAAGAATCGCTCGAATTCATGTTGCATTGCGTCCATCTTCTCGCGCATGTTGAGAATAATCTCGACACCCGCAAGGTTAACACCGAGATCGCGCGTGAGTGAGAGGATCAGTTCGAGACGCTCGAGGTCGGTATCGGTGTAAAGGCGGGTGTTACCTTCCGAGCGCGATGGTTTAAGCAGCCCTTCACGTTCGTAGAGGCGCAGCGTTTGCGGATGCAGGCCGTATTGATCCGCCACCGCGCTGATTGTGTAGGTTTTTGCTTTACGTCTCATAACATTGCCGATTTTCGATTGCCAATTGGCAGGTCATTGCCGATTGCCGATTTCCAATTGCCAATTGGCCCTTCTCCATCGGACCTTCAAGTGTTTGCAATCTCTTGACTAACAAAGCCGCTGGCGGCACGACGCCAATCGGCAATTGGCAATCGGAAATCGGCAATTACTCGAGTCCCATCTGAACTCGCGGATTATCGGAATTGATCTTTCCATATTGCCGCAGCAACTCTTTTGTCTCTTCAGAAATCACTTTCGGAAGAGTTACCTGCACCTCAACAAACTGATCTCCTCTCGCTCCCGGACTCTTAAGCGATGGCGCCCCACGCTGTCGCAAACGAAACTTTTGCCCCGATTGGGTACCCGGCGGTATTCGTAATTGCGCTTTCCCTTCAACCGTCGGCACTTCGATCTTTGCTCCCAGGGCTGCCTCAGGCACCGTAATGGGAACCGTGACGTAAATGTTGTCGCCTTTGCGTGTGAAGTGTTTGTGCGGCCCGACGTTTGTGATGATGTGCAAATCGCCAGCCGGTGCGCCGAGCCGACCGCCTTCACCTTTACCAGGAATGCGCACACGCGAACCCGTTTCTACTCCCGCAGGGATGCGAACTTTCACAGTTTCAGTCTTGGGTGTGGTGCCTTTACCCTTGCAAAGCGAACACGGAGAACGTCTGCGCCCGGTGCCGCCGCAGTCAGGGCACTCCTGAGAGAAACGCAAGCGCCCACCCGCACGTTGCACCTGGCCCGTGCCTTTGCACGTCGAGCAAACCATCACTGGTCCACCTATGTCCCCGGCGCCATTGCAGCGCGAGCACTGCTCAGAGCGGTTAACAGTGATATTAGTTGTCAATCCCTGAATTGCTTCTTCGAATGAAACCGAGAGCGGCATCTCGATGTCCGCTCCGCGTCTCGGCTGGGCCCGCGGCGGTTCTGTCTCCTTGGCTGCACCGCCCCCAAACAGATCCGCAAAAATATCTCGGAAACTAGTGCCGCCTCCACTTGACGTTGATGCCGCACCCCAATCGAAACCACTGAAATCAAAACCAGGACTGGTACGCGCGCCAGTTGGTCCAGCCCCGCGAGCCGCAGCATCCGCAAGATTGTCCGAATACTGGCCGAAACGATCGTAAACACTCCGCTTCTTTGGATCGGACAGTACGTCGTGTGCCTCGGTCGTCAGTTTAAAGCGCTCTTCTGCAGACTTATCGCCCGGATTCACATCAGGGTGATACTTCCGCGCCAGCCTGCGGTAGGCTTTCTTGATCTCCTCAGGCTTTGCGTCGCGCTTGACGCCCAGTACCTGGTAGTAATCTTGTTTGGCCATTATTTCAATTCCAATTGCCAATTGCCGATTGCCGATTTGAAAAGGGCGGAGAAGAAAAGCTATCCTCCGCCCCGTCTTTCAATTGGCAATTGGCAATCGCCAATCGGCACTGCCTTACTTGTTCTCATCCACATCGACGTATTCAGCGTCGATGACATTGTCTTCGCCCGAACTGCTGGTGGAAGAAGCGCCGGCCGCCGAGGCCTGATCGCCGGAAGGGGCTTCAGCACCCTGGGCTCCGGTTTGCTGGTAGAGAGCCTCGGCCAGTTTGTGCGATGCTGATTGCAGTTGATTAAAAGCTTCATTCAACCGCTCGACACCGCCTTCCTGCAGGGCTTTCTTTGCTTCCGCAATTGCTGCTTCAACGTCCGCCGCTACCGCGCCGACCTTCTCGCGGTTTTCGCTGAGCGTCTTTTCCATCTGGTATGTCAAGCCGTCCAAACGATTACGAGCTTCGATTTCCTCTCGCTTCTTCACATCGTCAGCCGCATGAGATTCGGCATCACGCATCATCTTGTCAATCTCGTCCTTGGACAGACCTGACGAAGCCGTGATGGTAATCTTCTGCTCGCGACCAGTGCCCATGTCTTTGGCCGAGACATTCACGATGCCATTCGCGTCGATATCAAACGCTACTTCGATTTGCGGCATACCACGCGGTGCGGGCGGAATGCCCACCAGGTGAAACTTACCCAGGGTCCGGTTATCGCCGGCCATTGGTCGTTCGCCTTGAAGCACGTGAACTTCGACGGAGGTCTGATTGTCTGAAGCAGTCGAGAAGATCTCAGACTTGCGCGTCGGAATCGTGGTGTTGCGCTCGATAAGTTTTGTAAAAACACCGCCGAGCGTTTCGATGCCCAGGCTGAGCGGAGTCACGTCGAGCAGTAGAATGTCTGTCTTTTCCCCTGATAGCACACCCGCCTGGACCGCAGCGCCAATCGCCACGACTTCATCCGGGTTGACGCTCTTGTTCGGCTCTTTACCAAAGATGTCCCGCACCATCTGCTGGACCTTGGGGATGCGAGTCGAACCGCCCACCAGAACTACCTCATCGATCTTCCTGGCATCAACGCCGGCATCCTTCAACGCCTGCTCTACCGGAGGACGCAGACGTTGCAGAATCGTGTCCGCGAGTTGCTCGAATTTTGCGCGAGTCAACTTCATGGCCAGATGCTTTGGTCCAGACTGATCAGCCGTCACGAAAGGCAGGTTGATTTCTGTTTCCATTGTGCTGGACAGCTCGATCTTGGCTTTCTCGGCAGCCTCTTTCAGCCGCTGGAGAGCCATCTTGTCACTTGAAAGGTCGATCCCCTGGTCTTTTTTAAACTCTTCGATAATCCACTCGATTAAACGCTCGTCGATGTCGTCGCCACCCAGATGCGTATCACCGTTGGTTGACTTAACCTCAACCACACCTTCACCCACCTCGAGGATCGAGATGTCGAACGTGCCGCCGCCAAAGTCGAACACGGCAATGGTTTCGTCTTTCTTCTTATCAAGGCCGTAAGCCAGAGCAGCCGCAGTGGGCTCATTAACGATACGCATTACCTCGAGGCCGGCAATTTTTCCGGCATCTTTGGTCGCCTGTCGTTGAGAATCGTTAAAGTACGCCGGAACAGTGATAACGGCTTTATCGACTTTTTGTCCCAGGTAATCCTCGGCCGACTGCTTCATCTTTTGGAGGATGATGGCCGAAATCTCCGGCGGGCTCCATTCTTTGCCGCCGGCCACGATGCGAACATCGCCACTACCGGCTCCCTGGACCTTATAAGGTACTTGTTTTATTTCCTCTGAGACTTCGTTATAGCGGCGTCCCATGAATCGTTTGATTGAATAGACTGTATTCTCGGGGTTGGTAACAGCCTGACGTTTTGCGACCTGGCCGACCAGCCGGCTGCCATCCTTGGTAAATGCAACCACAGACGGGGTGGTTCGGCCACCTTCTGAGTTGGTGATAACAGTAGGTTCGCCACCCTCCATAACGGCGACCACCGAGTTCGTGGTTCCCAGGTCAATTCCGATAATCTTGCTCATATTTTTCGCTCTCCCAAAGCAATCCGAGCCCACCTGTCAGCTGCGACAACGGGCACCGAACCGCTGAAATCTGATTCCCTACCAGCGCTCCCTTTACTGCTCTGGTTGCGCCACTTGAAGTTGACCACAATATAATACCTGAGTGCGTTACTGTCAACTTTAACTTAGTGTGAGTGGTGGAGATCCTTGCGAGAGGTTCAGGTAGGCTTACCACTCTTTTTCGAGGGGATTTCTGGTTGCTTTATGGTTTTTCGCTGATCGCTGAACTCTCGCCCGGTGACCGGGCTTCGTTCAGCAATTTGGAAGCGAAAAACACGTAGTGAAGGCCCGACAGCACCGAGAAGGCGAAAACAGTGGAATAAACGGTCGGCAGGTAATAACCGGTCGCAAAAGGAAAGCTGGCGGCAAAGAGAATCGCGGCTATCGCCACAATCTGCACCGTTGTGCTTATCTTACCGAGCCACGAGGGCCGAAACCCGCGGAATCCCGTCATAATATTGATGGCTGCGGCCCCCACGACGATAAAGACATCCCGGCTGATAACTGTGACGGTAACCCAAAACGGCACCGGCAGATGCGGAGGTATTGGATGTGGATAGACGCTCCGCAATGAGAGGACGACAAAGGCCGTCACCATCATCAGTTTGTCAGCCACGGGATCCAGAATGGTTCCCAGACTTGATCGTTGATCAAACCGACGAGCCAGCAACCCGTCAAAAAAATCAGTCACGCCGGCCACAACAAAGACAGCCAACGCCCAGGGGAATCGTTGATAAAAAACCAGTGTGACAAAGACCGGGATTAACACCATCCTGAAGATTGTTAGGATGTTGGGTAAAGTAACAATGCGGGACGAGATATTGGCGACCATCAGACGGTGTCAAAACTTGCCCTTGGTTGAGGGCTTCGGCGTGAACCTCAAACCCAACGTGCGGTCCGATAAAAGGCGGGAGTCTTGAAAATGGTACTCAGCTCATTTCAAACGCTCTGCACCCCGCTTAAGTAAACAAAAAAACTCGGGAATTAATGCGCAGAGAGAAAAACTCAAACTAGGAATACTGAGAACTTGTGCTATCTGGGGCGACGCAGTTCGAGTAAAGAAACTTCCGGTGGGCACCCATATCGAACTGGAAGAATTACTGTCCCGACGCCGCGGGTTACGTATATCTGGGTCTCGCCTTGATGGCCCAACCCTCTCAGCAATCGACGACGCTGTTTTCCACTCGCATTTCGCTCTGAGCGCAGCGTCACCTGACCGCCGTGCGTATGACCGCTCAACACCAGATCGACGCCGGCGCGCGCAGCTCGACGCAGAATGATTGGATTGTGAGCCAGCAGCAGTTTCATCTCATCGTCGCGAGAGCCTGCCAGGGCCAGAGAAAGATCTTCCAAACCAACCATTGTGTCGTCGACTCCAGCGAGCCAAAAAGCTGCGTTTCGGTGCTCAAAGCGAATGCCCTGATTAATCAGAACCGTAATTCCTTCAGCCCGGAACAGGTCTGTTATCAAAGCTGCGTCCGTCCAATGATCATGATTCCCGAGGACCGCATAAACCCCATAACGCGCTTGCAGGCGGCCGAGGAGCTCGGCACAGGGAGCAGCATATTGGCGATCGTGCGAAATGTAGTCGCCTGTCAGCGCGACGACGTCGGGTCTGAGACGGTTTGCAGTTTCCACTGCCCGAGCGATCTGCTCGCGACTGGTGAAAGCGCTGTGATGAACATCGGAGATTTGCACAACGCGCAGGCTCTGGAACGCTTCCGGCAGGCGCCGCAAATAAATCGGTCTGTGCTCGACCGTGAGCATGTACGGTTCAGCCAGAGCTGACCGAGCGGCCTGAGCCAGGTTAAGCGCCAAAGACCTTAGGGGAGTTTCTGGCCGGCTGGCGCCGTATCGCCCGACACGACCACTTTGCTTCCAACGGATAGGAGTCGCCATTTTGTTCAGTCTTTTGGGCTGCTTTCTGTCCTTTCCCCGGAACACCTGCCCTTACCGGGGGCCTCAGAAATGCTGGCGCATTATAGTGATCCGACCCCAGTCAGGCAACTCTGCAAGCTAAATAGAACACGGGCCCATAGAGTCGATCCACAGAGTACGCAGATTACGCAGATTGCAAAGCAAAAGACGGGTAAGAATTCATGGCCAACTGGTTGCTCCCTTCTGCTTAATTTACCTACTGTCTTTGCTTTTTAATCTGTGTAACAAAGTGACAATTTCTTGTTCTTGAGCAGGTTTTTTGCGAGTAAATAAATCGATCCACGAAATTAGACGAACCGAAAAACAACTGACACGAAAACTCCTCTATTTATTTCGTGTAATTTCGTGGATCATGCCTTAGGTTTTTAGTTGCGGCTCTGCTGCGCTGTGTAATCTGCACAATCTGTGGATAATCACATAATCTTCATGCGGAAACTTGTCCCGGTCGTTTGCATTCTCGGTCTGATTCTGTTGGCACAGTCATCTTTGGCTGCCGAAGCCACTCAGGCCGACTCAACAACCCAGCATGGATTAAGCCCAGGTGTATTGATCGGCATAGCGGTGATGCTGGTGCTCGCCAAGCTGGGCGGGGAAGTGTTCGAGCGGCTAGGCCAACCCGCTGTTCTTGGAGAGTTAATCAGCGGCATCGTTCTCGGCAACCTCGCATTGGTTGGCTTCGAGCGAGCTGAAGCGTTAAAGACTAACGACGTAATTGCCGCGCTGGCGGAAATCGGCGTCATTATCTTGTTGTTTGAAGTCGGACTTGAATCTGATCTGAAAGAAATGCTGGAGGTCGGCTGGTCTTCCTTGCTCGTTGCGGTTCTCGGCGTAATTGCTCCCTTTTTACTCGGATGGGCAGTATCAGCTTATTTCCTGCCGGAGGAGAGCCGGCTTGCGCACATTTTCATCGGCGCAACGCTTTGCGCGACTAGTGTGGGCATCACTGCCCGTGTCTTCAAAGATCTCAATAAGCTATCGACACGCGAGGCTCGGATAATTTTAGGAGCAGCCGTCATCGACGACGTGTTGGGACTCCTGATCCTGGCAGTGGTGGCGGGTGCGATAAAAGCTGCTACGAATGGCGCCGGATTATCGCTGTTGGGTATTGGCTACATTACCGGCAAAGCGCTGTTGTTTCTGGTGGCAGCCGTGGCGCTGGGCCACCTGGTGGTCCCGCGAGTGCTGCGTGGCGCAGGCAAACTGGAAACACGGGGGGTGTTGTTGACCCTTGCTGTTTCATTCTGTTTTTTACTGTCTTGGGCTGCGGCCAGGGTCGGGCTCGCTCCGATCGTGGGTGCATTTGCGGCGGGCCTGGTGCTGGATGAGGTCCACTACCGACCGGCCGGGGCCAGGAAAGAGAAGGACCTTCGTGAGCTACTACAGCCGGTAAGTACCTTCCTCGTTCCCATCTTCTTCGTGTTGATGGGGTTGAAAGTTGATCTTTCTTTCTTTGCGCGAACGGATCTGCTGGGGTTTGCAGTGGCACTTACGCTAGCGGCGATTATTGGGAAACAGATTTGTGCAGCTGGAGTCATGCAGCGTGGCATCAATCGTATGGCGATTGGCGTCGGTATGATTCCGCGCGGTGAAGTAGGGTTAATCTTCGCCGGCATCGGCGCGACTCTAATTCTGCCAAACGAAGCCGGGCAGATGGATCCTGTTATTGGACCAGCCACCTTTGGAGCAGTGGTGATCATGGTAATCGCCACAACCCTGGTAACTCCTCCGGCGCTCAAGTGGGCCCTCGACCGGAAACAGAAGAAGAAGTCTGGGAGTCCAGAAGTCTAGAAGTCTGGGAGTCGGGAGTCGGGAGTCTGGAGTCGGGAGTCTGGAGTCGGGAGTCTGGAGTCGGGAGTCTGAAGTCTGGAGTCTGGAGTCTGGATTTGTCGATCACTCCAAGACTTCAAGACTTCAAGACTCCAAGACTTCAAGACTCCAAGACTCCAAGACTTTCAAGACTTCAAGACTCCAAGACTTTCAAGACTCCAAGACTCCAAGACTTTCAAGACTCCCGACTCCCGACTCCCGACTCCCGACTCCAGACTCCCGACTCCAAGACTCCAAGACTTTCAAGACTCCCAGACTTTTCTGTGCAATAATCTGCCCGCTCTATAAACTGCGTTCCATTCTTTCCTGTCCTTACGAGGTTTCGAGCTTTGGCTTGCGCTCGGAAATCGCAAAGGACACCAAACAACAATTTATAACCCAACGACCCGCTGATCGTTTTTTGGTCCGGGTGAGGAGGAACTCCAAATTATGTTGAGGAAAAGCGCGCGACTACTGAACTGGCTGGTCATCGTCCTGTGTCTCGGCGCCGGAGCATTAGCGCAGCAAAGCAACTCAGATATGACTGCAGCCCTGCGCTATCGTTACATTGGGCCAGTCGGAAATCGCGTAACGTCCGTCGTTGGCATACCCGGTCAACCAAACATCTACTACGCCGGAGCGGCATCTGGAGGAATTTTCAAAACCACTGATGGAGGCACCCATTGGGAGGCGGTGTTCGACGATCAGCCCGTCTCGTCAATTGGCTCGCTCGCGATTGCTCCGTCTGATCCGAATATCGTCTGGGCTGGGACGGGTGAAGCGTGGATTCGCAGCCATATCTCGGTCGGTCAGGGAATCTACAAGTCGACAGATGCAGGCAAGAGCTGGACGCTGATGGGTCTGGAAAAAACTGGTCGCATCGGCCGTGTGGTGATCGATCCACGCAATCCGGATATTGTGCTTGCCTGTGCACTTGGGCATGCGTACGGCCCACAGCCGGAGCGCGGCGTGTTCCGGTCTGTTGACGGAGGCAAATCGTGGGAGCGCGTTCTGTTTACTGATGAAAACTGTGGTTGCTCAGATCTCGCAATGGACAGCAGCAATCCGCGGCTTCTCTTTGCCGGTATGTGGCCATTGGAAATCCACACCTGGGGCCGCGAGAGTGGCGGACCCGGCAGTGGTCTCTTTAAGTCAACTGACGGTGGCGCGACTTGGAAAAAACTGACAGGGCACGGATTGCCCACTCATATCACCGGTAAAGTGACGGTTGGCCTGGCTCGCTCAAACCCGAATCGTGTTTACTCCTTGATCGAAACCGGCGACGGCGTTCCTTACAACGGCCAGGAAACCGATCGAGGCAAACTCTGGCGTTCAGATGACGGAGGCGAAAACTGGCGCCTGGTCAGCTATGACCGTTCGCTTGGTGGACGCACCCATTATTACTTCAAGATGTTTGTTTCTCCGGAAAATGAAAATGAGACCTACTTTTTAACCGCCGGGTTCGGCACTTCGCTGGATGGCGGTGAAACGCTGCGGCCAACAAGCGGCTTCGGCGCGAGTCCGGGTGGTGACAACCACGACATGTGGATCGATCCGACGAACCCAAATCGGATGGCCGTCGCCAACGATGGTGGCGTTAGTATTTCGGTCACAAGGGCTCGTACCTGGGATCGCATTCAACTTCCCATCGCGCAGATCTATCACGTTACCGTCGATAACCAAATTCCCTATTACGTGTACGGCAATAAACAGGACGGGCCGTCGTACCGTGGTCCCAGCCGGACAGGCGGCGGCGGTTTTGGCGGTGGCGCGATTCCACGGAGTGCCTGGCAATCAGTGGCGGGTGGCGAAAGCGGTTGGGCCACGCCGGATCCGGTTGATAAGAATCTGGTTTGGTCCAGCGCCTCAGGTTCAGGCAGCGTGGGTGGTATCGTCGAACGTTTCGACATGCGCAATGGGCAGTCACGAAACGTGGAGGTATGGCCTGATCAAATCAACGGTTCAACGGCGGCAGAATTGAAGTACCGCTTTGTCTGGACCATGCCGCTGACAATCTCGCCGCACGATCGAAACAAACTCTACGTCGGCAGCCAATACGTTCATCAGACCACCGATGGTGGGAATAGCTGGCAAGTGATCAGTCCCGATCTGACTACGAACGATAAATCCAGGCAGGGGTTCTCTGGTGGATTGACTGGGGACAACATTGGCGTCGAATACGCGCCGGTGGTGTTTGCAATTGCCGAGTCGCCTAAAGAGAAAGGATTGATCTGGGCCGGGACCAACGATGGTTTGGTCCAATTGACGCGAGACGGAGGTAAGAACTGGGCGAATGTCACAAAGAACATTCCGAACCTTCCGGCCTGGGGAACGGTTAGCAATATCGAGGCCTCGCGCTACGATGCCGGCACGGCCTACGTCACAGTCGATTTTCATCAAGTGAACAACCGGGATCCGTTTGTCTACAAAACAAACGACTACGGGCAGACCTGGAAGGCCATTACAAACGGCGTTCCGCGCAGCATGCTGAGCTACGCACACTGCGTCCGAGAGGATCCGGTCCGCAAAGGGCTGCTCTACCTGGGAACTGAAAACGCTCTGTACTACTCACTAAACGATGGAGAGAACTGGCAACCGCTACAAAGTGGTTTGCCTCATGCCCCAGTCTACTGGCTGACGATTCAGGAGCACTTCAACGATTTGGTTATCTCAACCTACGGCCGCGGGTTTTGGATTCTCGACGACATCACACCTTTGCAGCAGTTGACGCCGAGCGCGCTGGACTCAAACGCTTTTCTCTTCACTCCGCGGCCGGCATATCGTTTTCGCGGCGCCACCTTGCCTTTCTCAATGACCGAAGATCCAACGGCCGGACAAAACCCACCACAAGGCGGCTCGATTAACTATTACCTGAAGACTGCGCCACGGGCAGAGCCGTCAATTCGCATCCTTGATGCGCAAGGCCAGGTAGTGCGCACTCTACGAGGCACGCGTTCGGCCGGCATTAATCGTGTTTGGTGGGATCTGCGGGGCGAGCAATCGAAAGAGGTGCGCTTGCGCACGAGTCCGGCTTATGCGCCCGAGATTCGCATGGGAGCCGAGGGCTGGAGATCTTTACCAGAGGGAGGCCGCCTATCACTGCTGATGCCGCCCGGAACCTACACTGTAAAGCTGACCGTTGATGGACAGGATTTCAGTCAACCGCTCATTGTACGAAAGGATCCAAATTCGACGGGTACCGAACAGGACATCCAACAACAGACGGCGCTGCTCTCGGACCTGCGCAAGGATCTTGAATCAGCGGCTGACATGGTCAATCAGATCGAAGTGGTTCGCAGCCAACTCGACACTCTCAGATTGCTGACTCAAAACACCAGCGATGCGGGCGCGGTAAAATCCGCCGCGGATGATCTCGATAGAAAGCTGATCGACATAGAAGAGAATTTAGTTCAGCGTCGACTCACCGCGCAGGGGCAGGATACGGTCCGGTGGCCGCCGAAATTGATCAGCAAACTCAACTATCTGGCGAACGGGATTGCAGGCAGTGCTGATTTTCCTCCCAACACGCAACAGCGAGAGGTATATGCGATGTTCAAGGAGCAGGTGACCTCTTTGCGCAGGCGGCTGGACGATGTACTCAACAAGGATGTCGATGGATTCAATAAAGTGCTGCGCGAGCGAAACATCCAGAGTCTAATCACGCGCGCACCGTGAGGCGGCCATTGCTCGGTTTTTTGCAGAAGTTTAAAAAATCTGTGTAATCTGCGGATTACCAGTTTTCCTGGGCGATATATTTGAGGACGTTCTTGATGGAGATAACAGCATAGCTGCCATCGTTCCTGGCAACGGGAATGTGACGATACCGGCCTAATGACATCTTGTTCAGGGCGGCTGCGACTGAATCCGCTTCGTTGAGGACTTCAGGATTGCTGCTCATCAGGTGCTTTATGGGGGTTTGTGGCGGTACGGCGGCAGCGCCGGTCAACTTTTTCAACACATCATGCTCGGTGAAGATCCCTGCCAGGGCGTTCCCATCGAGAACAAGCGCACAGCCGGTTTTCAGGTTTCGCATCGTGCCAATCACCTCGAGCGCCGGAGTCTCGAGGCCTGCCAGAGCTGCTGTTTCATGTTCAAGGTGACTCAGATTATCCTCCATTACTGAGCACTCAAGGCCTGCCCCTTCCGCATATGGCAGGTCGAGCTTGACGAGCGGCGTCATGCAGTTCTCACACCGATCCATGCCTTCAATGTTGTCGTATCCGCAGGAGGGACAAAGCATAGGATTTGGGGTTTCGAATATCGGATTGCGGATTTGGAATTGCGGATCTGCAATCCTGGTGAACTATAAAAACTTCGGCTGCGGGGGCGGCCGTATTGTATAACCTCAGGCCGGCAATCGACAATAGAGTTCAGGGATTTAAGTCCGCTGCATAAACACATAGCGTTCTGTCTATGGCAACAAAAATCCTGACCAGCAATGTTCAGGTAAGACAACTCAAGCCGAGTGAATTCGCAGGTCGGGAAGGGGGCAGTCGTTAGGTTGAAGGTTCGGTAAGTTCAACTGTTATTGGTGGGGGTTTCGAATTATTTCGTGGATTGTCTTTCCGAGATGCGATTGCCTGCCGCAGTTGTGCCACGTTGTGGATGAAAGCTTACTCAACTATCCATGTATCGCCGCTGTTTATTAGCTTTTCCAAACTTCCGGGTCCAGATTTGGCGATTGCGGCGTTGATCTGGTCCGTCATCAACTCTTCGTAGCTGGGGCGCTCGACTGCGCGGAAGATTCCCACCGGTTGCGGAAAGTCCGGCTGCTCCATACGCGCCAGCATGAAAGCAACCGACGGGTCTTTAAGATAGATGTCGTGCACCAGTAGATCGTTTTCAGTGATCCCATTCTCACCGATCGTAACGACCTCGGGATGCGCGCCATTCATGCGGATGCCGAGGTTTCGGTCCTTGCCGTAGATCATTGGCTTTCCGTGCTCGAGATAAAGAACACGATCCGATCTGACGCTGCGTTCGGCAAACTGGTCAAAGGCGTGGTCGTTAAAGATGTTGCAGTTTTGATAGACCTCAATAAATGAAATGCCTTTGTGCCTGGCCGCGGCTTCGACGACTGTGCCGAGATGCTTGACATCGATATCGATTGACCGCGCGACAAATGTTGATTCGCTGGCGATCGCCAGTGAGAGCGGATTAATCGGATAATCAATGGTCCCGAGCGGGGTTGACTTGGTCTTCTTGCCGAACTCCGAAGTCGGACTGTACTGGCCCTTTGTGAGACCGTAAATCCGGTTGTTAAAAAGGATGTAGTTGATGTCGAGGTTTCGCCGGATGGCATGCATGAAATGGTTTCCGCCGATTGAAAGCGCGTCCCCATCGCCGGTAATCACCCACACACTCAGTTCCGGATTCGCGCACTTTATTCCTGTGGCAACCGCCGGCGCGCGGCCATGAATGCTGTGGAAACCATAGGTGTTCATGTAATAGGGAAAGCGTGAAGAACAACCGATACCGGAAACGAACACGATTTTCTCGCGCGGGATACCGAGCTCAGGCATCACCTTCTGCACATTGTTGAGAATTGCGTAGTCACCACAGCCGGGACACCAGCGCACTTCCTGATCCGACACAAAATCAGCTTTCTTGAGCTGGCCGGGCGGGGGCGCAATCTTTCCGGATACGGCTGAACCAACCTCGCTATCGGCTGAGATTGACGCGTCTGAAAGGGATCGATTTCCATTCCCACTTGTACTCATTATTGCTCCTCACTACTTCAAATAGGTCGTATAGGTCGTATAGGTCCTATGACTCTTTGTTACAAATATTCCTCGACCTTGCGCACAATCTCGCGAATCTGAAATGGCCGCCCCTTGACCTTCGAGAAGGGCACCGCGTCAATCAAATACTTTGCCCGAATCATCGTGCAAAGCTGGCCGAGGTTCATCTCGGGCACGATGACGGTCTCAAAGCCCGCAAGCACTTCGCCCAGGTTCTTCGGAAACGGATTCAAATAACGCAAGTGCGCGGCAGAAACACTCTTTCCTTCCTGCTGAAGCTTTTCAACCGCGGAGCTAATCGATCCGTAAGTCGAACCCCAGCCCAGAACCAGTACCTTTCCGGTCGGTTCTCCTAAAACCTCAACCAGCGGGATCTCATTGATGGCTCGATCCACTTTTTCCTGACGCAGCTTCACCATCAAATGGTGGTTCTCCGGATCGTAGTTGACGTTGCCGGTAATGTGCTGTTTTTCGATCCCACCGATCCGGTGTTCCAGACCCGGCGTTCCCGGAATCGCGTAAGGTCGCGCAAGTGTCTCCGGATCTCGCGAGTACGGCATAAAGTTCGCTGGATCCGTCGCGAACTTCACGTCGATCCTTGGTAACTGATCGATCGCTGGTATCGCCCAGGGCTCGGCGCCATTTGCCAGATATCCGTCAGACAGGTAAAACACGGGGACCATATATCGGAAGGCCAGCCGAACAGCTTCGATGGCCATGTGGAAACAATCACCTGGTGTCGAAGGCGCCACCACGATTGCCGGACACTCACCATTGCGTCCCCAAACAGCCTGGAACAGGTCAGCCTGTTCAGTCTTCGTAGGCAATCCTGTTGATGGACCACCACGCTGCACATTTATGATTACCAAAGGCAACTCTGTCATCACGGCCAGGCCGATCGCTTCCTGCTTTAGCGCGACGCCTGGTCCGGAAGTTCCGGTCAAACCAATTTGGCCGGCAAAGCTCGCGCCGATGGCTGCGCAAACGGCGGCAATTTCATCTTCTGCCTGAAATGTCTTGACGCCAAAAGTTTTGTGCCGGGCGAGTTCGTGAAGAATGTCTGACGCCGGCGTAATTGGATACGAGCCGTAAAAGAGGGGCCGCCCGGCCAGCTGGGATGCGGCTACAAAGCCTATTGCCGTCGCCTCGTTACCGGTGATCTTCCGGTATTTGCCAGGTTTGATCCGCGCTTTCTTGACCGTGTAGTGGGTCGTAAAAACTTCCGTTGTGTCGGCGAAGTTGTAACCGGTTTTCAAGGCTACTTCGTTCGCCTTTGCCAGTTCAGGGTTTTTGGCAAACTTGCTCTGTATCCAACTCAGCGTGTTCTCCATCGGCCGGTCATAAAGCCAGTAAAGCACCCCGAGGGCAAAGAAGTTTTTGCAGCGATCGATCTCCTTCCGCGAAAGCTCAACGTTGCCTTTGAGCGCGTTCATGTTGAGCGTGCTAATCGGGAGCTTGTGCACACGATAGCCCGCGAGCGACCCATCCTCGAGCGGATTCGAAGCGTAATTCGCGTACTTCAAGTTTTCCGGAGTGAAGCCATCAGTATTTACGATGATTGTGCCGCCTTCTTCGAGGTCGGCCAGATTCACTTTCAAAGCTGCCGGGTTCATTGCCACCAAAACGCTCGGTTGGTCACCGGGTGTCTTGATGTCCTGGCTGGAAAAGTTCAACTGGAAACCGCTGACACCGGGCAAGCTGCCGGCAGGAGCGCGGATCTCAGCGGGGAAATCCGGCAAGGTGGAGATGTCGTTACCAACGACAGCCGAAGTGTTCGTGAACTGCGTGCCGGTTAGTTGCATCCCGTCGCCTGAGTCTCCGGCGAATCGGATCGTGACGGTTTCGATTTCTTCCAGTTGCTTCAGATGTTCAACAGGTGGTTCGATAACTGTGCTCATAGGATTTATTTTCGATTTTCGATTTCCGATTGCCAATTGCCGATTGCCGATTGCTGTCCTCGTTAGAGTCAGTCGCGTACGGAGAATCGCCGGTTCAGGAACGCCGCCAATCGGAAATCGGCAATCGCAAATCGGCAATCTCTTTCAGCCTCCGTCCGTACTGTCCATTATTTGATCGGTCTTGGGCGGGAGGTTCATTGTCGCCTTGGGATAAGTTTCCGCGAGGTACGAGATGACGTCAAAAACCGAAATAGATCCCACCAGTTTGCCATTGTTAACTATCGGGATGTTCCGATAACTCTTTTCGTTCATGATTGTGACTGCGTCGCCTATTGTGGCCGCAGGCGTGAGGGTCGCTACGACCGGCGACATCCACTGACGGACCGGAGTGTTCAAGTCAACATCCTGACCCACAATCTTCGTCAGCAGATCACGTTCCGTAAAGATTCCCACTACCCGGTCACCATCACAAACAATTGCGCATCCACCCTCGTCTTGTTTCATCATTTCGATGGCTACGGAAACAGGATCTGAAGGCTGGATACAAACATAGTCGTCCGTTCGCATCTGGCTGACACTGTCAAGACGCGCGCGTTTAGGTGCCTGGGTATTATTGCGAGCTGATTGGGGGTTCATTTCCGTTTGTTGCAGGCTAACTCACCTTGGATTTACCGATTGCTCAGCTAACATCGCGGGGAAATCGCAACTAAATTCTACCATGAAGGAAGTCTGGAGTCTTGGAGTCCGGAGTCTGGGAGTCCGGGTTTTCCGAATTTGTGACGTAACTCTTACATTGCGCCTCCCAGAGTTTTCGGACTTCTGGACTTCCCAGACTCCAGACTCCCCAGACTTAGCAAGTTCGTGCCAGTACCCGCGAGATGGTTTGGTGATGGGTCAGTTCAGTTTCGCTGACATCAAACTGCCAACGCGTTCAGCTCCTTCTCATACGGGGACATTTCAACCAGCTTATTAATGATGCCAGGTAAGACCTGCAACGTAGTCTCGATATCCGCGCCGGTGTTGTAGCGCCCCAGAGAGAACCTGATCGAGCCCTGCGCCCATGCGTAAGGCACATTCATGGCTCGCAGCGTCGGGGAGGATTCACCCGTTGTGGAGTGGCACGCTGAACCTGTCGAAACGCAAATACCTTCCCGGTCGAGATACCTCAGAATGTTCTCGCCCTCAACATAAGCAAAAGAGATGTTTGAGGTGTTCGGCAATCGTTTGGAGCGATCGGCAGTGCCATTCAGGCGAGCATTAGATATCTTCGTCAGCACCTCGTCCTCAAACCGATCGCGGAGTTGTTTCACCCGTTCATGGCTTTTAGTATCTTCGCCCAGCTCGCATGCTGCCCCCAATCCAACGATGTTAGCCACAGCCGAGGTGCCCGCACGCCGGCCGCGTTCCTGGCTACCGCCTATGATGAAGGGATCCAGCTCAAGACCGTCCCTGATGTAGAGAGCGCCGACACCCTGGGGAGAATGCAGCTTGTGTCCTGACAGGGCAAATAGATCCACTGGAAGTTTTTTTAGATCGATGGGAATTTTTCCGACCGCCTGAACCCCATCCACATGAAAGATCGCTTCAGAATGTTTCTGCACGAGCGCGCCGATTTGCTCAATGGGAAACAGCACGCCCGTCTCGTTATTTGCCAACATGATTGACACGAGCGCTGTATCCGGACGCAGGGCGGCAGCCACGTGTTCGAGATCCAACTCACCATTTCCGTCAACCGCAAGCCACGTCACCTCGTAGCCGTCCTTTTCCAAACGAGCGCACAAGTTCCGCACCGCTTCATGCTCGACCTGTGTAGTAATAATGTGTTTCTTTTGCGGATGTGCTCCGAGGGCGCCCCGAATGGCCCAGTTGTCCGATTCAGAACCACAGGAAGTGAACACAATTTCGCTGGTATCGCTGGCTCCAAGCAAACTTGCTACCTGTTCGCGCGCACGTTCGACCGCGCCTTTTGCTCGTTGGCCGAGAGAATGCGCTGATGACGGGTTGCCGTAAACCCCGGTCAGATATGGTTGCATTGAAGCGAATACTTCGGGAGCGACTTGAGTGGTGGCATTGTTGTCCAGATAGATCATGTCATTTTCCATTTGTCATTGGTTTGGGTGGTTGAGAAAGCAAAAACATCTATCCACGAAATTACACGAAAAATCCCGCAATCAGGTACTGATGCAGTTTGAAAATACCACCAACCGCGCAGTTGGTGGATTATTCAGACCCAACCTACACGAGAGGGTGCAGGTCGGCCATCAAATCCCACCAACTGCGGAGACTGTGTCAAAACTCTGAAGAATCTGCAATCGCGACTGGACAACTCAAGCTGCGTAAATTCGCAGGTCGGGAAGGCGGCAGTCGTTAGTTTGAAGGTTCGGTAAGTTCAAGGCGCCCCCGCTCAACCTTGAATGCCATTCCTTATGCCTAGCAGTCAAGCCTCTGGGTTTATTGCATTGAGTGATTGATTCGATGATGAAGCCTCGGAAACTTGAGCGGGGGCGCCTTGAACTTACCGAACCTTCAAACTAACGACTGCCCCCTTCCCGACCTGCGAATTTACGCAGCTTGAGTTGTCCAGTCGAAGAAAGGGGAAGTTCTTTTAGCGGCGAACGTGAATACTCCACGGCTGAAGGCCGTGGCATCAGGGTGTGTTGAGTCTGTTTGTCAAAGACTCGTCAGATCAGCTAGGCTCTCAGTAGACTATTCAACAGACTTTTCAAATAACTTATGTCACAAGTAACTGAACAAAACGTTATCGAAGCGCTGCGTCAGATCCAGGACCCCGATCTCCACAAAGACATTGTTTCCCTCGGCTTTATAAAGGACCTTCACATCGATGGCGGAGATGTTTCCTTTCGTATTGTTTTAACCACTCCAGCCTGTCCAGTTAAAGCTGAAATGGAAACCGCGGCTCGCGACTTCGTGGGAGCTCTGCCCGGAGTATCTTCCGTGAAGGTAACAATGGATGCGGAAGTCCCAAAAGGTAGAGGTTTTGGCGAAAAGGTCGCAGTCGAGGGCGTCCGGAACATAATTGCGGTCTCCTCAGGTAAAGGCGGCGTCGGCAAGTCAACAGTCGCGGTTAATGTAGCAGTATCACTGGCTTTGAATGGCGCTCGTGTCGGCCTGATGGATGCGGATGTCTATGGGCCGAATGTTCCGATCATGTTAGGGGCCAGCCAGGCGCGCCCGGAAGTAGAGGGCAACAAGCTGATTCCCATCGAAGCATACGGAGTCCGGCTGATGTCGATGGCCGTGCTGCAACCCGGCGACAAGCCGATGATCGTCCGCGGTCCGATTCTGCACGGCCTCGTCAAGCAGTTTCTCTCAGATGTTAAATGGGGGGAACTGGACTATCTGATCGTGGATATGCCCCCGGGTACTGGAGATGTGCAATTGTCACTGGCGCAGCTGGTGCCGGTTCAAGGGGCGGTGCTGGTGACCACTCCGCAGGACGTGGCGATTGCGGATGTTCGCCGCGCGCTTAGAATGTTTGAAACGGTAGCCGTCCCGGTGCTCGGCATTGTTGAGAATATGAGTTACTTTATCGCTCCGGACACCGGCACTCGATACAACATCTTTGGCGAGGGCGGCGGTCGCAAGTTGGCCGATACCTACGGAGTGCCGTTTCTCGGAACCGTACCTCTTGGCATTGAAGTCCGGGAGGGTGGTGACAAAGGGGTGCCGGTGGTGGTAAGTCACCCGGAATCGCCACAAGCGCGGGCTTTTCGACAGGTGGCTGAGGAAGTAGCCCGGCAGGTTTCGATTGAGGCGATGAAACCTGAACTTGTTGTTTTAGGTAAAGGACAGTAACATTTGATTGCCGATTGCCGATTGCCGATTCAGTCTGGCCGTAGTCTAACAAAGAACAAATCGGCAATCGTCGTCAATTGACAATCGAAAATGTTGAAGGGAGTTTCCATAGAATGTCAGCAACTACTACTACTCCGACCGAGACGACAGCCACTTCAGCCGCCCCGAGTGTGGTGCTGAATGTTACTGAGTCTGCAGCGGGTGAGATCAAGAAATTCATGGCCGGAGAAGAGGGATTGCCCGAAAGCGCCGGCCTTCGCGTACGAGTTGTGCCCGGAGGCTGCTCAGGTTTTCAGTACAGCCTGAATATTGAAGAAGAATCGCGCCAGGGTGACTACATTCTTGACGACAAAGGAGTGCGACTGTTCGTCGATATGTTCAGCGCCCAATATCTTAATGGCGTCGAGATCGACTATGTGACCGGCGTGATGGGTTCCGGGTTCACGTTCAAGAATCCAAACGCGACTGGCAGCTGCGGCTGCGGAACGTCGTTTACCGCTTAATAACACAGACATTCCTGTCTGCTGCGCTTAGCAGAATGACAGACACAAATGTCTGTCCTACATCACGCGGTGCGCGATTGCGAGGCTCGGCGTCCATGACGCGCCGGGCCGCTTTTGCGCATCGCGTTCTGTTTTGGCACTCGCCGAGTTATCCGACATGAAGCTGGTTCAAGCGCAAGAAACCGAAGACATTCAAAACGCGCGCGAGCTGTTTAGGGAATATGAAGCGTGGATTGGCATTAGCCTCTGCTTCCAGAACTTTGAAAAAGAAGTTGCCGGGCTGCCGGGTGATTACCAGCCACCCAACGGCCGTTTACTGCTCGCGATCAAGGATCAAGAGCTCGCAGGGTGTATCGCGCTGCGAAAGCTTAGCCATGACACCTGCGAGATGAAGCGGCTTTTTTTGCGACCGGAAGCTCGCGGCCAGGGTCTGGGGCGAAAGTTAGTCGAAGAGATAATCGCCGAGGCGCGTGATATCGGTTACCAGCGGATGCGCCTGGATACACTACCGGGAAGGATGGATACCGCGATTGCGTTATATCGCTCGTTGGGCTTTCGCGAAATCCCTCCTTACTATGACAATCCGGTTCCGGGCGCGACTTTCATGGAATTAGATTTGTAAGTTTGTAAGAGTAAAAAGGGATCCTCGAACTGACCCAAAGGGTTCGTGTTACTTCGTTGATTATGTCTGCTTGCCGTCTGGAGCGCTCTGGCTCGATTTGAGATACTTGCTCAACCCTTTCTCTTATGCCAAAGTCGTGAAGCTGTCACAACTTTTAACACTTATCGGAGTTTACTGAATGACAAAGATCGAAGCCGAAACTGCAACCGGCTCGCAGGTGTTCGAAGCACCTGAGGGAAAAAAATTGGTGCTGGCAATCGAAGATGCCGGAATAGACATTTTGCATCGTTGTGGGGGAAACGCGCGCTGCACGACCTGTCGCGTTGAAATCCTTGAAGGTACGCCAGAAGAAATGCACGATCTCGAGCGCAATCGATTAGCGGTCGAGTCGGAACTTGCTGACAACGTGCGATTGTCCTGCCAGATACATTTGAGTGACGATCTAAAAGTACGGGTGATCAATCAGGTCAGCACCAGAGGAATGGATGCCGGGCCCAGACCGCTCGATGAATAAAAGACTGTGGAGTCTGGGGTCGAGAGTCTGGAGTCTCAGCAGGGCAGACGATCTGCGGAAGTGTCATACTTAGCAAGTAAGTCGGACTCCCGACTCCAGACTTCAGACTTCAGAGTTATTGCATCTCGACAGATCTCGGTGTAATCTTCGCGCGTACTATCCACACAACTTGTCTGTCCTACTTTTGGAGGTCATATGCTGATCGAGTCAACTGTCCATCTCCCCGTCAGTCTGGCTTTTTTCCAGGAACTTTTTCACGCTCCGGATGCTGCGGCTCTTACGCGCATTGCATTGCGTTGGTTTCACTTTGTGGCAGGCATCACGTGGATCGGACTTCTCTACTTCTTCAACCTGGTGAACGTTCCCTTTCAAAAAGGTCTAGACGCCGAGACGAAGAAGAAGGTTAATCCAGATCTGTTGGGGCGCACTCTTTGGTACTTCCGCTGGGGCGCGGTCGTCACTGTGCTGGCGGGCTTGGGCTATTTTGCGATGTACACGCTTAAACCTGATGTCGCGAATGCTAATACCATTGGCGGCGGGAAGATCAGTCTGGGATGGGTATTGGGTGCGTGGTTAACTTATCCAATAGTTCTGTTCCTGGTCGAATTTGCGATCATTAAGAAAGTGCCGGCCCTGATCAAGGATGGACGCGTCTATGCCGTTGTAATGTTTATTTTGGTGGCGATAGTAACCTTTGGACTCCTAAAGTTTTTCACGGCTGAATTAAGTGTTGGTGGAGAGAGCTACGCCAGCAACAAGTCGTATTCAATCGGCATTGGCGGCGCGTACGGCATCGTGATGATGCTCAATGTTTGGGGCATCATTTGGCCCAACAACAAACGCATTATCGCGGCTACCGCAGGTACAGGCCCTGCTGCCCCACCGGAACTTGCGCGCCAGGCCTTTATCGCTTCCCGCACGAACGCGTGGCTTTCACTTCCGCTGCTTCTGTTCATGGGGACGGCTCATGGCGACTGGGTGATTTTTGGGAAGTAGATGCCGCCGCGGCTGAAGGCAGAAAGCTTAAGGCAGTAAAGCAGAAGGGCAGAATACGGGTAGTACCCGGTAACTGTGGCTTTCTGACGCCACGTTCTGCTTACTGCTTACAGCTTTTTGCTTTTTGCGCATGTCTTTTGCTTTCTCGCCACACTAAATCCTTAGCCTCTTAATGCATTTGCCACACATCCGCGCAAAGGTAAAACCGCATCAAGTTTTTACGCGGAGGTGACTAATGAGTTCGATAGGTTCCTACAAGGCAAGACAGTTTAATCTCAGCGGGCTTCAGGGTATTTCAGACCAAACTCTGGAAATGCACTTCAAGCTTTATGAAGGTTATGTGAAAGAGACTAATCGGCTGACCGAGAAGATCACGGAGTTTATTCAGGACGGGAACGTGGATCAGGAAGAAATGCCGGCCTATTCCGAACTCACGCGAAGGCTCGGATTTGAATATAACGGCATGGTCCTCCATGAATACTACTTCGATAATCTGAAGAGTGGCGGTGGCTCCGGCGATCCCGATCGGTCTTTAAATTTTTATAAGGCAACCGAGTCGAGTTTTGGCAGTTACGAGATTTGGAAGGCAGATTTTGTGGGCATCGGCAAGATGCGCGGCGTGGGTTGGGCCATCTGTAACGAGAATCCGGCAAACGGCCGATTATCCAATCACTGGATCACATTGCACGAAGTGGGTAACGTTGCCGGTTTCGATCCCATCCTCGTAATGGACGTTTGGGAACATGCGTATCTGCTGGATTACAAACCCGCCGATCGCCCTAAGTACATCGAAGCATTCTTTTCGAACATAAACTGGAACATTGTGGAGCAGCGGTTTAGGAAAAGTTCAGGCGCGAGATCAGTGACAGCTTAGGCAGGAGTCTTTCGAGTGATGCGCGTGGATCCTTTTCCGGCAACGAAAAAATACTGTCCACGAAATCACACGAAGCATCCACTAATTCACACGAACAACTACACGGCTTAATTCTGGGGCAGCACCGGTTTGCGCAGCGTGCAGTCAACATTGAGCGCACGTAAGAAGTTCAGCAGATCCTGGCGCTGGTCCGGAAGCAGGTTGTGCGGTTCCAGGTTCTTCTTGTCGAGATATTGATTCGGTTTTCCGCCGGCCAGCATTATATCGATTGCGGCCTCGAGCGTTGGCGCACTGCCGTCATGGAAGTATGGGCCTGACCTGGCAATGTCACGCAGGGTCGGCGTTTTGAAGGCGCCCGTATCTTCCGGTTTCTTGGTGACCGTAAAGCGACCAACGTCCGGCTCTTTCTGGTCCATGCCGATGCCGACGTTGTGATACTGCTGATCTTTGAAAAGGATTCCATCGTGGCAATTGTTGCACTTGATTGCCTGAAAAATATTCCAGCCGCGCTTTTCACTCTCGTTCAAGGCCGACTGGTCACCCGCCCGAAACCGATCCCACGCCGTATCGCCGCCGATGATCGTGCGCTCGTAAGCAGAGATTGCTTTGATAACATTGTCCGGGGTCGCGTCGCTGCTAAATACTTTTTGAAACTGAGAGCGATATCCCTGAAGCGCGTTGATTTTGGCGACAATTCCATCGGTTTTAGCGCCCATGTTGCCTCCAGTCCACGCTGCCATTCCCTGCTTTTCCAGTGACGGGCTTCTTCCATCCCAATAGAACTCTTTGTCGTAGCCAATGTTCCAAAGCGTCGGACTGTTGCGGGGTAACTGTTTGTTAAAAGCGCCGATCGCCTTAGGCAAACCATCCGTAAGACCATGCTCGCAGACGTGGCATGAATAGCACGAACGCGTGCCGTCGCCACTTAACCGCTCGTCAAAAAACAATTGCCGGCCCAGTGCAACCTTCTCCGGACTCATCGGATTGTCGGCTGGAATAGTCATCGCCTCGTAACCCGCAAGTGGTTGAGGGAGTGGCTGAATTTCCGGGACGAATCCGGAGGTTTCCGCTGACCGTTTGCAGCCTGCTATGAAAGCGATAAAGAGCAAACAAGCAATTACTAGGTAATGGAAAGAATGGAACTTGTGACGCATATCTTTTCGGGCGCCCTCCTGTTATCCGGAAGCGCCAGCCTCCTGGTTTGAGTTACCGGTAAAGCGTTGCGGTGGCCGGATTCTGACATTGCTTACACAGAAAAGTCTAGGGACTTTCGCAAGCGAGTCGAGGAGTGGAGGAGTCTAGGAGTCGAGAGTCGAGAGTCGGGAGTCTGGAGGCAGACTCCAAGACTCCAGACTCCCGACTCCAGACTCCCGACTCCAGACTCCCGACTCCAAGACTCCCGACTCCCGACTCCCGACTCCCGACTCCCGACTCCCGACTCCAAGACTTCTAGACTCCTAGACTTCCTGATCTGATTCCACAAAGAGCCTGACGAATTCCACCGAGGTGGTAAGCCGTGTGAGTCAGCACTGCGAATGAACCCGCAATTCCGTACTCACCTTCCCAGTGTTCATAAGTTTTGATGGTTGTCAGGACCCGCTCGTAGCTTTCTCTGAGTCGTTGTTTCTTAGCTTGCCACTCCTCGGGGGTTACCTTGTCCACGGTTCTCCAGATTTCTCGCCAATCAACCTTGACAACCGCCTGTTTGCGCATCGTGTCATTCAGAACGTCAAGGTAAAAGCGGACGTGCTCGACCTGGGCGGCAATCGTTGCGCACTTTTCCCCGACCCGACGCGAAGCGTCCGCCGCCGAGATAGCCTCGAGTGTTTCAAACAGCGAGGTTCCTTTGTCAAGGTACACCCCATGTGTTTGTTCAAAGGTTTCATCCAGACATTCGAAAAGTTCTTTTGTAAACCGCTCCAGCGCAATCTGATCGGACATGATTCCCCCTCGAAGTATTTGATTTTGTTGGTGCTGGTGATTGTATCACCCGGATTTCACCCCGCGATTCAGAAACTTCAACGCAAAGTACGCAAAGTGAAGACGCAAAGAGCCGCCTGTCTTGGCGATCTTTGCGATAATTCTTTGCTCCTTTGCGTTTAAGCTTGTTCATCTGACGCTGCGTTTTGCGTCTTGCCTTCTTTGTGTTGAAATCTGTCCGTGCAAACAGACAACTCACGGAGTCTAAACTATGCGTTGCTTGTGGCTGAGGCGGCGATTTGTACTCGCTGCCCATCGATGTGTGAGCGCAGCGCAGTGCTGAGCGAGCTTAATGGCTCGCTGGACGCGCGAATACTCTTCATTGGTGAGGCGCCAGGCAGAAAAGGCGCCGATCGGACTCGCATTCCCTTTTCCGGGGACCAATCAGGGAAAAACTTCGACCGCTTTCTGTCGGCTGCCGGCTTGTCGCGCTCAGAAATCTTTATCACCAGTGCCGCACTCTGCAATCCGAGAACTCAAGCAGGAGCAAATCGCAAACCCAGCAAAACAGAATTGGCAAATTGTTCTGATTTTCTCGCGCGTACCATGACGCTGCTCGATCCAGCAATGGTTGTCACCCTTGGCTCTGTTGCGCTCGAAGCGCTGAAGCGCATTCACCATCATGAGCTCAACCTGAAACAACACGTGGCGACGATGCAAGAGTGGCATGGCCGTTTGTTGGTGCCCCTTTATCACCCCAGTCCGCAAGTGCTCGCGTCGCATCGTCGTGAGAGAGAGCAGCTGCAAGACTATCGAACTCTCGCGAAGGGATTACAACAGGCCGGCCTGCGAGTTTAGGGCTCGAACTGCCAGGTCCGGAAAACCAGGCTTTAAGACTAAATGACTGAAGCAAAAGATCAAGAAACCATACGGAAGTCAGCGGGTGCTCCGGCATCGGGGAGCGATGGCTGGACCATGCCCGCTTCGTACGGAGACGAGTCTGGCGAATACACTGCAGTCAGAGATGCCGGCGCAGGACTCATCGACCTTTCGTCTCGTGGTCAGCTGGTCGTAAGCGGGTCAGAGGCAGTTCAGTTTCTAAACGGATTGATCACGAATGACATGAAGACTCTTGAAGCGGGACAATGGATGCCGGCGGTCTTTCCGAACGTTTCTGGCCGGCTGGTGGCGAGTGTTCGGGTGATTAGACTTGAAGACGGATTGATAGGCGGTAAACCCGATCCCATCTTTTTGATCGATACCGAAACGGCAACTCATGATGTTGTCCTGAAAACTGTCAAGCGATTCACGCTGGCCGGCGATTTTCGAGTTACCGATCTCAGCGGTGAATTGGCGTTACTGTCATTGCAAGGTAAAGATGCAGCGCGAATGATTCGCGAACTCTTTGGCGCCGTTGCCGACATCGCTAAGCATCAAGCGACCCAAATTTCCTGGGCAGGAAACAAAGCTACTGTGGTGCGCGCCACTCATACCGCCGAAAATGGATTTGATGTGTTTGTCGAGGCGCAGCAAAGACAGAGGTTGTGGCAGATGATGCTGGAGGCCGGAGGCCGGCCGGTTGGTTTTAATGTCTTTGAAGTGCTGCGCATCGAAGCGGGTCAGCCGCGCTTTGGCATCGACATGGACGAAACCAATGTTGTTTCAGAAACCAGTCTCGATGACGCCGTAAGCTACACCAAGGGCTGTTATATCGGTCAGGAGATAATTGCTCGTATTAAATATCGCGGTCATGTGGCTAAAAAGCTTAGCGGTATAATTTTTGAATCCAGCCACGACGTTCACCGAGGCGCCAGTCTCTTATCACATGAAGATAAAGAGATTGGAAGATTGACTTCGGTAACTTTTTCGCCGCGTTTGAATCGCACCGTTGCGCTTGGATATCTCAAGTACGATTATCTTGCACCGGGCACGAATATAAAGGCGCTCACGGATGAAAACCAGGTTGCGGGTACGGTAACTGAGCTTCCGTTTATTCGCGGCAGTTGGTACGAAAAATAAGTCTGGGAGTCTGGAGTCGGAAGTACGGGAACGATGGCTGAACGGCCGATAACTAAGACAAACATTGCGCGCGATCTTGATCCGGAACAGGCTCGACTCGCCTATTCGATCATTCAATCGCTGCTGGAACATACAAAGGTCGTGAGTGACCTCATCGCTCTAATGGCCCAAACACTCGATGAGGACACAACTAAAGCTCTCACGCAAACGCCTGTGTGGACTGCCTATCTTGATAGCCGGCGCTCGATGGATCGCACGCGCGAAAATGTGGAGAAGTTTGCGGCGATATTGAAGCAGCTCGGAGGATGACCGTTTGATGAAAACAGATCCACAGATTCCGCAGATTACACGGATTTAAAAACAGTAAGCAGTGGGCCGTAAGCGGTGGGCAGAAAGCGGAAGGCGGTCAGGCCGTACAAACTTGCCTAATGCCTTCTGCTTACTGCCTTTTGCTTTCTAATCTGTGTAACAAACCGCCAATTTCTTGTTTTCTTGAGCAGGTTTTTTTGGCAAGTAAACAAACCGATCCACGAAATTACACGAACCGAAAAACAACTGACACGAAAGCTC
>DASQPD010000106.1:0-43556 GCA_035644135.1 Pyrinomonadaceae bacterium
ACTGTAACAGGCCCTCCATCCCCGCTGTCTCCATGGCACTTGGAACAGTGCTCTTTGAACACTACTCGTGTCGCCGCGAACTCGTCCGGAGTGGCAGTAGCCACAGCGGCCGGGGAAGATGACGTGGTCAGCGAAACAACATTTGAATTGCCCTCGTTCGTGCAGCCGGCGGCAAGCATAGTCAGAAATCCAACCACGACGATTAGCTTCAAAGGCTTCATCCGATTCTCTCCAGCCCTAATGTTTGATGGGAAAACCCGGGGAGTATAACACGTTGACTGGCGCAGCAGACGTGTAACCGCACGAGCAGGATCAACGAATGACAGGAAGAAATTACAATAGCATTCTTTTTCGCCCACGCTTCTTTTCCGGCTATTTTGGTGGATCTTGAGCCGCCTTAGCTGGTCCTCAGGTTGCAATCGACGCGGATTAACAGGCAAAATAGCGAGCGCAGAAGGGCTCTCAACCACTCGAAGTCGCATCAACCTTTTCAGGGGCAATAAAATGAGTACCGACAATGACCAAGGCAGTGCTGCACGCGGTTCCCTGCGTCTTGCACCGAGTTGCGCGGAACTCGAAGAGCTGAAGACGAAACTACCCAGACAGTTTGTCAATTTCACGTTTTATCGTGCCAGGCCCGACTGGCGGCTGCTAGACGAAAAGCACAAGCAGCGCTGTCGCGAAGAGTTTGTGGCCACAGTCGCTGAATTTCGCCCGCAGCTTCTGATTCATACTTACTCAACGGTGGGTCTGCGCACAAATGTGGATTTCATGATCTGGCGGATTGGTTATGAACTCGATCCGATTCAGGAGATGACAGCAAGGCTGAACCACACCGAGATGGCGAAGTATATCGAGCCTTCGCAGTCACTTCTCTCGATGACCAAGCGCTCGATGTATATGGATAAGGACCATCCGCAACATGCGGAAGATCGCTTGCACATCATTCCCGGGAAGGCCAATTATCTTTTTGTCTATCCTTTCGTGAAGACTCGCGAGTGGTATTCGCGGCCTGCGGAACATCGCCAGGAGATGATGGACGAGCACATTCGCATAGGATCCAAATACCGTTCCGTAAAACTGCACACAACTTACTCATTCGGTTTGGACGATCAAGAGTTTGTCGTGGCCTTTGAAACCGACAATCCCGCGGATTTTCTTGATCTGGTACAGGAATTACGGGAGACAAAGGCTAGTTCTTACACGCTGCGCGACACGCCGATGTTCACCTGCCGTCAACGAACGCTCGCCGAGTGCCTCGAGGGCCTGGGATAAGGATGGAAAGAAAGGGCGATCCGGCGAAAGGGTGAAGAGCGAAGTTTAGTTCGCATTCCAATATCAGAAAAGAGAGTGCCTCGAGGGTCTGGGATAGAATTCGATTGCGGCGACTTTAAGCGATCCACGAAAATACACGAAACGACAGCGACAAGATTTCAAGTTGTTTCGTGTGATTTCGTGGATCGGTTTCTTGATGGTGCATTGAATGCAACGACGAACATGCTAATCCTGCGAATAGTCCTCGGGCTTCTATCGGTTTTCATCAGTTCCTCAGTCATCTTTTCCCAAACCCGATCGCCACATCACGAGTATCTCTGGATTGAAGCAGAGAACATGCGGGGCTTTGCAACCAACAGTCGGGGCGAACCGGTCTCGAATCCCTCCTGGCTCGATCTTCCAAAAGCAAGAGCTCCGGGATGGGGAATGAATGGTCCAGGAGTCTCGGCCGAGTGGTCGCAGGGTGGCGAGAGCGAATGGAATTCTGCCGCCGCCAGCGCCGATGAGAGTCAAGCTCTGCTGCGGCAGGATCTGGAGGTTCCTCGCGCCGGTGAGTACAAGCTTTGGGTTCGCTATGCGGATTGGGCCAACAGGAACGAAGAGTTTGCAGTTAGCATTACGCAGAATAACAGAGAGGTCTTTCGCCATCAGTTTGGCGGCGCGGACATTGTAGACAGTCACGATGAAGTCAGTATGTACTGGGGTTGGGCCTTTACTTGGGACGGAGCCGCGACCAAGCTGGAAAAAGGTCCGGCTGTGCTCAACCTCGAGATTGAACGACCGGCGGCGGCGCGGCGTCATGTCGACTGTCTGCTGTTAACGAATGACCCCGCCTATATACCAAAAGGAAGAGAGAAGCCGGACTTCGCCGCGATGCGCTATCTGCGCGAATGGAGCACAGAGCGCAAGCCCCTGATGCCCCTGGTTCCTGATGGTGGACACTTTGCTATTCCTGAAGCCTGGAATCGGCCGAAGGTTGGTGGCAGCGATTTTCTGATGCCCTGGAACATTGCCAAAGAGTTCTGGAGTGCCTACGAAAAGGCTCCCGCCGAGCGCCCGCTCTATCCATTCAACGCTGAGCCAATCGAAGAATTCATCAATAAATACAAGGGCGTGCACGACGTGCCGCTCTTTGCTTCTAAACTTGTAGTACCAGTCATCTACATCAATGACCTGCCCCAATACTTGAAAGAGACCAGTCCATTTCTAAGCTATCTGCGAAAGACAAAGCAGCCTTTTGCGGTGTTGATTAATTACGGCGCTGCCCAGATGTCCGTTGATGAAGGCCAGGCCGCCTCGAAACTCCTCAACGGCGAGGTGCGCGATCAATTCCTGGGCTGGATTTCCGGCGAGAGTGTCGGATATGTATGGAGTTCTGCGCCGACTGATCTGAAAATCTCGCCGCTCATGGATCGCACAGAACTGCTGGAAGCCCACCGAGTGTTCTATACCGACGCGATCGCAAAAAAGTGGAGCAGTCTATTCCACACGGCAACTGGTCCAATGTGGGGCAAGTTAATCCCTGCCCAGTCAACCTCGAGCACATCATTTGCCCACGCCCTTGCGTCCTGGGGTGTAAGGCTCCTGGGAATGGAAACCGCCGCTGTGCAACCAATGACCGGTATGCGCATAGCTTTCACACGCGGCGCGGCACGACAGTACGGGGGCGCCTTTCTTTATTACCACGCGCCGAACTTTGGTGATACGGCAACAACCTTCACCAAAACACAAAACTTTGCCGGGCCAGATAATTTCTTTCACTCACGCTATGGCCCGACGATGGGGCCATCGCTGTCATGGTATCGCAAGAGCTATTACCTCTATTACATGGCCGGGGCCTCGGCGATCTATCTGGAGCAGGGCTTTGACCAGTTTTTCAAACCGGGTCCCGGCGAGCACCCTTTTCAATTGAATCCCCTCGGACGAATCACTGACGAGTTCATGCACTTTGCGGAAACGCATCCGAATCGTGGTACGCCTTATACCCCGATTGCCTTCCTGTTGGATCCGGCGCATGGGTGGGATATGACAGATTATCCGCATTGGCCTTTTGAAGTTTCACAAATCAATCGAAGTGACCGGGCGCTAAGGGAGTTGTTCGGTACGGCCTACTACCCGGGCCCGGTTGTTGAAGGTGAACCTGCCACCGGCGATCGTCAGGCATTTGTCTCTGGTGTCTTCGGCGACATTTTTGATGTCCTGGTTGCGTCGGACACTAAGAGGGACGCCGTCGACAACTATCGCGCGGTTGTGGTGGGTGGTCGTCTCAAATGGAACACAGGTTGGGTGAAAAAGCTCGATGACTATGTGCGCAAGGGCGGGGTCGTATTCCTGAATTCAGCCCAGGTCGACGGTCTTCCAGCCGGCTTTACTGGCGTGAAATTGCTCGGCACGACTGTGGAAGCGGACACTGCGAGTTGCCTTGCACCTGGCGAAGGTCAATTGGATCTAAGTGGGCAACTGTTTCGCTATGAGAAGATCGAATTAAGAGGCGCGAAACCGCTAATCCAGTCACCCTCCGGCGATTCGCTGGTAACCATAAATAAGGTTGGGAAGGGCAGTGTGGTCTTTTGCTCTTTGCCTGACCTGTTGGGGGAAGATGAGCGAATCACACCCTTCGCCGCGCATGTACTGGCACACCTTTTCTCAAGCGCGGCGCCGGTGAAAGTCAGTGGCGATGTCGAGTTTTTGCTCAACCGCAACGAAAATGGCTGGGTTGTGACGCTGTTCAATAACAATGGAGTTCTTAAACCGCAGCAGGGGCTCGCCCAGGTTGACCGCAGTGCGCGCGTAACAGCAAAGATAACTCTGTCGGGTCAACCCAATGTTGCCGCGACCGACTGGCTCTCGGCAAAGACTCTAACCGTCAGCAAAGTCGATGGCCGAAGTGAAGTTTCCATCGAGATCCCCCCGGGTGGCCTGGCGATTGTGCAGTTAAAGTAGCGCCTTGGTGAGCAGATAAAAGATCCACGAGATAACACCAAAACCTTTGTGTTATCTCATGGATCGTAATTGTCTGCGGTGATCGTCGCCTTACTTCGTAATCACGTTTCCTTCGGCATCGAAAAGCGTGACGTCGCCGAACGGCGTGACCTGATCTTTTACTTTGTCGTAATCACCCACGATCACGATTGCGGCGCGATAAGTATCGAAATACTTTGCCGCTACGCGTTCGATATCCGCAGTTGTGAGCGCCTGGATCTTTGGTCGAAACTCATTGATAAAATCTTTCGACAAATCGTAGGTGTACACCGAATTGATGCGACCTGCCAGACCGGATTGGCTGGCCAGCTCGACCGAAAAGTTGCCCGTGCTGTATTCCTTCGCCGCGTTTAACTCTTCGTCGCTCACCGGCATTACCCGCATCCGATCCAGCTCGTAAAAAATCTCCAGCAAAGTTGGACCAGTAACCTCGTTGCGAACAAAAGCGCCAGCCACAAACGAGCCGGTTTTCAACTGCGTGTTTGAGGAGCTGAATGGAGAGTAGGTATAGCCCTTCGCTTCTCGAATGTTACGGGTCAACCGCGAGTAGAACGATCCGCCATAAATCGTGTTGGCCGTGCGCAGCGCGAAGTAATCCTTGTCCTTGCGGGGAATGCTTATGTTCCCGATGTAGATCGCCGATTGAATTGAGCCCGGACGATTAACAAAATAGATTTGCCTCTTGTCGCGGGCAGGAAGTGCCGGATTGTCGTCAGGCGGGGCGGCTCCGGCTTTCCACGAACCGAACGCCTTTTCAATTTCGGCCAGGGTTTTGTCCGGCTCAATGTCGCCCACCACGATCAGATGGGCGTTGTTCGGAATGTAATAACTGCCGGCGAAAGTCTTCAGATCCGCCTGCGTCAGCGCGGCAATTGATTTTTCGTCAGGAACCACAAAACTGTACGGGTGGTTACCGAAGACGGCCTTCTGAAACCGTTCGTTTGCCAGAAAGCCTGGATCGGCGCGACCCGCCCTGATTTGTTGAATGGAGTTCTCCTTCGCGAGTTTCAGCTCGTTCTCGGGGAATGAAGCGTGTTGGGTAACGTCACTCATCAGATCGAACATGCGGGGAGAAAACTCTGACAGCGCGGACGCAAAGACCGACGTCGAGTCGCTATCACTCGCGAGCGATAGCGAGCCGCCCATCGAGCGTAGCTCCTCTTTTATCTGTTTACTCGACCGGGTATCAGTGCCTTCGTTGGCAACGCCGGCCGCAATCTGGGCAATTCCCGGATGACGTTGGCGATCCGCGGCCGATCCAGCTGCCCGGAACGTCAGAATGGCCGTTACCTTGGGAATGTTGGGCAGCGGAGCCAGTACCACCGTCAACCCGTTACTTAGTTTTTTCTCAGTTAGCTTTGGCAGATTCAAAGGCCGCGCGGCCCCGGGTGGAGGCGGCGTCTTTTGTTGGGCCGTGGCCGGCAAAATCGCCGTTAAAGCGATCGCGGCCAGCGTCGAAGCAGAGAACAGTTTGTTTATTCTGGTGCGTTTCATCTTAGTTGCCTCCCTTCGGCTGGGCTTTCGCTTCGGGTACGCGATCGATGACGGTACGGTTCTCCGCGGTCAGATATTTTTTCGCCGCGGTCTTGACTTGCTCAACCGTGACTTTCTCGAAAGGAGTGAGTAAGGAGTTGACCTGACTGGGATCGTCTCGAAAGAGCGCGAGCACGGAAAGCAGGTGAGCCTTGGGAAAAGTAGTTTCCAGCTGATTGTAGAAGTTTGCACGAAAACGCACCTTGGCGTCAGCCAGTTCCTTCTCAGTCACTCCTTTAGCCACAACCTCAGCCACCACAGCGTCCATCTCACGAAGCAATTCATCGGCCGTGTGACCCGGTTTGTAAGTCGTGCGCGTAGTCATGATCATGGGACCGCTGTAGTCAAACTCATTCCCGAAGTAGTTCAAACCCCCCGTCAGATCAAGACTCAGTTCTTTCTCCTTCACGAGACGTTGGTACCAGCGTGAACTGTCGTCACCCTGAAGCATTTGCACCAGCAGCGCCATAGCGGGGAAGTCGGGGGAGTTCTGCGCTGGAATGTGATAGCCGGTGGCCAGGGCGGGCAAGTTTGCCAGTTTGTCCATTTGCGTAACGCGCTTCTCTTTTGTTTGGACCGGCTCGTTCAAATCCGGTTTCGGCGGAGCGGGTTGCGCCGGTATGCTGGCGAAATGCTTTTCAACCATCTGCTTCACTTCGTTGACATCAACGTCGCCAACAATTGTGAGCACGGCATTATTCGGTGCGTAGAAGGTTTTGAAGAAGCCGCGCACGTCTTCAATCGTTGCCGCGTTTACTTCTGCCAGCTCACCGTAGCCGTTATGCGAGTTGTTCCAGTTTTGAAATGCGTTTTCCCAAAGGTCAATCCACTCAAACAACTGGTAGGGTTGATTCAGAACATTTACGCGAATCTCCTCGCTCACGACATTCTGCTGGTTTTTTAAGTTCTCGTCGCTGACATCAAGCGAGCGCATGCGATCTGATTCCAGCCAGAGTCCCATTTCCACACGATTGCTAGGCAAGGTCTCGTAATAATTGGTGTAATCAAAATCGGTGTGACCGTTCAGGCTGCCTCCGTTGGCTTCGACGTATTTTGCGTGCTCGAATTTCTTTACGTTGGCTGAGCCCTGAAACATCATGTGCTCAAAGAGGTGAGCAAATCCTGTTCGACCTTTCGGTTCAACCCGAAATCCGACACTGTAATAGACGGCAACGGTCACAACGGGCGCCACATGATCTTCCGAGATGACAACTCGCAAGCCGTTTGGCAGCTTGTAATAGACCACCGGAACGTTGACAGGTTTGGCGTTGAGCGCTGAGGCCAGCAGAACAATGGCCAGCAGACAAGCGATTTGCCTAAGGCAAGATCTTGTGAGTGAGTTCATAGTTAATTCCACCTCATTTGAGTTAAGACTTTGCTTTGGAGTTTTTCACTGCTAGCGAATTTGGAGCGACCGAGCGATGGCTAAAGCTTGAAGGTTCGTGGTAATCAAGCTCGAGCACGATATTACGGCACAGATACTAACAAAGTTTCGGCGGCGTTTGGCGTTTCGGTTTTATCTTCCATTACAATGTCTCGACGAGGAATCGGTGGCGTATCCGGATTTCCGGATTCAGAGTTCGTGCAGAGGCGCCAGAGGGCAAAGACGAATTAGAGCTTAAGATGTCGCGACGTGTGGCGAGAAAATTCTTGATACGAGGTGACGTGCAGGGAGTTGGGTACCGTTTCTTCGCCCAGCGCGCGGCAGCCCGCCACCAGATCACCGGTTACGTGCGAAACCGAAATGACGGAACTGTGGAGGCTTGGGCTGAAGGCCCTGCCGACAACGTCGAGGCCTTCAAACACGACCTCGCAACCGGTCCGCAATTCGCAAATGTGCAGGCTGTCGAGGAAGTAAGTTTTGATCCAACCGGAGAGTTTCCTTCATTTCGAATTGAAAGGTGAGTGCTGGTCAGTTGTCCGTTGTCAGTGGTCAATGCCTTTCGTGTGATGCGCGTGGATCGATTTGTCCATGCAGCGGAAAAGGCGATCCACGCGCATCACACGAATTGGCATGAACCACGAACAACTGACCACCAACAACTGACCACCAACAACTACCAATCATGGACAACCTCAAAAAGCTGATTCGAGAGGTGCCCGACTTTCCGAAACCGGGCATCAATTTTTATGACATCACGACCCTGCTGAAACATCCTGAGGGATTGCGACTTACTGTGGACGCTCTGGCGGCACAGTGCGAAGGCGCACGAATCGATACCGTCGTGGGTGTGGAGGCGCGCGGATTTATTTTTGCTCCGGCGTTGGCTTACCATCTGGGCGCCGGGTTTGTGCCGGTGCGCAAGCCACGAAAACTCCCCGCCGCTTGCGCTTCAATCTCGTACGATCTCGAATACGGCCAGGACACGCTGGAAATTCATCGCGATGCTATTGGCAATGGTCATCGAGTGATCATTGCCGATGATCTGTTGGCAACGGGTGGCACAGCAAGAGCGGTGGCGGAGTTGGTTGAACAACTCGGTGGCAAAGTTGAAGCGCTGGTGTTTGTGGTGGAGCTCGAGTTTCTTCCCGGTCGCAAGAAGCTTGAAGGATACGACGTGCGGTCATTAATCAAGTATTCAGAGTAAATCCAGCCTAGGGTTTTAAGGCCACTGAATAACTTTTTTCTTTGAGGTACTTCCCGCCAGCGGCGCAACTGACGACGGGGGGAGAGGATTTGCGTTGTCAGCTCTCTTCGGCTTAGGTGTAGGTTCAGGATTCACGAATGTCACCGGTGCGGGCCGATCTACTTCCTTCTCTGTCGCACTATTGCCCGCACCTCGGATCGTCCGATCCCACCGACGAGACTGCCTGCCGAGTCTCGGACCGATGTTACTGTGTTGTGACAGTGTTTTCGCCTGCGCTTCCTTAACCTCAGTCTCACCATCATCGCGAAGGGCATCCTGCGATTCCGGAGAAGGGGGGCCAACCATACTTGACCTCTCATCTGTCGTAGCCTTCTGAGGGGTTACTTCGGTTGACCTCGATTCGGGTTGGAGAGAAACGGGATCTTCTATACCAGCTGACGATGGTTCGGCGCTCGATGAATTCTTTCCCGTGGATCTTCCGTTATCCCCACTCTGCCTCGGGGCGTTGGCTGATATCCATACGGCGAGGCCCAGAACTCCAGAACAGAGGATCACAATAGCGACGCTTAGCAGAACCATACTGCTGGAATCTAATCTCTCCTTTAGTGCGGACAGAGGAGAATACGGGGGGACATTCTTAACATGGTCTTCCAATAGATTATCCGCTTTTGCTCGATTTCCGGCCGGCCCGATTCGTCTTATTCCTTCTCCCACGTCTACATTGGAAATATTCCAAGCCGTTTCCATTACGCGTTCTGAGATATTTTGTGGCTCCGTGGTTTTCATCGGACCCGAGACGACTTCGTGACTGATACCCGGAGATATGGATTCGGCCGCCTGACGCTTTTCGCCAGGGATTGCCGCGGCGGGAATAGAGGATAATCGCGCAGCTTGCAGAAGATCGAGGATATTCATAAAGCCCCGCGACGCAGCCCACATTTCCGCTGAAGTCTCGCGTCTACTTCTAGAGTCAGGATCAGCCCCTCGCCTAAGGAGTTCGAGGATTACATCATCGTGTCCAAAGAAGGCCGCAAAAATTAAGGCAGTAAACCCGTCGCTTCTCTTTTGATTAACCGCGGCGCCCCGATCGATGAGGAAGGGAACCGTTTCCAGTTGTCCGTGAATGGCCGCCATCATCAAAGCAGTGGTACCAGCGGGGGTGGTTTTATTAAGGTCCACACCTTGAGCAATCAATCCTTCAATCCTTGCGCAATCTCCGCTTTGAGCGGCAAGAACGAGCAAAGTAATACGGTCGTCAGGGCGATCCGACCTTGAATCAGTTTGCCATTTCACTGCAGCCGCCATAAAGAACTCCTGGAACGGTTCACGGTAAGACTGTAATGCGATCACCCGGTTCCACGAGCGGATCTGGTATCTTCCCTTTATTGATTTCTTTTAGCTTATACTCCTGCGATGTTAAGAGCCCGCTTGCCGGGCCGCGCATCACTTGAACTCGTTGACCCCTTATGTTTACTCCACCGGCGGATAATATTGCCTGTGTAAGCGAGAGTCCGGAACGGAAGGGAAGTTCGCCGGGCGATTTCACCTCGCCACCAACATAAATGAATTGTTTGACGGCCGGCTGAACTGCAATGACATCCCCTGGCTGAACCAGCAGGCTGGTTTGTTCTGCATCTGCCAAGTCCGCAGTTCGCGTTCGGATTGATCCCTGAGATATCACGGTCGCGAGTGCTGCTTCCGGCAATGGCTGGGCGTCAGCCAGAACAACATAAAGCGGTATCGCCTCGCGACGCAGTATTTTTGTTCCTGGCTCTTTTACCAGGCCGCTCACGAGAATGGTATGGCTGTTGTAATCACGTATTCCTACCTGCGGTGTAGTGTCGTTGCCAATGGACCGACGCTTGAACTCGGTGCGCAAGAGTTGCGCTACTTCTTCGGTAGTCAGACCTGCGACCTTTAGCGGCTCCGCAAGTACTGGGTGTTCAAGGAACCCACTTCCCGATACTGTGAACAGGGTTGAGTCCTCACTCACGCTTGATGGAAGTCGAATATCAAGAACATCGCCAACACCGACACGGTAGATCTTGGTTTGATCCATTTCACTGCGATTTTCTACCAATCCTCCATTAGATCCCGGTGATCGTGGATCTGATTTAAGACCCGCTCGCTCACCGACCGCAGAACGATTTGAGGGCTCTGTTCGCTTTTGCTCTTTAAGTTTCGCGTATGCCTCACCCAAAACGTGGTAGCCGTCCGCTGCCTTTGGATCGAGCTTGATCGCTTTCTCAAAGGCCGCAACAGCCTCTTCGTACTGACCTAGATCAAAGTAGGCTTGTCCCAGTCCGTAGTAAGCGTCTGCAAATTGAGGATCCGAGGTGACTGCCTGCTGAAAGGACTGCATGGCCTGACGATAGAGATTAGCGCGGCCGTATTTTACGCCGGCTTTGTATTGTTGACGGGCTTTGTCCCGCGCGGTTTTATCCACAGGCTTGTTGGCGGCTCCGTTTTGGTTCGCCACTTTGTCCGTGGTCGCATCCATGTTCGATGCGGGCGCCGGAGACTCTGCACTCTTGGCAGTCTGGAATCGGTCAGGAGATGAAGTTCTGTTTTCACGGCCATTGGTTTGCGCGCATGCGTCGGTTGCGGATCCCAGGGAGGTTGCGAAAACTATTAGTAAAGGGGCGACAATTCTGATCATGAGGTTTCCTTTTTAAATTAGACCGAATTGGAAACAACTGAGTGACAGAGAGCCGAAATCTGCTTTGACGCAGACCGCACTGGGTGAACTGCGTAGGGGAACCTCGAGAGGGGAAACGAGGTAAACGCGGTTGCTGTTGAATTATGTTTTCAGTGTTTGAATACACCCTTTGGGTGTCAGGAGTCAAGGGTTTCTGAGCGAGGTGGGGTACTGGCTAAACTTTGAGAATCCCGCCTCGGGGAGTCGCTAAATACGGAGAAAACCGGCCACAGATTAACGCGGATGACGCAGATCAAAACCAGCCTGGAAAACGAAGTGTCATTTGTGCGCTTTCTGAACTTTTTAGCTGCTCTGATCCACCTCTGATCTTTTCGTGTGATTTCGTGGATCGGCTTTACCATTCACTATTTACCATTTACCATTCCCCATTCGTGCTCCCGTAGCTCAGCTGCATAGAGCGTCCGCCTCCTAAGCGGAAGGTCGCGCGTTGGAATCGCGCCGGGGGCACCATATTTCCTAGAAGAAACGACAAGAAGCTAAAGGATTAGGGTGGCGATGGATTCCTCTTATCTTTACGGCCGTGTACATCGCGCTTGCGGCCTATAGTCTTTCGTCGCACTCTCAAGAGAAGAAGCTTGAAGCGCAGCCGGTTTCTGTCAGTGGAAGCGTCGCTGTAAATCTCAAGTCGCCCACACCGACTCCTTAAAAAGGGCGATTACATCCAACCTGCGCCGCATTAGATGCGGCGCTATTTCAAACACGCTATCCGACTTATCTATTGGCTAATGTATCTTGTCAAGGAATGGTGTGTCGGGATCACTCACATAGAAGATCACCACCCGCAACGGCTCGGTGCTGCTGCGGTTGTAGCCCGTCATTCTCACGTTCGCCGGCATCACCATCGCCTGGCCGGCCTTGACCGTGTCTGGCTCACTCCCCTCCATTTGCAATTTGAATGCACCTTCTAAGACATAGACCGTCACGGGAAAGCGGTGTGTGTGGAACACGGTCTTATCGCCCGGTTTGAAGCTCGCCGTGAGGACGCGCACTTCTTGCCTATCGCCTTTCGGCATCCCTTGTAGGATCTTGCTCAGGAGTAATTGGGGCTTGACGAGACCCTGGTCTTGGGCAAACGCTGTCAAACTAATGATCAAAACGACGAAGGCGAGACTGAATCTCATCCATTTATCCATTTGTATTCTCCTCCTCACACGCAGGCATCTAACGTCAGAGACCGGGCTCGGCGAATAGGCGCGAGGCCGACGAGAGCGACGAGTGACTCCTTGAAGCTGAACCTGGTGAGTGTCCTCCTTGGCAGTGCGGCGGACGCGCAGGTAGAGATAGGGTGGGCCGGTCAGGGGGACGGGGTCGGGCGGCGCCGCATGGGTGACGCGAAACTCCGGATGCCCAGTCCGCAGTATAGAATTCCTTGTGTGTCACAGACTCTATGCCCGGGCAGGGTCCCGGGTCAAGACTTTTCCAGCGTCACGCTACGCTCAACATGTCTGGTTTTCGTGAGGTTGCTGTGGATGTCAGCAGGGCGCTGGATCAGCCTGCAATTCATCAAGACCGCAATAACTTAGCTGCCTGCTCGATCAAGTTCTGTTAGCGTGTCACTCACTCTTGCTTATTCTGCGATATGTACCCCTCGAGTTTTTTGCGGTCGGGATAATCGGGCTTTTTCTTCAAAAACTCTTCATATTCCGCGGATGCTTTATTCTTCAGGCCGGCGCCGTTGTAAAGAGCGGCAAGTCGCAGATGCGCTTCAGCCATTCCGATTGGATCGAGTTTGAGCGCTTCATAAAGATAGACCACCGCCTTTGAGCCCTTCTTGATCTGTAAATAAGCTTCGCCCAGCAAATAATTGGCCTCGGCAGAGGAGGGCTTAATCGTTAAAGCCTGACTCAGTGGTTCGATAGCAGTTTCGAATTTCTTTTGCGCCATTCGCAACTTGCCGAGATTAAAGAGTGAGAGAAAGAATTTGGGATTCACTTCACTGGCGCGCAGGTAGGCATTCTCAGCAGCCGCCAAATCCTTTGCCATTAAATATGCTGTTCCCAGCTCGCTCCACGATTGGAAGTCCCTTTCGTCTTCGCTAAGAATCTGGCGAAAGAAGATGAGCGCTTGAGAATAGTTTTTCTCATCCATCGCCTTCTCAGCCTTCGCAAACAGCTTCTTGTTGGTGGCCGTGCGCTCATACAAATCTGCCGTGGCAACTACGGGTTTCTTAGTGCGTGGCAGGTTCTCTCGCCATTCGAATTCGATGTCCTGTCGAATATCGGTTTTGAAGATTTCGTTTACCTGCACTCGAATTCGGGCGACCTCGGTGCCTTCAACCTCTACCGCAATCTCATAGTCGCCGTTCGAAACGTCCATAAAGCGGTAGTGCGAATTGTTTACAACGGTCTGACGGGCGATCACCCGGCCTACCTTGTAAAGAATGAGCTCGAAGCTCAACGGCTTTGCTCCGCTAGCCTTGCTTTCATCGACCTTAAAATCTCCATACAGCATGTGTCCGCCTTCAGTTTGGGCGACCGATGCGGTTGCCAGGGCGACGACAAACATCAGAACAACTAAGGCCTGTCCGCCTCTGCTCATCAAGGTTGTGGGAAAGGTTAAGTATTCACACTTAATACACATGATTATGTAAATTGGGCTGGAATCCTTTACACCAAAACTCCAAGATCACTGGTGGAGGCTAGGAATGAATCCCACACACGGAAGTGTGTGGATTGTTCAGATCCTCTCTAAAAAGCTACGCTTAAACAGCCAGCGCGCTACGCGCGCAAGACCTGAGTTTCGATTGTTTGTAGAAACGATCGGAACTATCCACCCACTGGGAGTGCGTGGATTGTTCAGATCCTATAAGATCCTATCTAAAATGCATCCCTCAAAGAGCCTACGCGCTGCGCGCGCCGTACTTGAGATTCATTTCTACATAGAAAGGATCTGAACCATCCACACACTACCGTGTGTGGGATTCGTTCCCCGACTTTTGACACAGTAAGTCATGAATCTTGATTCGCCACCGCGAATGAAAATAGAACGTTATGGTCAATTTGAGCTGATTCGGAATTCTATTTTCATAAGAGTCTCTCCCGTGGGGGGTATTTCGATTTTTTGCGCAAAGCAGGGCCGGAACGTTTTAAGTCCCGGCCCTTTAGACCAGCAGGAAATTCTTCAGAACGAGTAACGAAAGCCGAACTGCATTACTCGCGGCGTACCCTGTATGCCTACGAAGTTCGACCAGTTTGAGGGTGGAGTTGCAGTGCCCGGATCGAGCGTGACTCCGGTGCCCGTTCGGGAAATGTCCATCTTTCCAAAGTGCTGAGTATTAGTCACATTGAACGTTTCCCAGCGTATTTGGAATTTTTGGTTCTCGCCCCATGGGAGGTTGAACGACTTGCTCAGACCAAGATCGAGGGTTACGTAACCAGGCAGCCGGAAAACATTGCGATCTCCTGACTCACCCGGTAACGCGTTTCTAAAGCTCTGGTATGCGCGTGTCGGATCGCAGCCAAATAGTTTTGGCGCATCAGCTCCGCCACGATCCGGACAAGCTTGCAACGGGACAGCTCTGACCACGCTGCTTTGCACGTTCCAATTTGTCGCCCAGCGAGCATCGTCAAAGAAATTCGGAGCCGGCAATCCGGAGTTCCACCGGTAGATACCAGCGAGTTGCCAGCCGCCGAGGATACCGTTTACAACCTTATTTGTGTTGCCCAAAAGCCATTGGCCGCGCCCTATAGGCAACTGCCATATAGCATTGACGTTAACGATGTGCCGCACATCAAAGTCGGAATCAGCGTACCAATCTCGCTGTCTGATCGGATTCAAGATGAACCCGTTGCCGAAAGTTGCGAGTGGCAGGCCGCTCGTCTGCAAACCTGAAGCGTCGTCGCGTGAGTGAGAGAGCGTATAGTTGAAATCAAGCGTCAACTTCTCTCCCAGGCGTTCCCGCAGCGATATTGTACCGGCGTTATAAAAAGAATTACCGATACTACTGAAGGCCGCGAGGGCACCGTACTGTGGATTGAAGAAATTGTGAGCGTTAATGCCTGTGTCCAGGGCATCTTGTGTATCCGTCCAATCGTTACCGAAAACCTCCAGAGCAATTTGATAGACGGCTTGTGTCTGATTGAGTGACTCATCCAGCACCGTTTCACCGAAATAGTTGGCGTTGACTTGAGCAGCGAGATCCGCCGGGAAAAGATTCGCGAAGTAGGGAATCTGTTGCACGGACGAGATCGGAGTACCTTGCGCGCGCAATAGTTCAAGCATGCCCGCCGCAGTGTACCAGTCCATACGAGATTGCGGATCGACGAGGTTGTTCAGCGCCATGATGTCGCGTTGCGCAAGCAGATGGCGTCCCAGTCTGCCAATGTAAGACGCCTGCAGCACAAGACCCTTTGGCAACTGCCGTTCGAAGGTCGCGTTCCAGCTGTAATTGGTGGGAGCGACCAACGCTTCATCCAAAGTTGATTCGATTCGACGAGAATCATTCGCCGGCTTCTGCTGGGGGAATGTCAGTGTTCCCGGAGGACCTATTCCCGGCAAGGTACGCACATCTTGCCCAAAACCGGTAAATAACGGAGCCGGGCGCGTGGAGATGTTATAGGTGTTGGCCGAGATTGTCGTTTGAGAACTAAATCCGAGTTGGTTGTTGAGATCGAAGTTCACCGCCAACTGATTGCCGTAGTAATCGTTGGTGATACCGAAGCCGCCACGAAAAACGGATTCATGATTCGCGCCAAACAACTTAGCTAGCAAGCCAGTCTTAAATCCAGGTGAATAGGCCACCGCTATACGAGGCTGGAAATTGTTCTTGTCCCAACGGTACAACGGCGATCGATTATTTGCTGGTCCGGACAGATCAACAGTAATCGGATCGAAGAACGGAATGCCCTGGGCGGCGCTCGCCAATCTCCTGTTGAAATAATCGGTCAGCGGAATGTTTGGCTTAACCTCAAAGCCATTAGTCTCGTACACCGGACGGCTAAGGCTATAACGCAAACCGTAGGTGATGGTAAGGTTTGGTGTCACCTTCCAGACATCCTGACCATAGGCATCGTACTCTTGCGTCGCGAACGTACGATCAGTTGGCGTCCCTAACGCCTCGGACATTCCCTCGTGATTGAAGGTAAATCGAGCAGTGTATTGAGAGTAACGCCCAATCAGCGCGGTCACCGCGTTTTGGACGGCCGATTCAAATCCGTCGGCGATTGGGGAAAAGTCGTTAACGAAATCCGAAAGGACTGTTCCTGCGCCCCCGGAATAGAACGAAGGATTTGTGACGGCAGAGTCATAAGCGTTGCCAAAACTGACTCGATTGTTCTTGATTAAGCGAACGTTCGCACCAAATTGGAGAGAGTGAGAACCCCGCACCAATGAGATATCGTCCGTGAAATTTGTTACCGGCGTTTTACGACTGACCGTTCGATTGAAAAGCAAGGGGGAGAAGACAAAGCGGAACGTGATCGCATTTGCCGCTGAGTCACCTGCCTGGGTGAACGCCTCTCGCGTGTACCCGAATCTGAAGTTATTCACCAGGTTGTTGGTCAGCGTCCAGGTGTGTCCCACAGCCAAACCCACCGGATGCGACCAGATCTGGGGCGCGGGCGTATCCGGAAATTGGGCGGGTAATCCGATCAGGTCATAGATTACGTTGGCGCGGACAAACAAAGATTGTCTATCTGTTAGATTCATATCGAATCGGGCGCTGTGTGAATTCAATTTAACCGGTGTCGGAGCGTTGAAGCGAAACCCTGCCGTGTTGAGCCGGGTGCTCACTGTGCTATCACCTTGCGTGAAGTCGTTCGCCGGATATTTTGCGGCGGCTGCCGCTAGTGCTGCGATTGCCAGCGGGTTTGTTCCAACGGTCGCTCCATTCGTGGAGAAGATCGTGTTGACCTCAGCTGCACTCAGAGTGGTCACTCCGCCGGAAGGATTTACATAGCGCAAGAGCCCTTGTCCCATACTCGCCAGAGGAACGACCCTCACAACGCTCTGTTCAGCCGCGTCTCGTCTGCCTTCGAAACTGTAGAAGAAGAAAAGGCGATCCTTAATCAATCGTCCGCCGATCGCCCCACCAAACGTATTGCGAATCAACTTAGGCCGGGGATTTCTTTCATCGCCCACGTTGTTTATCCCGAGGATGACGTTCGCATCGGTGGCCTCGTACCGGCCATTCCGGTTATTAAAAAAATCGTTGGCAGTGAATATAGTGTTCCGATGAGCTTCAAAGAGCGCGCCATGGAAGTCATTCGTGCCTGTCTTTGTTACAAGTGCAATCTGACCACCAGAGGATCTACCCTGACTCGCGTTAGGATTTGAGGTTGTTACCCGAAATTCCTCGATTGCTTCTGCGTTCAGGCGAATCACCGTGCTTGCATCCGGCGAATTTGTAGAGCCTGAGGCTGTGACGGTATCTGATTCTGTTGAGTCGCTGCTTGCGGTACCAGACGCCGCCCCGATTTGATTGGTTTGAGCCTCATTGATATCTACGCCGTCGAGCGTCACGTTGGATTGATCGCTGCGGGCGCCCGATACATAACCATCCCTCGTCACACCGGGCTGTAAGGTTAGGAGAGATACAACATTGCGCGCCTCGAGGGGCAATTGCGCGATCTGTTTATTGACGAAATTGTTTCCGAGAGTCGCATCATCGCGGTTGATCAGGGCTTCGCCGCCGCCTCCCGTGACCGTCACCGACTCGGAAACGTCGCCAAGTTCGAGCTCAACATCCATTGATGTCGCTTTGGCGACCAGCGCGTGAATATCAGGGACGACAGCTTTCTTGAAGCCTTTGGCCTCAACTTCCAGACGGTAGTCGCCAACCTGGATGAAATCGAAAGAGTAAGCACCGGTATCACTCGAGGTTGTCGTCCGTGAGACGTTAGTGCCCAAGTTGGTCAACGTCACTGTCGCGCCGGCTACCACGTTCCCCTGCGGATCATTCACTATGCCCCGCAAGGTCGCGGTACCCTGTTGGGAGATGCCACTTATCGAACACACAAAGAGCACAAGAAGCGCGCCCAGAATCAAGGCTGAGCCACTTCCCAGAAGACTGTGTCTTTTCATGGGAACCCTCCGAGTAAGATGTTTTGAGTTCGCTGTTGGGTTAACTAGTAAGAATCCGACGGCAATCGAAGCAACCGTGACTCCTCAAAAGCCTCATGTTGTTATCGGGGTGCTTACTTCTCAGTATTTGGGGAGGCGCGTCCAAAAAGAAAAGTTCGAAACCACGGATCCCAACTGTTGACAAATGCAAAGTCTGTTCTGAGGCGACTCTTGCAGTTATCGTTCCTGAATAAATCTGCAGATGTGATTTACTGAAATTGCTGAGATTGCCGATCTTTCGGAATTGTTAGCGACGTCAAGAGCCAGAGTAAATCCAAAAATCTTAATAGCGTTGCTATAGAAATTTGGATAAGCACGAATGAAGGAGAGGAAATCGTTTGCGTGGTATTCGCGACACTCAATGCCAGTGTCACCGAAAATTCGGAAAAGATTCCAGGTTTTCAGATAACAGCTCGACATCATCTAACAATCACACGCATTGGACCACGGTGTTGGCAAATCAGTTCTGCTTGATCTGGAATGTGCTTTACACAAAAGTCAAAATTCCACCCACGGACGAAGCTGTGAAAAATCAGCATAGATCTGAGATACCACTCAACCGAAATTCGAACGTCTCCACTCAATGAATGGAAACTCGCAAGTTGGGAAGGTGGGCTTGCCCCCGCTCAAGATCCGCACCCACTCAACACTGAATTGACAGCTCATGCTGAGGAACTTTTTCGCAACTCTCAGGCCGATCTCAGTCTTGAGTGGGTGCGGATCTTAAGCGGGGGCAAGCCCACCTTCCCAACTTGCGAGTTTCCGAACCTTGAGTTGTAGTGCAGCTCGTATCCGCGTGCGTTGACCAAAACCCCGCTGCCATGTGCCATTTCCCTAGGAAAATGCACGATTTCCCCCTTCAATTCTAAGCTTGACAGAATCGGAATTGTAACTATAATTGTTACAGACTGAGCAGCCGATTTGCCGCTGAGAGTGTCTTTAGATTCTGTATGACGAATAGCCGATTTGCTGTGGCCGTACATGTGCTGACGCTGATGGCCTGGTCTGACGACGAGCCTCTAAAGTCGGAGCAAGTGGCGGAGAGCGTAAATACTAACCCCGTTGTTATCAGGCGGATGCTTTGCGAACTAGCCCAGGCGGGTCTCGTGGTTTCACAAACCGGGGCTATGGGAGGTTCCCGGCTGGCGCGCAAGCCAGGCGCAATAACGCTTTTGGACGTTTACCGGGCGCTGGAGTTTCGCGGCGTTTTTTCTTTGCACCGGCAGCCACCCAGCCGTCGCTGCCCGGTGGGCGTGAATATCGAAACAGTGCTGGGTAATGTGTTGGACGAAGTCGATTCCGCGGTCGAGAACGTGCTCGAGGCTATTACGATTCGAGATTTGGTTAAACGTCTGAAGCCCTGTGTCAGTGTTGAAGTGGCAGCGCGAAACGGCACGCGGAAACACTTGAATGGGCAAGGGCAGGCAAGGTTAGTCACTGAAAAGGTGACAGCTTCCAATACAAAACTAGGGCGAGCTTTATCATAAAATGCAAGAATTTGAGTTCTTAAACGATCAAGGATTTGGGGTTCACGCGTCGCAAGGTTCTACGACTGCCGCGCCTGACGAAACAAATGAAGACCTGATGGATGCTTATTCGCGCGCGGTTATTAATGCCGCAGAGAAGGTAAGTCCATCCGTCGTCTTTATCGAGATCAGTCACGCGCCGGCCAACCGTAAGAACGGAGCGCCGTCAAGAGAAGCGCGAGGGAGCGGATCGGGTTTCATATTTACACCCGACGGGTTTGTCCTGACTAACAGCCATGTCGTTCATGGAGCGGGCGATATCGCGGTAACGGTTGCCGACGGGCATCGGTATCAGGCAGCCCTGATTGGCGACGACCCGGAGACGGACCTCGCGGTGATACGAATCAACGCGCCGAATCTGATGCCGGCTCTGCTGGGCGACGCGCAAAAGATTAAGGTTGGTCAACTGGTGGTGGCAATCGGTAATCCTTACGGTTTTCAGTACACGGTGACCGCCGGAGTGGTGAGCGCTTTAGGCCGTTCTTTGCGAGCGCAGTCCGGCAGGTTGATGGACGATGTTATCCAGACAGATGCGGCACTGAATCCGGGAAACTCCGGCGGGCCGCTGGTCAACTCTCGCGGGGAGGTGATCGGGGTAAACACCGCCATGATTTTGCCGGCTCAAGGCATCTGTTTTGCAACCTCTATTGATACGGCAAAGTTCGTGGCCAGCCGGTTAATCCGCGACGGCAAGGTCAGCCGCAGCTACATCGGGATGGCCGGGCAAAATGTCCCATTGCCGCGCCGCCTTGTCCGCTATTACAACTTGCCGGTGGAAAGTGGGATTTTAGTCATTTCCTACGAGGTCGACAGTCCGGCAAAAAAAGCCGGAGTGCTCGAGGGAGACATCATCATCGGCTTTGACGATCATCCAATTGGCGGCATTGATGATTTGCATCGATTGCTGACAGAAGAACGGATTGGCCACAAGTCGTCTCTGGTTGTGATTAGACGGACCGACAGGTTAGTGCTGGAAGTGACACCCGAGGAATCTGGGAACAAGAAATCGGCCCCGTGAGATCACGGCTGAACGCCGCGGGCTCTCTACAATTTGATGAAAGGCAGGTCCAGAATTGGCCAGGATTAAGAAAGATCAAGATGAAGTTAGTTTGATTGAGTCGGTAAAGAATGAGTTTGCCTCCTCCAGCGATGAGCTTCTTGAGGACGCGATCTCAATTGCTGACATCGATGAAGTTCTCGAAAAACTCGAACGATCGAGCGTCGCGGGCGTCGAGACAGACGAGCCCCTGATCGAACACGATTCAGCAGTAACCACTACCGACAGCGACGATGAAAACCTGAGCGACGAGATTGAGCTCGATCTCTCGGCGGGTGAATTGGATAAGACTTCAGATCCCGTACGCGTTTACATGCGCGAGATGGGGGTTGTGCCGCTGCTTACGCGGCAGCAGGAAGTGGCCATCGCCAAGCGTATCGAATGGGGCCAGAAACGCGCCCAAAAAGCGATCTCGCGCTCGCCGATCGCCGTCGTTGAGCTTCTTAAGATAGGAGACGAATTAGAGGCAGGTACGCTGAATATTCGAGACGTGGTGGTCTTCTCCGATCAGACCGAGACTGAAGAGCACGAGGACCGCAGCGAGGAATACCTGAAGTGGACGGTCGAGGGTATCGAGAATATTCGTTCGCTTTACAAACGCGGATTGAGGGAGTTACAGAAACTGCAAGCAGAGCAGAAGCTCGCCCGCGGCAAGAAATCGAAGAAAATGCTGCGTCTGAAACGGAAGCTGGCTTTGACTCGACTGGAAATTGCCCAGGAGGTCTCCGGTCTCCATCTGAAAGAAGGAAAGCGGCAGCGTTTGATTGACGCCATTGCGACCGTAAACAGGGAGACGCGGGCGCTCGAGCGAGAGATAGAGACCTTCACCACAAAGTTGAGTCGCAAACGGATCAAAGCGGAAGAGAAGAAAGTGTTTCAGAAGCACCTCTCCGCTGCACGGCGGAGCCTGAGAGAAATCGAGGCTGTGCATCACGTGTCGCCGCTCGACATCAAGCGTTCACATCAGATGATTGTCGCCGGCGAAGCCCAGGCTGCTCAGGCAAAGCACGAGCTGACCGAAGCGAATCTGCGTCTGGTAGTGTCCATCGCCAAGAAGTATCAAAACCGCGGGCTGCACTTCCTGGATCTGATTCAGGAGGGAAACCTCGGACTGATGAAGGGTGTGGACAAGTTTGACTGGCGGCGTGGTTATAAGTTTTCCACTTATGCTACCTGGTGGATTCGCCAGGCAATCACCCGCGCCATTGCCGATCAGGCGCGCACCATTCGCATCCCGGTGCACATGATCGAGGTGATCAATCGCGTCAAGAGCACCTCGCGCGAGCTTTTGCGCGAACTCGGCAGGGAACCAACTACGGAAGAAATCGCCAAGAAGATGGATAGTTCCGTCGAGAAGGTGCGCAAAGCCCTGAAGCTGATGCAAAACCCGCTCTCACTCGAGACCCCAATCGGCGAAAGCGGTGATTCGTACCTCGGAGACTTGATCGAGGACAAATCAAGCACCAGCCCGGCGGAAAGAGTCATCACTTCAAACTTGCGAGAAATCACCGGCGACGTGTTGCAAACCTTAAGTCCTCGCGAAGAGAAGGTGATTCGTATGCGCTTTGGACTGGATCCCGGTGGACACGAGCGCACTCTGGAAGAGGTAGGCCAGGATTTCAACGTTACGCGGGAGCGCATACGTCAGATAGAAGCAAAAGCGCTGAGAAAACTGCGACATCCTTCACGCGCGCGTATGCTTAAGAGCTTTATAGAAGGACAAGGACAATAAGGACAAGTGATCGAACAGGAGCACAGTAAATGAGCGAGAAACTGCGAGAAGTTAATGACGGATCTTTTGAACAGGAAGTACTGAAGTCTGGTAAACCTGTATTGGTAGATTTCTGGGCAGAATGGTGCGCACCCTGCCGGATGTTGACACCGACGGTCGAAGCTGTCGCCCAGCAGTTTAGTGAAACTGCGACGGTGGTGAAGTTGAATGTCGATGATAACCCGGCCACTGCGGGGCAATATGGAATCAAGGGAATTCCGACGCTCATCCTCTTCCGCGAAGGCAAGGAAGTGGAACGAGTCGTCGGCGCTACCAGCAAGGAGTCGATTGCCCGTCTGATTGAAAAACATACCGTTCTGGCGACAGCTTAAGGTTGCAAGCCATGCGCACGAGAGTCCTGGGTCAGTCAGGGTTGACAGTTTCGGCCATCGGGCTGGGCTGTATGGGAATGTCGGAGTTCTATGGCCAGGCAGACGAAACAGAGTCGTTGGCCACGATTCGACGTGCTCTTGATCTGGGACTCACCTTCCTGGACACGGCCGATATGTACGGGCCGTTCAAAAACGAGGAGTTGGTCGGCCGAGCCATTCGCGGACAGCGCAACCAGGTCGTATTGGCGACCAAGTTTGGGTTTACCCGAGATGCAAACGATCCGAGCGTTCGAGGAATCAGCGGCCGTCCTGATTATGTTCGCTCGGCTTGCGAGGGTTCGCTGCGCCGGCTGGACGTCGACGAGATCGATCTCTATTACCAGCATCGAGTTGATGTCCATACCCCTATCGAAGAGACAGTAGGAGCCATGGCGCGGCTTGTCGAGGAGGGTAAAGTAAGGTTTATCGGTTTATCCGAAGCCGGGGCCGACACTTTGCGCCGAGCCCACCAGGTTCATCCGATCGCTGCGTTGCAGAGTGAGTACAGTCTTTGGTCTCGCGATCCTGAAGACGAAATGTTGCAGGTCTGTCGCGAGCTAGGCGTCGGATTTGTGCCTTACAGTCCCTTGGGCCGCGGATTTCTAACTGGCCAAATCAAGCGCTTTGAGGATCTTGCCGAGGACGATTATCGCCGGCATTCGCCGCGCTTCCAGGGCGAAAACTTCGAGAAAAATCTACAACTCGTAAGACGCATCGAAGAGATCGCTCGTGGGAAAGGCTGCACACCCGCTCAGCTCGCTCTGGCCTGGGTGTTGGCTCAGGGTAATGACATCGTTCCCATTCCGGGCACTAAGAAACGCAAATATCTGGAAGAGAATATCGGCTCACTCGACGTTGAGCTGACTCCCGCTGATTTGCGCGAGCTTGACGAAGTTGTTCCCCAGGGCGCTGCTGCTGGAGCGCGTTATCCGGAAGCAATGATGGCCTTCGTCGGTCGTTGAATTCGAAATCCCTCCAGTTCATTTACAAGTAGCGCAAGCTGTAAGCTTGCGCACCGCAGCACACAACGCAAGCTAACAGCTTGCGCTACACTTGAGTAACCGTCATTTTGAATGCTGCATGTCAAGGCCGTACTCACAATTCTTTTCTGTCACTCTCACTCGCGTTAAATCGACCAGTTTGTTAGTTTCGTTCGTACTGGCGCTGTGCCTTTTTGCCGGCGCCTTTACCCCTCACGTTTCCTCACAGTCCCAGGCAGGCCAAGGGCAAGACGAGGTCATTCGGGTTGATACGGATCTTACCAACCTCTTTTTTACAGCTACTGACAAACAGAAGCGCTTCATCACGACCTTGCAAGAGTCAGACGTGCAGGTGCTCGAGGATGGAAGCCCGCAACAGATTCTGCTTTTTCAACATGAAACGAACCGGCCAGTATCAATCGCCTTCCTGATAGATGTGAGCGCCTCAGAGGAACGCACTTTGGCTGAAGAGAAGGCTGCGGCGCGGGCGTTTATCGAAACCATCATCAAGTCGAAAGGTGACGAGGCGGCAATCATTCCGTTCACTGAACGAGCTTTTCTTGAACAACCTTTCACTGGAAATTTATTGAGTCTCTATCACGTTCTCGGTCAGGTCGACGTTGCCCTTCCGCTTTACTACGGCGTCGGCCAGCCCATTGGTGGCATCGCTTCCGGCCCGGGAATGAGCGCTCCCATACAGGGAACCACGGCGATTTGGGATGCCATCAGCGTAACTGCAAATGAAATAATGGCGCCTCGCACCGGTAAGCGGCGAGCGATCATTCTTTTGACTGATGGAAGGGACACCACCAGCCGCGTCAAAAGAAGCACCGCCATTGAGCGGGCAATCGCAGCGGAAACCGTTATTTATGCCATCGGCATCGGCGACAATCGCTACGACGGTGTTGATAAAAGTCCCATTCGGAACGTAGCTGAGGCCACGGGTGGACAGGCCTTTTTCCCCAAGAAAGAGATGGATTTAAAAAATGCTTTTGCGGAAATCGAACGCGAGCTTAGATCGCAGTATTTGATAGCTTACTCATCCTCAAACAAAAACCGGGATGGCTCGTTCCGGCAGTTGCGGATTGAGGTGACTAATCCCGAGTTACGCAAAGAGCAACTGAAGTTACGACACCGGCCCGGCTACTACGCGAAACGTTTGTCCCCTAACATCGGCGGATCCCAGAAATAAGGCCTTCAAGTTTCAGGTTTGTTGTTCCAGTGCGTCACTACGCCCTCATTGAGATGTCGGGTTAGTGCGCGTAACGAAGCGAACCCGTCACGATCCACCACTATGTCTAAACAGGATCGTTCCATTGTTGTAGTTGGCGCCGGGGTTGCCGGCCTCGCTGCGGCTCGCGACCTCTCGGCAGCAGGAGTGCCGGTGGTCCTGGTCGAAGCTCGAGAGCGCATAGGTGGTCGTGTCTATACTCACCTTGACGAAGCTTCGCCCGTTCCGCTCGAGCTGGGGGCGGAGTTTATCCACGGTAAGCCGCCTGAGTTGTTGGCGGTGGTTGAGGCAGCTCATTTGCTTTTCTGCGACGTCACAGATCGTCACTGGTACTTCAAGAATGGTGCGCTGAGCAAGTCCGCTGATTTCTGGCATACGTTGAACCAACTTATGGACCAGATGAAATCTAATGCGCCCGACATGTCATTTGCGGACTTTCTCAAAACGATGCCCGACGATCCCGAAACGCGGAGAGCAAAGGCGGTTGCGGCGCAATACGTTCGCGGCTTTCACGCGGCGCGTACGGAGCGTATCGGGGTCCACAGCCTGATAAGAGCAAACGAGGCAGAGGACGAAATCGATGGCAATCATTCGTTTCGGATCCTTAGCGGTTATTCGGCCGTCGCCGATGGCCTGCTAAGCGAGGCGACGAAACAGGGTGCGCAGGTGCAACTCAATACCGTTGTGCAAGAGGTTCGCTGGAGCCGTCACAATGTGGAGCTCGTCTGCCTGAACGACGGCCGGACCTCGACTTTTAGAGCATCCGGTGTGGTTATCACTCTGCCGCTGGGGGTGTTGCAAGCCGCGCCCGATCAGCACGGCGCCGTCCGCTTTCTACCCAACCTGCCAGTAGAAAAGGAAACTGCCATTAGTAGTTTGGAAATGGGCGAGGTTATCAAGCTGAATTTGCGCTTTCGCACACGGTTCTGGGAAACCCTGGAGCTCCCCAAGGCAGACGAAAGTCTCCAGGGCCTGGGGTTTCTGCACTACCCAGAGGCGGCACTGCCTACCTGGTGGACGTTATTGCCGGTTCGGGCGCCAGTAATCGTCGGCTGGGTTGGAGGGCCGGATGCCGAACCGCTGCTTCAGCGTGGTCAGGAGTTCATCATAAAACAGGGCATCGCATCACTCAGCCGCGTATTTGGGATCACCGAGCGCTCGATTGCAAACCAGTTGGAGGCTGCCTACTTCCACGACTGGTCTTCCGATTCCTACAGTCGCGGTGGATACTCGTATGTTCCAGTGAATGGACTATTGGTCCAGGAAGCCCTGGCAAAACCCCTCCAGGACACGCTTTTCTTTGCCGGAGAAGCTACCTCTCAAGGCCACTTCGGAACTGTCCACGGCGCCTTGATAAGTGGCCAGCGAGCAGCCACGGAGATTCTGAAATCCAAAAGCGAAAAGTAAATTAGCCACAGATTCACGCGGATTTACACGGATCAGAAGGGAAAGTAGTTTAGGAAACCTCACATGGGCCCTTTTTCGTCCATGTTCTGATCTGTTTCATCCGCGTTTATCTGTGGCTCAACTCTTACCGTGTTTCATTGATCCAATTGGTATGGAAAAGCGTATTGCCGGTCAGTGCATGAATTGTTTACTAATCTGTTTTAACGATCTAGGATTTCTGAGTCATGTTTTGTCCCCAATGCGGCGTTGAATCACCCTCAGGGCTCCAATATTGTCGTTCCTGCGGCGCTAACCTGAAAGTCATAGGAAAGGCCCTGACGCTGAGCGAAGCCATTGCGCGCAGTGATCGCGGCCCTTTGCCCAAACTTAAGGAGATGGTCAAGAACCTCAAGGTTGACCATGTGACTGAAGAAGTGTCGCGGGCATTCGACAGGATGAACAAAGAGATCGTAAAGCATTCGCAGCAACTACCTGAGGCTCAGCCATTTTGGCGGAAACACAAGAAGACCGCTCGCGAACGACGTGAGGAACACATTACCAAGGGCATCGTTTCGCTCTTCTCAGGGGCAGGTCTCATGGTCTTTCTTTACTACCTGACGTCGGCCTTAGTCTTAAAGCTGCCACCGAACGTGCTCGCACAAATTCCGTTTGAGCTTGATCCGGTGGTTCACGTTCTCTGGTTGGTAGGGCTGGTGCCCTTGTTATCCGGCGCTGGCCGCATTATCGCGGGGTTGCTGATTCGTCCGGGAAAATATTCTGAAGCTCCGAAGTTTGCGCCTGCAGAAGCCTTCCGCGAAATCGATGAAGGACCGTCGGCACGTGATTGGCCTCAGCAAGTCACCCAAGTCAGCGTTACTGAGCGCACGACGAATTTGCTTGAACCGAGTGATTCAAGGGCCTCGGGTGAGCAATAACTCTGTCGGTGACTTCCATCAGCATCACTCTTCAAAAGATCAATGAAGTGACATTAGAACAAGGATTTTGTGTGATTTCGTGGTTCGCTCTACTGTTTATCCCATTCATCACATCCCATGGCCGCTTGGTCACAAAAACGTGTCCTCGGCCCACCGATTTCGTAATAAGAGATGCCGCTTGCAGCAACTTCCGTTTTCAGGAGCAGTCATGAAACTCAACTTGGCCTCGGTTCGATCCCTCGGCGGTGTTTTCGCCTTTTTGCTTCTGTTATCGCCCGCTGTTTTCGGGCAAGCCCCGACGGGTACCTTGTCGAAGTTCACGCTTAAGTCAGAAGTCCTGGGCGAAGAAAGAACAATTCTCGTCAGAACACCACCAGGCTACGACACAAACAGCCGAAAATATCCGGTTCTGTACATGACCGACGGAGACGCCCAAATAGGTCATACCGGCAGTACTATCGAGTTTTTGGCCCGCAACGGCCGCATATCTGAACTGATCGTGGTGGGAATCACAAATACGGATCGCACGCGAGACCTAACGCCGACGCACGTTACAACTTCGGCTGCCTCGACAGGCGGAACACCCCAATTCCCAACCAGCGGTGGCGCTGACAAATTCTTGAAGTTCATTGAGTCTGAACTGATTCCTGATATCGAAAAGCGGTATCGCGTCCAGCCTTATCGCATTCTGGCTGGTCACTCGTTTGGCGGACTGTTCGCGATTCATGCCATGCTCTCACGGCCGGAACTCTTTAACTCTTATGTTGCCGTCAGCCCTTCATTGCAGTGGGACGATGAACTGCTGGTAAAGCGAGCAGCTGAATTCTTTAAGGCCCGCAAGGAGTTCAAGGCGACACTCTTCGTGTCTCTCGGTAACGAACCCGGGCCGATCGGCGCCAGCTTTGTCGATTTCAAAAAGCTACTGGCCGGAACGAATGTAAAGGGCTTTGATTGGCAGGCTGAGCAACTGACAGATGAAGATCATGGCTCGGTGGTCTTGCGCAGCCATTACATTGGATTACGGAAAATCTATGAAGGGTGGCAGTTGCCTCGTGATCCGCAGACCGGCGCCTTTGCCGGTGACCTAAAGAGTGCGGATGAACACTACAAATGGTTGTCGCAGAAGTTTGGTTACACGATTGTTACGCCAGAGAATGTCATCAATCAGCTTGGCTATCAATCTTTGCAGGGCGGAAAGGCCGACGAGGCGATTGCGATCTTCAAGAGCAACGTCGAGCGCTATCCGGAATCAGCGAATGTTTACGACAGCCTGGCCGAGGCGTACGAGCGGAACGGACGAATTGACCTCGCAGCGCCATTGTATGAAAAAGCGCAAACCCTCGGACAACAGAATAGCGATCCGAACTATGCGATCTACAAGGCAAACTTCGAGCGCGCCAGCGACAAGCTAAAACAGGCCGAAGCAGCAAAGAAAAATCAGAAATAATTCTGAGGCTTGAAGATGTAGGAAACAATCATTTTCCATTCGTCATTTTTCGTTTCTCATTTTTCATTTTGCTTTTTGTGTAACTTCTTGGATCAATTCTTTCTGGCCTCATATATCTGATCCACTAAATCACACGAAAAAAAAGCAAAATGAAAAATGAGAAATGGAAAATGATGAATGGAAAATGATCTTTCTTCACCCTCTCGAGTAGGGACAGTGGCGACAACCGCTCTCACAACAGTAGCCCCGAGCACGCAGGTAATGAGCGGTGAAAACCATTGCGGCTCCTTCCCAGTAGTAGTCGACATCCTCAACCAACGAAAACTTAAATCGGTGGTAAGCGACAACGGACTCTGGCCACGAAAACAATTCAGGGTGGAACAAATGCGCGAGCAACTCGGCGCCCTCCACGACGCGTGGTCCTGGCCGCGCAAAGTAGGCGTTCGCGTCTACGGCATAAACGCGGTTATTCTGCACGGCCGGCAGGCTGGCCCAACCGGGATATGCAAAGAGCTTTGTTGATTGCTCGACCACCTGTTTCAGGTTAAATCCACAAGGCATGATCACTATCACTTCCGGTTGCCAACGCAATACTTCGTCCCAGGAGATGCGCACCGAATCCGCCCCCACTCGAGCCAGGTCATCGACTCCACCGGCAATTCTCACCATCTCGGGGACCCAATGCCCGCTCACGTATATTGGATCGAGCCATTCCATGCAGAAGACTCGCGGCCGGCGTTCCAATTTGGCCGTAATCGCAGACAGCTGTTGCAAGCGTTTCCTCCCGCTGTCGACCAGTTGCTCAGCCTCGCGCAAACGATCGGTTGCGGCGCCCAACTCAAGCACGTTTTGCTGAATCTCGCTAAGCGTCCGAGGTGTGAGCCACAATACCTCAGGCTCGCGTGGGAGGAGTTTTAAGACCTGTGAGACTTCATTCCCTGACGGAGCGCAAACCTGGCAAAGGTTTTGGGTGAGAATCAGATCCGGGGCAAGTTGGGCGAGCAGCTGTTCGTCGATCTGATAAAGGCTCAAGCCCTGTTTCATTCTTTGCGCCACTGCCACATCGATTTCGCTCTGACTCATTCGCTCTATCGGCAGCGCGTTCCTTACAACAATCGGTTTTCCCTGAATCTGAGGTGGGTAATCGCACTCATGGGTAATCCCTACGAGCGAATCCTCTAGTCCCAAGGCGCAGGTAATCTCTGTTGCGGACGGAAGGAAAGAAACAATTCTTTTTGCTGAAGACATTTGAATCGCGCGTCAGGGTATGAGCAATAACTTGCCGGTTGTCTTTCGGCCTTCAAGATGGCGATGAGCTTGCTCTGCCTGCTGCAACGGATACGTGGCGTGAATCCTCAGCTCCAGTTTGCCTTTTGTTATCATCTCCAGTACTTCACCCGAGCGATGCTCTAACTCTTCACGGGTGGCTGTGTAATGAGCGAGCGTTGGACGAGTGATGAAAAGTGAGCCTTTATGCGAGAGCTTGATCAGGTCAAAGGGTGGGACGGCGCCGCTCGATCCACCGAACAGAACCAGATAGCCTCGCAAGCGTAAGACATTCAGATCCTTGTCAAACGTAGCTTTTCCCACCCCATCGTAAACAACATGAACTCCCAGGCCTTCTGTCAAGCGCTTGGTTTCGGTTTCAAAGTCGGTGACAGTGTAGACAATACATTGGTCAGCGCCGGCCCCGAGCGCAAGTTTCGCTTTTTCGTCTGAACCCGCAGTCCCGATCACGTGCGCGCCAAGATTCTTTGCCATCTGCACGAGCAGGCGGCCGACTCCACCCGCAGCCGCGTGAATCAAAGCTGTTTCACCCTTGCGGAGCGGATAAGTGCTGTGGCTCAGATAATGCGCAGTCATTCCCTGAAGCATCGCGGCAGCGGCTCGATTAAAGTCGAGTTGTTCCGGAATGCTTATGAGAACCGCCGCTGGAACCGCAGCATACTCCGCGTAGCTTCCGAGCACTCCGGTGTAGGCGACTCGATCGCCGGGCTTGACGTTTTTGACTTCGCTGCCGGCGCTTACCACAATCCCGGCTGCCTCCATTCCCGGTACAAAGGGAACGTTGGCCGGGTAGCGTCCTTCGCGAAAGTAGACGTCTACGAAGTTAACGCCGGCTGCTTTGATCTGGACCAGCGCTTCGTTCGGTTTTGGCTCCGGGGTGGGAAGGTCGACGAGCTTTAAGACCTCCGGACCACCGACTTCCGAAACTTGAATGGCTTTCATGATTGTGAATGGTAAATCGTAATTGGTAAATCGTAAATCGGGGGCGCGGCCTAAAAGCCGAATGAGAAATGTCCAATCCCAAATGTCAAATGGCTCGAATCCTGATATGCTAACCAGGCGATTAAATCCGTGGCGGTTTCTCCCAACGAATTAGCTCAGCCACAATAGAAAATCCTAAAATAACCCAGAGGTCGTCCGTTGCGACGGTGTAATTATGAGTCGTACCACTCCAGCTCGCTGCCTGAGTTTATTACTGATTCTGCTGTTTGTGTTTGCTGCACAATCAGCCACTCTGCCCTTGCCTCAGGAGCCGAAGCCGCAGCCACCACCGGAGAAGCAAGATCGCGGTTTGGGAATTCAACCCGGCACTCCTGACACAAAGCCCGAGCAGACAAATACGGCCGGCAGTAAACCTGAGATTGTGCTGCAGGCCGGCATCTCATCGCCGCAAACTCAAATTAGTTTCAGTCCCGACGGTCGTTTGCTCGCTTCCATGGGCATGTTTGGCAACAGCATCAAGCTCTGGGAAGTCTCCTCAGGTCGTTTACTGAGGCAGCTTGAGAGCAGTATTCCGACCATCGGCGCAACCTCGATGTCACGGCCTTTCAGATTCAGCCGCGATGGAAAAACGATAGCGGCCATGACCGAAGGGAGGTTGCGGCGTTGGGATGTCGAAACCGGCCGGGAACTCAACAACACGATCCTTTCCGTCGGCAAAGACTTTCTCTCGGCTATCTTGAGTGAAGATGGACAAACAGTTGCCATTGTGAAGATGGACAACTCGATGGTGAGGATATGGGACACCGGTTCGGGTCGGGAGCTACACTCGGTTACTTTCGATAAAGATGAGCAGATGGTCGATCAGAACTCGCTGGCGCTCAGCAGCGATGGGAAACTACTGGCGGTCTTAACGGAGACGGTTAAGGCATCAATGAAGGGCGTGGAGAAGCGGCTGTCAGCCACCGTGTGGGATGTTGCCAGTGGCCGAAGCGTGCAGACGATTAAGCTTGCCTCAAAGACGGCTCAATTTGGTGATGCCAGTCAGACGATTGGCAGTATCTTGTTTGGCCCTGATGCAACCTCTTTGGCAGTAAGAAATGAGGATTCGGTCAAACTCTGGGACGTGACCACTGGTCGCGAACTGAAGACGATTAGCTCTCCCAGGCTTTCGTCTTCGCGGTCTGATGGCATGGCAATGTTTGCCAGCAAGTTTGTTTTTAGTTCTGATCGCCGGCTGTTAACGGTCCTTGGCGATGGCGACAAGATAAACCTCATCGATTTTTCTACCGGAGTGACAACGCACATCTTGCCGGGACACGCGGGGCGCGTGGTGGGAATTAGCTTCAGCGGCGACAGCCGGGTGTTTGCCTCGTCAGGCACAGACAATCAGATCAAACTGTGGGACGTGGTCTCAGGTCGCGAGCTCAGAAGTTTCAGTGGAGCTGCCATGCCCATCAGCGATATAGCTTTCTCTCCGGACGGTAAGTCTTTGATGCTTGCCGGAGCCCAGGCAGTGAGTTCCTGGGAACTCAGCACCGGAGGCGTGCGGCGCACCGTAAGTATCCCCGAAAACTATCGCCAGGCCGCCGAGGTAATGACGCAACAAAAACTGGTGCTCAGTCACGACGGCCGTTTCCTGATTGCCGGCAATAAAGACGAGTCATCTGCAAGAGTTTGGGAAACTGCGAGCGGCAAGGAAGCGCAAAACATCGCGTTAACCCCAGGAAAGGAACTTTCCAATGCTGCCTTCAGTAATGATGGCAGCATCGTTGTCGTTTCGGATCGGGATAAACCCAAACCGAAAAGTGCCGCGACTCCGGATCCTTCTCAGAATACCGGTGGGCTGCCTAACGGCATGACCATGCCGGATATGAGCAAGATCATGGATCAGATGCGCAAGGATCCGAAGAAGGCTCAGGAACAGATGAAGAAGGTTCAGGAGGCAATGAACAATGGAGATCTCAGCGCGGGCATGAGCATGATGGAGTCGATGGGCTTGAGGCCCGGGACGAGCGATCCGAACAAACCGGCAAACAGCCTGCGCGTCGTTGAACTGTCCTCCGGACGCCAGTTGCAAACAATTACGCTGCCTTCAGGATTCTTGAGCAACTTGGCTGCAAACTCCATCACCTCGAGTTCGGCTCTCTCTGTCAGCCCGGACCGGCAAGTGCTGGCGTCCGCAACTGGATTTAGTGGACCGCTGGTTCTCCGCGACCTCAAAACGGGTCAGGAACTCCGGACCTTGAAGTCGCCATATACGCTGACCACAAATTCAATCGCCTGGAGCGCGGATGGCAAAAGACTGGCAACCGCCCAATACGGTTTAGGCCGGAACCTCACTGATCCCAACGCGGCGCAGACGTTTACGTTTGAAGACATGAAGTTTTCGATCAAGATTTGGGATCCGCAGACGGGAAATGAAATCAGCTCACTTCCAGGTCACGGCAATTTCGTCGGCACTTTGACGTTCAGCCCGGATGGTCGCCTGCTGGCCTCGGGAAGCTTTGACAGCACCATAAAACTTTGGGATCTCTCCAGCGGCCGGGAACTAGCCACAATGAAAGGCCATTCAGGATCAATAACTGCGCTCGACTTCAGCCCCGATGGGCAGTTTCTGGTTTCCGGCAGCGATGATGGGAGTTCACGTTTGTGGCGAACGCAGACAGGAGCGCTGCTGGCGACACTCGTGAGTCTGAATGAGGGCGCTGACTGGTTGGTAGTAACTCCTGACGGCCTCTTCGATGGCTCGCCCGGTGGTTGGAATCAAATCCTGTGGCGCTTTACACCCGGCCTTTACGATGTTTCTCCAGTGGAAATCTTCTTTAACGAGTATTTCCGACCGGGGCTTTTACCGGACATTCTCGGGGGCAAAAAACTGGCCGCCGCCGTCGACATTTCCAGAAAGGACCGGCGCCAGCCGGAACTGACGCTCGAATTGGCGGACCAGCAAACTCCGGGTGCTGATATTTCAGCCCGCACATTGAAGATGCGAATAAGAATTACTGGAGCTCCGGCCGGCGCCCAGGATCTTCGTTTGTTCAGAAACGGCTCACTGGTTAAGGCTTGGCGAGGTGATTTGCTTGCCGGACAGACTGGCGCAAGTTTCGAGACTCCTGTAAGCATCGTCGCCGGACAAAACCAATTCACTGCCTACGCGTTCAACCGTGATAACGTGAAGAGTTCCGACGCGACGCTATCGCTAAATGGCGCCGCCACCTTAAAACGAGCGGCCACGCTCCATCTTCTGGTAATGGGACTGAACAAGTATGCAAACTCGGCTTACGATCTGAAATACGCAGCTGCCGACGCGCGCGCCTTTGCCGAAGAAGTTGAACGGCAGCAACAAAAACTCGGCCGTTACCAACGCATCGAAGTCACCCAGTTGCTCGATCAAGAAGCAACCAAAGCAAATTTTCTTTATGCCTTGAAACGACTGACTGGTGACGAGACCCAACCACCGGCGGGGGCCCCAACTAGTCTGGAAAAGATTAAAGCCGCAGAACCCGAGGATGCGGTAATTGTCTACTACGCTGGCCACGGAACTGCCCAGGACCAACGGTTTTACTTGATTCCGCATGACCTGGGGTATCAAGGCATCCGCACTGAACTGGATCATGCGGGCTTGCAAACCATACTTACTCACAGCATTTCGGACCTCGAGCTTGAGCAGGCTTTTGCCGGTCTTGATGCGGGTTTAGTGGTGATGATAATCGATGCTTGTAACAGTGGTCAGGCACTTGAGGCTGAGGAAAAACGGCGTGGCCCGATGAACTCAAAAGGTTTGGCGCAACTGGCCTATGAGAAAGGTATGTACATCCTAACGGCCGCGCAAAGTTATCAGGCGGCGCTCGAAGCCGAGCAACTAGGTCACGGTTATCTTACCTTTGCTTTGGTGGAAGAGGGACTAAAGTCTGCGGCCGCTGATAGCGAGCCCCGCGATAATCAGGTGCTCTTGCGCGAGTGGCTTGACTATGCCACTGAGCGCGTCCCTCGAATGCAGGAAGCCAAAATGCGCGAGACACGCGGAGTGGGTCTGGGCGTTGCTTTTGTCGAAGGCGAACAAAAAGTTACTGAGGTCGAGAAGAGGAGCTTGCAAAGACCGCGGGTGTTCTATCGCCGCGAACAGGAGACTGAGCCGCTGGTCGTTGCCAGGCCCTAGTAGAGGTCTCCTGCTCTCCCACTCACGTAACGCAAGCTGTTAGCTTGCGTTCGCTGCAGTAACATGCAACCTGTAAGCTTGGGGCAACTGCACCGAACGCAGGCTAACAGCTTGCGTTACGACAAATGGTAGGACCGCCCTGACAACGTCATGACGAAAAAGGGAAATGTTTCGCCGCCAGGAGAAGGGCCGGAGACCTCCGAGATTCGTTATCGCCGGCTCTTCGAAACGGCTCCAGACGGCATCCTCATTCTCAACGCCCTGACGAAGAAGATCACAGATGCCAATCCTTTCATGGTGGACCTGCTGGGTTACTCGCGAGCTGAATTCCTTGGCCATGAGCTTTGGGAGTTTGGCCTCTTTGAGAATGCTCAGGCGGGACGCGAAGCGTTTCGCGAATTGCTCAAGGGATCTGTCGTTCGCTATGGAGATCTCTCGCTCCGGACCAAGTCTGGCGAGCGGCGAGATGTAGAGTTTGTCGGCAACGTCTACGAACTGGAATCCAGCCGCGTTGTGCAATGCAATATTCGCGACATCACTGCTCGTAAAGCGGCCGAGGAAGCTCTGCAGGAAATTCACAGGCGACTGACCTTTCACGTCGAAAATACTCCCCTGGCCGTGCTTGAATGGGACAGTGATTTCCGTCTCTCACGCTGGTCAGCTTCGGCTGAGAGACTGTTTGGTTGGAAGGCCGAGGAGGTGCTTGGTAAACGCATTACCGATTGGAACTTCGTCTTTGCCGATGATGTGCAGGCAGTCAAGCAAATTCGCATGCGTCAATCCAGCGGTGAACAGCACGGAGTATCAAAAAACCGAAACTACACCAAAGATGGATCGGTGCTGCACTGTGAGTGGTACAACTCCGTACTCTACGACAAGTCCGACCGGGTTGAGTCGATACTTTCGCTGGTGCTGGATGTTACCGCCCGCAACGAGGCTGAACACGAAAAGGCGCAACTACTATTGCGCGAGCAGGAAGCGCGCAAGGAAGCCGAAGCAGCAAACCGTAGTAAAGACATTTTTTTGGCGACGCTTTCTCACGAATTGCGCACACCCTTGGCGTCGATCCTTGGTTGGGCGCGATTGCTTGGCAGTGATATGGTCGACCAGACCAAATATCCACAGGTATTCGAAACCATTGCCCGAAACGCCAAGGTGCAGGCCCAACTAATCGATGATCTCCTGGATGTCTCGCGCATTATTACCGGCAAGCTACGTTTAGACGTGCGGCCGGTTGCCTTAGCGCCGATTATCGAAGCAACAGTCGAGACAGTCCGTCCGGCTGCCGCTGCCAAAGAGATTCAATTCAAGGTAGATCTCGATCCACGAGCGGGCGAAATCTCAGGCGATCCCGATAGACTGCAACAACTGATGTGGAACTTGCTGTCAAACGCCATCAAATTCACACCGAAAGGAGGCCGCGTTCAGGTTCAACTCCAGCAGGCGGCATCTCAAGTCGAGATTACAGTCAGTGATTCTGGCCAGGGCATTGAGGCAGATTTTCTTCCCCATGCATTTGAGCGCTTCCGTCAGGCTGACGGCAGCAGTGCGAGGAAATACGGAGGTCTGGGATTAGGATTAGCGATTGTGCGTCATCTCACTGAGCTTCATGGTGGAACGGTAGAGGCCGACAGCAAAGGGGAAGGGAAGGGGGCAACGTTTAAAGTTAGCTTGCCAACATTGCCCGCGAAGCAAGCGGACGGAGTGAAGGCTGAGCCGAAAAGACGGGCCATCGCGGACAATGAATTGTCAAAACTTCGGCCCGTGCTTGAAGGTTTGCGCGTTCTGATAGTCGATGACGAGCCGGATGTACGTAACTTCGGGTTACTGACTTTTGCAGAATGCGGAGCGGAAGCAGAGGCGGCCTCGTCCGTTGCCGAGGCACTACAGATATTCGAGCAATGGAGGCCGGACGTTTTGGTTGCCGATATTGGAATGCCCGATGAAGATGGATTTACGTTGATTCACAAAGTACGCTCGTTAGCGCCTGACCGGGGCGGCCGGACTCCCGCCCTGGCTTTAACCGCTTATGCCAGAACGGAAGACCGAGTTCGAATACTTTCCGCTGGTTACCAGATTCACGTGGCAAAGCCGGTAGAGCCGGTGGAATTAATCGCCGCTGTCGCCAGCCTTGCAGGCCGGAGCACGGACCACTAATTATTCACGGACCAACCACCGCACGGCTGTCAGCTCGACACTCCTGATAGGCGGAAACATGTGTGATTTATGAAAACAATACGCGCGATACAGACAGTTGAAACTCTTGAGTTACTAGCAAACACACCCTCTGAACTGGAGTTGCTGATCAAGGACTTGTCGGCGAGTCAGTTGAAAGCCAGACGCTCGCCGGACGAGTTTTCCGTTGCCGAGAACCTCTGTCATCTACGGGACATTGAAATCGAAGGTTATCAGGTCCGCATAAAACGCATTCTGACGGAAGATCACCCCACGCTGGCTGATGTTGATGGCGGTCGCCTGGCCGTTGAGCGTGACTATAATTCTCAGCCGGCCGCGGAAGCACTGGCCGAATTTCGGCGAGCCCGGTTCGAAAACCTCCAGGCATTGCAAGGCATAGACGAGTCACAACTTCGGAGGGATGGCATGCTCGAGGGTGTAGGTGCGGTTAGCCTGGAGAAGCTGCTGTTGTTGATGCATGAGCATGATGAAGATCATCTCTCGGATCTGAGGATCCTTCGCCGCTGGTTGGACTCAAACGAGAACGACTAATAACTAGCAAGGTGAACGAAGCGGCCTGGGGTGATGTTGGGATTTCGAAGTAGCTCTATAAGGTTCACTCTGACAACCTCACAATCGTAGCGCCCAACCCGCCGGCCTCGGGAGGTGCGTCCGTCCAGTTGAGGACGAAGGGTGTGCGAACTAGTATGGAACGGACGATCTCTCGCTGAACGCCAACACCCTTGCCGTGAATTATTCTAACGGTGCGGAAACCTGCATGAAGCGCTTGCTGCAGGTATTCCTCAACTACGGGCTTTACATCGCGAGGCGGGATTGTGTGAAGATCAATCACATCCTTGATCGGAATCTCAACAGGCTCAGGAAAAGGATTGTACGGATCAACCTCAGCATCAGGCGAGAGGCTATCCGGCGCCCGATCGGCTCGCTTCTGATTCAAACTTGTAAGCCAGTTAGTCAGCCGTTCCAACAAAGCCTCTCTTCTTTCTCCTCCGGCGCCGAAGGCGCTGCGTGGAATAATGACGTTTCGATAGCAGAAAACATGGATCGATTTTCGCTCCCTAAGCTTTCGAAACCAAGGCGCGACCAGTCAATTCGCATTCTTGACACTCTTTATATGCGCATATACACTCGCGGTCTTTCAAACTCAAGCATTTCATTTTTCTTATTTCAGCGGGGCCTGGAATTTGGTTGCTGCTGACCGGAAAGGACTCAAGAATGGGTGCGCGAAAGAAGATCACGGTTGTAGGCGCCGGCAACGTCGGCGCGACCGCTGCACACTGGATCGCCGCTAAGGAGCTGGCTGATGTAGCGCTCGTAGACATCGTTGAAGGTGTGCCGCAGGGAAAGGCCCTGGATCTGGCCCAGGCAGCCCCCATCGAAGGCTTTGACGTGCGCCTCAGCGGGTTGAATGGTTACGACGGAACGGAAGACTCTACTGTCGTTATCATCACGGCGGGACTGCCGCGCAAGCCTGGCATGAGTCGTGACGATCTGCTTAAGACCAATGCGGACATCGTTAGCAAAGTCGTTGATGAGGTTGTCAAGCGTTCTCCGGATTCCATTCTAATTATTGTTTCAAATCCGCTCGATGCAATGTGCCAGGTAGCGCTGCGCCGTTCGGGCTTTCCCAAGCACCGCGTAATTGGTATGGCGGGTGTACTTGATTCGGCCCGGATGCGCTGTTTTCTTGCTGAGGCGTTGAACGTTTCTGTAGAGAACGTGACTGCGTTTGTACTTGGAGGTCATGGAGACACGATGGTACCACTGCCGCGATTTTCGACGTGTGCAGGGATTCCGGTAACTGAACTTCTCCCTAAGGATCAGTTGGACGCAATCGTGAAGCGCACTGCGAACGGTGGTGCAGAAATCGTCGGTCTTCTGAAAACAGGCTCTGCTTATTACGCACCTTCCGCGGCTGCGGTTGAGATGGCGGAATCCATACTCAAGGACAAGAAAAAAATTCTTCCGTGCGCGGCTTATCTCGAGGGCGAGTACGGCATTAATGGACTCTATGTTGGTGTTCCGTGCAAACTCGGTGCTCGTGGACTTGAGCAGATCATCGAGATCAATCTCACCGCGGAAGAAAGGATAGCGCTGCAGAAGAGTGCTGCTGCGGTTCAGGAACTGGTCAATATCCTGGGGATTTAGCCAGGGTTCACTTGGAACATTACCAACGCCGTCCGGTCGAGCCTTGAGAGACCGGACCTCACTCAGAAAGGAGCAAAACATAAATGCCTACCGGTCGAGCACTTATCATTGGACTCAACGCAGTAGACCCAAGTCACTATGGAGGTTGGTCCGGCGATCTCAATGCCTGCGAGGCAGACGCCGAAGACATGGCTTCGCTGGCAAATCTGGACGCCACAACACTACTTACCCGGAACGCCACGCGCAAGCGAGTAATCGGCGAGTTAACCAAGGCTGCCAAGCAACTCAAGTCAGGCGATCTTTTTCTGCTGACGTACTCTGGACACGGAGGCCAGTTGCCCGATCTAAACAGCGATGAAGAAGACACGCAGGACGAGACCTGGTGCCTGTACGATGGCGAGTTCGTCGATGATGAGCTCTATTTCCACCTTTCACACTTTGCCAAGGGCGTCAGAATCCTGGTTTTCTCAGATAGCTGCCACAGTGGAACCGTGGTCAAGCTGGCGTTCTATCACGGCGCGATGGCCGCGAGAACGGCAGGCGGCAATATCATCAAGTTCCGGAACATGCCTCCCGGAGCCGCGTTGCGCACATATCGAAAAAACAAGGCGTTCTATGACAAGATTCTGAAGAACACCAAACTTAAAAACGCTGACGCCAAAGTCAAAGCCTCGGTGTTACTCATCTCCGGCTGCCAGGACAATCAGCTTTCGGCGGACGGGGACTTCAACGGGCTCTTTACTTCTAACCTCTTACGCGTTTGGAATAACGGGAAATTCAAAGGAAGTTACCGCGCCTTTCATAAAGCGATACTGGCGAGGATGCCTCCCGACCAGACTCCGAATTATTTCCGCGTTGGCACTACAAACCTCGGGTTTGAGGCGCAAAAGCCGTTTACGGTGTAGACAGAGATCTGGCAGTGCACTTGTTATTGACACCCTGCTCCTTTTTGCGCAGTATTAGCGCCACGCAACGCAGTATCGTCCATTTGCTTTTAGGAGTTGCTCACCAAACTCTCATGACTAACCGATTTCAGTTCTCAAAGAACCCAGGAGCGCCATGAAAAACAAAACTAAATCAATGCCGAACGGTGAGCTTTCGGATCGTGTCGCGGAGCTCGAGGAAAACGTCGCGAAGATCAGTCAAACAGTTTACGACTTGATTGACACCCTCCAACGGATACCGGATCCCCCGTGTCCACCCATGTGCAGCCTGGTCGAAGAAGAGTATAGCGGGAAAAAGAAACGATCCCGACGTAAACACTGATTGGACCAACCGTCTGAGGGTTGACCATTCTTTGGCCTAAAGACGGTAGGTGGCTGCGGTCCTTGTTCGAGATGCCAGCTCTCGAACGGGTTACGATGATTCACGGACCCGCATCGGTCATCAGAACCACGTCACTCTTTATCACGCCGCGGATACAGGCAAGCAGTCGCCCGTCCGGTGACCAGTCAAAGTTAGTTATCCGGTCGGACTTGAAGTCAGTAATCTGCTGAGGTTCGCCTCCGGCCAGCGGCTGTTTCCAGATATTGGATACATTGTCGCGGTTGTCGATGTAAGTAAGCGCTTGCCCATCCCTGGTCCAGCGAACACGCTGCCACGATAGATTTGGAATTGAAAGACGCGGGATGTCGAAAGACTTCACTGGCCCACCAGCGAGTGGCATTACGCCGACCTTCCAATGTGAAACAGGATCGAGATAGATGTAAGCGACTTGCTTTCCATCCGGGGAGATAACCGGCGAGTTTGAATATTTGTTTGTTAATTGAACGCTCTGGCCTCCATCAATTGGCACCTTCCAGATTGTAGGCACGCCGGCCACAAAGCCCTGGTAGACTACCCAACGACCATCGGGCGAGCAGGATGGGAACTGCTCGTCTCCGCCATTAGTCAGTTGTCTGGGATTATTGCCGTCAATATCGATCCTCCACACGTTAAAAGCGCCACTCCGGTTTGAGGTGAAGACAAGATATCGACCGTCTGGCGAGATCGACGGATCACGCTCTGTGAAGGTGTCGAACGTCATCTGCCTCTTATTCCCTCCATCGGGATTCATAAGCCAGACGTCGGTGCTGCCACTCACATTGGACGTAAAAGCAATCCAATCATTTCCGGACCAGGCAATGCCACTCTCGGCGCTACCAGGCGCAACCATGCGCGCCCGGCTTGCGTCCGTTGAGGGAGTCACCCAAACACTCAGAAGCCGTTCAGTTCTAACGGTCAGCAAATTCTTTGCGTCTAAACTTTGGCTAACTCCCACATAACTGCTTAGGTCATTGGTTATTCTTCTTGCCTGACCGCTCGGATAAGACACATACCACAATTGAAAAGGGCTGCCGGGCTCAGTGGATGCGGTAATAGTTATGCCCGTAGCGTCGGGTGACCACACGAGACGCTCGATCACAAACCAATTCTCGGGTGTGATCCCTCTTGTCATCCCATCCTGGACGCGGATTTCCGCCAGATTCATATGAAAACCGCGCTCGGAGTTACCACCCGCACAAACCACACTCCCGTTCTGCGACCATGAGGGTCCGGCGACATAGAAGTATTCCGGCGGTTTTCGTAAGGCCAATTGCTGCTCGCCGCTCCCATCCGCGTTAGCAACGATCAGGGCGGTTTCACCTCCGGAGGGGTAACGTCGTATAAATGCAATGCGACGACCGTCGGGTGAAAGGGCGATCGGACTCGTGAGATCCGACAGTATTCTCCGGGCTTTCCCTCCAAGCACGGGAATCATATAGAGATCGGAGCTGCCGGCCGTCGTGTCTCGTCGGTTGTAAAAAATGTAGTCACTCTCACTGGAAAAGGCGAGCCCCTCAAACTTGGGATTCGCGGGCGCCTGGATTTCGATGTCACTCGAGGTTGACACTTGTCTTACCCAAAGACTCTGTTGCTTGCCATCGTCAACCACGTGGGCCACATACTTACCGTCGGGCGAGATGACCGCATCTGCAGTGTTACCCGCATTCGTAAGCTGCTTTACGGTAATGTTTTCAAAAGGCCCGGGGACCTTTTTTTGTAAGCGATGCCAGATGGCCCATCCGGCAAGCGCGACGCAGACCATCACAAAAGCGAAAAAAGCAATCGACAATCGGGGTTGAGCCAAGCTGTCCGATAGTGTCCGCAGCGCGCTCGAGTGTCCCGGGACGACGTGAATACGTTGTGTGCGATGTCCACTTTTGTCGTTAAGACCCAAACGTGCCGCTCGAAGATCCCCGGCCATTTCAGCGGCCGATTGATAGCGCAGTTCGGGTTTCTTCTCGAGAGCTTTGAGAGTAATGCGATCTAGCTCGGGTGTGACGCGTTTGTTTATGTGGGAGGGCGGTGAGGGGTTGAAGTGAATGATCTGGGCGCCAATCTCGATCAGACTGGCGCCGGTGAAGGCGGGCTTTCCCGTCAGGCATTCATAGAGGAGTGTACCGAGGGCAAACAAATCGCTGCGTGCATCTACGCCCCCACCTGTGGCTTGTTCAGGCGACAGATACATGGGAGTGCCAACGACCACATTACTACTGGTGCGGGCTCCCAGAAGGGTATTCGCATTTGGACTTAGGTCTTGCGGAGTCGCCTCGTAGATCTGCTTGGCCAATCCAAAGTCGAGTACCTTAACCTGGCCCATTTCATCCACCAGCACATTCGACGGTTTGATATCACGATGGATGATTCCCCGGCGGTGTGCGGCGCCTAGTGCTTCGCTAACGGCTTCGATTATCTCTACCGCCCTGGTTATCGTCAGCGCACTTTGGAGTAAGAGGTCGCTCAGGGTTTGGCCCTTGATGTATTCCATCACAATAAATGGCTGACCTTCATCCGTTTCACCATAATCATGAACGACCGCGATGTTGGGATGGGAGAGAGTCGAAATCGCTCGCGCTTCACGCAGAAAACGAGATCGATAGTGCTGTTCATTTGCTGCAGTCAGGAACTTGATTGCCACGAGCCGACCGAGATGTGTGTCCTC
>DASQPD010000107.1:0-61711 GCA_035644135.1 Pyrinomonadaceae bacterium
ATGAAGATAATGGGAATATGAATACGTCTCTCCGTCAGTCCTCGCTGGAGGTTGAGACCGCTCAGACCCGGAAGGCGCACGTCGAGAACCAGGCAACTGGGTACATCCGGCAGTTTTGCCTCGAGAAGTTCCTGTCCTGACCCAAAGGTTTGGCAACTGAGTCCAACACCCTCGATAAGCTCCCTGATTGCGATTTGCATCGACGGGTCGTCATCGATCACGAACACAACTTGCTCTGCTTCCTTCATGATTCCCTCCAGTTGATTGCGGTGGCAGGGTAAACGATATCGTCGCTCCTATGTCGTCGTCTGGTGAGTCCAAGCGCTGCTTTCTATGGCCGTCGATATTCTTTCGCAATCGTCAGCTTTCCAGCGCCGCACGAACACTGACGAGCAAGCGCTCATCATCGAATGGTTTTCCCAGGAAATCGACCGCGCCAGCTCCGAGTGCTTGCGTTCGCATTCTCGTATTTCCGTGAGCCGTGATAAAGATGATCGGTACCTGGCAGCCATCCGCTACCAATTTACCTTGCAGTTCCAGACCGTTCATACCGGGCATACGAATATCACTGATCAAGCAGGCAATCTCGTTTTGCAGGCCTGATAGCAAGAACTCCTCCGCCGAGGCATAGGATCGTGCTTTTATGCCAACTGAGCTTAGAAGGTCCTGAATTGCCGTACGCATGGATTCATCATCATCCACAATGGCTACCAAGTTCATCTTTGCGGACATGGGGATGGAAGGTAGCAGCGGAGGGAAGTGAGCGCAATCATACTTTGGTATGATCTCGGACAAAGGTTCATTTGAAACTACTTTGAGTAAAAACTCTCATTCACACCCTGCTTTAGCCGGGTGTTAGGAACCGTGTTATTGATTCCTCAACCGTTTCAACGGTTTTGATTTTGGCTGCCACAGGAAACCCTTAAAACGGTTCGAATAATCAACCGGACTCTGAAATCACCCAGCTTAAGCGAATGAGAGCATATGACTTCAAACTGACCCACTACCCGCTATCTAGCCCTGGCTACATTTGTCTCAATGATCGCCTGGAGTGATGGCGAGTTTCTCGGCCATTCTGACCAAATCGGCCAACGATTCCGCCTGCATCTTATTCATGACATGACCGCGCTGAATCTTGACCGTAATCTCACTCGTCCCCAGTTCAGCAGCAATCTGCCTATTAAGTCTGCCTGCGGCCACTAAGCTCAATACCTGGCGTTCGCGCGGCGTAAGAATCGCGAAACGCTCGCGCAACGCCAAAATTTCAGAATGCTGCCGAAGCGTCGTGCAGTCTTCGTCAAGGGCCTGCTGGATCGCCTTGAGCAGATCTTCCTCCTGGAAAGGTTTGGTCAAGAATTCCACTGCGCCGGCTTTCATTGCCCGTACCGTCATCGGGATGTCCCCATGCCCCGTTATGAAGATGATGGGAATGCGGATATTTGCCCTGGTCAGTTCATTCTGGAAATCTAGCCCGTTTCCCCCCGGCAGCAACACGTCCAGCACCAGGCACTTTGGCCCATCCGGGAGCTTATGGCGCAGGAAGTCTTGTGTAGACTCGAACGTCTCAGCTCGCAGGCCAGTGGATTCCAACAGGCTCTTGATAGCCTCTCGGATAGAGGCATTATCATCAACCACAAAAACAGTGGGCCTGGCTTGAGTTGCTTCCATAGGACGCTCTCGCTGCAAGGACGACGAGCAGGTAAGGAATGTCGCCGAGTGGTTCAGATCCAACCTACATGAGAGTATGAACCAAGTTCTTGAATACCACCAACCGAAGAGAGCTGTGAAAAATTAGATCGATCCCGGATATAACACAGGCTAAGAGAATTTGCAGGTTGGGAAGGGGGCAGTCGATAGGTTCAAGGTGCGATAGATTCAACGCGCCCCCGCCTTAACTTTGAATGCCAGTGCCGATACGTGTCACGCAAGCCTCTGCCGTTAACCGCATTGAATGGTTGATTCAACGAGGAAGCCTCCGAAACTTGAGGCGGGGGCGCGTTGAATTTATCCGCACCTTGAACCTATCGACTGCCCCCTTCCCAACCTGCGAATTTCCCGAACTTGAGTAATGTTCTAGTGCACTAATTTTTAGTGTTGCACCTCACGTCATGAAACAGCCGCACGGTCACCGAGTACTGCTCGACCTTTTCACGATTTACTCGATAACCTGTACCGGGTCCCGATGGCAGATGTATGAAGCCGTGCGAATCGATCTTAATTGCCGGCTCAACTAAATCATCCACGTACCAACGCGCTGAGGCCTCGATGTCAGTGGGATGAGCTGAGGCCTCGATGTCAGTGGGATAGGCCAAGCCATGAAGTGACGCCGCCGCCATTGGCCGCGAGAGCAACGTTGTGCGTGATACGGCTGGATAACCCCAAGGCTTCCAGCCTCATTTGTCAATGAAAATTGTTGTTAACCATTTGACCGCTGGAAGGTGTTACAAACAGATCCGAAGAACCGAAAAAGGTTAGTGATCCCGACCTTGATTCTCAAGACTCTTCTACCGCTGTTTTGTTGTCTACTGGCGAGAGGCAATGTCGCGCCTGACAAGGATGAGCAGCTCCACCCCGGGTCGCAAAGAATAACTTCCCTCCGGATTAAGCCTGGAATTCACAATCTGGTACCGGTCCCCAAAGGCGGTTTGAACCTCGTTGCGCTGGGCCTCGGACGCGATTACGACAGGTTCTGTGGATGCAGCCATGTGGCCGAAATATCCTACCCGGCTGTAATCACGCAGATACCAGGGCAGTGGCCAATAATCCGGCGAAACTATCGTCACACCCATTTTGCTTCCCTCGCCACTCACCCGGGCTAATCGATCGATTTCGTCGACCAGATTCAGCGTTTCGCGACGCGTGTGTGCATAAACATAAACGTAATACTGCTCGGGTGAATCCAGAACCTTTAGATTTACTGTCTTCTTATCATTGTCGTAATTGAAGAAGTTAAGATCGATCGCCTGGTACAGGCTAACGGACATGGCCAGCAACAAGATCGTCGCGACAACTCTTAACTCTCGATTCCCATATTCGTATAGCGCCTGGAAGCCGCAGCCTGCCGCGATCGACAGCGGAAGAATCATGTTGAGAGCGAGCCAGGGGGTCTTGTAAGGAACAAGCGAGTAGGCCGCAAGGGTACCACCGGCCCACAGAGCCGAAAAGACAGCGAACGAATTTCGGGGCCGCCAAAGGGCAATTACGGCACCAAACGTTCCCAACAGCAGGAGAGGACTCTCTTGAAGCGCCAACCATTCCACGTATTTCCAACGTGGATGCACGTGCGCGCTTTGCCCCGTTTTGGTCCAAACCTGAAAGGTCTTGAGCGAATCGACTACACCTTTGGGATAGTTAGTAAAGAACGATGAGTAGAACAACACTGCTACGGCTGCGAAAACGCCCACAGCAACAAGCGCGAATATCCCGAGCCGCGTTGGGCCACCAAGCCGCTCAACGTTTTCTTTCAGGCGTTCACCCAGGCTTCTGCTGCGACCACTTCGATCTTTCAACTGATTTCGGGGTGGCTTAAGCCAACGGCTGCGCAACCAGAAATAGAGCTGAGTCATAGCCAGTGCAATTAGTAACACCGGGGCGTTGATGATGAACGTCTCTTTTGTGGCGAACAGCAGTGCGGCCGAGGCAGATGCGAGGACCAGATACACCAGATGGCCGTCCTCGAAGTACTTCAAACCGGCAATCACTACTCCAAGCGTGAAGAAGACAAACAAGCTCTCGTGGATAAAGTAACGGGACAAATAGACTGCCCCCGGCGAAACTGCAAGCAAGGCGGCCGCGGCTAGGACGCCGATACTTCCCAGTCGACGTCTAAGCGTCAATATCAGGACGATCGTCGCAATGCCAAACGCGGCAGTAACAAGACGGATCGTCACCGTGTTTAGACCGTATGTGTTCTGAGCTTGTACTCCGAAAAGGAAGCGAATGATCCAGGGAATTATGGCAGAGACGTAATAGAGTGAGGGACCGTGATAATTCTGCGGGTCATATTGATATGCGCCATCCCGGGCCAGGCGCACGAGGAAATTCCCGTTTACACCTTCATCGTGATGCAAGGGAACAAGGTCAAGATGATACAAACGCAACACGGCTCCCACTAGCAGAACCGTGATGCAGCTTATCAGCCAGGTGCGATCTGATAAGTCAGATGAGGGTGGCTCGGGGACCGCCTTATATGCACCCTTAGTCTTTGCGGATGTCTCGGACGGGGCCCGCTGTCTACGGCGTGACTTTGAAGAGCCGGTACTCACCCACTTCTCCTATTTCTGTAAATTGAGAAAAGAACTGTTCATTCACCTTCAGAACATTCCGTTCATGCGGACCGACGACTGCATATTGAATCCGATACTTATCGATCAGCGATCGCGCGTCCGGAGCGCCGGAGTATATTCTGCGAATTTCGCTCTCTCGTTCGGCAAACTCCAGCCCGTGTGTCCAGATGTGTCCCGGATATCCCAGCAACGATCGGCGACCGGTCAGAAAAACGGGATGATTGTGCACAGGCGCGTGAACAATCAGGGCTTGCGGGGCGGTTTCTTGTTTAACTACCTCAGCAAACTGGATCCCACTCGGATCGAAAACTTGATACTTCACGGATCGGAGAGCGATACCGGCAACGTCCAATGCGCCGGCCAGAGTTACACAAAAGAACAATATTACGGCAAGGACTCTTTGCGCATTTCCGTGCCGCCAAAGCCGTGTTAACAACAAGGCGACGAGAGGAGCAGATGCAAGCCACCAATAGAACAATACCTTGATGTTATCCCAGATCCACGGCGCCATCTTCAGCACATTTGGAATAATGAAACATAGGGTAAAAGGCAAATAGAAAAGCAACAACCGCTTTGATACGAGATATCCTTTTCCTCGCCAAAGAATTGCTGCCACAATTAACGGTATAAACAATCCTGTATTCTTGAACCAGAACCAAAGCGCGCTGTCCTTACCGCGGTCCCAGCCAAACTGCCATTCGAAGAACTTTGTAGCATCAACTGCGCTGTGATGCGTAGACCACCACATTTGGGGCAAGGCGATCAGAGAAGCGACAACCACAAATACCGCCCAGTCGCGCCAGCGCCGCTGCAATAGCCCGATGCAGGCGCCCACGACCATCACCACAACGAAGCTGTGCGCATGAACCAGCGGCAGCAACCCTGCGATTACGCCTGCGGCTGCCATGCGTTGCCAGGGTTTGATGTGGAGCAACGGGGTCACCCGGCCGGACCGAATACCACCGTCAGGGAAATTCTTGCCTTTCTTGTTCTTCCCTTTCCTGGTGTTTGACCGCAGCTCCGCCCCAAGCGCTTTTTTCCCGCTCCCCGTTTCTCCGTTTCTCCCCGTCTCCGTTTCATCTTTCGTGGCCAGCCACCATTGCGCAAAAACCATCACTGCTAACGGTAAGCCAAGCAGGATTCCTCTCTGCGGGACCAACAATGCCGAAATGGCGTTCCCCCATCGCCAGGTTGTTTCCGGAATCACCGTGAAGGAAGGTGGCAGGTCTTTTAAAACTCCCAGCAATCCTCCTTCGTTGCCCTGACCCTTTTCCCAAAGCAAGACCCAGCCAAAACCCCCATTCAGCAGCACCAGCAGCGGCGTAATTAACGAGGCGAGCCGATCGCGCAACATCACCCAGGCCCAGCGATGGACGAGGCCGACAAACGCCATCCCAAGGAGGAAGTTTTCGATGAACATCGACTCTCGCAAGCTCGCGCCGCAGCGCACAAACATCGCCGAGATAAAGTCAGTGAGAAATGGATAGGTAAACGGCACGCCCGCGTACGTCGGGTCTTGCGGCGGAAAATTGTTGCCGTAGGCGAAGCTTGTGATCACACTGATGTGAAACGGGAGGTCACCAAAATTGTTTAGCAGTCCGGTAAAAATACCCTCAGGAGATTCAATCACGGCCCGGTCGAATATGCGCCAAAAGAGTACTGCTATGAACAGATAAAACCCGGCATAGCCAAGCCCGAGTCGGCTGGGCTTACGAAAGGCGCGTGACACCTCCTCCAAGTCCGCCCTAAACGCTCGCTGCCGATTCTTATCACGAAGCACAAGAATCGAGCTGGAGAGTACGACCATCGTCAAAACGATTGCGACCGGGGTTAAGCCCAGAAACGATGCGAATACAAAACCCACCAGTCCGAAGGCTGCCAGTCCTGCGCAGGCGCCGCCGCAGATGCGCACTGCGAGGGATGCACCTTCATCATAAAGATAAGAGGCAAGCGTGCCGCTGAAGGCCGCCAGCATTGCCAGAGTTAGCGAGATAATCATTTACTGAGGACTGAGGCCACTTTTTTCCTTTGTGAGCCCAACTTTTGCTGTAATACCGGAGGCGGATTATACGCGAAGCAACCAACAGCTACTAAAGGGTAGTCCGCCAGATTGAGTTGATGCGTTCGAGGAGCTTTGCCTCAAAAGTCTACTTCGGCTTTGCAAGGCCGCAAAGAAGCACAAAAAGCGCAAACGATTTATGGAAGACCTTTTGTGCTTTTGTGCCTCTTTGTGGCTTTTGAGGCAAAGCTCGTTCGAGGTGATGCACGTGGATCGGCCTTACTCGGCATCACCTTTTCACCGTCTTTGCATCACTCAAGACAATCGGTTAGTTTGATTTCACAGAGGACATGTAATGTTACGAGCAGGCATTGTCGGTTTGCCGAACGTTGGCAAATCCACACTCTTCAACGCACTCACTGCGCAAACAGCGGCCCTGGCCGCCAATTATCCCTTTGCCACGATCGAACCGAATGTCGGTGTAGTGCCCGTTCCGGACGAAAGGCTTGGACCTTTAGCGCGCCTCGTAAAGACCGATGTAATCGTGCCCGCCACCGTGGAATTCCTGGATATCGCCGGGCTGGTGCGCGGGGCCTCAAAGGGTGAGGGACTGGGGAATCAGTTCCTGGCAAACATCCGGGAAACTGATACGGTGGTCCAGGTGGTTCGCTGCTTCGAGGACGAGAGCGTCATTCACGTTGAGGGCTCGATCGATCCAGGCCGCGATATTGAGACTATCCAGATTGAGTTAGCCCTTGCCGATCTGGCTACTGTTGAACGCCGAAGAGAAAAAGCCCAGAAAGCAGCCAAGAGCGGTGACAAAACAGCGCGAATAGAATTGGCGGTGCTTGACAAGATACAACCCACCCTGGAGGACGGACGAGCGGCCCGAACTGCAACGCTCACGGATGACGAACGCGCAGTCCTGCGGAGCTTTTTTCTACTTACTTTAAAGCCCACGATCTACGCGGCAAACGTCGACGAAACCGCGCTGGCTGCTCCGGATGAAAACGCTCATGTCAAGATCGTTAAGGAGATCGCCGCGAGGGAATCTGCGGAATGCGTCGTGATTTGCGCTCAGCTCGAGGCTGAGTTGGTAGCGCTGCCTGTGGAGGAGCGCCTTGACTATTTGCAGAGCGCCGGCGTCGTCAGCAGCGGTGTTGATCGTCTAATCAAGAGCGCTTATCACTTGCTTGGTTTGATGTCGTTCCTGACGGCAGGGGAAAAGGAGGTCCGCGCCTGGACCATACCAAAGGGAATGCGAGCCCAACAGGCGGCTGGGGCAATTCATTCCGACATCGAGCGGGGTTTTATTCGAGCAGAGGTAATCAACTATGAAGAGCTGCTTCGTTCAGGCTCGTATGCGGCCGCCAGAGAGCAAGGCGTACTGCGGCTTGAGGGTAAAGACTACGTCATGCAGGAAGGCGATGTCGTGCATTTCCGGTTTAACGTGTAGGGACTGAAAGGCGAGGACTTCCGGGCAACCTTGGGAAGTGGTCGGTTGCCCTTAACGACGTTAACGGAGCAGAGCACGAATACCGACAAGGATCAGATAGCCAACGGCTAGAAAGACAGCAAGTTTTATCAAAAACACTGCGATTAAGAACAACACCTTTAGTATACCGAGCGTCACGCCTGCGGCTGTTAAGACAATGGGAACGCCCACGGCGAAGACGAACACGCCCAGTAGAATCATCCCGACGATTCGCAATACATTCTTTGCTTCTTTCATGTCACCCTCTCCCGATTAGACTCACTTCGCGCCCATTCTCCGTATTCTGCGCTCGCCTGCCTATACGAACACGATTGACAGGGCGTTCCGTCGAAGATTTCGGTTAAAGTCTGAGTTTTCGCATACTACAGGACAAGCACGGGGAACGCCAAATACGTATCACGAATGGCCCCAAAATGCCTAGATAAAACTGCAACAAGTTTGAGATTAGCCGGCCAGGGGTCGGTCCTCGCCGGTCGCGTCCGTTGCCTCTTTAGGCGATAATTGTTCCCTAAATTTTGCTTTATGGCGTATTCAACACCACGAAGTCTGTTTGGCGACATGGAAGATCAGCCGGGTCCTGAGAAATCAGCGCCGCTGGCCGAGCGCATGCGCCCCCGCACGCTCGACGAATTCGTCGGGCAGACCCATCTGGTCGGTGAGAATCGAATTTTGCGACGGTTGATCGAGCGGGGCAGCAATCTACCATCTCTGATCCTCTGGGGAGCTCCCGGAACTGGTAAGACTACCCTGGCCCGGCTCCTCGCTGAAAAGACGGGCGCACGATACGTTCCCTTGTCGGCAGTGTTTTCCGGCGTAAAGGATCTGCGAGAAGCCATCGCCGAAGCTCGACGAGAGGTCAAGTTTGGGCAGCGCACCATCCTCTTCATCGACGAAATCCATCGCTTCAACAAAGCTCAGCAAGATGCGCTATTGCACGCTGTCGAGAACGGGACTGTGACTTTGATTGGGGCTACGACGGAGAACCCTTCATTTGAAGTAACAGGCGCTCTGCTGTCGCGAGCGCGTGTTCTGGTACTCAATCCTCTCGTGGAAGATGAAGTCAAAACTATTTTGCAGCGGGCACTCAGTGATCGTGAACGGGGGCTGGGAGATTTCGAGGCAGAGATCTCATCCGAGCTGCTGGGCCGAATCGCCAATTCGGCTGGTGGTGATGCGCGAGTTGCACTCGCTGCGTTGGAAGCGGCGGTGGAAGCAAGCCCGTTGGATTCGCAGGGTGTCAGGAACATCACTGAGCAGACAGTAAAGGAAGCTCTGGGTCGCGCTCATTACGCGTACGACAAAGGAGGCGAAGAACATTACAACCTCGCCTCGGCGTTGATTAAGTCTCTGCGGAATTCGGATGTTGATGCTGCGCTCTATTGGCTGGCCCGCATGATCGAGGGCGGGGCCGACCCGGTATTCATTGCCCGGCGTTTGTGCATTCTGGCTTCTGAAGACATAGGGCTGGCCGATCCCCAAGCAATGGTCCAAGCCGCCGCCGCTGCCGATATCGTCCAGCTTATCGGATTGCCCGAAGCTCTCTTTCCGTTGTCTCAAGCTACGATCTATCTGGCTCGTGCGCCAAAGTCGAACGCGATTAAGAACGCCTATCACGCAGCAGTTGCCGACGCCGCCGAAACAGCGCGGGAGCCGGTACCATTACACCTCAGAAATGCGGTCACACCGTTGATGAAAAATCTCGGCTATGGTCAGGGCTACCGGTATGTTCATAACGATCCGGCAGCTGCGGAAGAAATGGATTGTCTACCGGATCGATTGCGAGGACGAAAATACTACCTGCCGGACGGCGCCGAAGATCAAGGAAGCGAGGGGTGATTGGCGATCATCAAGAAATCAAACAAGGAATTGGCCTTCCTGCATGACCTGTTTGTAGCACCCGATTGGGGCGAGAGATTTGCAGAACTACTCGACGAACATGTTGAGCGTCCCCAGAAGGGACGGGTGCTCTATTTGGGCTGCGGCACAGGTGGTCATGCAATTGCTCTTCATGAACGCTCGGGCGAAAAGGTTACCCTGGTTTGCGTCGACGAAAACGAAGAGTCACTCGAGCTGGCTCGGGCCAAAGCGACAGTCGTCAAGGAACCCGCAGAGTTCCGTTCCGGAAAATTGGATGATTTGCGTTTCGAGGACAACGAGTTTGATGCGGTCGTGGGAAATGCGTCGCTTATTTCTACGCGACGGGTGCAGCGGATGATTTCTGAGATGGCACGGGTGGTCTCAGCTAATGGGACAATCGCAATTGTGCTGCCTACCTTTTCCAGTTTTGGCGAGTTTTTTTCTGTTTACTGGGAAGCTTTGCACAACTGTGGCCTCATAGATCTCGAATCAGAGGTTGAAAACCTCATCACGGAGTTGCCAACGATTTCGGAGATCGAACAGGCGGCCGAGGAGGCGGGACTGGAGGATATTGCTTCGTGGTGCCAAATTGAAGAATTTGATTACGAGTCTGGAGAAGCGTTTCTGAATGCGCCGTTAATATCTGACTTTTTGATGGCCGGCTGGCTCGAGTCTTTGAGTGATGAAGATGAAGAGCGAGTGTCTCGCGAAATTGCGCGCATCATTAATGAGGAACGGCACGAAGGGGAATTTGCACTGACGGTGAAAGCTACCCTTGTGGTCGGACGAAAAGGTCACTCTCACTGAGATCTGAGATCTGAGATCTTAGATGTCGCTAAAATACGGGGAAACCTAATTGGAGACCCTCCCCACCGAGGACCTCAACTTCACATCTAGCACGCAACCGCGGCCACAAGAAACCGCGTCACTCACTTCTCGCGAGTCTCCTTTGGTAATTGTTCTTTGTCGCCTTCATCCAGACCTTCTTTGAAGGCCCGCTTGCTCTGACCGAGCGCCTTTGCCAGTTGGGGCAACCTGGTGGCGCCAAAAAGCAAAACAATAACCACAGCAATCACGATCAGCTCCGGTGTTCCCAAGCCTCCAATTGCCAAAATAGTCTGACTCATAAACAGCCTCTTTCGGGAGGTAGCTTACGATCGAGGGTCGATCGTCACCTACCGTTGTTAGATTCGTAGAAGAGATACTTTCTCCACGTTTCGTCCGCGCGACCCAGATAACGCATTATTTGCCGATTAACGTGCAACGAAAAACCGCGCGGCCTGCGCAATAAATGCATACCCGACTCTTCCGGAGTGCGGTTCCCCTTTCGATGATTGCAGCGCTTGCAACAAGCCACCAGATTGTCCCAGCTGGACTCACCACCGCGAGAGCGCGGCTGAACATGGTCCAACGTCAACTCCGACGGTGGATATTGTCTGCCACAGTACTGGCATGTTGAATGATCGCGTAACAGAATGTTCTTGCGAGAAAGAGAGCGACGCTCAAAGGGGATATGGATGTACTCCGTAAGGCGAATCACCGACGGAGCATGTATCGCCAACTTTTCTGAATGCAGCATGTGACCGTTATGCTCCTCTACCCGCGCCACACCCTTGAAGATCATCACCACGGCGCGCCGTTCGGTGCACACGTTGATGGGCTCAAAGGATGCGTTCAGTACTAATACCCGGCCGGTCATACTGAGCCTGATATTACGCGAGCGTGCAAGATAGTGTCAAAATTAAAGGGAAAACAGGGCGGATCCCCATGGTATTTGGCGGTGGAAACCGGCCCGGGGAGGCTTTGCAAAAAGGTCGAAATCCACACGTAAATTCGCAGGTCGGGAAGGGGGCAGTCGTTAGCTTGAAGGTTCCGTAAGTTCAAGGCGCCCCCGCTCAAGTTTCCGAGGCTTCATCATCGAATCAATCACTCAATCCAGTAAACCCAGAGGCTTAAGTAACAGGGATAAGCACTGGCATTCAAACTTGAGCGGGGGAGCCTTGAACTTACCGAACCTTCAAGCTAACGACTGCCCCCTTCCCGACCTGCGAATTTACGCAGCTTGAATTGTCCAAATCCTCTGCTTCAAGGCATCCTCAGAGTTTTCACACAGCTTCTCCCGTGGGTGGAATTTGGACTTTTTGTTCATCGCGTCTTGGCGCGAAATCGATCAGTAGCCTCAACCAGTGCACCGGCAATGCCGGGTTCCGTGGCAGCGTGCCCCGCGTCAGGAATGATGTGCAACTGCGCTTCAGGCCAGGCGCGATGCAGATCCCAGGCGCTCATCATTGGACATACCACGTCGTAGCGCCCCTGCACGATCTCCGCTGGAATGTGTCGGATCTTATCGACGTTCTCGATCAGGTAATTGTCAGTGGCAAAGAAGGCGTTGTTCACGAAGTAGTGGCACTCAATACGCGCTAAGGCCAGCGCAAAGTGCTCCTCGGCTGAATGATCGATGAGCTTCTGATCGGGAAACAGTTTTGAAGTGCTTCCCTCCCAGACAGACCAGGCCCGAGCGGCTACCAACCGTACAGCCTCGTCATCGCTCATCAAGCGCCGATGATAAGCGCGCAACATGTCTCCGCGCTCGGCTGGAGGAATTATCAGCACATATTCCTCCCAAACGTCGGGGAAAACTGCACTGGCACCCTCTCCTTCCTGATAAAACCAGCGAATTTCTTTTTCGCGGCAAAGAAATATTCCCCTGAGCACCAGCGCCGTTACTCGCTCCGGATGCGTCTGCGCATAAGCAAGGGACAAGGTGCTGCCCCACGAGCCACCAAAAACCAGCCAGCGATCGATGCCCAAATGTTCGCGCAGTCGCTCGATATCTGCGACCAGATCCCAGGTAGTGTTGTGTTCCAGACTTGCGTGAGGAGTGCTGCGGCCGGAGCCACGTTGCTCGAAAAGTACGACGCGGTAAGACTCTGGATCAAAAAACTGACGGTAGCTGGGAATCAAACCACCGCCAGGTCCGCCATGAAGAAACACTGCCGGCTGGCCATTGGGCTTGCCGCATTGTTCGTAATACAACTCATGAATAGCTGATACTTTCAATCTTCCTGTATCGAACGGCTCAATGGGAGGGTACAAATTTTTCATGAACGCATGATACTGAGTCTCTGCTGAGTTTTCTATGCCGCGGTGGGGAGTCTGGAGTCTGGAGTCTTGGAGTCTGGAGTCTTGGAGTCTGGAGTCTGGAGTCGTGCTGAGTAGATGGTTAGTAATGCACTGTTCGTGCAATCGTCAAGACAAAGACTGCTTTCGCTCCACACTGCAAAAGAGTGGCGGCGCATGCGGAAGCGGTGGCGCCGCTTGTAAACACGTCGTCGACCAGCAGGATACTTTGGCCGGCAAATAAACGCGGGCTCCGGACTGCGAAGGCTTGTTCAACGGTCTCCCTTCTCGACCTTGCATCCATTCCCGCGCGATGGCGTTCAGTATGAACCGTACGGAACAGGTTAACGGAATCCAAAGGTAAGCCGCTCCGTCGGGCCAGCTCTGCAGAAATAGTCTCTGCCTGGTTGAAGCCTCTGGCGCGCTGTCGCCGTGGGTGAAGCGGGATGGGAACAATCCTCGTACATTGGCGCAACGGCGCGCGGCGTGCAGCTGCTCCTAACAACTCAGCTAAGCGAGAGGGAACGTATGGTTGGCGTTTTAGTGAAAGCACAGCAGCCCGCAACGCTTTCTCGTAGACGCCGCATGCTCGCGCTCCGGTAAAGGCGTGCAGTTCGCAGCTTTGGCACCTTACCTGTTCTCTAGCCTCAGCGCCGATGTTTCCGGCAGCCAACGCTCCACACTTCCAGCATAGGGGGTCAGCCGCGGAGAAAATGCGGGTGGAAACCCAGCAGTCGTTACAAACGAATCCGTCGGCTCGCGACTCGACACTATGACCACAAACATGACAGGGCTGCGGATAGACCAGCGCCAGGGCGGAATCGCATAGTTGAGTTATTGTTTCAGTGAGGAGCATCTGCAACTACCAAAGAATATCCACTTTCATATGCACAAACAACAAGGCCTCCTGAAATCAATCAGGAGGCCGAATCATGTCGTGTAAACGGGACTCTTATTCTTCATCCTCAGTTAACAGCCCGCGTTCCTGCAAATCCTGGCAACGAATACAGTGACGGGCCCAGGGCACAGCCTCAAGCCTCTTCTCCGGCAATGCCTCACCACAGCGAGCGCACTTACCATAGTTACCTTCTTCAATGCGCTCCAGCGCTTCGTCAATCGAGTTCAGCAGCTGCCGATCGTTGTCGGACATAGAAACAAGCAATTCCTTGGTATAGGCATTGGCCGCCATATCCGCGGGATCCTGAGTTGCTTCAGCATCCCGTTCACGGCTGTAAAGCTCAGCCGCCTGTACTTGCCCAACTAAACCTTCGCGCCGATCCAACAACTTATCGCGAAAGCTCCGCATTTTTCGTTTATCCATTCGTTTTAGATCCTCCACCCTACTTGCTTGAGAACTTATAAAAAAGGGCTCCAAAGCCTTCACTTGTGGTACGGCAGTCGATGAATGATCGTGTAGGCTCGATACAACTGCTCAAGAACCACCACTCGCGCCATCTCATGAGTTAATGTCAAACGGGAGAGCGCCCAAAGTTTGCCGGCCTTTTCCGCAACCTCCCGGGATACACCAGCCGGCCCGCCTATCACGAATGCCACCTCCTTAACCCCGCTGTTTTCCCAGCGCTGTACCTCAAGTGCTAACTCATTCGAGGACCATTCAACGCCGCGGGGATCAAGCAAAACCACGAGGGCACCGCTTGGCAGCGCGTCTGAGATGCGCCGGGAATCTTTCCCGATGCCCGTCTTACTTTCGGCCTTAACGCTCTCACGCAGTTCCGTAACTTCGCAGCGAACAAACTGGCACAAACGACCTAAGTACTCTTCGGTCAACGCCCGCAAATGCGCGTCCCTGGTCTTGCCGGTCCAAATGATCCGCAACCGCATCGGTCACCGTTACGCAGGCCGGCAGCGCTGCAAATAAGCAATCTCTGTCTCGCACCTTCCCCGCGCCCCGTGTTTCGGAGCTTTGCCCTCATCTTTCATTCATCATCCCTGGGCATTCGAGCAATTCTTTCGTACAGGTTCTTACGGCTGATCCCGAGGATGCGAGCTGCTTCTGTCTTGTTTCCCTTTGTCGCAGTCAGCGTCTCCGTAATGTACTCCGCTTCTACCTGGGCCAGCGACAATGGCTTTCTTCGGCGGCCCAGCACTTGCACCGCAGCCCGAATGCCTTCCGGAAGATCAACGACATCGATTCGTTTGCCCTCCGAGACAATTACCGCGCGCTCAATAACATTGGCGAGTTCGCGAACATTTCCCGGAAAATCGTAACTGCGCAGGAGCGCCAATGCCGCCGGACTGATGCCATTCACCTTGCGACCGTGTTTGGCCGCATAGTTCTGGAGAAAAAGTCCGACCAACTTAGGCAGATCCTCTGCTCGCTCTCGTAGTGGCGGCAACCGAATCTGGACTACATTCAGGCGATAAAAAAGATCTTGACGAAAATCGCGTCGCTCTACGGCCTGCTCCAAATCGACATTGGTCAGGGCAATCAATCGCGTGTCGACCTTGATCGTGCGCCGCCCTCCAAGCCTTTCAAACTCGCGCCTCTCGATCACCCGGAGCAGTTTGGCCTGAGCATCCACTGAAAAATGCGCTATCTCATCAAGGAGAAGAGTTCCCTTGTCAGCTGCCTCCATTCGTCCCGGCTTGGCCTCGGTTGCTCCCGTAAAGGCTCCTCGCTCGTAACCGAAAAGCTCCGCTTCCAACAGGTCCGCAGGCATGGTCGCACAATCGATCTTCACGAGCGGGGCCGAGGCGCGGGCTGAGCTTGCATGAACAAAAAAGGCAAGCGCGTCTTTACCCGCACCTGACTCTCCGGTGATTAATACATTTGCGTCAGTGGCAGCCACGCGTTCGGCGAGACGAACTGCCTCGCGCATTCCTGCCGAGCGCGCAAATATCTCAATCACTTTTCGCTTCTCAAAGAGCTTGCGCCGGTCGCAGCAATCTCGGCGGGCAGCTCGACCCGACTGGCCTCACGCCAAAGGCGCTCGAGGTCATAGAACTTCCGCGCCTTGTCATCGAAGACGTGCACTACAAAATCGCCGTAATCGAGCAGAATCCATTCCGCCGTCTGCCGCCCTTCCACACGTGCCGCGGGTGTACCGGCCTTTTTTAGCCGGTCAAACACCTCATCTGAAATCGCCTGCACCTGACGCTGGTTAGTCCCGCTGGTAATCACAAAATAGTCTGTGAAGCTGGCGATCTCGCGCAGGTCCATAACCACCAAGTCGAGCGCCTTCTTTTCACTCGCGGCCCGCAAAGCGGTTAACACACGATCGTCGAGTTTGACGGGTACTTCAGTCTTTGTCGCTGTCTTTGAAGGCGAACTGGCTGAGTCCTCCGGGTGGAGCGATTGTTCCTTTACCGTTGAATTATGGTTCATTCGAATCTCTATAAAGACTGTATTTTTTCAAGTACCCGGCGACGGATCCGGGCACCAACTGGTCCAATTCCGCAAAGCGATTCTCTCGTACGGCGCGACGAATCTCGGTAGCGGAAACCTCTCTCATGACAGCGTCAGTAACAAACACCGTTCCCTTTTCCGTCCGGTCAACGACAGCCTGTGATTTCCTCCCGCGCAAATCAACGATTCGTGTTCGTAATGAATCAGGAAGATAATCACTGCGCACGTCAAAACCCGGGCGCGTGACGACGATGTGATTAGTCATTGAAAGCAACCGCTGCCATTCACGCCAGGTGGTGACTTCAGACCAGGAGTCCGCGCCCATAATGAAGAACAGTTGCGCCGAGTCGCCGAACCGGGTCAGAAAATGGGCCACGGTTTCCACGGTATAACGGCGGTCGTGGCCCTCAAGCTCGAAAGTGGACACGCACAGACCCGGATCATCCTGCGTTGCCAGGACAAGCATTGCGTAACGGTGAAAATGCGACGTTACCGGTCGCGTCAACTTATGCGGCGCATGCAGCGCCGGCACAAACAGTACCTCATCAAGTTCAAACAGCAGCGAAACGCTTTTCGCTACTTCAATATGACCTAGATGAACCGGATCAAAAGTTCCGCCATAAATACCGATGCGCCTCTTGTCGCCCATCAAATGTCCGCAAATGGTTCCAGATCTCAGTTCCGGTCAAAGAGTCAGCTCAACAGTATCAATGCGGGAGTTGGCAGAACTCTTCAATTCACCGAGGGAAATGGCAACGGCACTTATCAGTTCGCGAACGCCCCGGTTTGTTGCTGAGGAGATAGCGTAAAACTGCTTTTGGTCATCGGCAGCGCGCCGCCGCAAACGTTCCAGCTTTTCAGGATCATCAAGCGCGTCGATTTTGGTACCCACGACAATCTGAGGCCGTTGCGCCAGGGCAGGATTGTAAGCGGCTAATTCGCGATTGACAGTGTCGTAGTCCTGCACCGGGTCGCGTCCGGAAGCGGACGAAACATCGACCAGATGAAGCAGCAACTGAGTGCGCTCGATGTGTCTTAGAAATCGATCTCCCAGACCCGCTCCCTGATGCGCTCCTTCAATCAAACCGGGAATATCCGCAATCACAAACGTGTGGAAGTCGCCAAGATCAACTACTCCAAGGTGCGGTTCGAGCGTGGTAAACGGGTAATCGGCAATTTTTGGCTTGGCCGCGGACACCGCGGAAATGAACGTTGACTTTCCCGCATTCGGAAATCCAACGAGTCCAACATCGGCAAGGAGTTTGAGCTCAAGCTGCAATTCGCGCTCTTCCCCTTCGCTTCCCTGCTGATGATACCGGGGCGCGCGGTTTGTCGAAGTAGCAAAGTGCGAGTTGCCAAAGCCACCACGTCCACCGTGGGCCGCGAGCCAGCGCGCCCCATCAACAGCAAGGTCCTGCAACAGCTCTCCGGTTTGCGCTTCAAAGATCTGTGTCCCAACCGGAACGCGCACTATAACGTCTTCTCCGTCGTGACCCGAGCGTTTCGAGCCTTCACCGTGCAATCCGCGACCGGCAATGTGCTCGGGGTTATAGCGGAGATGCAGCAAAGTGTTTAGAGAAGAATCTGCGAGAATCCAAACATCACCTCCGCGGCCGCCATCACCACCGGACGGACCACCGCGGGGGACAAATTTTTCTCTTCGAAAAGCAGTTACTCCATTACCCCCATGTCCACCCTGTATTCGTATCTTGGCCCGATCGATAAACATGCAAATCGAAAGCGACGCCCGTTGCCGAAGAAATCCGCTGGCGAGGGCGTCGCGTAGCTGCAAGGGTCGACGTACTAAGCTGCTGACTGCTCCTGCGGGTAAACGCTGATGAATTTGCCGGCCCGGCCTTTATCCTCAAACTTGACAAAACCCTCAATCAGGGCAAAAAGAGTGTCGTCTTTACCCCGGCCAACATTCTTTCCGGGCTTCCACTTGGTGCCGCGCTGACGCGCCAGTATGTTCCCGCCGCTGACGAGTTCACCGCCAAATTTCTTCAGACCCAATCTTTGGGCAGACGAATCCCGGCCATTGCGAGATGAACCAACTCCTTTTTTATGTGCCATATCCCATTAGATTGCCGATTGCCGATTGCCGATTGCCGATTTCCTAAAACGTAAGATACTGACTTACGCAATAATGCAAATCGGTAATTGGCAATCGACAATTGGCAATGACTTGCCTCCTATCCAATCGAATCAATTCGTATTGTCGTGTAACCCTGACGGTGACCCTGCGTGCGTTTGTAGTGTTTACGCCGCTTTTTCTTGAATACGATCATCTTTTGTCCGCGCCCGTGGTCAAGCACGGTCGCTGACACCTTCGCGTCGTCAACTGTTGGAGTTCCTACCGAGGTGCTATCGGACCGCGTTAGCAATGCTGAAATCTCAATCGAAGTTCCAGCCTCCGCGCTGACCGAAGGGACGCGCAGCGTCTGTCCCTCTTTCACGACAAACTGTTTGCCGCCTGATTTGATAACTGCGTATGGCATCTCTTCACCCTCTCAGACGAGTCTACTCGCCATAGAAAAGTCGGATATTATAGGCGTCCATAACTCAAACGGCAACCTGGCAGCCGCTACCGCGCTCCCGCCAGTGCACGACTACCGTTCTTTACTCCATTTTGCGCCAGAAAGTAGTCCATAAAACCGGTGGAGATCTCTCCGGCTCTGAACTTCGGGTCATCCATGATCTTCAGGTGCAAGGGGATAGTAGTCTTGATTCCCTCCACTACCATGGCCTCCAGCGCCCGCTTCATGCGGGCAATCGCCAGTTCACGAGTGCGTGCATGAACGATTACCTTGGCAAATAACGAATCGTAGAAAGGCGGGACCCGATAGCCGGAATAGACATAGGTATCGACGCGCACGCCGGGACCGCCAGGAAGATTAAAAGCAGTGATAACGCCTGGAGACGGCGCAAAGGTCACCGGATTTTCGGCGTTGATGCGACATTCGATTGCATGTCCGACAATCAGCAAGTCGTCCTGCGTGTAGCCGAGCGGTTCGCCCTCGGCGATCCGAATCTGGTTACGCACGATATCAGCCAGCGTAACCATCTCGGTTACCGGATGCTCAACCTGAATCCGAGTGTTCATCTCCATGAAAAAGAACTTGTTGTCTTTATCAAGGAGAAACTCGATAGTGCCGGCACTCGAGTAGCCGAGTTTCTTGCAAGCCTCGACCGAGGCTTCACCCATCTGCCGCCGTAGTTCTGGCGTTATTACAGAGGACGGCGCCTCCTCAAGCAGCTTTTGATGTCGCCGCTGGATCGAGCATTCTCGTTCGCCAAGATGAATGCAGGAGCCATACTCATCGGCCAGAACCTGGATTTCAATGTGCCGAGGCTCTTCGATGTAGCGCTCGATGTACACGGTGCCGTCCTTGAAGGCCGCAGCAGCTTCCGTTGAAGCGGTTTCCAGGGCCTTCCCGAGCTCACGCTCGGAGCGAACGATGCGCATGCCGCGTCCGCCTCCGCCTGCCGATGCTTTTACAATGATGGGAAAACCGAGTTCGCGCGCCAGCCTTAATCCTTCCTCTTCTGAAGTGACGGGCTCGGAACTGCCAGGCAGCACCGGCAAGCCTGCGCTCATCATCGCGCGCCGGGCCTCGATTTTGTCGCCCATCAGGCGAATCACCTCAGGTCTGGGACCGATGAATTTGATATTGCAGGCCTCGCAGATTTCGGCGAAATAGGACGATTCGGCCAGAAAACCATAGCCGGGATGAATTGCGTCGACGTTGAAGATCTCAGCCGCACTGATGATCGCCGGAATATTCAAATAGCTTTGCGCTGACGGGGCTGGTCCAATGCAGGCAGCCTCGTCAGCAAAACGAACATGTAGCGAATCGCGATCCACATCGCTATGGACGGCCACAGTGCGAATCCCCATTTCCTTGCAAGTCCAAATCAGGCGACAGGCAATCTCTCCGCGATTGGCAATCAGGATTTTTCTAAACTTGCGAGCTCCGGAGTTCATAATTGGAAATGCTCAAAAAATCTAAAGTCCAATGTTCTCCGCCCTCGATTGGGACCTGGAAACATTGGACGTTGAGTGGGGAACCGTTACCTCTTCAAGCCGAAAAGCGGTTGCCCATATTCAACAGGCTGTCCGTTTTCTACGTAGATCTTCGAAACCTCACCACTGGCCTCGGCCTGGATTTCATTCATCAGTTTCATCGCCTCGATGATACAGACCACACTATCAGGTCCAACCTGACTGCCGATTTTCACAAAAGGTTCAGCATTGGGCGACGACGAGCGATAGAAGGTGCCCACGATTGGAGAGGGGATGATGTGAAGATCCTGATCTTCAGAAGCTGCACTTTCTGCCTGCGCACCCGGATGCGAGGGAGCAATTTGCGCCGCCGCCGGTTGACTGCCGCTTGCTGCTGTCCGCGAAGTTCCGACTGGGGCTTTTTCTGACGGCGTAGATGATGTGGAACCAGATCCTCCGCCGCCGACAAGAAAGTCGCTGTCCCGCCGCAAGCGAACGCGAAACCCTTCGCGCTCGAGCTCGAATTCCGCCAGCCCATTGTCCCGCAAGAGCGCGATCAGCTCGCGCAACTCGTCCATGTTCACTGATGGCTCGGGCCGGCCCGCGTTTTCAGCCGGTGAACGTCGGCGCGCGGATTTCTCAAGCCTGTTTATTTTACGAGCATTATCCGGATCGCTCATTTTTCTCCGCCGACCGCTTCAAAACCAGTTCAACAAAACGTGAGCCCCAAAAGTTTCGGATTCCCTGCCGAAAATCAATTGGGGCTTGTTCGGGCCGGGGCATCAGCCGTTCATGACCAGGTAACTACTGCTCGGAAGAAGTCGATTGCTCCGGCTCAGCAGGCTCACTCGCAGCCTCGCTATCGGTCGTTTTGGCGCGACCGGCCCGTCGTTTGGACCCGCCGGTTTTCTTGCCACCTGCCGCCTTTGCCCTCTTTCGGGCATTCTCAATCGCCAGTATCTCGCGAGGATTATCTACGAGCTCAATAATCGCGATTTCCGCATTGTCTCCCGCGCGATGTCCTAATTTCAAAATACGCGTGTAGCCACCCGGCCGGTCTTTATACCGCTCTCCCAGGTCATCGAACAACCGTTTTAGCGCCGCAACTCCAGCGGTTCGCGCTAATCGCAACTGGCCCCGCTTGCCCGCGAGTGCCGTTTGTTCGAAGTTTCCGGCGTGGAAGAAGCCAGCCGCCTGCCGGCGCAAATGCAGAACGCGGGCTTGCGATTCGTCGCCATCAAGATTTCGGGCCTGCCGTGACAAAGTGATGGCCCGCTCGACAAACGGACGCAGCTCCTTTGCCTTTGGCAGCGTGGTGACGATGCGCTCTTCTCGCGAATTGATTAACGAGGTCGCCAGGTTCCTGAGCATCGACATCCGGTGCTCCGTCGTTCGACCAAGTTTGCGATGTGCCTTCTGGTGCCGCATGACTCAAATAATTCCTACTCTGTAACGATGACTCGTGCTTATTGCTCGTCCGCTTCGTACTCAGACATGTCAACCCCGTCGCGACCGCCGCTGCCGGGAATCGGGTTTCCCTGTTCGTCAAACTCCATTCCAAAATCAAGACCCATCCCATTGAGAATTTCCTTGATTTCATTCAGTGACTTCTTACCAAAGTTTTTGGTGGCCAGCATTTCCCGCTCACTGCGTTGGACGAGATCACGGATCGTGCGAATGTCGGCGTTCTTGAGACAGTTATAAGAGCGGACTGAAAGTTCAAGTTCATCCACCGAACGATCGAGCTGATCATTCCGCGGCAGCGGTGGACGTTCGAGCTTGGCATAGGCAAAATCATCGGTGTCTTCTTCGAAATTAATGAAGATGGACATGTGATCTTTGATCAACTTCGCGGCCAGGCCGATTGCGTCTTCCGGTTTTACCGATCCATCTGTCCAGACCTCAATCGTAAGCTTGTCAAACTCAGTGTTTTGACCCAGACGAGCGGCCTCGACGTTATAGTTGACCTTCTTCACCGGCGTATGAACGGAATCGATGGGGATGTAACCGAGCGACAGATCCTCGTCAAAGTTGCGATCAGCCGACACGTAACCGCGTCCGCGCTTCAAACGCATCTCCACCTTCAATGATCCGCTTTCACTTACGGTAGCGATATGCACCGTGGGATCCAGCACCTCGACATCGGCATCCGCTTCGATATCGGCGGCCGTCACTTCCCCGGCGCCATCCTTTGAGATTCTAAGTGTCTTAGCCTCGTTCCCGTGCAATTTGAAGGGCACTTGTTTGAGGTTAAGGATGACGTCGGTGGCATCCTCGACTACACCCTTAATCGAGGAAAACTCGTGCTCGACCCCTTCAATTTTAACTGCAGTAATAGCGGCCCCCTCGATCGAGGAAAGAAGAGCCCGCCGCAGCGAGTTGCCGACGGTGGTACCAAACCCTCGCTCAAAAGGTTGCGCTGAGAAGCGACCGTAACGTTCAGTTAGCGTTTCGGCGTCCGCGGCCAGACGGCGCGGCATCTGGAACCCGGTCCAGAGATTATTTTGATCCATAGACATAGCGTTTGTTCCCGAATAGAAATGCTTCTGACTCGCCGCGTCCTGCTCGGGCGCCTGACGAGCCGCGATTTGATTACTTGCTATATAGCTCAACAATTAATTGCTCATTAATCGAGCGGTCGATATCGTCTCGCACGGGCAGACTGGCCACGCGAGCGCTCATCTCCGCGCCTTCAGGGGCAATCCAGGAAGGGCGGCCACGTCCCGACGCGGTTTGCCAAGCCCCTTCGATATGGGGGTTCTTGCGGCTGGCTTCTTTGATAGTGATTACGTCGCCTGCCTTTACCTGATAGGAGGGAATATCGACTTTGCGGCCGTTCACAGTGATGTGCCCGTGGTTAACGAGCTGACGTGCCTGTCGCCGAGAAGTGGAGAACCCGGCGCGGTAAACGGCATTGTCGAGGCGACGCTCGAGCAGGAACAACAGGTTCTCGCCTGTAATTCCCTTCATTCGCGCTGCCCGCTCAAAATAGTTTCGAAATTGACCTTCGAGGATGAAATAGATGCGTTTGACTTTTTGTTTCTCGCGCAATTGCTGGCCGTAGCCAACCAGGGCTTTGCCTCGGCGCAGAGAATTGCCATGCTGTCCGGGCGGTTGCGTACCGCGTTTCTCAATCGGACAGGAAGGCTTGTAGCATCGATCACCCTTCAGAAAAAGCTTTGCACCTTCGCGGCGACACAAACGGCACACCGCATCTCTATACCTAGCCAACTGTTTCTTGCCTCCAGTCTATTTAGACGGAAAAGTTTACAGGCTGCGTTTGCAATAAACGCCGGCCCTTCATCCTTTAGGTTAAACCATTGCCTACACTCGGCGCCGCTTCGGCGGCCGGCAACCATTGTGCGGAATGGGTGTGGTATCGCGAATGGTGCTGATGCGAAGCCCTGCGTTAGCAATTGCCCGAATCGCAGATTCACGTCCACCACCTGGCCCTTTCACCCGCACCTCGCACTGCTGCATTCCTGCCTCGTGGGCTTTCTTGGCCGCCTCATACGCAGCCTGCTGGGCAGCGAAGGGCGTGCCCTTGCGCGATCCGCGAAAACCCCGCGCGCCTGCCGAGGACTGGGCGATCAAGTTACCGGCGAGATCCGTAATCGAGATCATCGTGTTATTGAACGACGCGGCAACATGCACGATCCCTACCGGGATGTTCTTCTTCTCTTTCTTTCGAAAGACCTTTTTTTTTCCGCCTGCTTTTGCCATATCTTAATTTTCAGTTTTCCGATTTTCGATTTTTGATTTCACAATTTTCGCTCGCTTGTCATGCCAATAAAACCGGAAATCCAAATCTATCAAATGTCTTACTTCTTCCCGGGCGCCTTCTTTTTGGCGATGGTTGCCCGTCGCGGACCTTTGCGCGTGCGCGCATTCGTATGCGTTCGCTGTCCTCGCACCGGCAACGATCTGCGATGTCTGAGGCCCCGGTAACAACCGATGTCCATCAAGCGTTTGATGTCCATCTGAATTCGCTTGCGCAGATCGCCCTCTATCTCACCCTGCGCCTCGAGAATCGCACGAATTCTGCTTAACTCATCTTCGTTCAGATCTTTGACTCGAGTGTCGAGATTGACACCGGCTTCCTTAAGAATGGCATTGGCCCGAGAGCGGCCGATGCCATAAATATAAGTCAACCCAATCTCAGACCGTTTGTTCGGTGGAAGATCCACGCCAGCTACACGTGCCATCTTTAACTCTTTCTTATCCCTGTCGTTGTTTGTGCTTTGGATTGACGCAGATCACTCTGACCACACCCTTGCGATGAATGATCTTGCACTTATCACACATTTTCTTTACTGAAGCGCGTACTTTCATCTAATAACCCCTGCAACTGTCGAGTCGGCTTTTTCGAAAGTCATTTATAGCGATAAGTAATACGTCCACGATTGAGGTCGTAAGGCGAAAGTTCAACCAGAACCCGATCGCCGGGAAGAATGCGAATAAAGTGCTTGCGCATCTTACCCGAAATGTGCGCAAGCACCTGGTGCTGAGTATCCTCTAATTCCACACGGAACATTGCGTTGGGCAAAGTCTCCAGCACCTTTGCCATGACTTCTATAGCTTCTTCCTTCGCCATATCCTCTCAGATGGAAGTTTAGCCCCGCTGACAAACTGCAAATGATAACATGCCCTCCCAACCTTTGCCAAGCCGCGCTGCGCCTATCAGTTACAGGCCGCAAGGTTCGCTTCCAGGCAGCTGCCTTTAGCTACCCGCGTCAATACTTCCGGCCCCTCCTCAGTAATCGCGATGGTGTGTTCAGCATGAGCGCTTGGCTGCCCATCGAGCGTCACAACCGTCCAGCCATCCGCCAGCACCTTTGTATAGTGAGTGCCAAGGTTAATCATTGGCTCCACGGCGAAAACGTACCCAGCCCGTATCTTCGGGCCCTGTCCGGGCTTTCCATAGTTGGGTATCTGAGGGTCTTCATGCATCTGACGGCCAATTCCGTGACCGACGTAATCACGAACCACTCCATAGCCATGCGCCTCAGCGTGTTTCTGCACAGCCGCTCCGATATCACCCAAATGCTTCCCGGGCCGGCATTGCTCAATCGCCATCTCCAGACACTGTTCGGTCACTTCAATCAACTTAAGCCAGGCCTCGGCAACAGTTCCTACCGGGACAGTGGTAGCGGTGTCGCCGACGAACCCGTCAAGAGTGGCGCCACAATCGATTGAGAAGATGTCGCCGTTGCGCAATTTGTAGTTCGAAGGAAAACCGTGAACGACCTGATCGTTTACCGAAGCGCAAATCGAGTAAGGAAAACCGCGATAACCCTTGAAAGTCGGAATCGCTCCTGCATCACGGATCATCTTTTCCGCCGCGCGGTCGATTTCGATTGTCGTAATATCCGGTTTGACCAGGGCCCTCAATTCATTAAGGACGAGGCCGGCGAGCCGCCCTGCGGCCCGCATCTTTTCAATCTCTTTTCTTGATTTCCCAATGATCATGGCGTTGACGGCTGCCGGCCTAGTTCTCGTCCGGGCTAACTATTATCGTCTCGATCTGACGATAGATTGCCTCGGGTTCCTGCGTCCCATCAACACGACGCAGCCGTTTCGACTGCTGGTAGTAACCAAGTAGTGGTCGTGTCTGCTCTTCATAAGTCTTCAACCGCACGTTGATCTTGTCGGGCAAGTCGTCCGCGCGTTGTTCAAGCTTAACACCTGGGTGTCGATCACACTCCTCGTCAACCAGCGGAGGCAGGAAGAAAATATTATAGATCTCATGACAGATTGGGCACTGCCGTCTGCCGCTGGCCCGTTTTTCCAGGAGATCAAGCGGCACGTCAACGAGCACGGCCTCGATCTTCTTCTCCTGTTCAGCAGCCAGCCCTTCCAAAGTCTCAGCCTGAGCCGGAGTACGCGGAAATCCATCCAATACGTAACCGTGCTTGCAATCAGGCTGATTGGTTCGTTCACGCACGACCCGGATGACCAACTCGTCCGGAATGAGTTTCCCTGCATCCTGCAACCCTTTTACCTCGCGCGCCAACGGGCTATTGGTCTCAGCAAGAGCGCGAAACATATCCCCTGTAGAAATCTGTGGCAGGTGCAAACGCTCCTGAATCAAGCGCGCCTGCGTACCTTTTCCAGCACCAGGCGCACCCATCAAAACTATGATTTTGGACATGGCTTAGGAACACGGATTTTTCGATTCTCGACTCGCGACTTTCGATGGGAGCAGCTCTGAAACCGGCACCAATCTTCAATCGGCAATCTCAAATCTAAAATGCTTAGGCTCTCCTGCCGCGCAGCCGTCCTCCAGAGCCCAGAAAGCCTTCATAGTTCCGCATCACGAGTTGCGACTCGATCTGAGCGACCGTGTCCATCGCCACACCTACAAGGATCAGCAGCGACGTGCCACCGAAGTAGAATTGATAACCCATTCCCGTTGGTATCCAGGAGAGACCGGGAGTAGTACTAACAAACGAGTCGAGCCACGTGCCAATCAACGGCAACCGACCGACCTTGAAACCGCTCAGCATGAACTGTGGGACAAAGGCAACGAACGCCAGGTAGGCGGCGCCGACAGTGGTTAAGCGAGTCAGAATAGTATTGAGATACTCGGCGGTTGCCCGACCGGGACGAATGCCGGGCATAAACCCGCCGTGCTTACGAAGGTTGTCGGCAACTTCCTCTACGTTGAAAACAATGGAGACGTAGAAGAACGTGAAAAAGACGATCAGCGAGATGAAGATCAGTTCGTAGTACGGGTCACTGGCATGGAAGATCTGGAAGAAGGTCCACACCTTCGCCCACCACCCATTGGGCTTGCTCGGATCCGGGGGAAACGCTGCGAAAAGGCTCTGCGGCATCGAGAGCACGGAAGACGCGAAGATCACGGGGATCACGCCTCCCATATTGATCTTCAGAGGCATTGTTGTTTGCTGGCCACCAACCATTTGCCGGCCCACGTGCCGCTTTGCATAGCTCACCGGCACTTTGCGTCGGGCCGCTTCTACAAAAACTATAAACGCGATGATCCCCACAAGGGCCAGCACTAAACCAAAGACGCCGAGAATTTCGAGCGTGTCGCCCCCACGAACGCGCTCATAAATCTGCTCGACTCCGCGGGGTAGGCCAATCACAATGCCCGCGAAAATCAACAGGGAAATACCGTTTCCGACACCCCGATCGGTTATCTGCTCGCCCAACCACATAACGAAGATTGTTCCGGTAGTGAGCGTCAAGACGGTGGTAAGCAGAAATCCCCAGGTCGGAGCGCCCACCTGATTTACCTGTAGCCAGTGGGCCACGAACGACGTCTGGACCCCAGCCAGACCTACCGTCAGATAACGGGTCCACTGGTTGATCTTTTGGCGGCCCATTTCGCCTTCCTCCTGCAGTTTTTTCAACTGCGGAGAAACGACGGTCATTAACTGGAGGATGATCGAGGCGGTGATGTATGGCGTTACGCCAAGAGCAAAAATCGAGATCGTTCGAAAGTTACCGCCGGAAAAGAGATCGAGAACACCTAACAGAGTGCCGGCGACATCGTGCCACACCTGATCCAGTCGCTCTCGGTTGATACCAGGAGCGCCAATGTGCGCCCCCAGGCGATAGACGGCAAGTAATCCCAGTGTAAACATGATGCGCCGGCGAAGATCCGGCACATTGAACATGTTGCGAACCGCAGCGAAAAACTTTTCCATTGAGGATCCTCGTGCCGAAACGATTTACGTTCCGATTTCTACAACCGAACCGCCCGCTTTTTCAATCTTCTCGCGCGCGCTTTTGGTAAAGCGATGGGCCGAGACGCGCAACGGCTTCGATAACTCTCCATTTCCTAACACAACCACATCGTGTTTGGCCTTCTTAATCAGACCCCGCGCATGCAGCAATTCCGGATTCACTTCCTCATTCTTGTCGAAATGTTTCTCAAGGGCATTCAGGCTAATCTCGAGCCAGCGCTTCTTGAAAATGTTTGTAAATCCGCGCTTTGGCAACCGGCGGTGAAGGGGCATCTGACCACCTTCAAAGCCAGGCTTGCCAGAATAACCGGAGCGGGACTTTTGCCCTTTTTCCCCTCGACCGGCTGTCTTTCCCAGGCCTGAACCCGGACCTCTGCCGACACGTTTCTTTTTATGGGTTGAACCCTTTGCGGGACGAAGCCCGGTTAGACTGATGGCCATTTCAACTCCGTTCAAAACTTGTTACTCGACCAGACGCAAAAGGTGGGGCACCTTCGCGACCGCACCACGCATTGATGGCGTGTCCGGTCGCTCGACGATCTGATTCAGCTTCGTGATGCCCAGACTGCGCACCACCCTTTTATGGGGCTGGGGTGCGGCAATGAAGCTTCTATAGTATTGAATCCTAATTGTGCCGCCACTGGCTGCAGTCTTAGGCTTGGCAGTCTTTGGCGCGGCAGACTTTGTCTTCTTAGTTTTAGCTACTTCGCTTTTTGCCGTTCTTGGCATAACACCTCGTTACATCGAATCAACTTTGCCGATCGCGATTCGACCTCCCTACATTTCTTCCACCTGTTTGCCGCGAAGTCTGGCCAGCTCCATCGGATCTTTCATTCGCAACAACGCGTCGAAGGTGGCTCGCACGACATTGTGTGGATTTGTCGATCCCAGAACCTTGGTGCGAACATCGCGAACGCCTACCGCCTGCATAACTGCACGCACCGCGCCACCCGCAATGACCCCCGTCCCTTCCGAGGCAGGTTTGACCAGCACGCGCCCGGCGCCGAAACGTCCGATCAACTGATGCGGCAGGGTATTATTAATCAAGGGAACGCGAATCAAATTCTTTTTCGCAGCCTCAATACCTTTCTTGATCGCCAGCGGAACTTCACGGGCCTTGCCTGTGCCAAAACCAACATGTCCACCCTCATCGCCCACTACGACAAGCGCGGCGAACGACAGGTTCTTACCACCCTTAACGACCTTGGTTACGCGGTTGATTGAAATAACCTGATCTTTCAGGTCGAGCCCTTGCGAGGGAATACGCTGTTTAGGTTGTCTCATTGGCTATTTTGTTCTTTTCGTTAGCTGCCTTTTCGCCGTCGGCGGCAAATTCATCTTTATTCAAACCGGATTTGCGGGCCGCTTCGGTCAACGCCCTCACACGACCATGGTAGAGATAACCACCGCGATCAAACACAACACTGCGGATGCCCTTGGCCAGTGCTCGTTCCGCGATTGTCGCGCCTATCCGTTGCGCGGCTGCGATATTTCCACCCGATCCGCCTTTCAGCTCCTTTTCAGTGGTCGAGGCTGAGACCAATGTCTGCCCCTGCTCGTCGTCAATTACTTGTGCGTAGATGTGGTTCAGGCTGCGATAGATAGCCAGGCGCGGCCTGCTAGTCGTGCCTCTGACTTTCCGCCGGATACGGCTATGTATCGCTGTTCGAACTGTTGCTCTGCTCGCGTTTGCCATTCTACCCCCAACATATTTCCGATTGCCGATTGGAAAATGAACTGAACACTGCTCGCAAATCGGCAATCGACAATCTTCAATTGGAAATCATTTACCGGTTTTTCCTGGTTTCAACTTGATCGGCACACCAGCGTAACGAATGCCCTTGCCTTTATACGCATCGGGCTTGCGCAGCTTATGCATCTCCGCAGCCACCTGCCCTAACTTCTGTTTGTCATTACTCGTCAGCGTCAACGTAGTCTGGTATTGCTGTATGCTGCCCTTTGTTGTCAGGCGCTCGGCTTTGGCCTCTACCTCCGCCGGCAAGGGAAATTCGATTGGATGGGAGTATCCAAGCGAAAAAACAATTTTCTTTCCCTGCACGTCCGCCTTGTAGCCAACACCAACCACATCCATCTGCTTGCTGAACCCCTCGGTTACGCCGACAACCGCATTATTTGCCAGGGCTCTCGCCAGCCCGTGAAGAGCCGCCAGTTCATCGGAAGCGCGCTCGGCCTTTAACTCCTCGCCTTCAAGCTTGAAACTAATCCCAACTGGGACGGGAGTCTTTAAGGTTCCCCGCGGGCCTTTCACCTCGAGTTCCTGCTCTCCGATGGTGACACTAACGCCTTTTGGCAGTGTGATAGCTTTTTTTCCAATGCGCGACATAAAAAACCTCGTTTTGTAAAGCAAGCTGTTAGCTTGCTTTGTCGCCAAGACCTACTCAACCTGCGACGCAAGCTGACAGCTTGCGTTACTTAATAAATCTGAGCCAACAATTCTCCGCCGATGTTCTCGCGCCGGGCCGTCTTCCCACTCATAAGCCCTCTCGAGGTCGACACGATATTGACACCGTAGCCGCCCAGCACCTTGGGTATCTCACCGGAGCCCACGTAGACTCGGCGACCGGGCCGTGAAACCCGCTCGAGATGAGTGATAGAAGAAGTACCACGAGCGTCGTAGCGCAGGAAAATGCGAATCAGACGCTTCAGGCCTTCGCCCTTGACGACGAAATTATTGATGTAGCCTTCTTCCTTCAGAATCCTGGCTATCTCGAGTTTCAGTTTCGAAGCCGGAATATCTACGCGGGAATGCTTGGCCGCAATGGCGTTGCGTATTCGCGTCAACATATCGGCGATAGGATCAGTCATGAAATAACTCCGTTATTTAATTGCCGATTTTTGATTTTCGATTTCCGATTTGATAAGACGCGAAGCCCTGGCAAATCGGCAATCGGCAATTGGCAATCGAAAATGTCTACTACCAGCTCGACTTCACGACGCCGGGGATCTGTCCCTGCAGCGCCAACTCGCGAAAGCAGATGCGACAGAGATTAAACTTGCGAAGGTAGGCACGTGGCCGGCCGCAGCGCTTACACCGCGTGTAGGCCCGCACCGCGAACTTCGGTTTCCTCTGCGACTTTGCGATCAGTGATTTCTTTGCCATGCTTCCTCGTTGACTTTGTAGCTATCGGTTATCCGCAGATTACGCAGATTACGCAGAAAACCGGAACGAACTAAAAGGCATTTGATGTCTGAGTTCGAATGGCCCAAGTTTTCTGTCTTTGCTCCAAATCTGCGTAATCGGCGTAATCTGCGGACTATCATGCTCGATTCACCAACTTACTGCCTGAACGGCATTCCCAAACTTTTTAACAGCGCCCGCGCCTGCTCGTCGTTTCGCGCGGTGGTTACAATTGAGATATTCATCCCACGCAGCTTGTCTACTTTGTTGAAATCGATCTCCGGAAATATCAGCTGCTCTCTAACACCAATGGTGTAATTACCGCGACCGTCAAAAGCCTTGGGCGATACACCGCGAAAATCGCGCACGCGCGGCAAGGCAATGGAAACCAACCGGTCCAGGAATTCATACATCCGATCGCCTCGTAAGGTGACCATAACCCCGATCGGCATCCCCTGGCGCAGCTTGAACGAGGCAATCGATTTCTTTGCCTTCGTAACTACCGGCTTCTGGCCGGTGATGGCGCGCAGTTCGTCAGCCGCAGTGTCGAGGATCTTCGCATTAGCGATGGCTTCACCCATTCCCATATTGATTACTATCTTGTCGATACGCGGAACCGCCATGGGATTGCGGATGCCAAACTCTTTGGCAATCGCGGGTGCTATATCTTTCTGGTACCGCTCTTTTAACCTTGCTGCCATCGTTCTTCCTCGTAAAACCGATCAAGTCAACCTGCTCATGCCGGAGGTGCTGACCGGCGTGCTATTTTTCCAATGAATGTCTGCTCGCCGCGGCCACTCTGGTCTTCTTACCGTCCGGTTCAACTTCGTAACTGACACGCGTTGGCTTGCCCGACTGTGGATCGACCAGTTGCACGTTGGAAATATCAACAAAAGCTTCCTTATCGATGATGCCGCCACCTCGGTTACTCTGCGGATTTGCCCGCTGGTGGCGCTTGATCATCGCCACGCCCTCGACCTTAACTTTTCCCTTCGCGGGCACCACCTCCAGTACTCGTCCCCGCTTGCCCCTGTCACGGCCGGCGATCACAACAACCTGATCGTTTTTCTTGATTTTCACGCGTTTTGTTCCGGTCATGATTCTCAAATAACCTCCGGCGCCAGCGAAACTATCTTCATAAAATTCTTGTCGCGCAGCTCGCGCGCCACCGGACCAAACACGCGCGTCCCGATAGGTGTTCCATCTTCCTTAATCAGGACTGCCGCGTTCTGATCGAACCGAATGTAAGTGCCATCCTTGCGGCGGACCTCCTTCCGAGTGCGCACAATCACCGCGTCCTGGACAGTGCCTTTCTTGATCGTACCGTCGGGCGAAGCCTCCTTGACCGTAACCTTTATTCGGTCCCCGAGACTCGCAATCTTGCCGGTCGAACCGCCAATCGGCATGATCATTTCGACGCGACGCGCCCCAGAATTGTCGGCGACCTCCAAAGAGGTCTGCATTTGAATCATGACTACGCTCCCACCAATCGCGAATTGCGCGTATAGGACCAATCGGACCTATACGACCTATTTCTAATTACCAACAGCTAACATTCGCAGTTCGCAATTCGAAATTTATTTCGCAGCTTTCTGCACTATCTCAACAACGCGCCAGCGCTTCCTGGTGGAAAGCGGACGGGTCTCGACAATTCTCACCTTGTCGCCGATCGTCGCGCCCAATTCATCGTGCGCCATGAACTTCGAGGTGCGTCGCACATAACGTCGATACTTTCGGTGCAGCACCAGACGGTCGACACGCACGACCACCGTCTTTTGCATCTTGTCCGAAGAAACAGTGCCCACCTTCTGTGACCGATGCGCTCGCTTACCGTCGGTCTTTGGCGCGTTTGCCGGCGAATCCTGATTAGCGTCCTGCTGATTTTCTTCTGCCATTATTCGTACTCAGTTAAAAAGCTGCCGTCGTTTAGAAATTGTTCTTCAAACTATCCTTTTGACTCGGCCTCGGGACGTCTTTGTCGCGACAGCGTTTGAATCCGAGCCAGCGATTTCTTCTCTTGCCGGATGCGCTTCACTGCATCAACTTCACCTAAGGCCAGCTTGAATTTGAGCCGGAAGAGCGATTCTTTCAAGCGGCCTGTTTCGGCCATAAGCTCCTCTTGCGACAGGTCATGGTATTTGTCCAACTCTTCACGCCGCTTCATTTAGATCGCGCCTCCTTCTTGATCTGAGCGCGTCACAAACTTTGTCTTGATCGGGAGCTTCTGGGCCGCCAGCCGCATTGCCTCTCGCGCCGTCGTTTCGTCGACTCCTTCAATCTCATAGAGGATGCGGCCGGGCTTTACGACCGCCACCCAATACTCAGGCGCTCCCTTCCCCTTGCCCATACGAGTTTCAGCCGGTTTCTTAGTGACCGGCTTATCCGGAAACATACGAATCCAGATCTTACCGCCGCGCTTGATGTGACGGGTCATGGCGATGCGCGCGGCCTCGATCTGCCGATCGGTTATCCAGGCGGGCTCGAGGCTCTTCAAACCGTATTCACCGAAGCTAATCTCGCTGCCGCGGGTCGCCACGCCGCTCATGCGTCCCCGCATTTGCTTTCGGTGCTTTACTTTCTTCGGCATCAACATGTGTCATTTCCGATTGCCAATTGTCGATTGCCAATTAGCATCCTTCCTCTGCGCCTTGACTCCTGATTCAAACATTCCCAAATACCAATTGCATTCAAAAGTTGCCTTCCAATCGGCAATTGGCAATCGGCAATCGGCAATGTTTATTCACCGCCTCTAGGTCTTCTGCCATCCGGCCCTTCACGCCCTTCGCGTTCCCGACGTGTTCGGGGCCTCCGCTCACGCTCGCCCACGCGCGTTTCGTTGATCGGATCCGATCCTGTGCCCCGGGCCATCGCGGCTTTCGGGTCGAGGATTTCCCCTCTATAGATCCAAACCTTTACCCCGATCTGCCCAAACGTTGTGCGTGCTTCCGCAAACCCGTAATCCACATCGGCCCGCAAGGTGTGCAGCGGCAACTGTCCCTGAAGATGCCACTCACTGCGGGCGATTTCCGCTCCATTCAAACGGCCGCTGACTTTTACTTTGATTCCCTGCGCCCCAAAACGAAGCGACTCTTCTACCGCTTTGCGCATTGCCCGCCGAAACGCGATTCGCTTTTCGAGCTGGGCGGCAATCTTTTCAGCCTGCAACTGGGAATTCAGCTCGGGCTTATGAATCTCCTGGATTGACACGAGCACTTCGCGGCCAGTCTTCGATGAGAGATCGCTTTTCAGCTTATCGATTTCCGCCCCTTTGCGGCCGATAATGATTCCAGGCCGCGAGGTGTAAATTATGATCTTCAACCGGTTTGCAGCGCGCTCGATATCAACGTGCGAAACGCCGGCGCCGGCGAAGCGCTGTTTCAAATCACGCTTGAGCTTGAGATCCTCGAGCAAGAACTCGCCAAACTGCTTTTTCGCAAACCAGTGCGAATGCCAGTCCTTGTTGTAGCCTAGCCGGAAACCATATGGATGAACTTTCTGACCCACAGTTTTCTCCAGTTCTTGATGAAAGATCTGAAATCTGAGATCTCAAATCTGAAATCACTCTTCTGAACCTGAAATCACATTTCTAAAATCCAAAATCACACTTCTAAATATCTGAAACCAGCGACGCACCTTCAAGCTTTTTTTCCAGAACGCGTTTCGCTACTCCTTCGCCGGAGCCTTTTTATTAGAAGCTCTTTTGGTCTTCTTCTCTTCCGCTGCGGGCTCGGCGCTGGAAACGCTCTCGGCCTTCCGGGATGCTCGTTTCTGGCGCGGCGCGGACGCCGCTCCGCCTCGTTTCCGGCTCTTGCTTTCTGCGAGCTTCGCCGGTTTGGCTCCACTTAGCTTGCCTGCCTTGCCATTGCCTTTCGCCGCCTTCGGTTCCGGCCGCGCATCGTTAGACAACAAAATGGTCACATGACAAAAGTGGCGCTGCTCGCGATAAGCGCGGCCCTGCGGCGCGGGTCTCACGCGGCGTCTGTTCTTGGTCGGACCGCGGTCGACAAAAGCCGCCTTCACCCACAGGTCATCGGGATCAATTGCGACGTTTGCTTTATCGGCCGCCTCATTCGCATTGGCGATTGCCGAACGCACGCACTTTTCAATTCCATCCGCTGCCCGGCGGTTGGCATACGCCAGGATAGCCAGGGCCCGATTCACATCCTTTCCCCGAATCAGGTCGACGACCAGGCGCGCCTTTTGCGATGATCCCCGCAGATACTTTGCTTTCGCAGTCGCTTCCATACTTGTCCTCTAATCGTGAATCGCCCTTCCGCTTCCTACGGCTATTTACTCGCAGGCGGCGCCGCGGGGGCCACCTTGGTGGCTTTCTCGACTTTTGTTCCCGAATGACCTTTGAACGTTCGTGTGGGCGCAAACTCACCCAACTTGTGACCCACCATGTTTTCAGTGACGTAGATCGGCAAATGCCTCTTGCCGTTATGCACCCCGAACGTAAGCCCGACCATGTCGGGAGTTATAGTCGAACGTCGCGACCAGGTCTTGATCACAGGTGGACGCTGTCCGCCCACGCGGGCACGCTCAACAACTTTCTGAATGCCCTTGTCGATAAATGGTCCCTTTTTAACTGAACGCGCCATATATCTCCATTTCCAATTTCCGATTGCCAATTGCCGATTCTAGTTATTGGCAATTACTTGGTTCTGCGATCACGCAAAATCATCTTTTGCGTTCGCTTGTTGCTCCTCGTCTTGTAGCCACGTGTCGGTTGACCCCAGGGAGTCACCGGATTGCGGCCGCCCGAAGTCTTTCCCTCGCCGCCACCATGGGGATGATCCACCGGGTTCATGGCCACACCACGCACCTGCGGTCGCAACCCTTTCCAACGCGATCTGCCGGCTTTGCCCAACGACACGTTCTCGTGTTCCAGATTTCCGACCTGCCCAACTGTAGCCCGGCAAACCAGCGGCACTCGCCTGACTTCACCTGACGGCATGCGAAGCTGAGCGTAACTACCTTCCTTGGCGACCAACTGCGCAAATGCGCCGGCCGACCGAGCCATCTGCCCACCTTTTCCCGGCCGCAGCTCAATATTGTGAATCTGCGTTCCCAGCGGAATATTTATCAGCGGCAGGGTATTACCCGGCAGAATATCCGCCTCGGCCCCGCTCATAATCGTCTTTCCTACCTCGAGTCCATTCGGAGCAATGATGTAGCGCTTCTCACCGTCAAGGTAGGTGATTAGGGCGATATGCGCAGACCGATTAGGATCGTATTCAATCTGTGTAACCCGCCCTGGTACCCCTTCTTTATCGCGTTTGAAATCTATGACGCGATAAAAGCGTTTGTGACCACCGCCGCGACGTCGAACGGTAATGCGGCCATTATTGTTACGTCCGGAAATTCGCTTCTTCGGCTCGAGCAAAGACTTTTCAGGGATCGCGCCAGCCGTTAGCTCATCGCGCGTCAAATAAGTCTGATAGCGCCGCGCCGGTGATGTAGGTGTAAGTTTCTTGATGCCCATGTCGTTATTTCCGATTGCCAATTGCCGATTGCCGATTTGCCCTCAACGCAGGTGCCTACTAATTGGCAATCGGTAATTGGCAAATCGGCAATGCTTAGACTGATTCGCCGTAATCGACCGTCTTCTCGCCTTCTTTCAAGGTCACGTAGGCCTTTTTCCAGGAAGGTTTGCGGCCTTCAAATCTTCCTCTGCGCGCGGTCTTTCCCATGAAATTAATGGTGCGTATCCGGTCAACCTTCACCTGAAAGATCGTTTCCACGGCTGACTTAATCTCGGGCTTTGTCGCGCGTCGATCGACTCGAAATGTCAGTAGCTGTCGCTTGTCCTGCGATTCTTCTTTGGCAACCAGCGCCTTTTCCGTGATCACCGGCGACTTGATGATGTCCCAGATCGTTCTCACCGTTTACGCCGCCTCCTTCTTGGGTTTTCGCGCCCGCCTTGGTTTTGCTTCGGCAATAGCCGGTTCAGGTGTTTCCTCAGATGTTTGCGGTTGAGCCTCTTTGGGCCCAAGTACTTGCTCTAATTCTTTAGCGGCCGAACGGGACAACACCAGCGTCTCGTGATAGAGAAGATCGTAAATATTCAAACCAAAGCTGTTCACAACTTTCGTGCGCCGCACATTTCGCGAAGACAGCAGCAGGTTCCGGTTGTCGAGCGAATCAACAATCAACATCTTGCCCGCAAGACCCAGGCTTCCCAGGGAACTCACCAGTTCCTTTGTCTTCGGATTCTCGAGTTGCCAGCCCTCAATCACCACTACATTTCCCTCTCGAACACGAGCCGACAGGGCCGAACGCAGCGCGCCCTGGCGCATCTTTTTCGGCAGGTTGTAGGACCAGTCGCGGGGCTGTGGGCCATGCGCGTTTCCGCCGCCCTTCCACAGAGGGGAGCGCAGCGAAGCGATGCGCGCGCGGCCTGTTCCCTTTTGCTTCCATAATTTCCGTCCCGATCCGGAAACATCGCCGCGGGTCTTGGTCGCGGAGGTTCCCTGCCGCGCGTTGGCCATGTAGTTCCTGACGGCGGCATGAATCAGTGGTTCATTCAAAGGCGCGCCAAAGACAGCCTCTGATAACTCGACCTCACCAACCTCTTCGTTCTTTAAATTGCGCACCTTAACGGTAGGCATATTCGACTCCACCTTTGATTATTTCCGATTGCCAAGATCATTGCCGATTGCCGATTGCCGATTTCAAAACCCTTTGTCGCTTCCGAACCCATCGGCAATCAGCAATGATCTTGTCGCTTACACGCCAATCGGCAATCGGAAATCGGCAATGAGTCACTTCGTCGCTTTCTTAACCACCACCACGCTGCCGTTAGCGCCGGGTACCGCACCGCGGATCATCAACAAGTTGTTTTCCGCATCGACCCGTGCAACGGTTAAGCCTTTGGTTGTTACTCGCACATCGCCCATGTGACCCGAAGAGCGATTCCCCTTGATAACTCGCGACGGATAAGCTGAAGCGCCGATTGAGCCTGGCGCTCGCACGTTCATCGATCCATGCGATTCCGGGCCACGATTAAAGTGGTGGCGCTTGACGGTCCCGGCAAAGCCTCGGCCCTTCGACCGTCCAACCACATCAACCATATCGCCGTCAGCAAAAAGATCGACAAGCACTTTATCCCCGACATTCATTTCACCACCGGTACCATCGATGCGCAGTTCCTTGAGGATCCGGGTGGGGGGAATGCCGGCGCCAGTTTTCTCGAAATGCCCGCGCATGGGCTTGGTGACGTTTTTTGGTTTCGGCGGCTTATCATCAACCAGGCCAAGCTGCACTGCGTCATAGCCATCCGGTCCAGTCGCGGATTTTCGCTGAACAACCACGCAAGGTCCCGCCTTGATCACGGTCACCGGAGTAACCGTTCCATCCGGGGCAAAGATTTGCGTCATCCCGATTTTTCTACCGATGATTCCGTTAATCATTTTCGATTGCCCATTGCCAATTGCCGATTGTTGTTATTAACGTGCGCCATGCTTTCCAAAGGCCAATCGGCAATCGGCAATCGGAAATCGGCAATGGCTTACTGTCTGCCAAATGCTTTGATCTCGACATCTACACCGGCCGGTAGATCCAACTTCATCAGTGCATCAACGGTTTGCGGTGTCGGATCCAGAATATCCATCAGTCGTTTGTGTGTTCGGATCTCGAATTGCTCGCGCGACTTCTTGTCAACGTGCGGCGAACGCAACACGGTCCATTTGTTCTTAACAGTTGGCAACGGTATCGGTCCGGCCACCCGGGCGCCGGTTCGTTTCGCCGTCTCAACGATCTCCGACGTTGATTGATCCAGCACGCGATGATCGTAAGCTTTGAGCCTGATCCTGATTTTTTCGTTCAACATATAGTCATTTCCGATTGCCGATTGAAGGCATTTCCGATTGCCGATTGCCGATTGCCGATTTTGAATGACGGCTCACCGGCGCTTGTTTTCCCCAACAAATTTTTCCCCACAATTCTCGCTACGGCCGATTCCGGTGTATTTCTTCCCGAGTAGTTCTTCCCGAGTGTCTCCATCACCGATTAACCATCAACTCCGAACGCCACTTCAATCGGCATTCGGCAATCGGCAATCGGCAATGACTTCAATCGGCAATCCCTCTACTCGATCACTTCCGTGATCGTTCCTGCTCCCACCGTCCGCCCGCCTTCCCGGATCGCGAAGCGCAGCCCTTTCTCCATCGCGATGGGCGTGATCAACTCGATGTCCATCGCCACGTTGTCTCCTGGCATCACCATCTCCACTCCCGCGGGCAACTGCGCTACCCCCGTCACGTCCGTCGTCCGAAAGTAAAACTGCGGCCGGTAGCCCGTGAAAAACGGCGTGTGCCGCCCTCCTTCTTCCTTCGTCAGCACATACGCCTCCGCCTTGAACTTCGTGTGCGGCGTAATGCTCCCCGGCTTCGCTATCACCTGCCCCCGCTCGATGTCCTTCCGCTCCACTCCCCGCAGCAGCAACCCCACATTGTCCCCGGCCGTCCCTTCGTCCAGCAGCTTCTTGAACATTTCCACGCCCGTCACCACCGTCGTCCGCGTCGGCTTGATCCCCACCACTTCTACACTCTCGTTCACCTTCACCTTGCCCCGCTCTACCCGGCCCGTGGCCACCGTCCCCCGTCCCTGAATCGTGAAGATGTCTTCCACCGGCATCAAAAACGGCTTCTCGATGTCCCGCTCCGGCGTCGGAATGTAATCATCCACCGAGGCCATCAGCTCTTCCACCGTCTTCTCCCACGTCGCGTCTCCTTCCAAAGCCTTCAACGCACTGCCGCGGATCACCGGAATCTTGTCCCCGGGAAACTCATAGGCGCTCAACAACTCCCGCACTTCCAGTTCCACCAGATCCAGCAACTCCGGATCGTCCACCGCGTCCGCCTTGTTCATGAACACCACCATTGCCGGCACCCCTACCTGCCGCGCCAGCAATATGTGCTCCCGCGTCTGCGGCATCGGCCCGTCCGTCGCCGCCACCACAAGGATCGCCCCATCCATCTGCGCCGCCCCCGTGATCATGTTCTTCACATAGTCCGCGTGCCCAGGACAGTCCACGTGCGCGTAGTGCCGCTTCTCCGTCTCGTACTCCACGTGCGCCGTCGCGATCGTGATCCCCCGCGCCTTCTCTTCCGGCGCTTTGTCGATCTGATCAAAGGCCACAAACTGCACCTTCGGGTTCTTCTTCCCCAACACCCGCGTGATCGCCGCCGTCAGCGTCGTCTTCCCGTGGTCCACGTGCCCGATCGTCCCGATGTTCACGTGCGGCTTACTACGGTCGAATTTCTCTTTGGACATCTTTAACTCCTTTTCAAGGATGAGCCTTCGGGTTTTTCTGTTTTGTTTTCGTGTGATTTGGTGGATCGCATTTCGTAGATCCCTAACAGATCTACCAAATCACACGAAGACAAAACAGAAAAACACGAAATCCTAAATCCTAGAATCGTGCTTTCATTTAGCTACGCCCTGCACCTTTGCAATAACTTCTTCAGCGATATTCTTCGGCGCCTGCTCGTAACGTTCAAAGTGCATCGTCGAGGTGGCGCGTCCCTGCGTCGCCGAACGCAAATCAGTGGTGTAGCCAAACATTTCCGAAAGCGGCACAAAAGCCGTGATTACCTGGGCGCCACCCACACGCGGTTCCGTACCCTGGATTTTTCCACGGCGTGAGTGAAGGTCTCCGTTTACCGGTCCGGTGTATTCGTTTGGCGTTACCACTTCAACACGCATGATTGGCTCAAGCAATACTGGCTTGGCCTTTCTAACCGCATCCTGAAAGGCTAAAGAACCGGCAATATGGAATGAACGCTCGTCAGAATCCACTTCGTGATACGAGCCAAAAACCAGACGTACCTTAATGTCCACGAGTTCATAGCCTGCCAGAAAGCCCCGCTCCATCGCGTCCCTGATACCCTGTTCAACCGGCTTGATGTACTCCCTCGGTATGGCGCCGCCGGTAATCTCATTTTCAAAAACAAAGCCTTGGCCTGGCGCCGGCTCGATCTCGATCTCGACGTGTCCGTACTGACCGCGCCCACCCGTCTGCTTCTTGTAAACCTCTTTGCCGGGTGCGGGCTGCGTAATCGTCTCGCGGTACGCCACCTGCGGCTTACCAACGTTCGCTTCAACACCGAATTCGCGTTTCATGCGATCGACAATGATTTCCAGGTGCAGCTCGCCCATTCCCGCGATGATCGTCTGACCGGTTTCCTGATCCGTGGAAACGTTGAACGATGGGTCTTCCTGAGCCAGTCGATTCAAGGCCACGCCGAGCTTGTCTTGATCCTGCCGAGTCTTCGGCTCAACTGCGACCCGAATAACCGGAGCGGGAAACTCTATCGCTTCCAGCACAATCGGCTTATTTTCGTCGCAGACGGTATCGCCGGTTGTTACCTGCTTCATGCCGCCGATTGCGATAATCTCGCCGGCACTCGCTTCGTTGATATCTTCGCGCTTATTGGCGTGCATCCGCATCAGGCGACCGACGCGCTCTTTGTTGTCCTTGATCGAATTGTAAGCATACGAGCCCGCCTTGATGGTGCCACTGTAAATGCGCACAAAAGAAAGCTGGCCGAGATGCTTGTCAGCCATGATCTTAAAAACGAGTCCTGCAAAGGGTGCGCTGGAATCCGGCGGACGAAGTTCTACTTGCCCGTTCTTGGGATTGGTTCCTTCGACGGGTGGAATATCGAGCGGCGAAGGGAGGTAATCAACCACAGCATCGAGCAGAGTTTGCACACCCTTGTTCTTGAAGGCGGACCCTGTGACTACCGGAACGAGCTTAATCTCAAGCGTCCCCTTTCGCAGTCCCTTGCGAATCTCTTCTTCGGTAATCTGTTCCCCTTCGATGTACTTGTGCATCAGGCCATCATCGACGCTGGCCACGGCCTCAATCAATTTCTCGCGCGCGGCTTCCGCCGCAGCTCTAAGGTCGGCGGGAATCTCGATCGTTTCATACTCGGCGCCTTTGCTCTCGTCGTTCCACAGCAATCCCTTCATCGCAATCAGGTCTACGACGCCCTTGAACTGATCTTCAATGCCAATGGGGATTTGTAGGGCCACGGGATTCGCGCCCAGACGCGTGATGATCGATTCGAAAGACCGTTCGAACGAGGCCCCGGCGCGGTCCAGCTTGTTGATAAAGCAAATCCGGGGAACACCATATTTGTCTGCTTGACGCCAAACGGTTTCTGACTGCGGTTCAACGCCCGCAACTCCATCGAACACCGCGACGGCGCCGTCGAGCACACGCAACGAACGTTCAACCTCCATGGTGAAGTCAACGTGGCCAGGCGTGTCGATGATGTTAATGCGATAATCGAGGTCATTGCGTTCCCAAAAGCACGTAGTCGCGGCGCTGGTAATGGTGATACCGCGCTCCTGCTCCTGCTCCATCCAGTCCATCGTCGCCGTACCCTCGTGCACCTCGCCAATTTTATGGGTGATGCCCGTGTAATAAAGGATACGCTCGGTGGTGGTGGTCTTACCGGCATCGATGTGCGCCATGATGCCGATATTCCTGAACTTGTTTAAGTCGTGCTTAGCCATGACCGTCAGTTGTCAGTAGTCAGTTGTCAGTAGTGCGTCTTTCGGTGACGGACTACTGACCACGGACAACGGACCATTTACCATTTGTAATGCGCAAACGCTTTGTTGGCGTCCGCCATGCGGTGTGTGTCTTCCTTCTTCTTGACTGCATTGCCGCGATTGTTTGCCGCGTCGAGTATTTCCGCCGCCAGCCGATCCGTCATCGTCTTTTCGCCGCGGCCGCGCGCATACGAAACAATCCACCGGATTGCCAGCGCTCCGCGTCGCTCCTGGTGCACTTCCACCGGCACCTGATACGTCGATCCACCCACGCGGCGCGATTTAACTTCGACCGTAGGCTTAACGTTGTCGATCGCCCGTTTGAAAACCTTCAATGGCTCTTCGCCGGTCTTATCACCGATTTGTCGCATGGCTCCGTAAAAAATATTCTCCGCCAGCGACTTCTTACCCATCCACATCACGCCATTGATAAACTTAGTTACCAACGGGCTGCTGTAGATTGGATCCGGCAGAACTTCTCGTCTTTCGGCAACTCTTCGTCTTGGCATAAATCAGATTCCAGCTATCAGCGATGTATGACGCTTACGGTTAACCTCTCCGACTATTTTCCAGCTCCTGCCTTGGGCCGCTTGGCGCCATACTTCGAGCGCCCCTGTTTGCGATCAGAGACTCCCACGGAGTCGAGTGTTCCCCGGATTACGTGATAACGAACTCCCGGCAGGTCCTTCACGCGTCCTCCACGGATTAGCACAATCGAGTGCTCTTGCAGGTTATGGCCGACACCCGGAATGTAGGTCGTTACTTCGATCCCGTTTGTCAGACGGACGCGAGCCACTTTTCGCAGCGCCGAGTTAGGCTTTTTCGGTGTTTGCGTATAGACACGAGTACAAACGCCGCGCTTCTGCGGTGAGCTCTGCAGAGCCGGGCTGGCAGTTTTGTACTTAACTCTCTCGCGGCCTTTGCGAACAAGCTGGTTAATTGTCGGCAATGCTCTTCCTCTTTCGTTGCTTGCGAAATGCGCAAAGCGCAAAAAGGCATTGCCTGCGTCTTTCCGGAACTTGTCCGGCAGTCAGCGCAGGCGGCTGCCCTGCATGATTTAATTCAGGGATGTTCTGACTTCGCTGTTGTGGCGGGTGTGGATAGTGGCTTCCCCTAAGCCGAAGCTTTTCTGTGGCGTCGCAACATTCAGGCGAGAAGGACGTTAACCTTTCACGCGAGCATGCGCGGGGGCCTCGACTTTTGTTGAAAAGTTAGGGCGACGCATGCCAGTTACGCCACAATAATTATCAAGCGACTGGAAAACTGCTTGCCAGCCGGGCAACGCCTCCACACCGACAGAACCTACTGGACGTTGCACTGTTTGGTTCAGACGCGGGGTCCGAAATGGCAGACTATAAATGCTGCGGGTGCGAGTGTCAAGCGGGGCGCGGAGAGGCAGTGCCCTGGTTTAGTTTTCAACTTTTTCAACCTCTAGGTAACAAAGTGACAGTTTCTTGCTTTGTTTGCAGGTTTTGCGAGTAACAAATCGATCCATGAAATCACACGAACCGAAAACAAAATCACAACGAAATGTTCCCCTATTTATTTCGTGTAATTTCGGGGATCATTATTTCGTGTAATTTCGTGGATCATGTCTTAGGTATTGGTTGCGCCTCTTCTGCGCTGGGGAGTTCTCAAAACATCCACTTGAGGAGATACCAGGCGCCAATGCCGAGTCCGCCCAGCAGGACCACTATGGCTACAACCGCTACAGCAATGATCAGTTTGAATTTCCGATAACGGCTCTCATCAGGCGGGGACAGGGCACCCTGGGGAAAGTAAGGCGGTGGTGTGTAAGTGGCCATCTCTCTTAAACCTCGTTTACTGTTCACCCGGTGGTGTGCTGGTTCCCGAGCTCTCGGGTTGTTTCTTCAGCTCGTCTTCTTTTTGCTTCTTCAGGAGGTCTTCCTGATGTTTTCTAGCGGCCTGAATTCGCTTAACGCCTTCCTGTGCTTCCTCGAGTCCATCCTGAGCACGGTAGTTCTCCGGGTCGATCTCGAGCGACTTCGAAAAGGCATTGGCGGCTTCATCATACTGAGCCAGCCGCGTTAGAGCCATTCCCAAATCACAGTAAATATCGGAATCATCCTCTTTTAAACGGGTGGCCTGCCGATATTCCTTAACCGCTTCGCTATAAAGCCGCAGTGCTGCATAGGTTTGACCGAGATTGTAATGCGCTTCGGCGTCGTTGGGATTGTCAGTCAGGAATGCCTTGTAAGCCTCAATCGCCGCTTTGTACGCCGCCTCGGCCTCTTCTGCTTTATTGAGTGCTTCGTACGCCAGTCCCAGGCGGAAATGCGCTTCAGCCAAATCTGGATCGAGTTTCAGAGCTTGTTGAAAAGCTTCGACAGCCTGCGAGTCTTCATCATTTCGGTACAACTCTCGACCTTTTTCCAAGTATTGTCGCGCGCCCGTATGAGCATCAGCGACGCTATTTCCACCGCTCACAGCCGTTCCGCTTGCCGGTTGGGTGGTGCTGTTGTTGCTTCTACATCCCGCCAAAAAGACAAGCGGGCAAGCCACAAGAATGATTAACGTCAGTCCAGTTAAATGCCGCAATTCGCCCCCACTTTGGGGAGAGCTGTTGTGTTTCAAAGCAGAATATCTACGTCAAATCAGGTGCTGCCGTCAAACGCTTAGCATTTTCCCGGCCTCAACTTCCACACGTGTCCCGCGGCCGGGGCTTTACAGAGTAACGTAGTTCGCTCAATAATCAGGCGTACACCGAACAACCTGGCCCGGGCCCTATCAACCTTCTGAACTGCGGAAGAAGACGGCGATTATCCGTTTCCCCTTATCAAACAGATTCTGTAGGAAGCAGTTAGCTTTTTTTCGCGGCGGACGCGGCGAAAAGGATGCGAAAAAAGGAGTGAAATGGTTAAACGGAAGGCCTTTATCAAATCATTTTTGATGATCAGTTTAGCAGGGCTATACGTCTTTAGCTCAGCAGTTCACGGGCAGACACCCCGAGTCGAACAGGTTGCTTTTTCGCCTCCCACCCTGAGCCTTGCAGCCGATCCTGTTGCTATAACGACCTGCGCGGGAGATACCAGCGCGGCTATTGTGCGTCTAGATGCCAGTGGAACTTCCACCCGCGGTAATCCGGCACGATACAGTTGGCGAGCTAGCGCCGGGAAAATTCAGGGAGACGGCCCCACAGTAACCTGGGACCTCGCCGGCGTAAGTCCCGGTTATTACAAAGCTTTTCTTGATGTTAAGAGCGGCAGCACTAACGAGGAGTGCGAGTCGTTCTCTTCAACCACTGTTTTTGTTAACTGTTTACCGCCTCCACCAGTTTGTCCGAATGTTTCCATCGTGTGTCCGGATCAAGTGGCAGTCGATCAACCGATAACCTTTACTGCCGCGCTCGCCGGCGGTAGCGGAAACGTGGCTGCTAACTATAGCTGGAGTATCTCAGGCGGACGAATCGTGGAAGGTCAGGGTACGACTTCTATAATCGTCGACACAAAAGGTTTAGCGGGACAAACCATCAGAGCCGAGTTCCTGGTTAATGGTTATCCCTCGGAGTGTTCCGCCAGCTGCGTCGTCCAGATTCCGCTGCCAAAGCAGACTTGCAAGAGGTTTGATGAGTTTCCCAGCATTCAGCGGAATGATGAAAAGGCCCGCTTAGACAACTTTGCCGTCGAGCTGCAAAGTGACCCCACGGCCACGGGTTATGTTGTGGTATCTCCAGCCGCTAATGGACGTGCAGGTGAGGTACAAAAACACAGTTCACGAATACTCGATTATCTGGTCAATTCCCGTGGCATCGACGCGAGGCGTATTGTCCCGATAACCGGAACGGCACGCAATGAACTGATGGTTGAGCTCTGGAGCTGTCCGCAGGGCGCCGTGTTGCCATCAAAGGTTCCTTAGTCCTGGATTTTCACATAACGCAAAGAGCCGGCGAGAACTAGAAACTCTTGCCGGTTTTTTTTGCGAACTAAAACACCTGACGCTGCCGCCACGTTCCTTTGGTCGCTAATGTGAAGCGAGGCTCAACCACTCCATCACCGGCGATCAACGCTTTGACATACCTGCCGACGACTGGTCCATGCTTGAACCCATGGCCTGACCCACCGCCGACCAACCACACGTTTTCGAAATCAGGGTGCAAATCGATCAGAAAATCCCCATTCGAGGTGTTTTCGTACTGACATACACGCGCTTCCAAAATAGGTTGATCCTTTAAAGAGGGCACGCGTTCAGCCAGGTACCTTCGCATTGCTGCCACTCCAATTGCGGTTGGCAGGCGTTCGCCTTCATCCGGATCGAAAAGCGGCCCATGGGCATCAAGCGCAATCTTGAAACCTCGCCCATCGACGTCGGGCATTGCATATACCAGGTCGTTGAAATCAATCCAGACTGGAGTAGTTGACCAGGCTGAGGCCTGCCTGCCGGTTGGAAGGCTCAGGAAAAAGACTTCCTGTCGTGTGACATGGATCAAATTGCCAATTAGCGCAGGAAATACTTTCGGCAACCATGGTCCACAAGCAAATACAAACTGGCCGGCCTCAATTGTTGTTCCTTCGGTCGTGCTGATCGTTTTCAGCTTTCCTTTACCGGCGGGAGCCAGAACTTCCTCACGAAAATAAGTCGCACCGATTTTGACTGCCTGGCTTACAACGGCACGCACCGACTGGCGAGCCATTAGAACGCCACTGTCAGGCTCGAGCAGGCCCCAAAACGTCGGACCGATCTCAAGCTGAGGATATCGACGATGCAGAGCATTTTGATCCAGCCGTTCGAAGCGCACTTTATTTCTTTGCAACGTCCCGAGCGTTGCTTCTGAATACGTATCGTCCTCGCGAGCGAGCCACAAAACTCCGGTTCGGTGAAACAGCCGTTGAAGGGGATCGTGGGCGATCTGTCCAGGTGCAATCTGATCAAAAAAGTCCAGCCACAACCGGAGGGAAGCTTGTGCCGATCTCGTGTAGAGATCGTCCGGACCGTAGCCCATTCGGATGATTCGAGACTCTCCGCCAGAGCTGGCGCGGCTATTTGCCGGGCCGTGCCGGTCCAGTAACGCCACCTTCGCGCCCGCCCGTTGGAAATGGTAGGCAGTCCAGGCCCCGAAAACTCCAGCGCCTATTACTGCAACGTCGTAACCATTCCGGACCATTGACTGTTACCTGCAATACTTATGGCCAACGACACAAATCGTCTCGAAGGGCTAGGGTTGCTGCATGGCGCGTCTCAGGGCTGCGGGAATGTGTGCCTTGTCTTCACTGAAAACTCGGAACTTGCCTTCGAATTTCGCCGAGAGGATGGCGCAGTGGAGCTTGCCATCGGCAACGTTAATCACCATGACTGCCTCTTCGACTCCACAACTATGGGCCATACAACCCCGCGCCACCAGTGCTCCCTCGTCGCTTTCGATCGGCATTTCGGTCTGCAACCGGTTCATGAAGAAGCTATAGTTTGCCCCCAGCAAAGTCCTTAACCTTCGCTTGATGCTCGGAACACCTCGCAGCAAATCGCCCGGATACTTGCCGACATAGGATTCCAATCTTTGAGGTTCGTAACCCGCGGAAGGAGATGTGCCGGGAGTTGCGCTTAGTGCTCCTGAAACGACGAGCAAAGATGCCAGAACGATCAGCTTACGCATAAACCACCTCCGATTACGTTCACCGGGATTGAAGCAGTCTCATGCTCGCGCACATTAACACCCTTTGACCGGTTCCTTCCAGAGTACAACAATCTAAACGTGTGATTTCGTGTACCGAGATTCTGCTGACAGAGCTAAACCTCACGCTTGTAGCGCGTAAGTCTCGTGGCTACAAAAAAGGCCGGCGCTTAGAACGCGCCGGCCAGCTAAAGTCCAAACTGTGTTTGGTCTATTCTTCGGGTTCAGTGACCTGGACTTCGCCCACTCCATCACCCTCGCCCGCAGCCGCCGTCACGGCCGCCCGTGTTGGTGGTAATGCGATGTCGTGACCGCCGACGATATCGGGAAAGTCCTCGAGCTCGCGTTCGCGTGCCTGATCGATGGTCTCGTCGCGCTCGAGCTCGACATTGCGGTAATACTCCATGCCTGTGCCGGCCGGAATCAGACGACCCATGATCACGTTCTCCTTCAGACCGCGAAGGTAGTCGATACGGCCGGAGATGGCCGCCTCGGTAAGAACGCGCGTCGTTTCCTGGAACGAGGCCGCTGATATGAACGAGTCCGTCGACAGTGAAGCCTTGGTGATGCCAAGCAAAAGGGGCTCAGCCTGTGACACTTCTCCATCGGTTTCACGCACTCGCTCGTTCTCATCCGTAAAGCGGAAACGATCTACCTGCTCTTCCAGCAGAAAGTCCGTGTCGCCGACTTCCTTGATTTTCACCCAGCGCAACATTTGTCGCACAATCACCTCGATGTGCTTGTCGTTGATGTTGACGCCCTGCAACCGATAGACCTCCTGGATTTCGTTCACCAGATATTCCTGCAAGCGGCTCATTCCGAGTACCCGCAGGATATCGTGGGGATTCAAAGGTCCATCCATCAGGGCTTCGCCGGCTCGCACGCGGTCGCCTTCCTGTACGTTGATGTGAGTACCGCGCGGAATATCGTATTCGCGCTCTTCACCGTCATCGCCCGTGATGATCAATTTGCGTTTGCCCTTGGCGATCGGACCCAGCTTGACTGAGCCGTCGATTTCGGACATTACAGCGGTTTCGGCGGGTTTGCGTGCTTCGAACAACTCCACGACCCGCGGCAAACCACCAGTGATGTCCTTGGTCTTCGTTGTCTCGCGCGGGATCTTGGCGATGATGTCCCCAGGCTCGACTTCGTCACCGTCGCTTACCATCAGGTTTGCGCGGACAGGCATCTGGTAGGTTTTCAGCACTTTGTTACTGGCGCTGCGAATTTCCAGACGCGGCTGCTTCTTTTCGTCGGGCGAGTCTTTTACAACCATGCGCGACTGGCCGGTTACTTCGTCCACTTCCTCATCGAAGGTCACACCTTCTTTAAGATCCTGGTACTTAAGGTGACCGGCGACTTCGGTAAGAATCGCGAAGGTAAATGGATCCCATGTTGCCAGCAACTGGTCCTGCACCACTCGCTGGCCGTCTCCGACTTGTATGTGCGCTCCATAGACAATCTGATAACGAGCAACCTCACGACCGCGGTCATCAATAATCGTCAGCGCTCCGTTACGATTCATGGCGATTCGCTCGCTCTTACGACTCGTGACCGTTTGCAGGTCAATGAACTTGACCGTGCCGTCCTGCCGAGCCTCGTGCTTGGAAGACTCCTCAAGGCGCGCCGTGCCGCCGATGTGGAACGTACGCATCGTCAACTGCGTGCCGGGCTCGCCGATCGACTGAGCTGCAATTACTCCCACTGCTTCTCCGATTTCCACCGGACGCCCGGTGGCCAGGTTGCGGCCATAACACTTAATGCAGCATCCGCGACGCGATTCGCACGTCAAGACCGAACGAATCCGCACGCGTTGCACACCCGACCGTTGAATCTCAGATGAAAGATCCTCATCGATCTCCTTATTCGATTCGACAATCACTCCGCCTTCAACCGGATCTATAACATCCTCGAGCGCGGTGCGACCAACGATACGATCGCGCAGTGACTCGATCTCCTCGCCACCTTCCACGATTGCGCTGGCCGAGATTCCTCTCAGCGTTCCGCAATCCTGCTCGCTGATGATCACGTCTTGAGCAACGTCAACCAGACGGCGCGTCAGGTAACCTGAGTCGGCAGTCTTCAGCGCTGTGTCGGCCAATCCCTTGCGGGCGCCGTGCGTAGAGATGAAGTACTGGAGGACGTCCAGTCCTTCGCGGAAGTTTGCCCGGATCGGTGTCTCGATGATTTCGCCAGATGGCTTGGCCATCAAGCCGCGCATACCGGCCAACTGACGAATCTGTTGGGCACTGCCTCTCGCTCCGGAATCGCTCATTACAAGGATGGGGTTAAGTTCGCCGCTGGATCGTTCGCGGTCGTCCATTGCCTTGAACATCTCTTTCGCCACCTTGTCGGTGACTTCGGACCAAATGGCGATGATCTTGTTGTATCGCTCACCGTTAGTAATGACCCCATCCAGGTATTGCTGCTCAACCGAGATCACCTCTTTCTCGGCTTTGTCAATCAAACCCTTCTTCGCGTCGGGTGTTACCAGATCGTCGATACCGATCGAAATACCTGCTTTGGTCGCGTACAGGAACCCGAGGTTCTTGAGATCGTCGAGCATTTTGACGGTCATCTCGTGACCCAGCCGGATATGCGAATAGTTAACCAGCGATTGCAGGCCCTTCTTTTTCAAAGTGCCGTTGATGAACGGTAACCCCGCGGGAATTGAGTCATTGAAAATTACGCGGCCAACGGTCGTATTAATAACGCGCCGAACGTCTTCCTGCACCGTTGCGCGGAGGATGTCCTGCGGATCGTGCTCCTGTGTCAGATCAATCAAGTCGCCGCTGATGCGGAGCTTGATTGGCGTTTGAGTGGTGACTTCATGAGCATCGAGCGCGAGCAAAACCTCCTCGAGCGAAGCAAAAACACGCCCTTCACCCTTGGCGCCCGCCTTGTCACGCGTGAGGTAATAGATTCCCAGCACGATGTCCTGCGAAGGAACCGCGATGGGCTGTCCGCTTGCCGGGCTCAGAATATTGTTACTCGAAAGCATCAGCACGGCCGCTTCTATCTGAGCTTCCGGACTGAGCGGAATATGCACGGCCATCTGGTCGCCGTCGAAGTCCGCGTTGAACGCCGTGCACACGAGCGGGTGAATCTTGATTGCCTTACCCTCAACGAGCACAGGTTCAAAAGCCTGGATTCCCAAGCGGTGAAGCGTAGGCGCGCGGTTCAAGAGCACCGGGTGTTCTCGAATCACCTCCTCAAGAATGTCCCACACCACGGGTTCCTGGCGTTCCACCATCTCTCGCGCTTGTTTAATCGTTGCCGCATGCGCCTGCTTTTCGAGTTGGTTATAGATGAACGGTTTGAACAGCTCGAGGGCCATCTTCTTAGGCAAACCGCACTGGTGCAGCTTAAGCTCGGGACCAACCACGATCACCGAACGGCCTGAATAATCGACTCGTTTTCCGAGCAGGTTCTGCCGGAAGCGGCCCTGCTTGCCTTTCAAGGTTCCGCTGAGCGACTTGAGTGGCCGGTTATTAACCCCTCGAAGCACACGTCCGCGGCGGCCGTTATCAAACAGAGCGTCAACTGCTTCCTGCAGCATGCGCTTCTCGTTGCGCACAATGACCTCAGGGGCGCGCAACTCCATCAATTTCTTCAGACGATTATTGCGGTTGATTACCCGGCGATACAGATCGTTTAGATCTGAGGTTGCAAACCGGCCACCGTCCAGCGGCACCAGGGGCCGCAGTTCAGGCGGAATTACCGGAATAACGTCGAGAATCATCCATTCAGGACGATTGCCTGATTTCAAGAAGCTTGTTGCCACCTTGAGGCGCTTGGAATATTTGAGCTTCTTCTGCTGCGAAGTCTCTTCCTTCATCCGCTTGCGCAGTTCGGCCGCAAGCTCAGGAATGTTTACGATCGCCAGCAGCTCTTTAATTGCCTCGGCGCCCATCTTGGCCACGAACTGACCGGGAAAATCGCGAACCAATTCACGATACCGCTCGTCAGAAACCAGCTCCTTCTCTTTCAGTCCGGGAGCGTCGCCGGGATCGATCACTATGTAGGATTCAAAATACAGCACCTTCTCCAGCTCTCTGAGCGGGATATCCAGCAGATGACCGATGCGCGAGGGCAGACCCTTGAAAAACCAGACGTGTGAACAGGGGCTGGCCAAATCAATGTGGCCGAGCCGTTCGCGGCGCACTTTTGCCTGGGTGACTTCGACGCCGCACTTGTCGCAAATCACTCCGCGGTGTTTCATGCGCTTATACTTGCCGCAGAGACATTCCCAGTCGGCCACCGGCCCAAATATTCGCGCACAAAATAGCCCGTCACGCTCCGGCTTAAACGTGCGGTAATTAATCGTTTCCGGTTTGGTTACCTCTCCATGCGACCACTGCCGGATTTTCTCCGGAGACGCAAGTGAGATACGAATAGCTTCAAAATCGGGAGCTAATTGCGTCTTTTCCTGTTGAAATCGAAACACGTGTTTATCTCCATTTCGGATCTCGGATGGCGGATTTCGGATTTCGCGGTTTCAAATCCGCAATCCGAAATCCGCATTCCGCAATACCAGTTAGCCTTCGACGGCGCTGGTGATCAACGCCTCGCCAATTCCATCCTCGCTGCCTTCGCCATTTGTCTCAATTTTCTTGTTTATCAATTCAACGTCGAGGCAAAGCGATTGCAGCTCACGCACCAGGACATTGAAAGACTCAGGCAAACCGGGATCGAAATCCGCTTCGCCTTTGACGATGGCTTCATAGATTTTCGAGCGCCCCGCCACATCGTCGGACTTTGCGGTAAGTAGTTCCTGAAGAATGTGAGCTGCGCCGTAAGCCTCAAGCGCCCAAACCTCCATCTCTCCAAAACGCTGTCCGCCAAACTGGGCCTTGCCACCCAGCGGTTGTTGGGTGATCAAACTGTAAGGCCCTATCGACCGGGCGTGGATCTTGTCGTCAACGAGATGAGAAAGCTTCAACATGTAGATGTAGCCAACCGTCACCTTCTGCTCAAAAGGGTCGCCGCTGAGACCGTCGTAGAGGACGGCCTTGCCCGACTCGTTGACGATCTCGGGAAGTCCCAGTTGTTGGGCGCGCTGTCCGGCCTCGCTTAACTTGGTCTTGATCTCCTTCTCAGTGGCGCCGTCAAAAACCGGCGTGGCGAAATAAAGCCCGAGCACGCGAGCTGCCCAGCCGAGGTGCGTTTCCAGAATCTGGCCCACATTCATTCGCGACGGGACACCCAGCGGATTGAGCACAATTTCCACTGGCGTTCCGTCCGGCAAATAAGGCATGTCCTCTTCAGGAAGAATGCGAGCAATGACGCCCTTATTTCCGTGGCGGCCCGCCATCTTGTCACCTACCGAGAGCTTGCGTTTCATGGCGATGAAGACTTTGACCATCTTGATCACGCCGGGCGCCAGCTCGTCTCCCTGACGCAGCTTGGCGATCTTCTCTTCGTAGATATCGGAGAGAATCTTGATCTGGCGTTCCGTGCGGTCCTCGTATTCCTTGATTTCCGCGCCTACATCCAAACGCGACGAAGCCAATTGAGCCTTACGGAGCACTTTGGCTTCGATGCCTTCGAGCATCTCCCGCGTGATGGGTGTGTTCTTCGCGATGACGACGTCGCGATTGGAAGTCAGATCCGCGGAAAGCTTGCGTCCTTCGAGTAATTCATAAATTCTGGCGTCGCGTTGCTCGCGAAGAATACGAATCTCGTCCTCGAGGTCGCGACGAAGCCGGTCCTCTTCCTCTTGTTCGATGGCCAAAGAGCGTTGATCCTTCTCCTGGCCCTTGCGCGTAAAGACCTGCACATCAACGACGGTGCCGTCGATACCCGGTGGGCAAACGAGCGAGGCGTCTTTCACATCGCCGGCTTTCTCGCCAAAGATTGCGCGCAGCAGTTTCTCCTCAGCCGTCAGCTGCGTTTCACCTTTTGGCGTGACCTTGCCTACGAGAATCGAGCCCGGCTTGACCTGCGCGCCGATGCGGATGATGCCGCTTTCATCGAGATCGCGCAGCATGTTCTCGCCAACGTTTGGAATATCGCGAGTGATCTCTTCCGGTCCCAGCTTGGTATCACGGGCCTCAATCTCGAGCTCTTCAATGTGAATTGAGGTGTAGTAATCCTCCTTCACCAGCCGTTCGGAAACGAGAATCGCGTCTTCAAAGTTATAGCCGCGCCAGGGCATGAAAGCGACCAGCACGTTCCGACCCAGGGCCAGCTCGCCGCGATCAGTGCAGGGCCCATCAGCGATGACCTGACCTTTGGCAACGCGCTCTCCGACGTGCACGATGGGCCGCTGATTGATACAGGTGTTCTGGTTTGAACGTTTGAATTTGATCAGCGTATAAATATCGGCAGTCACTTCACGCGAAATCGTGCCGTCGACGTTGTGGTCGGCTTTCACGATAGTGCGCTCCGAGTCGACGTAGTCCACCACGCCGTCACGTTTCGCAACCACGACGGCGCCGGAGTCGCGCGCAGTGGTCTGCTCCATGCCGGTCCCTATGTAAGGAGCCTCGGCACGCAGCAAGGGCACCGACTGACGCTGCATGTTCGAACCCATCAGCGCGCGGTTTGCGTCGTCATTCTCCAAAAACGGAATGAGCGATGCCGCCACGGAGACGAGCTGCTTGGGCGAAACGTCGACATACTCAATGTCTTTTCGCAGGGCGAGAATGAACTCACCGGCCTTGCGAGCGGCATTGCGCTCGTTCACGATGTAGCCTGTTTCGTCGAGGCGAATGTTCGCCTGGCCAATTACGTGCTTGTCTTCCTCCCAGGCCGTCAAGTAGAAGGGCCAGGGCTCGTGATCGGCCTTGCGGCTATCCGCGCCGGCCCGCTTGTTGGCCTTTTCGACCTCTTCCAAAGGCAGGTGCTCGCCGGGCTTGAGCTTGGTATCACCACCGTTGATGATGCGCACGTACTCGACAACTTTGCCGTCAAATACCTTTCGATAAGGGGCCTCGATGAAACCAAACTCATTGATCCGGGCAAAGCACGAAAGACTCGAAATCAATCCAATGTTCGGACCCTCAGGCGTCTCGATGGGACAAATCCGGCCGTAGTGAGTGGGGTGGACGTCGCGCACTTCAAAACCCGCGCGCTCTCGAGACAGACCGCCCGGCCCAAGGGCGGACAGCCTTCGCTTGTGAGTGATTTCCGACAGCGGGTTGGTTTGATCCATGAACTGCGAAAGCTGGCTGGAGCCGAAGAATTCGCGAACCGCAGCCGTGACCGGCTTCGCATTGATCAAATCGCGAGGCATGGTCGTCTGCATTTCCTGATGGATCGACATCTTTTCTTTGATCGCCCGTTCCATGCGCTCCAATCCAATGCGGAACTGATTCTCGAGCAGTTCCCCGACGGCGCGCACGCGGCGATTGCCGAGGTGATCGATATCATCCGCCTGGTACTCGGATGGGTTCTTGCGCATCTTGAGAACGTACGAAACCACCTCATAAAAATCCTGCGCCGAAAGCAGCGGATCGTTGATCCGATCACGCTCGGGTTTGCCCATCTTGATGTTGAACTTGAGCCGGCCCACACGCGAAAAATCAAACTTGCGCGGATCGAAGAACATGGCTTCCAACAGTCGATAAGCAGTCTGAACCGTCGGCGGATCGCCGGGTCGCATCTTGCGATAAATCTCGAGCAGGGCGTCAACCGGCTTGGTGATGACATCCTTTTTCAATGTCTGAGAAAGGATCGGGCCGACGTCATCGCGCTCAGGAAAGAACACTGAAAATGTGTCGATTCCGGCTTCGACGATCTCCTGGAGTTTAGCGGGAGTAATTTCGTTATTCGCCTCGAGGACGATTTCTCCACTCTCGGTATTGACGATGTCTGTAAGCGCGTATGCGCCTTCGAGCTGGGACGATTCGATTTCGACTTCTCCGATGTTGGCCTTGCGCAGTCCCTCAAGCCCGCTGGAGCTAACCTTCTTACCGCTGCGCACAATCGGCTCACTGCCCCGGCCTTTGATATCGAAGTCGACCTTCATGCCAACCAGGCTAGTCGGGCCCTGTTCGGGCACCTGAAGCATCAAACGTCCCTCTTCGACACGGACATCGTCGGTGACGTAAATCGCCCGCAGCATGTCTTCGTCGGTGAAAGACGCGTTCTTCACAGTGTCCTCAAGCTGCGAGTCGGTACGAACCGCTTTGGAGTCCACTTTCTTGCTGAACCACAATCCCAGGGCCCGCAAGAAAATTGAAGCGAGGAATTTGCGTTTGCCTACTCGAACATAGAGCAGATTTTTCTGGTCGTATTCAAACTCGACCCACGAGCCACGATACGGAATAATTTTTGCGACATAGATGGCGCCTTTCTTGAAGAACACGCCAGGCGAGCGATGCAGCTGAGAAACAATCACTCGCTCAGTGCCGTTAATGATGAAGGTTCCGTTGTCCGTCATTAGCGGAATTTCACCAAAAAAGACTTCCTCTTCCTTAATGTCGCGAATCGACAGCGCCTCGGTTTCAGCATCCTTGTCAAAGACGGTGAGACGGATCTTTACCTTCAGGGGAACGCTATAACTCATGCCGCGTTCCTGGCACTCCTGCTGGTCGTGCTTGTGTTTGAGGCCAACCGGCTCGCCGCAGTTTTCACAAAGCTGCGGTCGAACAAAGTTAAACGTGCCGCACTTATGGCAAAGGGTTTCACCGGCGGCGAGGGGGTTCACCTTGATCGTGGAACCACAGCTCTTGCAGTTTGCCCGGAGGTAGTTGAGACCTTCCAGGCGTCCGCATTTACACTGCCAGTTGCCGATCTGATATTCGACGAAATCCAGCGTTGCCGTGCCCCGAAAATCCGAAATAGGAAACACTGACTGAAAGACCGCCTGCAGACCAGTGTTTTCCCTTTCTTCAGGCAACAGATCCATTTGCAAAAAGCGATTATAAGATTCTCGTTGGATCTCGATCAGATTCGGAATCCGCACTGCAGTGGCAATTTTGGAAAAATCGACGCGCTCCGGCGCACGACTTGTGCGCCTACCCAACCCTGTATTTATTGTTTGAAGAAGATTTGCAGACATGAGAGATTCCTTATGAATTTGCGATTTTAGATTGACGATTTTCGATTGATAATGACAGGGAGCGGAAGACTCCAATCGCAAATCAAAAACCTAAAATACTCCAGAGACGCGAAGGCGCGGCCGGAGCGCACAACGCCCCGACCGCTTCGTTCACGAAAAAGCGGCTGATTACTTTCAAATTTTTCGGGAGTAACGCCAGCGCCTCAATACTCCCCTAACTTAACCACTCGGCAAACCACTGTCAAGCGACCAGGTTAGTTTGGACGCGGACATTTGGTCCGCGCCGGCGGGCACGATACCCGCAGTCCCAGGTGCCAGGTCGCCTGACCGGCACCTGTCGGTTAGATGTTTTCGCTACTTAACTTCGACGGTAGCGCCCGCATCGGACAATTTCTGTTTGATCGTTTCGGCCTCTTCCTTCGAAACGCCTTCTTTCACTGCTTTGGGGGCTGCCTCGACAAGGTCCTTGGCCTCCTTCAAGCCGAGCGCCGTCACTTCGCGAACAACCTTGATGACGTTAATCTTGTTGCCACCGATGGCCTGAAGAATTACGTCAAACTCGGTCTTTTCTTCGGCCGGAGCAGCAGCTTCGCCACCCGCGGCAGCACCGGCGGCCGGCGCCGCCACGGCCGCTGCGGCCGCAGAGACCCCAAACGTCTCTTCCATCGCCTTTACGAGCTGCGACGCCTCGAGCAGTGTCAGTTCTTTAACCTGATCCATAATTGACTGAATCTTATCTGTTGACATGACCGTTTATCCACTCCTGAAGTTTCTATCTTGGCAGCCAAGCCTCGCCGCTGCCTGTTCATGGCTCGCCACAGATGGTGCATCTCCACCTCATAGCTTGCCGGCTGACCGCTTCACTGACACCTGCCGTGCGGCCGTAACTCTTGCAACTTGCTACTGCGCTTCCTGAGCTTCCTTCTGCGCGCGAATTTGATCCAGCACGATTGCCAGATTTCGGGCGACTGCGTTTGTAACAGTCGCAAGTCGCTGCGCCTGGGCATTTACCAGGAACATAATCTTGGATATTAACTCTTCCCTTGAAGGCAGACTGGCTATCGCTTCGACATCGCGCAACGCCACGACCTTACCCTCAACCACTCCAGCCTTGAAGGTGAAGATATCTGGGTTTGCCTTCGTAAACTTCGAGATCGCCTTGGACAAATTCACCGGATCACCGCCGCTTAAGGCTACTGCGGTGACACCTTTGAACTGATCCTTCGCCAACTCCAACGTCGTGCCCTCGGCCGCCTTGCGCGCCAGCGTGTTTTTCACGACCTCGTAGGATATGCCCGCTTCTCGTAGTTGGTTTCGCAGCTCCTGATCCTTTGCCACTGTCATCCCCTGGAATCCCACCACCATCGCCGCCTTTGCATTCTTGAACTGCTCAGTGAGTGCTTCCAGGTCTTTTTGCTTTTGCGCTTTCGTCTTCATAACTTGGTGCTCCTCACTGTTTATTTGGCATAGGCCACTTCATCAAGCAGGATTCCAGGACTCATCGTCGCGGCTAGATTGACCTTCTTTACGTACTTGCCCTTGGCCGTCGCGGGCTTTGCCTTTACAACCGCTTCAAGCAAAGAACGTGCGTTATCGCGAATCTGGTCGGAAGAGAAAGACACTTTGCCGACACCCACGTGAATAACGCCTGTCTTGTCAACCCGGTACTCCACTTTCCCGGCCTTGGTTTCTTTCACCGCCGTTTTAATATCAAAAGTTACTGTGCCCGTCTTGGGATTCGGCATCAGTCCTCGCGGGCCGAGAATCTTACCCAGGCCACCGACGAGGCGCATCATATCGGGGGTTGCGATAACCGCTTCAAAGTCCAGCCAATTCTCGGTCTTGATCTTGTTGACCATGTCTTCGCCGCCGACAAAATCCGCTCCCGCCTCCTCAGCCTCCTTGATTTTGTCGCCCTGGGCAATTACGAGAATTTTTTTCGATTTCCCGAGACCATGAGGCAATACGATGGTGCCACGTACCAATTGATCTGCCTTGCGTGGATCCACGCCCAGCCAAATGGTTAATTCAACGGTTTCGTCAAACTTCGCAAAGGCAATTTCTTTTAGCTTTGATGCTGCCTCGTCCAGGTTGTACTTGCGCCCAGGTTCGATTTTCTCGGCTGCCGCGCGATACTTCTTTCCGTGTTTTTTCATTTCTATCTCCGAGGTTCAACCGGATTTCCAATTGCCGACTGCAAATTGCCGATTTGGGCAATCCAGTGGTTCGAAATCCTCCCTCTCAAGCCAAGCTACCGAAAGTCGATTGCCTTAGAAATGGCATTCGGCAATCGGCAATTACTCTACCGTGAGCCCCATCTGCCGGGCTGTTCCCTCGATCGTCTTGATGGCCGACTCAATACTCGTAGTGTTGAGATCCGGCATTTTTGTTCGGGCAATCTCTTCGACCTTGGCTCTTGAAATGGTGCCCACCTTTTCTCGCTTTGGACTACCCGAGCCCTTGGGTATGCCCGCTGCTTTCTTCAAAAGATCTGCTGCCGGAGGCGTTTTCGTTTCGAAGGTGAAGGATCGATCTGCATAAACCGTAATGACTACGGGGATCTTCAGATCCGGATCCATCTGCGCGGTCTTAGCGTTAAAGGCCTTGCAGAATTCCATTATGTTGACGCCGTGTTGACCGAGCGCCGGGCCGATTGGCGGCGCCGGGTTCGCCTTACCCGCCGGCACCTGTAATTTGATGTATCCAGTTATTTTCTTAGCCATGATTCAATTCCCATTGCCGATTGCCGATTGCCGATTTGAATGGCGGCAGCGAGGTTCATTCTCACTCAATTTTCAATTCTCTAAACCCATTCCGATTAACCCTAACCGTTGAATGCCTTGCCAATCGACAGTTAGCGAGGTTCAATCCCAAGCCATCCTCAATTGTCTAAACCTATCACCGATTAACCTCAACCGTTGAATGCCTTACCAATTGGCAATCGGCAATCGGCAAATGCCTCACTCTTCTTCCGCAAATGTCACTTTTTCGACATCCAAAAAGTTCAGCTCCACCGGCGTAGAGCGGCCGAAAATCGTCACCGTTACTTTCAAGGTGGATTTATCGTCGTTAACTTCTTCTACCTTGCCAGTAAAACTCTGGAAGGGGCCGGATTTGATGCGCACCGTCTCGCCTTGCGCGTAAGAGAACTTGGGCTTGGGTTTTTCTGCCGCTTCCGTGACGTTGTGAACGATTTGATCAACTTCCTGGGGCGTCAAGGGAGTCGGATTGTGGCCGCCCACAAACCCAGTGACCTTTGGCGTCGATTTGATCAAATGGAACACGTTATCCGGAATGTGACCGCGCTCGTCACACTCAATCTGGACCAGCACATATCCGGGATAGAACATGCGTGTTGACTCGATGCGTTTGTTACCGCGCATTTCCACGACCGTTTCCGTAGGCACCAGCACTTCAGTTATTTCGTTCTGCAGATCCATGTCGCGCACACGGGCCTTCAAACTGTCACGAACCTTCTTTTCGTGCCCCGAATACGTATGAAGTATGAACCACTGCTGCATGAAGTATTCCGACCTTAGATTCCCGTCAACCAGTTGAGCAGATGATTAAGCTGCGTCAATAGGAACGCCCATAACCGATCCACCAGGAATAAATAGACTGCAAAGAACACAACCGCGATCAGGGTAATGATGACGGTGTTCTTTACTTCGTTAGCGCTGGGCCATGACACGCGCCTCATCTCAGCGCGTACATCGCGCAAGAACTGCCCAATCCGCCCGAAGAATCCTACTTGAGTCCCGCGGTGAACGCGCTCGCGGCGCTCCAGTCGTTCCGCCGGAGGCTCAGCGCGAGGAGCCTGCGACATCTCGTCTGAATTGTCTTCGTCAGTCATGACCTCGTCGACCTTCTTCGACACTCAAATCACCTTCTTTGCGACTAACTGGCAGGGGTACCAGGATTCGAACCCGGACTTTCGGTTTTGGAGACCGACGTGCTAACCGTTGACACTATACCCCTGTGGGCATTGCCGATTGCCCTGTGGGCATTGCCGATTGCCAATTGCCGATTGCCGATTTGAATTATGACGCTGAATGCCATTCCAATCGGCAATTGGCAATCGGCAATCGGCAATCTTTTCACTTGGTCTCTTTATGATCGGTGTGCTTGCGACAACGACGGCAGTACTTCCGAAACTCGAGCCGATCGGGTGTGGTCTTTTTATTCTTAGTTGTGACGTAGTTGCGGTTCTTACAGTCTGTACACTGCAGCACAATGTTATCGCGTGGCATATGTCATTTCCGATTGCCGATTGAAGGCATTTCCGATTGAAGTCATTTCCGATTGCCGATTGCCAATTGCCGATTGGCGAATGATGTCAATTGAATTTGTCATTGCCGACTGTCATTTGAAGTAAATCTTTCGCCTCTGATTACCTGCCAATCGGCATTCGGCAATCGGCAATCGGCAATGACTTCAATCGGCAATCCCTCTACTCGATCACTTCCGTGATCGTTCCTGCTCCCACCGTCCGCCCGCCTTCCCGGATCGCGAAGCGCAGCCCTTTCTCCATCGCG
>DASQPD010000108.1:0-39283 GCA_035644135.1 Pyrinomonadaceae bacterium
GGAGGGCAATGGCTGGAGCATCAGCAGACGCTCGGCGCGCAGTCTCGCTCACGCTGGAGGTCGCCGAAGAAAACAAGAGACTTCAGAACAATCCGTGAAAAGATCAGATGCATCTGACCAATCGCTCCAGCCAACCCAGCACTTTGTTGTAAGTTTCTCGACAATGTATAGCCCCTCTGTCAAAGTGCTGGGTGGCTGAGCTCCTTCTCGTTATGCGGCAAAGTTGCCTTTGCGAAGTATGGCCACATTGTGGATGGACAAGCGACAGCATTCGGCCACGAGCAGCCATCTAGAGAACATTCGAATACTAGTTTCAAAGAGGAGACGAACATGAGTGAACTACGGTATCCAAACGAAAGCAGAGAGTATCGCGATGCGCGCGAATCATTGCTCAAAGACGAACAAGAGCTTGTCGACAAAGTAAAATTTGTGGCAGAAAGACGCCGCAGTCTCCCTCTCGGTGGGCAGTTGAAGGAGGACTACGTCTTCCAATGGGCCAACGATGGGAAAGTAGGGAAGAGCGTGAAATTCTCCGAGCTATTTGCGGACAAAAACACCCTGCTGCTTTATTCATTCATGTACGGTCCGAGCTGGGACAATCCCTGTCCTTCCTGTACGTCGCTGGTCGATGGGTTTGATCGAACCTGGTATCAGGTCACTCAAGACGCCGCGTTTGTCGCAATTGCCAAAGCCCCGGCCGATCGAATCAATGCGTGGGCCAAACAGCGTGGATGGACGCAGATTGCGCTGGTTTCTGGATCGGACTCTGCCTATCAAGCCGATTACAAATGCCAGGGAGACTCTGATGATATGCAATTGCCGGTGATGCACGTATTTAAGAGGCAGGATGGAAAAATCTTTCATTTCTGGGGAACTGAACTGTCGGGTAATCATGTCGACACGGTGTGGCCCTATTGGAATCTGATGGACTTTACGCCAGAGGGTCGGCCAGACATTCCCACTCCGCCACAAAATTTCAGGTCCGAATTCCTGGAAAAAAACTATCTGAATAAGTAGTCAAAACTCTGAGTAATCTGCAGTCACGACTGGACAATTCAAGCTGCGTAAATTTGCAGGTCGGGAAGGGGGCAGTCGTTAGTTTGAAGGTTCGGTAAGTTCAAGGCGCCCCCGCTCGAGTTTCCGAGGCTTCATCATCGAATCAATCACTCAATGCAGTAAACCCAGAGGCTTAGTGATAGGGATAAGCACTGGCATTCAAGCTTGAGCGGGGGCGCCTTGAACTTACCGAACCTTCAAACTAACGACTGCCCCCTTCCCGACCTGCGAATTTACGCAGCTTGAGTTGTCCCAGCCGCTACTGCAGATTCATGAGAGTTTTGACACCAGTCTCTGCAGTCGGTGGGATTCGACAAGCTTCGTGGTGTTTTGCCTTATAGGCTAGGTATGAATCATCCACCGACTGCGGTTGGTGGGGATTTGTAGGCCGACCTGCGCCCTCTCGTGTAGGTTGGGTCTGAATAATCCACCAACTTGCGGTTGGTGGGATTTTCAAACTGCATCAGTACCGCATTTCCACACCTTCGTTTTTGAGTGCGAAGTTGTCCGCAAAATTGTATAACTGCGAGGCGACAATCTCGAGTTGGCGGGTGCCGCGCTGAAGCGGCGAAAGGGAGGCCGGATGCCAAGATACGGTTTTGGCGCAGTGCACGCCCACGCAAATTGCAAAGACTCCGCTCACGTGAGGCGGCTTAGCCGTGGCCTACGTGGCCTGGCCTGGCTGAAACGCTGCGAGGCGAAGGCCTCGAAGCGATGCTCTGGGAATGGCTCAGCTGGCAGTCTGCTTTTGATCGGGCTGTTGTTGCTGGGCGTGTGTGGTTCCCGCGCGTTGGCGCAGAAAACCGATACCGCAAAGTCGCTTCCAGAGCCCGCTGATCGCGTGTTGCGGGAACGCGAGCGGCGGGCCTTGATCGAGTTCTACGAGGCGCTCGGCGGACCTGACTGGATCGAGCGCGACTTCTGGGGGAGCGACCGGCCGGTGGGCGAGTGGCACGGCGTGACGACCGATGCCGATGGGCGCGTCGTCCAGTTGACGATCTATGACAACAACCTAACCGGGGCGCTGTCGCCCGCAATCTGTAAGCTGGAACGATTGCATACGCTGCATCTCTCTTTCAACAAGATCTCCGGCGCACTGCCGGATAAACTTGGCGAATGCCGCGCGCTCAAGAACTTATGGGTGAAGGGAAACAAGCTAACCGGACGGCTTCCCGATTCGGTCGCCGTGCTCCCCGAGCTCGAGTACCTCGACGTGCACGCCAACGACCTGTCGGGGCCGCTGCCTACGATCTGGGACACGCCGAAGCTGAAGATCTTCCGGGCGGAGGACAACCGGATCTCAGGCGCGCTGCCCGAGCAGTTGTTCCGCCAACCGCGGCTCGAAGAGATCTTCCTCCATAACAACGAACTCACCGGAACGATCCCGACCTCGCTCAGTGCGAACCTCAGGGCCCTGCTGCTTGCCAACAACAGGCTGTCAGGCCCGGTTCCCAACGAGATGGGCACGCTGCAGAAACTCACCGACCTCCGGCTTAATCGAAATCAGCTTTCCGGACCGATCCCCGCCAGTCTCGCGGGCGCCGCATCGCTCCAGGTCCTGCGCCTGGACAACAATCGCCTGGTCGGCCCTATCCCAATCGGCCTCGCCAGGCGCTTGATGGTGTTCGATGCCTCGCACAATCCGGGATTGGAGCCCGCGCAGTAGCAAAGCGCGAAGAGCGTATTCCGCCACAGGGGCTGGTATTCAAGACAAAAGGAGCCCTAATGCAACGTCTTTCGTGAGTGTGAAAACCAGATCCACCAAGTCCAATAAAGATACCGATAATCTTCTTGTTTTCTTAAGCAGGTTTTTTGCGAGTAAACAAATCGATCCACGAAATTACACGAACCGAAAACAAAGTCACGAAATATTCCGCTATTTATTTCGTGTGATTTCGTGGATCCTGTCTTCCCAAACTCGTCGCACTAAACGCCCCCGTCAAACAAACTATCTGAGCGTAAGGTTTTTTGCGAGTAAACAAATCGATCCACGAAATTACACGAACCGAAAACAAAGTCACGAAAAGGTATTCCATGAAACATTTTGAAGGTCTAATCCGCCTTAAACGAATCTTACAGTCAGCACTGTTGCTTGTCTTCGCTATCTTGCCCAGCGCTGCCCGCGCTGACGAGATCGCGGTGTGGAACTTCAACGATGCAACTCCGCTCGTTGTCGATCACGGTGTCGGTACACTGACCACGACCGCGAACCCCGCCAGTGTCACGACTCTCAGCGGCACTACGATGAACGCTCGGATGGGCGATCCTGCCGGGGAGGCGCTCGCAATCATGGTTGGCACAAATCTTCAAAACAATGGATCGATTCTGGAGGTGCGAGCAAGCACGGTGGGACTTAGAGCTGTTCAACTATCGTGGGCGTTTCAGCGGTCGGCGACTGGATTCGATAGCGTTCTAGTTCAAGCCAGCAGTGATGGAATCAATTTTATGAATGTCGCAACGTTTGCGCCGCAATTGACTTTTGGTTTCGGTGGAATCGCACCCGGAGTTGCCTTCACAAATAATCCTAACGTTGCGTTTCGCTTCGTGCTGACTGGGGGCACCGACGCGAATGGTAGCATCAGGTTTGACAATCTTGTGGTGGAGGGCGTGCCGGCCCCGGAACCAGCGTCAATGCTGCTCTTGGGAACCGGATTGATCGGAATTGCCTCTAGGTTACGACGCCGAAGACCGTCTAAATAGCTTCAATCGCGATTAGACTTCCTATCAAGAACGCGGCAGACATGCCCGGCGATCTCAATCACTTTCTCAAGGATGGAAAGGTTTGTTTCTTACTCGTGAGAGAGTCTGACATGCATGGCAGCGCCGCATTCTGGTATATTGTTAAATAATGAAGAAGTTTTCGCGCACAATGAGGTCTCGACTCATTCCCTCGGTCACCTTGATCGTGGTCATCACTTCGTTGTGCTTTTCCGTTGGTGAAGGGCTGCGACTTACGCCCTTCCCTGTCTCCACCCTCATACGAGTCGAAGAACCGAGCATTATATTGGACGCCGGGGCGTCGCACGAGACCTCACTTTACAAGTATGGCCCGCTGGACGTGCCTACGCAGACCCAGAAGCGTAGTAAGCGTCAAGCGGTAGATTTCGCTTGCCCGCCTTCAGAAGGCGTTCGCGAATTACTTACCTATCAGTGCCCTTCGTGCGATCGCGAATCAGTCCACGTAGTTTCTATTCTTTTTGTCTCACGTCCCGCAGGCCGCGCTCCGCCTTTCGTTTCCTAGTCACCTTAGCAATCAACGAGACTGCCGAAAACCTCGGGAACTTCTCAGGTTCAAGGCCGCTCTGTCGATTTATTCCCAACACTTTGTAAGACCAGAGCCTCCAGCCATGGAAGGCACAACTGCCGACCCTCTGGGCAGTTCTTACTAGTGCAGCGTTGGGTGAGCTGAAGGAATTCAGGAGGTTTGCGGGCAACACTCAATCCCCGCTTCTCCCGCTCGTAACTCGAAGATTAGGAGATTTATTAAGAATCATGAGTAAACGAATGAAGATTTTGATTGGTTATGACGGATCGAGTTATTCAGACGCGGCAGTTGATGACTTACGACGCGCTGGCCTGCCGAGCGAAGTTGAAGCCCTGGTTGTCTCGGTGGGAGATGCTCCGGTAATTCCTCCGCTCGCCAGTCATGACGTCATCGAGAGGGCTCTAATTGGAGATATGGTGGTATCAATTGTCGACCAAGCCAACAGGCAAGTGTCAGAGGCCTTGAAACAGACAAACGAACTGGTCCTGAGAGCAAGTTTGCGCCTCAAATCATACTTCCCGACTTGGCAGGTGCGTGGCGAGGCCCTAGCGGGCACTCCTGCCGCGGAGTTGATTCGAAAAGCCGAGGAGTGGAAAGCTGACGTGATCGTTGTGGGGTCTCAAGGGCGCTCCGCAATCGGACGCCTGGTCCTCGGTAGTGTGTCGCTGGAGGTTGGCAGTAAGTCACGATGCTCTGTTCGTATCGGGCGTGAAACTAAAGCGCAAGCCGAGCGGAAGGAGTTACGAATCCTAATCGGCCTGGATGGCTCATCCGGTGCAGAACGAGCAGTCCGGAAGGTACTAATGCGAGCATGGCCGGAAGGAACAGAGTTGCGAGTAGTCGCCGTAGACGACGGACTTTCGCCGATCACAATGGCTGACATGGTTACGGTCTCGGACAACCATGTTCGAGAGGATACTTCTATAACAGCGGACAGGTTGATCAAATTGGCAACGGCAAAAGGGTTGACCGTTTCGGCGGGAATTAAGAAGGGCAACCCAAAGCGCGTTCTGATTGCTAAGGCGCGCGAGTGGGAAGCTGACTGCATTGTCATCGGCTCGCGCGGGACCAGCAATACGACCCAGGGTTTCTTCGGGAGCAGTGTGTCAACCGGGCTCGCCGCCAACGCAGAATGCTCCGTCGAGATCGTACGTTAACAGGATCATACTCTGGCGTTAGGAAAGGATTTCATCATGTCAACTATTCGAGAAACATCTCTCCCAGGCATCGGGCGCAAGTTTCAGGTTGAGACCACGAGTGGCGACCGGCTGGTAATCGTGATTCACGACGACGGTACTCGCGAACTTTATCATTTCGCTCGAAAGAATCCTGATCGAGTTGCTTCAGTCGTGACCCTGGCCGATAGCGAAGCCCGACAGATTGCTGGGATTATCGGCGGGTTGACCTATGTACCAAAGTCTCTCCCGTCCGCGGAGATAGTTTTAGACGACCTCCTGCTTGAGTGGTACACGATTGAACCGGGGTCGGCCTGTATCGGTAAGACCATCCGCGACCTGCAAGTTCGCACAGTAACCGGAGCGTCTATCGTCTCGATCATCGAACCCGACCGCACCAAACGCATTAACCCGGAAGCAGACACCACGCTCAATGAAGGCGCGACGCTCATTCTCGCCGGTGACCGGCGCACGATCATAGCGCTCAAACAACTGCTGGTCCATGGAAAGGTGAGCTAGCCGATGGATCATCTCGTTCTGGAAGTAGGCCTGGCGTTGGCGCTCATCGCCTTCGCCGTGTCAATTGCCGCCAAGCTTCGGTTCTCCAACGTCCCGTTTCTGATTCTAATCGGCATGGCGGTCGGACCTCACGCGCCGCAGTTCGGCGTGTTCGACTTCCGCTTTGTTGAAAGCGCCCCTCTCATTGCATTCATGGGACGCATCGGCGTCCTCTTTCTACTGTTCTATCTGGGACTGGAATCCAATGTCACACGCTTGATTCAAGCCGGACGATCCATCTTCGTCGGCGGCACCATCTACATCGCCATCAACTTCACTGCCGGACTCGGTTACGCTTATTTGACCGGATTCTCTCCGACCGAAATGCTAGTCATCGCCGGTATCACCACGATCTCATCGAGTGCCATCGTCGCCAAAATATTGTTCGACTACAGACGAACCGCGAACCCTGAAACAGAGCTCATACTCGGCATAACAATGTACGAGGACGTCTTTTTGGCTGTGTACCTGTCACTGCTTTCCGGCATCGTTTTAAGCGGCGCGACCTCGCTGAGCGGCGTCTTATCGTCAGCAGGACTTGCCCTCGTCTTCATAGTCGGCTTGATATTTCTTGGCCGATGGGCGACGCCGCTACTCAATTGGTTGTTGCGCATCTCCTCGAACGAGGTCTTTGTCATTGTAGTGTTCGCATCCCTGTTTCTATTAGCCGGACTCGGAGAGACAATCCATGTCGCGGAAGCCATAGGCGCATTGCTCTTGGGACTGGTTCTGGGCGAAACGGAACAGAGCGGGCGATTGGAAAGATTGGTGGTGCCATTCCGCGACTTCTTCGGCGCTATCTTCTTCTTCAGCTTTGGTCTGACGGTCGATCCTTTTAGTTTAGGGGGCGCGGTGTGGCTGGCAATCGGTGCGGCGCTCCTGTCGCTATTCGGCGTCGCTATTGCCGGACAGTTAGCGGGAAGAAGCGCCGGGCTCTCAGGAGCGACTTCATTCAACGTTGGCCTGACGCTCCTCGGGCGTGGCGAGTTCTCGATCATCGTGGCAAAACTCGCACAATCGGGTGGCTTGCTGCCGCTGATCCAACCGTTCGCAGCTCTTTACGTGTTAACACTAGCGACTTTCGCGCCGCTGTTGGCGAGAGAATCGGAGCGAAGTTACAACTTGCTCGGAAAATTCTTAAGGCGGCGCCGGACGGAGGAGGGCCAAGAACTCGGTGAGGCGAAAGTGCTGTAAGGAGGCAGAGGCGATTATGAAACGAAAGTGCAGAAGAGAGCACCGACTTCGACGCATCAGGCGAACGTTGATCTGGAGTGGTTTGATGACGGCCCTCCTTCTCGTTACGTCGTGTCGTTCCAAAGAGTCGCCGCGGGCGGCCTATGTGCCTGTTTCACAGTTAGAACAGACCTACGGTCAGCTCATTTCTGTGGCCAACGCCGCGACACCCTACCAGAATGGGACAGGGGACCTTTTGGGGCTCTTCCGGGATGATAGCGGAACGGTCTGGGGAATACCTCTTTCTGTCAGTGTTGTGGGAACCGTGCTTGGTTGCGCTCCGCCAATGCTGCACGAAGCTCCGGTGAGCGACACGTTGCCGGCAACTGAGATCGTCGGTGCTGCGAATGAGCCGACTGGCTGGCGCGGAGGCACCGGAAAGCTGGGCCTGATGCTTCGCGATGCTCAGGGCAAGCTCCACTGGCAGTTGGTAGCACCGATAGAAATAATGAGTGGCCCAGTTTGTTGGTCACAGTCAGAGCCCGTGCAAGTCCTGAAAAATTATCGCCTCGTCAAAGCAGTCATTAAGGCCTGAGTTGTACGCTGAAAGCGTTCGCTTATTTCAGCCCAGAGTTGCGCGACTACCAGACTCGCTCACAGATCTACAAACCCTTTTCTGATTACATTAAGCAGAACAGGTATCTCTTCCCTTAGACAACTGTTCCTTTTCTTGAATCCGAACTGACTAGGACCTACGTATTGTTGTCAGAAAAATCGATACTGGATCCGCTGGCCTCCAGGCCGAGGCGTAAACAAGATTCCAGTTTGGCAGTTGTGACGCTCAGGCTAAGAGCCTTGAGGAAGGATCGGTGTGCTTGCGACACTCGAATGGCGACGGTCGAGGACGATCCAACATGACTGAAGGAATGGGTCAGAAAATTGTTATGGGTAAGAAACACATTATCACCAACTTTGTTAATTTGCGCATAGCTCTCGCCCCTGCCGCGCTCGCCTTGCTGGGATTCACCGGCTGGAGTGTGGCCAAGCTGCGGCCCGGGAGCAAAGCGAGCGTTGCGATTGCGGGATCAAGGACCACCACTCCGTGCGCGCTCGCGCTGGCGCCAACACCTGGCAATGAGGGCATCGACGGCGAGATTGCGAGATTGCAGCAACAAGCAAAGCGAGCCAGCGATCCGAGCCGCGCGCTGGAACAACTAGGCTGGCTGTTCGTGAAAAAGGCGCGACTCTCGTACGACGCCGGCTATTACAAGTTAGCCGAACAGTGTGCCGCGTGCATGGAGACGAAGCAGGCGAATAGCGCCGAAGCGCTGCTGCTGCGCGGTCATGTGCTCGACAGTCTGCATCGCTTTGCCGAAGCCGAAAAGCTGGCGCGTGAGTTGGTCGCAAGGCGCGGCCTACCTTTCGACTTTGGCTTACTGGGAGACACGCTGATGGAGCAAGGGCGCGTGCGAGACGCGGCGGCGGCTTATCAAAAGATGGTAGACCTCCGGCCTGACTTGCAATCTTACACGCGAGCGGCGCACGTACGCTGGCTGACGGGTGACCTGAAAGGAGCCATCGAATTGATGCGACTCGCGGCCACAGCGGGCAGCCCCCGTGATCCTGAATCCGCGGCATGGGCATACACGCGTCTCGCTCTTTACGAACTGCAGGCTGGCGAAATAACAAGGGCCCTCGCGGCATCCGATGCGGCACTTAGTTTTCAGACCGACTATGCGGCGGCGCTACTCGTGTGCGGTCGCACCTTGATGGCCCAGGGCAAGGCAACCGAGGCGGTCGAGATCCTGAAACGGGCCGCTTCACTCAATCCGTTACCTGAATATCAATGGCATCTGGCCGACGCCCTGCGCGCCACCGGAAACGTCGCTGCCGCGCAGTTGATCGAGGACGAGATTCTGCAACGCGGCGCCGTGAACGACCCACGAACACTGGCGCTTTACCTGGGCACGCGCGGTGAACAACCTGAGATGGCCCTGCGACTTGCCGAAGAGGAATTGCGTCTGCGGCAAGATGTGTTCACGCATGATGCGCTCGCGTGGTCGCTCGCCGCGTTGGGCAGAATCCCAGAAGCGTCAGGGCAGATGAAGCTAGCGCTGGCCGAGGGCACGAAGGACGCGCGGCTCTACTTTCACGCAGGCGTGATTGCTAACCGGTTGGGCCAGAAGCACGAGGCCCGAAAGTGGTGCAAAGACGCCGCCGGCATCGCGCAGATGCTTTTGCCCAGCGAACGGACAGAACTGCGGCGGCAGCTTGCGAAGCTATGAAGCAGATTTCGAACAAAGGGGCGGGGGCGCTTCGGCTGAGAAGCGTCTACAACGTAAACCAATTTTCTTACCAGGAGACATGAAGGTATGAATACGCTATTGAGAAAAGTGCAGCGCGGAGCCGCGCTGCTATTGCTGGCGCTGCTGCCGGGCACGCTGCTGCCCTCGTTAGTTTTCGCTTCCAGCCATATGGACGCGCCCTTGATCACACTCGATCCGGCGGCCAACACGACCGACGTGTACGCCTTTGTCGACCAGGACAACGGACAGAAATTTCTGACCGTGGCCCTGGGTGTCTATCCCTTCGAGGAGCCGGGAATCGGTCCCAACAAGTACAACTTTGACGACAACGTGCTTTACCAGATTCATGTCGCAACCGGGCGCGACGTGGCAGCCGGTCGCGCGACGTTTAGCTACCAGTTGCGCTTCAAGACCACCTTCAAAAACAAGAACACAATCCTGCAGTCGTATCTGGGCGTCATTCAGAACGTCGGCGACGCAGGTCAGAATCTGGTGCAGACCTACACCGTGACAAAGTTAGACAACCGCAATGGCCGAAAGACCTTGTTGGGCTCAGGTATTGTGCCGCCAAATAACCAGGGCAACGCCACGCCCTATTACAATCAGGGTGACAATGGCGAGAACCCGGCAAAGGATGGCGTGGCCACCGAAGCCGAACTCGATCGTTACACAAAGGAGTCAATCGCCCAGCTCGGCAATGGTTACACCGCGTTCGCCGGCCAGCGCGATGACGGCTTCTATTCCGACATTCAGGCCGTTTTCGATCTGGCCAGCCTGCGCAACCCGGGCAAAGATTCGCAAGGCGGCTTCAACCTGCACTTGATGGCTCTTGAAATTCCAGTTCGTGAGTTGGGCGGCGATCAACAACTGGTCGGGGTCTACGCCACCACCAGCCGCCGCTCTGTGAGAGTACTCGACGACCGCCGCGACGATGACAAGAAAGAAAATAAGAATAACGGCCCCTTTGTGCAGGTAGCACGCCAGGGAAATCCGTTATTCAACGAAGGCCTGGTTGCCATCGCAGACAAAGACGTTTACAGCCGCACCAGCCCGACACAAGACAACCAACTGTTTCGCAAATATGCGGAAACTCCGGAACTGGCCGCGCTGCTCAATGCGGCGGTGCAAACCAACCGCACGGACATCGCGGGTATTTACATCCCTGATTTGATCAAGGTCGATCTCTCAACCACGGGAGTACGGTTTGCCGGTGGCGGCGCTGGTAACCCAATGAATCCGGATGATCCCGGATACTCGCGCTTGAGCATTTTCGGCGGCGACGTGCTGAGGAGCAACATTCAGGACCCATTCCATAACGGCGGCTTCATTCCGGGAGGTTGGCCCAATGGGCGGCGTTTTGGCGACGACGTGCTGGACATTGCTGTGACCGCATTGGTGAGCGATCTGCGTGATCCCGACCATCTGATCATCCATTCGCCAATCGGTGACAATGTAGACAAAAACGATATGGCTTTTAGCAAAGTCTTTCCCTACGAGTCTACACCGCAGAACGCCCGCAACCATCAACATCCATAAGCCGCGGGGGCCCGGCAGTGCCTGGCAGAAGCTGATACCATGACTGGAACTCAAAAGTGCGAGACCTACGGTCACTTATCGCAGAGGTTCAAGCTTGCATCACGCTTTCTGCCGGCCGCCTGCTGGCTCCTGCTCACCGCTTTCTCGACTGCTCAGGCACACGATCCGGGACTCAGCGCCGCTGACCTGCGCCTAACCGAGCGTGGGCTGATAGCCACTCTTACTCTTGCCCGCACCGACATCGAACAGCTCTGCTGGATCGATTCTGATCGCGACGGCAATATCTCAGCAGCGGAGTTTGACTCGGCGAGGCCGAAACTGGAAGAGCTGGCCCGCAATGCGCTAAAAGTCCGCATCGATGACAGGGAATCAAAGCCTTCGGACCCGAAGGTCGAGATCGACGACAGCAATGCCGTTCACTTCCAATTGAGCTTTCCGGCGATGTCCGGCTCGCGACTGTCCGTGCGCTCGGTAATTCTGGCGAATCTCGCGCGCGGACACAAAGAATACTTCTCCTTAAAAGACGAACGCGGCAATGTCATAGTCGAGCAGATGCTCGATACGAGTCGAGATCAAATCGAACTCAATCTCGAGCACGGGTTGTCATCAGCAAGAGTCGGGGAGTCGTTTGGGCGGTTTCTCAAGCTGGGCGTCGAACACATCTTTACCGGCTACGATCATCTGGCCTTTCTGTTTGCTTTACTTCTGGCAGGCGCCACATTCCGCGAAGTCGCCAGGATTATTACTTCATTCACGCTGGCCCACTCGTTTACGCTGGCCCTGGCGACATTCAATATCGTCCACCTTCCATCGGCGGTCGTTGAGCCTCTGATCGCTGTTTCGATTATCTATGTGGGCGTCGAGAATCTTGTGCGTCGCCGGCTCGATCGACGATGGCTGTTGACGTTTGCTTTCGGTCTGGTTCACGGGCTTGGCTTTGCTTCCGTTCTGCGCGAGCTTGGGATCGGCGCGCAAGCCGGTCAGGCTTTGCCGCCGCTGCTTTCTTTCAATCTCGGCGTGGAATTGGGACAAATCTCGATTGCCGCCCTGGTTCTGCCACTGATTTGGCGGCTGAAACGCAGGCCTGAATTCGTCACGCGCTACGCTCCGCCCTGTTCAGTGCTGGTGGCCTTATTAGGCAGCTATTGGCTGATCGAGCGAACGCTCCTGAAGTGAACCTCGACCGCTATCGAGACGGACACTCCGTCGGGGAGACGTCTCGAGCTGACAATTCAAAAATCACCAGGACTTGCCCGACACGCCGCGCGCTTCGACCCCTTCGTTTGCCCTGATCGCGCGAGTGCCTTACTGTGCTTTTACCTTCTGATAGAACACGTCCTCCTGAGAATGTGTTTGACCAGATATGGGATCCAGCGGGTTTACCGGCTGCGTAACCGTGTTACGACCATCACCCCAGAGAACATGGACTGCGCCGTTGGCGGACCTGGTGCTCAAGTATTCGCCCAGCATGTAGCACGGCACAATTGTGCGATCATAATTCGTGCTCGTGGTGTTTGTCAGACGGGAATTAGTGGGCGCCAGGGCAAATGACGTGCTGGTAACCCGAAGGGTTCTACTGTCAATGAAAGAGTTGCCCCGGTCGCGGGAATTGGCGAGATCTACGTCCACAGTTCCGTCAGCATGCTGCGTGTAATAGGCTACGTGCACATCATTGGGGTCCACATCAATAGCCAGAGCCGGGAGCACATGGTGAACATCTGAAGCTACAATCGGATTTACCTGAATGGGCGTGGTCCAGGTAAGACCGCCGTCATCAGATCGGACGAACAGGATATTGGATTCCCCGTTCGGGTCCCCGAAAATTGAGCTCGTGGAATTGGACCACGCGAGGTAAAGGACTCCGTTACGTGCGGCAAACGCCGGCTGAATGGTCAAACGCGAAGCGTTGACAAAGCTTCGCAAACCGAAACGCCCTCCAATATTGGGACCCGCGTGAATGGCCAAACGTAACCCTCCTGAACGACAATCGATAAGTTCACCCGGTTGAACAACCGGCAATAGAGTCGGATTGGGTGCGCCAAGAACATTAAAGCTCAGGAAAGAGAAGGTGTCGCCGGCATCATCGGAAACCAAAACCTGAAGGAAGTCGGTATCCGAGTTGCTAAAACGCGCAAAAGGAATATACAGGCGACCGGTTACGGGGTCCACAAACGGATTAGTGAACTGAAGGCTGTTCTGCGGGTTGGCGGGATTCGGATCGGGCGTTGGTGCAAAAATGGTTTTCGTGGTCCAGGTAGCGCCGCCATCCGTCGATCGTCCGAAACGCAACTGTTGACCCGTTGCCTGGAAACTTGTCCATGTAACGTAAACATTGTCACGATTCCGAGCCACCGGATCACGTCCTACTGCAAGCCACTCCTTGTCGCCTCCATTATCCTGCTGCACTACTACCGCATTGCCCCAGGTAACACCGCCATCCGTAGACTTGTTAACCTGGATCGTGAATTGTCCAGCCGCATTTGTGCCTAAACCTGAGAAATAGAAATTCCCGTGTCGGTCGACATCCACGACGGGATCGCCAAAGGTGAAGATACTGCCGGCAACGGGAGGCATGAACCCGCTGGTCCAGGTTTTCCCGCCGTCAGTCGAGTTGGAAAATCCTGAGAGGAACCGTTGAGTGAATTGCAATACGCCAGGGGAAATTTGAATCAGAGGCTGATTTGCCGACGTATTGTACACGGCAACAATGTTGCTACCGGAGGCAGCTATTGAGGTTTCACTTTGGGTGAATTTGACAAATGGACGAAAGAGCGCGAACGTCTGTATGTTATCCAATCCACCATCATTTGTCTGAACGTTATCACCACGCAACTGTATTTGCGGTGGCACTGACTGGCTTGGAACCGGACTGGTTTCGTCAGGCGCAAGCAGATTTCCGTTCTCGCTTAAATCGTCGGCCATTTGCCGGCCCAATGAGCGAAGATCCAGGTCCACTCCTCCCTTTCTCACGTGGCCCCGTGCAGGCTCATCATTGGATTGAGTCATTGAGACAGGTGGAACGGTCAGAACGCCAAAGACGCCCAAGGTGACAAGGATAAATAAAAACTTCCTGGCAGACATCATTGAAATCTCCTTTCAAAGAGAAAGAGTTGTTTGCGAGGACGGTATTCCGAGCACTGGGAAAGGTACCCATACCGATAAGCATCGCACGCGGTACTACCAGATCGGGGGTTCGCACGCGGTCTGACGAGGCCAGTAGGGGAGTTCTTTTGAAGCAGCCGGACGATACTTTAGTTGCGGAAGTTAGTCAATGACTTTGGGTTAACACGACTTGGGTATCTTGGAAGAATTTTTGTGGTTGAGCCGCGGTGCCGCCCACCAACTTGCTAAACTCTTCCAGGTGTCATTTTAATGTTGAGAACCTTATAGGCTCGGAAAACAGTGCTCATTTGTTCGGAACTGTAGGATGATCGACAACTCTGTCAATTAGTTAAGTATCGAAAGGTGCCACTATTTGACGTTTGGAGTGGACCGCGAATGCTTTCTCATATTCGTTCGGTCACGTGTCACGATACTTGAACGAAGATATGGGTCCTTAGGCGACGGAGATGTCTGTATTTGGCTGGTGATTTTTGCGATGGCCGGATATCTCTCAAGAACCATTAACGTAATTTTCTTATTCACAATTTCCCAATAGTCTTCCTCATTAGGATAGTTCTTAAGAAGCGTTTCGATATCCTTGGCGATCAACATAAAATCCGGATATTCCGCATTGGAAAGATGCGCTTTATAACGATACCAAATGGTGATATTCAAATTGTTATTTTCGCCTTGATGGTCAATCTTGAAGTCCTTGATCAAAAACGAAAATTCTTCTGCTAAGACGCTGGATTTTGCTGTTGTTGCGCCTGGCTTCTGATTGCGTTTTGTAACTGACCGTAAATCCTGAAACGAGCCAAAGGCAGCGTCAACTGTGCTGGACCACAAAAGAATCCCAAATGCCGCCAGGCACAACGCTGTAGGTCTCTTATAGTGTTCGCGTTTCGTCAAGCTACTTCCTCCCCTATCCCCACTGGCATCCAGGTAGGTTCAAAAAATTCATTTAGTAATCAAAAGTGGTGAATTAACATTGTAGTTAAAGAGTAAAGCCTTATCGCCGTTTATGTGGAACACAAACTGTTCTGTTCCCTTGCCTTCGCTGAACTCAACGTCATAGGCAAGAGTCACCATTGTCCCGGCAGTGGTAGCATTCACGTACCATCTGGTTTGACTTGAATTTTTCACTGTCCCAAGCTTCCGACGAACTGCCTCGAACAAGGCTAGCGTATCTGCTTCGCTTGTAGCTTTCCGAAAGCCTTCATCCGACTGAGCATAGATTTCATGATACTGACCGCCGTTGAATTGATTGTGAAACTGGGCGACTGCATGTTCGCCAATTTCTTTACCTTTAGTTAGCGAACATGAATTAACCACGACAAGGAGCGCAACAATTGACGCGAGAAAGAGTATTTGTCTAGTTTCGATTCTCATAGGCATCCTCAGAGCGAAGGCGTATACCGCCGCGCTTCAGCGGCGAGCCCACGCAACTTACCAACGAAAGCCCCATACCGGCTAGTCGGTTCCAAGCGCTTGTTAGGGCACTGTTTTGGTTAATGGGCTCTTTCGTGCCGACTTCCTCATAGTCAAGGATCGGTTTTTCCAGCGCTTCAAGCATGAGCTCCAGCTTAGTTCTCAATTCATCGCGATTCTCAGCGCTAGGGGCATTTGGATCTTGGTCCATACCTGTGATGTTCCCGTGTTCATCATAGTACACACCATGAATTCCCAGGTCCCCATTTTTATTAGTGCAGGATCTCTTTCACACACGCCAGTATACTTATCGTATCGAACAAACATGCATCTACTGGATTATATAGTTCTTCACTCCGTAGGAGTGGAATGTTTATAGCCCGTGCAGTGATCAAAAAATCCGACGCCGTTCGGCGCCGGAGTGTGTACCTTGGCGTCCGGTACTATAGACATTTCACTCCTCCGGAGTGAACCGGTATTAACACTCGCATTGGAGCGGGTGACTGAATTACTCTTGGAGTGGCGATCACTAGATGAAATCCATGAAACGATTGGCAATTTCCCTCTTGCTGGCATTTTCGTTTGTTGGCTCAATAGCCGGCGATGAGGTAACTCGCCCTCGCATTCTGGGATTGGCCCACATGGCGCTATTCGTCAGCGATCTAAAAAAGGCACGCGCATTTTATGAAGACTTCCTCGGATATGAGGAGCCGTACGTGTTGAAGCGAGCGGACGGCTCGGACCGGATTGTCTTCATCAAGATCAACGACAACCAATACATCGAGCTGTTCGCGGATACCCCCAGGCAAGACGGTCATCTTAATCACATCTCATTTTTCACGGACTCGATCCAAGGGGTGCGCGATTATCTGGCGTCGAGGGGAATCAAGGTGCCTGATAAGGTCGGAAAGGGGCGGATTGGAAACTTAAATTTCAACATCACCGACCCCGACGATCACACGGTGGAGATTGTTCAGTACGAACCTGACAGTTGGACAAAGCGCGAGCAAGGAAGATTCATGCCCGACTCTCGCATTTCAAAGCAGATGGCGCATGTCGGCGTGACGGTGGGCGCGCTCGAGCCGGCTCTGAAATTCTATCGCGATATCCTGGGCTTCCGGGAGTTCTGGAGGGGCAGCTCATCTGGCACAGAGCTGAGTTGGGTCAACATGCGAGTTCCGGATGGTGACGATTATCTCGAGTTAATGCTTTACTCCACGCCGCCTGACGCTGGACGGATGGGAAGTATGAATCACATTTGCCTGTTCACCCCGGATATTAAGAAGGCTGTTGCTCTGCTCGAATCGCGCCCGGCGCGCAAGAGCTACACTAAACCTATCGAGATTAAGATTGGTAAGAATGGCAAGCGGCAGGTGAACCTTTTCGATCCTGACGGCACTCGAATCGAATTGATGGAGCCAAATACTGTGGATGGAAAAGTAGTGCGGTCATCGACGGCTCGGCCCCCGCATTAAAGGAAAGGCAACCGCCTCTGTCGTTCTATTTTCATTCGCGGTGGCGAATCGAGATTCATGACTTGCTGTGTAAAAACTCTGAAGGTGCCTTGGAGCTTTGAAGCTGAGGACTTAGTCAATTCAAGCTACGTAAATTCGCAGGTCGCGAAGGGGGCAGTGGTTAGTTTGAAGGTTCGGTAAGTTCAAGGCGCCCCCGCTCAAAGCTTGAATGCCAGTGCTTATCCCTATCACTTAAGCCTCTGGGTTTACTACATTGAGTGATTGATTCGATGATGAAGCCTCTGAAACTCGAGCGGGGGCGCCTTGAACTTACCGAACCTTCAAACTAACGACTGCCCCCTTCCCGACCTGCGAATTTACGCAGCTTGAGTTGTCCAGTCGCGACAGCAGATTCTTCAGAGTTTTGACACATTGCGTTGTTCAGAGCTTCGGTTAAAAACTGTCTTGACTAAGTTCGCGGACTTCAAGAAGATTAGCGGCCCAAAGCGTGCAGCTAAACTGAATTGCGGGGTTGAGATGATCGAACTCGGCTCCAGAAGGTGGAAGAATACCGACTGCAGGCAAGATCGTAGGAGCAGATAATGACCAATGAAAAGATCGAACGTCGACAATTTATCAAGCAGGCGGCGCTCGCCGGCGCCACCATCGGACTGACGTCCTACGCGACGAGCCGCGTGCTTGGAGCGAATGACCGCGTACGCCTTGGAATTATCGGCTGTGGCGCTCGTGGCCAGGAAGACTTGAAAGAAGTACTAAAACTTGCGAACGTCGACTTTGTCGCCGCCGCTGATGTCTACAGCAGCCGTCACGACGAGGCCAGGCAGCTTGCCCCTGCAGTAAAGACTTTCACCGACCATCGAAGACTGCTGGATCTGAAAGACCTTGACGCAGTCATCGTAGCTTCACCGCTTCACTGCCACGCTCGTCACTTTGTCGACACGATAGCAGCAGGCAAGGACCTGTATAGCGAGAAGACGATGACCTGGTCGATTGAAGAGGCCGAAGCCTGCCGCGCCGCCGCGCGAAAGTCAGATCGCATTGTTCAGATCGGACTGCAACACGAGAGCTCGGGCTCGGTCGCCGATGTCCGGCAATGGATCAAGAGTGGCATGGCCGGTAAGATCACGCACGTCGAATCCTGGATGAGTCGTAATACGCCCAAGGGGAAAGGACAGTGGGTCCGTCCGGTTCCTCCGGACTGTACCGCAGGTAATGTCGATTGGAATTTATTCCTAAACGGCCGGCGTCCGCGGCCGTTCGACCCATACAAGTTCATCAATTGGAGACTCTACTGGGAGTTCTCGGGCGGGAATGTGACTGAGAACATGGTCCATCAGATCGCCCTGATTATTAGCTCCCTGGGTCTTTCACTTCCAAATTCCGCGTATATGTCGGGCGGAGTGTTTTCGGAAAAGGACGGCCGCGAAGTGCCGGACACAATTGCAGTAACGCTCGACTTTCCGAATGATCTCACGGTAACGTGGCAGTCAACATTCAGCAATAGTCATTACGGTTTAGGTGAGCGGTTCCTTGGCTCGGACGGCACCATCGAACGCATAGCGGGCGCGACCGACATGGTAACCGGTAAATCACAGACCGGCGTTTGGTATTTTCCGGAAAAAGTAAATCGTCCCGACGGCGCAGCGGCCAAGGGAGTGTCCGAAGACCTCAACCACATGGCTAATTTCATCGAGTGCGTTCGCTCGCGCAAACAACCAAACGCTCCGGTCGAGATTGGCTATCGCTCGGCGGTGGCGGCGCATATGGCCAACCTGGCTTATCGAAAGCGGGAGCGCATCACACTAGACGCCATTAAGAGAACGCCAGCAACCGCATAGAGATTTGCGAAACAGCAGGTAGCGTTCTAATTTCAGTTTTTCTCTGCGTTGTCTCCGCGATCACAGCGCAGCGAAGCCGCAACCAAGAACCCAAGACATGATCCACTAAATTACACGAAGTAAATAGACGAACATTTCGTGTGACTTTGTTTTGCGGCTCGTGTAATTTCGTGGATCGATTGGTTTACTCGCAAAAAAACCTGGTCAAGAAAACAAGAAGTTGAACGTTTGTATTACAGAGCGGGCGCAGAGAATTTCAAACCACGACACTACCAAATACTAGAGGACTTTGAGGAGATCACATGTCACTGTCTCGTCGTCGTTTCATAGCCGGCTTGGGAACGGTTGCGGCCGCTTCGGCGCTGCCGCTCGACGCGCTTTCCAGGAGTTTTCAACCGCCTCTTTATCCACCCGTTGACCTCTCTTACTTTGATCGCCCAATTACGCCGGCGCCCGCGCAGATTCAGTTCGGTTACGCAGCAATCACCTGGGGTGGAAATGATTTGCAGGCGATCCAGGACATCTCTGAGATTGGATTTCGCGGCATTCAGTTACGTAACAACCTGCTGAAAGACTACGCCGATCGTCCGAAAGCGCTGCGCGGTCTGCTGGACCAGCACCACCTCGAAATGGTGGCCCTGTCGAGTGGAGGTGTTGGTATCGCGGCCGGTACCGACAACGACGAAATCGCCAAGCACATTCGCAACGCGAAATTCGTGCATGATGTAGGCGGTCATTATTTGCAAGTGACGGATTCGGCCCGGCCTAAAGATCGTCCGCCGGCAGCCTCTGACTTTAAACAACTCGGACGGCTGCTAACTGAGATCGGCAAGCGGGCCGTCGATCTTGGTGTTCCGGTCGGCTATCACAACCACATGGGCTCGCTCGGAGAAGCGCCCGACGAAGTTGATCGGATCATGGAAGCGGTTGACCCGCGCTACGTCAAACTCGAGCTCGACATCGCCCACTACCAGCAAGGCGGTGGAGATCCCGCTCGGGCGATTCGGCAGTATCGCGACCGTCTGCTCTTTCTGCACATTAAGGATGTCGAGAGCCTTGCGACCAGTGATGAGCACGGGCGTTCTTACCGTTGGGTTGAACTTGGTCGCGGCAAAGTTGATCTGCCGGCTGTTTTCGCCGCGCTAAAGGACGTGAAGTTTCGCGGCTGGGCAGTGATCGAACTGGACAGCGTTCCTGATAAATCCAGGACGCCAAAAGAGTGTGCGCAGATCAACAAGAAGTACGTGGAAGATAAGTTGGGAATGAAGATCTAGACAACTGACCACTGACTTTTGCTCTTAATCTATGCCAACCTTCAAACTATCAGTCATCAATGATGAGATCTCGCAGGACTTCGGCCGCGCGGCTGAAGTCGCGGCGCAAGAGTTCGGCCTCCAATACATCGAGATAAGAGGGATGTGGGGCAAGAACATCATGAAACTGGACGCGAAGGAAATTGCTGAAGCAAGGAAGATCCTGGAAAAGCACAAGCTGCGCGTCTCGTCGATCGCCTCACCAATCTTCAAAGTGGATTGGCCGGGCGCACCGTTGTCCAGGTTCAGTCCGAAACGCGACCAGTTTGGCGCCGACTTCACCTTTGAGCAGCAGGATGAACTCCTGGAACGCGGGTTTGAGCTTACACGAGTCTTTCAGGTGGATCGTATACGCATCTTCGACTTCTGGAGGCTCGAAGATCCGAAACCTTACCGCGCGGCCATGGATCAAAAGTTAATTGAAGCGACGAACAAGGCGAACAAACATGGGGTCACGTTGCTGATTGAGAATGAACCTGCCTGCAACACGGGTACCGGTGCCGAAGCGGCGCGCACGCTCGCGGCCGTTCGTTCGCGCAACTTCAAACTGAACTGGGATCCAGGCAACGCAGCCAGTCTTGGAGAAATAGCCTACCCTGACGGTTACTCGCACCTACCGAAAGATCGCATCGGCTACATGCACTGCAAAGACGTCGTCCGAGGCGCCGACGGCAAGTACACATGGATGAAGATGGGAGCGGGAATCATCGATTACGTCCCACAATATCAGGCGCTCAGGAAGGATGGCTATCGCGGATTCGTTAGTCTGGAGACGCATTGGCGTGGCGCCGGCACTCCGGAAGAATCCACACGACAAAGCATGGCCGGAATGAAAGAGTTGTTGCGCCGCGCGCGCACGCTTTAGGTGTCGAAATGATTCAAGTGGGAATCCTGGGCGGCGGGAATATCAGCGAAACTCATGCGCGCGCGGTGCAACAGACGGAAGTTGCGCAAATCACTGCCGTCTATGGTCAGAATCACGAGAAGGCAGCACGGTTAAGCAAACTCTACGGCGGCCGGGTATACGAAAGTTTGCAGAGTTTCCTCGACCACAGGCCGATGGACATGGTGGCCATTGGCAGTCCGTCGGGGTTGCATGCTGAGCAGGGTATCGCGGCCGCCCGTCATGGATTGCATGTCCTCGTTGAGAAGCCGCTGGACGTTGATCTCGATGCTGGCGATGCCCTGATCGTGGAGTGCGAGCGGGCGGGGGTCAAGTTGGGTGTGTTCTTCCAGGATCGCGTCGCGCCGGGAATCTGCAAACTTAAGGAACTGATCGATGCGGGCCGCCTGGGAAAACTGATCCTCGTATCGGCGCGCGTAAAGTGGTATCGCCCGCCGGAGTACTACAGCGGCTCACGCTGGCGCGGCACTTGGGCGTTTGATGGCGGTGGCGCCCTCATCAATCAAGGTGTGCACACGCTTGACCTATTGTTGTGGTTGCTCGGAGATGTCGAACGTGTTTACGCTAAATCGATCACCGCGCTCCATCAAATTGAGACGGAAGACACGTTGGTTGCGACACTCGAATTTTCCAGCGGAGTCATCGGCACTTTGGAAGCAGCCACATCTGTCTATCCCGGCTACGCTCGTCGTCTCGAATTGAGCGGCTCCGAAGGTACTCTCGTCCTGGAGCACGACAGGATAATTGCCGCAGACTTGCGCCAACCGTTGGAAGAGAAAGGGCCAGGAGCGAAAGCAGACAGCAATCCCAGCGCCACCTCGCCTGTGGTTTCCGATGTTCGGGGGCATCAGCGAATCCTGGAGGATTTCTTTTTGGCAATCGAAAAGGGTGGCAGACCGATTTGTGATGGACATGAAGGGCGGCGCTCTTTGGAGCTTGTTCAGGCCATCTACCAGTCGTCACGCACTGGTCTTTCAGTGACGCTCGTCTGACTACTCGAGATACGGAAAGTCGCAGATTGGGAAGGGCGGTTTACCCCCGGCTTGCTTTAGTAACACTCAACTGTAGCGCATCAAGCGGGGGTAAACCGCCCTTCCCAACTTGCGAGTTCCTTTCGGCGCCTTTCTTACACAGTCTCCGCTTTGGTGGATTGTTCCATACTTGACCTAAATGAGACGACTTGACACCTCATTCAATAAGAATAATGACAATAGGTCCGCTTAAAATACGCATTGTCGTATCCAGCCTTGCGACCTTCCCCTTGTAACCAGACGAAAAAACTCATTGCACGCTTGGTCGGGTTTGGTATGATGACCTGGCGCTGCAAACCTCCCGGCAGCATCTCAGATTTATAGCCCAGTATCGCCCAGAACGCTTCTTTCATTAATTGCGGAAAGGTGTGTTTTGATGCGAGTGTGGCCTCTTAATCCAATTTCCTCGATACGACGTCAATACAAACGTCACCTTTGTAAGTTCCTCAAATCAACGCGCCGGCAAGGTTATGGACGAAAGTAAAGAAGGTCGCATCCTGCCGTCCCACGATGCAGCTCTTGAGGATTTGCCCATTCTTGTCGTGGACGACGAAAAAGTCGTTCGTCAAACCTTCGTCGAGTGTTTAGGCGAGCATTACGACTGCGTAGGAGCGGCAGATTCCGAAGAGGCTTTGACGCACCTCGCCAGCAGGCAATTCGCCCTGGCGATCCTCGACGTGCAAATGCCTGGTTTGAGTGGAATAGAACTGCTCCGCAAGATTACCAAGGATTTTCCTGAAACCGCAGTGATCATGGTCTCAGGTGTAGGACGAGCACAACGCGTAGTCGACGCCTTACGACTCGGGGCTTTTGAATACCTGATCAAACCTTGTGATTTGGATGTGTTGGAACTCGCCGTTGAGCGAGCGCTGGAGCGGCGAGCTCTGTTGCGCACCAGCAAGAGTTATAAAGTCGATTTGGAAAGACGTAACAAGAAACTCGAGCGTCAGAAAGCAGAACTTGAGCGGTTGCAGGCGCAGCTCGTACATAGTGAGAAGATGGCCTCTCTCGGGCAACTCGCCAGCGGGGTAGCTCACGAACTTAATAACCCGGCCGGCTTCATACTGAGTAATATGGAAACGCTCCGGAACTACACTACCGCATTGGAGCAACTCCTGAAGTTTTACGATACCGTTTCTCTAACGCCGGATCATTCTATTAGAGCAGCCGCAATAAAAGAGGATATCAGGTATGAAAAACTGATGCATGATCTTTCCTTGCTGATAGCGGATTGCCAGGAGGGTGCTTCTCGCCTCTGCGACATCGTCAAGAACCTCCGTACTTTCTCGCGGCTCGATGAAGCAGAGTTCAAGAAAGTCCACATTCATGAGGGTATAGATTCAACTATCCGGCTTCTGTCACGTTATTACTCCTCCGACCACCTTTCCCTCGAACGTCAATATGGAGAGCTGCCTCCGATAGACTGTTTTGCCGGACAGCTTAATCAGGTGTGGATGAACCTCCTGGTTAATGCCGCCCAGGCGATCGGTGATCGTGAAGGACGAGTGAAAATAGAAACCCAACTGCAGGGCGAAACCGTGGTGGTCTCAATCAGTGATACCGGTGATGGAATTGCGACTGAGAACTTAAACCGGATCTTTGATCCGTTCTTTACCACAAAGCCTGTTGGTGAGGGCACAGGCCTCGGACTCTTTACCACCTATAGCATCGTAAAACGTCACGGCGGCACGATCAGTGCCGAGAGTCATTCCGGAAAGGGAACTATATTTACAGTCGTCCTTCCGCTCAACGTAAAAAGGGAGACTGTTACGACAGAAGGGAAACGGTAGATGCCTTACAAAATAATGATCGTCGATGATGAACCTGCCAATCTCCGGGCTTTGGAGCGAGTGTTTTCCTTGGACTACGAGGTGATTACTGCCGGCTCAGGCGCTGAAGCTTTGGACATTCTCAAGCAGCAGGATATCGCTGTTCTCATTACTGACCAGAGAATGCCGGCGATGACTGGCATTGACCTCTTAAAGCGCAGTGTATCGCTTCGGCCACGTATGGTGCGGATCATTCTAACGGGCTACTCGGATATCGAGGCTCTAGTGGAAGCAATAAACAGCGGACAGGTTTACAAGTACGTGACCAAGCCCTGGAGTAATGAAGATCTGAAGTTGCTTGTGAGACGGGCTTTGGAACACTACGAAAACAGCAAGCAACACTATGAGCTAGAGCTTGCCAACCAGCGCTTGAGCCAGCGGCTTCGTGAAATCCAGCAACTGGCTACTCTCGATTGAGTGATCAAACGGTCTAATCTTATAGTCCGCCCGCCCGGTTTTCTTTTCGCCATACCTGGTCCGGGATCTGGCCCACCGGACATCCCAGCCATTGACGTGGATGATCCGGCTTGACTAGCATCTTTCAGAGGCCCCTTATGACGGAAGAGAAAACCATCGACTACTACGACGCACTGCAAGTCAGTCCGAGCGCTGAGCCTGAGACGATCAATCGCGTCTTTCGCATGCTCGCGCAGCGCTATCATCCGGATAATCAACAAACCGGGAACGAAGAACGCTTTAGGACAATCCTCGAGGCCTATAACGTTCTGAACGATCCGGAAAAGCGAGCGCGGTACGATGTTATGCACCTGCAGCACCGCAAGGACCGTTGGCGGCTGGTTTCCAGCGGCGCGCAGTCGGAGAACGATTTTGAGATGGAAAACGTCGTCCGGCTGACTGTCCTCGAGGCCCTCTATACAAAGCGGCGTCTAGAGCCATCAAACCCGGGAATTCCCTTCCGGGAATTTGAGGGGCTCACCGGCCGTCCCAGAGAACACCTCGAATTCAGCATCTGGTTTCTCCAGCAGAAGAAGTTCGTAACAGTCGACGATAAATCACGCCTGCTACTGACGATCGAAGGCGCTGAGTATCTTGAACAAAGTTACCGCACCAACTTGCAGCAGAAACGGCTGCCGGCTTAGTCAGTCCACAAAATCACACACGAAAGAGACGGTCGAACATCGCGAGCGTTAATCGCGGTTTCGTGGATCGTTATTATTTCGTTACGAAACCACTTTTGGGAGCAAAAAAAGCGCGCGCGGGAAAACACTCTTTGATTTTTGTTCTCGTTTTAGCTACGATTCGCTCTACCCCCGCTAAGTAAGCTCTTCGCTTACATCCTCCCGACATTAGGTTTCCGGATGCCGCGCGCATCCTCAAAATCCGTGCTTATGGAGCTTAAAAATATGAGGGTTAATCAAATCGACAAGTCTCGTCTTCCGGTGTGGGCGGCGATGCTGGCACTACTGCTGCTGGGAACACCGCTGGTCTTTGGCCAGGGTTCGAACCAGCAAACCACCCGAGACCGCACAATCAATACCCGCGCCGTTCCCAGCGGCGCCAAGATGAAGTTCAAAGGCGTCGTCATCCGCCGCGACGCGGATACGTTCACAGTCCGCGATCGGAGCCGCGCCGATTACCAGGTGCTCCTGACCGATGACACGAGTATTAAGACTTATAGCCGAGGCTGGTTTCGTGGCGGCAAGAAATATGCAGTCACGGATATCCTGAAAGGCCTGATTGTCGAAGTTGAAGGTCGCGGCGACGAACAGGGTCAACTTGTCGCTGACAAGATCAGATTCAACGATTCAGACATGCGGGCAGCGATAACAACCGAAACACGCGTCGGTCCGGTGGAGGAGAACCAGGAGCGTATCTCTGGTCAGATGGACGAGTTGTCCGCTATCGCCGCCGAGGCAAGAAGTGAAGCGACTGCGGCCAACGAGCGAATTTCCGCCCTCGACGATTACGATGTGCAGGATTCTACTGTGGTCACTTTCAGAGTCAATAGCGCAGTACTTTCGCCCGAGGCAAAACGGCAACTAGACGAACTGGCGGCGAAGGCCCTGAACGCAAAAGGCTATGTGATTGAAATTGCCGGGCACACCGATTCCACGGGCAGCGTAGCCAAGAATTTTCATCTCAGCCAGGAGCGAGCGGAATCCGTCGTGCAATACCTGGCGGTGACTCACAAGATTCCCCTGCGACGTTTCATTACGCCCATGGGATACGGCAAGACGGAAGCTGTGGCCGACAACACAACCTCTGCCGGCCGGGCTCAGAACCGGCGCGTCGAAGTAAAGGTGCTACTTAATCGAGGCATGACAAGGCCAGTCACGACCTCGAGAACCACTCCCTGAGGGATGTGGAAAGAGTCGTCGGAAATTCGCAGGTTGGGTGTCCGATAAACTTTAGTTTGTCGCGCGTTACGACAAGCTAAAGCCTATCGGACCACTTGCAACCTGCGAATTTTCGTTCCTTGAACTCTACCGCACCACCATCGATTTAAAGACGTACGCCTGTAACATCACGAGCAGTCCCACCAGCGCAGCCAGCGCGAGGCTGTGAAAAAATACATATCGCAGGATTTTCCCCTCGTGTCCGTACCAGCGCGTTGCCGTGCTGGCCACCACAATTGACTGGGCATCAATCATCTTGCCCATCACGCCTCCAGAGCTGTTCGCCGCAGCCATCAGGACTGGACTTAATCCCAATTGTTCGGCGGTTATCTTCTGCAAGCTGCCAAACAAGACATTTGAAGACGTGTCGGACCCGGTCAACGCAACCCCCAGCCATCCAAGCATGGCGCCAAAGAATGGATAGAAATATCCGGTCCGCGCGAACGCCAGGCCAAGCGTTGCATCCATCCCCGAATATCGCGTGGTGAAACCGATCGCCAACATGGCGGCGATCGTCAGCAGAGAAAAGCGGACAAGTTTTATCGTCTTCCAGTAGACGCGCGCCAGCCCGCCGGGCGAATAGCCCATCAGCAGACCGGCAATAATCGCTGCCAGGAAGATTCCACTCCCGGTTGCGGACAGCCAGTTGCAATTGAACACCGCGGCTTCGGGGGTCGGTTTAATGACCACTGGTGGAATCCGCATGACGAGCTTATCGAGACCGGAAATCGGGAGCCGAAGAAACGAGATGCTGTCGAGAAAAGTTTTGGTTTGCGGCAGGCCCCACACGAAAACCACGACGCTGAGGATGAGCCAGGGAAGCCAAGCGTGAAGAATTGCTGATTTTGACTTGCCAGTGGCGATTTCGGATTGCGGATTGCGGATTGCGGATTTTGTGTAGCATTGGTGGAGCTCATCCTCTAGACACGGCTCGGTCGACGCGATCACTTGGTCCATCCCATGACTCGGCATCTCTGTGTCAAGTTGCTCTCCGGGAAAACGCCAGATATGCGCCGGCCGCCAGACTTTGATGAACAGCGCAAGCGCTCCCATCGAGATAATCGCCGATACCACGTCGACGAGCCATGGACCATGAAAGTTGGAGATCAGGAATTGCGGTACAGCAAAGCAGATACCTGCTACCAGGATGGCGGGCCAGATTTCCAGCATGCCCCGGAAACCCGCAAACGCCCAGATCAGCCAAAAAGGCACGATCAGCGAGAAGAAAGGAAGCTGACGACCAACCATGGCGCTCAGCTGTTTCAGGTCAAGTCCCGTGACGCTTTGCAAACCAATGATCGGTGTTCCCAAAGCTCCGTAAGCTACTGGCGCTGTGTTGGCTATCAGCGATAAACCCGACGCCGCCAGCGGGCTGAACCCGAGGCCCATGAGGATTGCTCCGGTGACTGCGACAGGAGTGCCAAAGCCGGAGGCACCCTCAAAGAAAGCTCCAAAACTGAACGCTACCAATAGCAGTTGCAACCTTCTGTCTTCGGTGAGACCGGTGATACTTTCTCGCAGGACGTCGAACAGCCCACGCTCGTTAGTGAGCTGATAAAGAAAGATCACGTTGAGAATGATCCAGCCGATGGGCAGCAGTCCATATGCGGCCCCAAACACTGCTGTTGCTACAGCCATCTTCACCGGCATGCGAAACACCAGGATTGCTATTAGTAACGAACTGGCTAGACCGAGCAGGGCTGCGTAGTGGGCCTTCACCTTCAGGAATGCGAGCGCGCCCAGCAAAACGACGATCGGAATGCCTGCAACGAGCGTCGAGAGCAAGGGACTGCCAAGCGGGTCATAAACCTGAAACCAGGGCATGATCATTTTCCATTCATCATTTGCCATTTATCAGTTTTCATTAGTTTTCATTATTCATCACCAAGTCATTTATCCCTTTAAAGTTGATGCTGAGTTGAGACAGCGGGGGCGCGCGCTGCAGGTTGAGTGTCACCATAGTTGATCTGCGCTTGCCCCCTTCCCGACCTGCAAATTCTCTCTGCTTGAGTGCTTGTGCCAAAGGTTGATGCTTGGCCGCCCCGGAGCGGGGGGCGCGCTGCGCTTACCAACCTTGCCGACCGGCGAATTTGCTGAGTTCGAGCAGTCGATCCTACCTTGAATGACTCCCAACTTTGAGGGTGTCGCACCTCGCTTGGCCCATTCCTAAACCACCAGCTTGTCAAACTTCAATGGGCCGTCGTTCAGCTAGACCACACAAGCCATCAGAATGACACATCTTACCAGTCATCATGCACTAACGGTCGTCGAGTGGCCTTCCCCCGATATCTCACCTTAGGCACGCTTCTCCCCCCATTTCTCTGCAGTTTTTTAGAGATTGGCCCAGTGGCAGCTTCATTGGCATGAGGCTCGCTGAAGGAGAGCGCGCTCGAATCTTGAGCTCGATCTTTCTAGAGGTTCACTTCCGTCAACGAAAAAGGTCTCCTCTTTGCGAAAGCAGGAGTAGGCACGCACTCACCAGCCTTAGTCCCAAGCGGATATGGCAGTGGGAGTCTCCGAACGACGCTGCCCAGCATCACCTGTTGCGGCTCCGTGGTTTCGTGTTATTGGCCGCTCAGGGGTCTCTGAATTTGTTGATGGAGGTGAGCCTTTTATTTTGTGGAGAATCAGAATGCACCGCCCCCAAATACTAAATCGCCTGACCGTAGTCATACTGCTGCTGTCTCTTTGTTCCACATTGCTGTTTGTCGCAACCGTCAAAACGCATGCGGACTCCGGATCCGGCAATGGCAGCGCAATCGATAAGTGCTCGCCAGATCTAATTGCCCTCGTTAACAGTAACCGCGACATCCGCGTCAAGGCGATCGTTCAAGCGTCAGGCGGATCAGATGATTTGTTGGATTCGCTGGTTAGAGATCTCGGAGGGATTGTTCTAGCGACGTTTCCGCAACTGAACGCGCGTTTAGTTGACATGACCGCCGGGTCGGCGCAAAACCTTGCCTATGAAGACGGGGTTTCCTACATGTCGATCGACAACCCCGTCCTCACTTTAGGACACGTCACAACTACTACGGGCGCGCAGCAGACTCGTACCCAAAAGAACGCGCTCGGACTCAACTACACCCTGGATGGCTCGAACGTAAATGTCGCCGTGGTCGATTCTGGCATTGACGGCAGCCATAAGTCGTTTAACAAGTTAGGCAAGATTGTGGTTAGCAAAGATTTCACGGGCGAGAATCGCACTGACGATCCTTACGGACATGGCACGCACGTAGCAGCGATTATCGCTGGCGACGGAGCGGCCACAAATGGCAAGTACGAAGGTATAGCTCCGGCCGCAGGCCTGGTTAATCTTCGAGTCTTGAACTCCGAAGGCGTAGGCAAGGTATCAGCTGTCCTGGCAGCCCTCGACTGGATTCTTGCGAACCGAGTCCTCCTGAACATTCGGGTGGTGAACGTGAGCCTCGGGGCACCCGCAATCAACTCATACAAGAATGATCCGATTTGCAAGGCTGTGCGCAAGCTCGTTGATGCAGGTGTCGTAGTGGTGGCTGCCGCGGGAAATAATGGGAAGAACGACAGCAACCAAAAAATCTACGGCGCAATTCACTGTCCTGGAAATTCGCCTGCAGCTATAACGGTAGGAGCAAGCAACTCTTTCGGCACCGATGCTCGAAACGATGATACGGTAACCACCTATAGCTCGAGGGGACCCTCTCGCGGCTATCGGTTTGACCGCTACGGCGTGAAGCATTACGACAATCTGATCAAGCCCGACATCGTTGCTCCCGGCAATAAGATTGTGGCGGCCGAAGCTGCTAATAATTATCTAGTCAGATCAAATCCCGCCCTCGAGACTAATATCTATTCAGCCACAAACATGAAACTAATGTACCTGAGCGGAACCTCAATGTCTGCTCCGGTAGTGTCGGGCACTGCAGCCTTACTCCTGGAAATAAATCCCGGTCTGACGCCGAACCTCGTGAAGATGCTTCTGATGTACACGGCCCAGCCGCTGGAAGGCTTTAACACCCTCGAACAAGGAACCGGAGAGTTGAACATTGCCGGTGCGGTTGCTCTCGCAAAGGTCCTGCGCGTCGATTCACTTGGCCTTCTGACGCCGTCACTTGGCTCGACCTTCCTGACGACTAAAGCCCCTAGTCCGCAATCAACCATCGCTTTGTCCACCTTTCCCTGGGCACAGGGCCTGGTCTTGAACCATACCGTTGTCACGGGCGCGGACCTAATTAACAAATATCAGAGAACTTACGGCAAAGGTTACTTGCTGGGCGATGGCATCAATGAAACCTACACTTCGCAGACATTCAATTTCTCTTACTGGACGCAAAACCTATCGCTCGCGGACTACCTGATGCGAAGCGATGGGACGGCGCTGGGTGGTGGTTCAATCTTCGTCAATGATGCAGCCCTCCTCGGTGATGGCGTCGTGATGGGCGACGGAGTTGTGATGGGCGACGGCGTAGTCATGGGCGACGGCGTAATCACGGGCGATGGCGTGGTCATGGGCGATGCTGCACTCGAAGCACTCTCGTACGCCTTGAGCGGCGACAACACGACGTGCATGCGCTAGCGCATCAGGAACGCAAGCTGTCAGCTTTCGATCACGCGGAACCGTGCAAAACAAATGGGCATGACGCTCTTAAATGTTGACGCTAAGGTAGCAGACCAGCCGGCTCAATACGTGAACGGTCGTAGTCGAACTACTATGGAATCTTTGGAAGTTCAAGCACTTGCCAACGAGGACCAGGCTGAAGTACTCGCCTTTCTTTCACGCCGTCCGATTCACACGGTCTGCATGGCCGGCTACATTCGCGATCATGGCATCGTCAGCCCGCTGAATCGCGGAACGTTTTATGGCTGCCGCACCCAGAGCGGTTTACTGCACGGTGTTGCTTTGATCGGACATGCCACGCTGCTGGAAACGCAAAGCGATGAAGCTCTGAAAGCTTTCGCCAAGCTGAAACACCACTACGCCACCTCGCATTTGATCCGCGGCGAACACTCGATGATCGACCGCTTCTGGCGTCACTATGCAGAGCTTGGACACGATCTCCGTTTGGCTTGTCGCGAACTTTTATTTGAACAGAAGCGAGTCGCGGAGATCGAGGGGGAAGTGCCTGATCTACGGCTCGCAACGCCCAGCGATCTCGAGCAGGTAATGAAGATTAATGCTGAGCTTATTCAAAGCGAATGCGGGATCGATCCACTTAAGAAAGATTTTCCGGGTTTTCGGAAGCGGATACTGTTGCGGATCCAGCAGGGACGCATCTGGACGTGGAGACGTGACAATCAGCTCATTTTCAAGGCTGATGTCTTTGCTGAGACTCCGGAGATGATGTACGTCGAAGGGGTGTACGTCGAGCGGCTGCTTCGCGGTAAGGGGAATGGTCTCCGCTGCATGGCCCAGCTCGGCCGGATACTGCTGGCCAGATCTCAGTCGATCTGCCTGCTAATCAACGAGCGCAACAGGCGTCTCAAGAGTTTCTACACTAAAGCCGGATACAGGTTTCGCGGTTGTTACGACACGATCTACCTGCATCGGGAAAACTGATGGCACGCACAAGAGCACAGTTGACGGGCTTCTACATGTGGGGTGTTACCGCCCTGGGAGCGACGGCCTGCATGTATTCCGCGCGCCATATACCCGTAGCCAAACTAGATCTTCAGCTAATGTTGCTATGCGTTTCTCTCGTTGTGCTGGGATCGCGAGTGGCTGTAAGAATTCCCCGCCTCAACACAAACATCACAGTTGACGACACATTTGTTTTCATGGGGCTGCTGCTGTACGGAGCAGAAACAGCTACCCTGCTGGGAGCGCTGAGTGGTTTGTCCTCATGTTTGCGAATCAGCAAGCGACCCCGCACGGTGCTGTTCGCTGCCGCGTCGTTGGCGTGCGCGCTCTTTGTCACTTCACACGTGCTCACTTCGCTCTTCGGTCCTTTGAGCGCCCTCTTGACTCAAGCTCCGGCTGCGGCAATTACCGCTGTAAGCATGATGGCGCTGGTGCAGTATTTTACGCACACCGGATTGGTGGCGACCGCAAATGCGTTGAAGGATCGGCAATCGATCTGGCACATGTGGCACCAGAACTTCCTGTGGATTTCCGTCACTTACTTCATAGGCGCCGCCGCCGCCAGCATCATTGTAAGAAGCCTGGGTTCAGCCGGCTTTTTGGCTTTCTTAATCATCATCCCGGTTATAACGATCGTCTATTTCAGCTACGATCGGTATCTCCGCGACGTGAAAGCATCAGCCAGGCAAGCGGAGCTTGCCGAGCGCGCGCGTGCCGAAATCGCCCGCGAACGCGCTGAACAGGCTGAACGGCATGTCCACGAACTCAACAACTACATCACCGAACAAGAGCGCATCAGCCGCGCTCTGGAAGAAGCCAAGGAACACTTCCGTCATGCGGCGTTTCACGACTCTCTGACTGGTCTACCGAACCGCGCAATGTTTTCCGAGCTGCTCAAGGCTGAGATTGAGAATGCCAAGCTCCACAAGGATTCGCTGTTCGCGGTCCTATTTCTCGACCTCGATCGGTTCAAGAACATTAATGACAGCCTGGGACACTCGCATGGCGATCTTTTGCTTATGGCCTTTGCGCAGCGACTTGAGGAGTGCTTGAGACCGAAAGACGTCCTGGCCAGATTTGGTGGCGACGAGTTTGCCATCCTGCTTTGTGGTATCGACGATGCCAGTGATGCCGTGCGGGTAGCCGAGCGGATTGCCATCGAGCTGGCGCAGCCATTCGTGCTCGACAAGAACACGGCTTTCACGACCGCCAGCATCGGCATTGCGCTGAGTCTTACCGGCTATATCGAGCCGGACGATATTCTTCGCGACGCAGACGCGGCGATGTATCGTGCAAAGGAAAACGGCAAAGCCCGATACGAGATGTTCGACCAGGGAATGCATGCCCGGGCCATCTCGCGTTTGCGGCTGGAGAGTGATTTGCGACTGGCGATCGAGCGCGACGAATTCCTCGTTTATTATCAACCGATCATTGCGCTCGAAAGTGGCCGTCTCGCCGGGTTTGAGGCGCTGGTGCGCTGGGCACATCCGCAGCGAGGGTTGGTTACACCAGGCGAGTTCATTCCTGTCGCCGAGGAGACCGGACTGATCGTTGGCATCGGGCAGTCAGTGTTGGAGAAATCTTGCAAGAAAATGGTTGAGTGGCAGCACCTCTCGCCGGCGTACCGCTCGTTGAGCCTCAGCGTCAATCTGTCGTCAAGACAGGTATCGCAACCTGATCTGATCGAACGCATCAAGGGTGTGCTCGATGAAAGTGGCATCGACCCGCATTGTTTGAAGCTGGAGATCACTGAGAGTGTGGTGATGGAAAATGCCGAAGCCGCCACGTTGATGTTCAAGCAACTGCGCGGATTGGGAGTGCAGTTAAGCATTGACGATTTCGGCACCGGCTATTCGTCACTCAGTTACCTGCATCGTTTCCCAGTCAACTACCTGAAGATAGACCAGTCTTTTGTCGGGCGCATGACGGAGGCGAATGATAACGCCGAGATCGTTCGCACGATTGTGACTCTGGCACGCAACCTCGGACTGGAAGTCGTTGCCGAAGGCATTGAGACCCAGAGTCAGAACCGGCAGCTTAAGGCGCTGGGCTGCGATTATGGCCAGGGATATCTTTTCTCTCGCCCGATCGACAGCGCTTCAGTACCGGCACTTCTCGCGCAGGCCCTTCAGGATGACGTCAGCTTTGAGTTTGATGTTCCCGCATTCGAGACGGCCTTGCTTAACACGGCCTACGAAATGTAATAATCCCTCAAAATCACAATTCAAGCTGAGTAAGTTGCAAGGGAAGGGGTGACGCGGGGAAGGGGAGACACCGAGAAATGCCCGCGTCTCCGTGTCGCCGCGTCACCCCTTCCCGTTTCTGTGGGCTATGATTTTCGGCGCCACCAGTAGCAACAGCACGCATATCAGCGACACTACGCTGCTGATTATGCCCGCAATTTCAGCTCTGCGCCTCCCTAGCTGTAACGCGATTTGATGCGCTCCGGCCGGGACCTTGAAGGCAATCAATCCGGCGGGCTTTGATGGTTCCACAGCCTGCGGCTCGCCGGAATCCACTTGAAAATACCAACCGGGAAAATAGAATCTGGAAACGGTGATCGTTCCCCCGTTTGGACTTTCAGAGCGCAACAGAATCTCTCGGGCGGTCCATTTAACCACCGTCACAGCGCCCTGACCCTCCTTCAATTTCACCTTTGTCAAATCGTCGCCGGATTGTCCGATATGACGAAGCAAGTTTTCCAGCTCGTTTTCTTCAATTGAAACCACCCACCGGGGCCGGAATTCGTTTGTATCGCGTCGCTGCTCCAGACGCTTTTTAACACTGTCAACAAACACTCGATCAATGTAGTGAGCTGGATAGGCGTAGTAAGAACGAAGCACGAGCGTGTAAGTCCAGGCGCCGGTAAGCAGCACGCCAACGACGACGAAAACGAAGGATGCCTTCTCACGCCTGCACGCAGCGACAGCAAAGGCGGTAAGGGCTGCCACCGCCAGCGAAAGGACCGTGTTGAAGCGGAAAGGAAATTGAACTTTCTGCAACGTTGGCAGTAGATGCCAGATCCATTTGCTGAAAGGTGTCATCATCACAAACGAACAAAGAGCGATGGCCAACCAAAAAGTGGCGCTTCGCTTTAGCTGGCCATTCAAACCCTTGAACGCCACCAGAAAGCCCAGGACTGCCAACAACACGGCTCCCACAGCCGCCATGAAATAGTCGGAACCTCTTCCCAACCATCTCAATTGTGTGAACAAGAACCAATTGCCAAAGTAATAATGTCCGCCGATTCCTTCAGTTGTGTGAAACACGAATTCCTGCATCGCCAGGGCAGGAACCAAATAGATTGCGGCCAATCCGACTCCGAGCATCATTCCGGCTACGGTCAGCAGAAGCGATCTTCTTTTCAGCCCTGCAGGCGCCAGATAAAAGGAATATGCAACCGGGACCAGCGAAAACAGCAGGGTTGTCGGCAGATGCGTCAATATTAGCGCTGCATAACTGACTGCCAGAAGAGGAACGCTGTAACGGCGGCGGGTGAACATTCTGTCCACCGCGCTTAAGACCAAAGGCATCCAGACAAATGTCCAGGTTTCAGCCAGTGCTCCGCGCACGTAAACATCGACACTCGCGTGATAAGGCAGCAGCAGGTATGTGAGTGAAGCGATAAGCGCTGCGCGTTCGGAAACGATTCTCTTTAGCCAAAAATAAGCGGTTAGACCTGAGGCAGCGACCGCCACGGCTGTGGAAAGGCCCAGTTGTCGCCAGCCAAGCGGATCATCATGAAAAAGAAAGCTGAGAAGACTTGTCAGCCAGTAAGCGAATGGTGCGTAGTAGTAGCCGGTTGGGTCGCCCAGGCCGCCGTTCAATCCTGCCAGCCACCGTGGATACACATCGCCGCTCCAGAACAGTCTGGAGAACTCCTGATAAAAGATCGCATTCCAAACACTGTCGTCACCGTAAAAGGGGAATCCGTAGAGCAGACATGGCAAAGCAACCAGCAGACCGGCGACGATGACAACGAGAATTCGGTAGTCGATTCGGCGTCGTTCATCTGCGTGCAACATTTTATTGTTGCTGAGGTCTTGGATAGCCGCCTCCAGCCTTCAGTCTTCAAGAGTCCTATTTCAACACTCAGATGGAGAGTCCAGGAGTCTAGAGAGTCTAGGAGTCTTGGAGTCCGGACTCGGGACTCCAGACTCCAAGACTTCAAGACTTTGGAATTCAAACTTCATTCGACTGTTATTTTCAGTCGCAAAGTTTCAGATCCTGTTTGGCTGAACCAGGCCACCTGCTCCTGAACAAGATCAAACACCACCGTGTAGTCGCCGGGCTGTCGGGGTGCGGTGACAACTATCAACACCTCGGCTTCGTCACCCGGTCGCAGGTCATATGAGAGCGAGCCTCGGCCATCGTCTGTAGTGGCACCATTCGAACCCAGCCAGCGATTACCCAATCTTATGTGGTATTTGCCGTCAGCTTGTCCCGCGTAAGGCCACACGCTCGAACTGAGATTCTTGACTAATAGATGCAGGGAAGCTCGTTCACCGGGATGCATTCTTGCGGGCGGTTCATAGGCGAAAGAGAGTCCAGCTTTGTACGCCGCCGGAGGCAACGGCCCGGTTGCCGATGTCAGGGTGAGGTTGTCTGCCGTTGCATCCGGGGGAGCCGCGACCAGCGAACGGCAACCGTTTAGGGCCAGCAGCATCAGGGCAGCAGCGATCAGGATCAATTTCATTTCAGGTCATCAGCTCGAGAAAAAACTCTTGCCCTTGAGTTCACTCACTCAATCGAAATTGCATCGATTCAACTCTGACACCCAAAAGCCGATCATCTGTTCCCACCCCTAGCGATACAGGCGATGCTGCGTCGGGAAACTTAAATGTCACAACATTCCGTTCTGCAAGGATGTTCTTCGGCAACCTGATTGAAAAACTTTTGATTTCGCCGTCCCGTAATGAAAGGGCTTCCAACGGTTGACTGTTCAGATCTATTACAATCCTCTGCTCAAGAAGCCGTGGCGCTCCCAGAAATGGCGCAAGCTTGACGTCGAGCCACATGTCTTTGCTTACATTAAGAGCAAAGATGACCGTCGCTTCCCTGCCGTCGCTCCAACGCAGATCTTTTTCAGGACCGCTCCAACCATACCACAGATACTTTCCTGCTTCCGGGCGAGTGAAATCGATAACCGCCGGCGGTTGCACTATCGGGAACTCAGTCGGCGGCGCGGGGCGTTGCAGGCCGGCGAGAAACTGGGGATGACGCCAGTCCCAGAGCAGCGCGCGCAGTTGCTGGTCCGTGGACGGCTGTGACCATTTCCAGGTATCCAATGAAATAGCGCCGCGGGCATTGATAAACATGCTCGCTCCCAACAAGATCACACCAAGCAAAACTTCTGCCCAGCCTTTTGTGTAACGCAAGCTGTTAGCTTGCGTTTCTGTGAATGCCTGATAGCTTCGAGGCTCCCGCCAAGCCCTAATCGATATTATCCCCAGCAGCGCGAACCACGGCACGAGCTCAGTCGAGTAACGTGGTCCAAAGCTCGCCCCGCCCCACCAGTCGCCCCACAGGTTTGCAAATGCTGAAACGAACAGAATGTGAAGACCACAGATCGACAGCGCGAGCCAGACAAGTCCTTTGCAGGGAAGCTGCTTCCAGTAACGCGCCGTCAGGTAGGTGACAAACAGAATCACGGGAACATAGACGAAAATGCCCCGGGAAGGACTGAAAAGATTCCCCGCCAGGGCAACGGGCAGAAGGTCGAATCTTATCCGGTTCGTTTGGTAGTAACTGGGCAGCAGCTTTCCAAAATGGATCCACGAATAGACAACGAAGATGGTCAACCACAAGGCGCCCGTAAACGCGTACTGCAAAAACGCAATCCGTCCCTGGGGCCGCGGATCTCCTTTACGCCGAATCGAAAGTACTCCCCATCGTGACGCCAAATAAAGCGTTACGACGACGATAATTAGACTTCCGGTCGGCCGCACGAAGTAAAGCCACGCAAGGAGAGTGGCCAAAACGATTGGGTTAATCTTTCGCCGTCCCGTTTGGTCCGCCAGCAGCATCCAGACAACCAAACCAGCCAATAACGTGGCCCAGGTATGCGACCACAGACCGCGCGACGCGGTGGACCAAACCTGTGTGCCCAGCGCTCCACTCAGAGCTATAACCAAACTCAAGGATGGCGGAAGTAGTAAGCGGCTGGTGAAATAAAAAACTGCTGTCAGGAGGGCCATCAGCATCGCAGCCAGGGTGAATTCTATTTGCGCCTCGCCTCGCGGATTGTAGGTGCCATCGGCATTGACCGCCGAGACTCCCAACGCATTTGCTATGGCCACCGCCGGCAAAGACAGCACAGAACTTCCAGGCGGAAAGTAGTAGTAGATATGACCTCCGGCCAGCTCGAGCTGCCAGATATCGCCATTCATCACGTAGTAATCGCGCGTCGAAGCATTTGGCTCGAGGCGAGGAAGATTGAAATGGTCCAGGGCAAAGCTTCGATGCTTGAGCAGGGTTTCGCTGAGCAGCATCGAATAGTGCGAGTCGGTGATTTGATGAACCGGAGAAAGCCAGAAGACCAGCAAGACGGTGAGAAAGATCAGAGCGCCCGTCGCAGAATCAGGGATTGAGCTCTTCGATCCAGGCAACTCTTTCAACATTGCCGCAGATTATAGCTGAACCCAGGAATCGAACGCAGATTAGGGGAAATGTGGGCGCTAAGTGGCAAAGAATTGAGAAATGATAACGTTCAGGAAGGGTCGGATAATCAAGCCTAGTGGCACCGCGACAATTAGCAGAATCAACGAGATATTCCTTGCCCGCTTCGCTTGTCCATAATCGGGATCGCTGGTGATGAAATTACCGAATTTAACTTGCCAGCGTATTAGCAGCACGAGTACGACTACGAATGTTACCAAAAAGCCCCAGTACGCCAATGGTACAAGCGGAATGAAGCTGATCCCGAGGAAAACGAACGTGCCGATCGCGGCAACCTTAAGATAGCTCGCATCATTGCATGCTTGATTCGTCTTTTCCTGTCGCTCTGCAACTAATGCCGCCACCGCCGGATCAATTGGGACCGAGCAAAAACGACAGTGCGTCATACTGTCATTAATCATCTCGTTGCAGTTGGGGCAGCGAAAGGTTCGAGGTTGTGCGAACATTACAGTTGTTTTTCTTGAGCCACCAGATTGAGCCAGCAACTCCCATCCCTCTCACGGTCCACAGTCGTGATCGGTGCGAGTAACGGTAGTGCCAAACCTGTGTTGATACTCCGCCGATGTCAAAAACGCGCAGACCATGCCGCGGAAGTTGCCCGGCACGCGGTTGTTCAGCACATCCAGCCAGAAATCGTAACCGCCTTGATCAGGATCTCGTCTGAGGTAACCGAAGTACTGCATCAGCACAAACGCGCCGTTGTAC
>DASQPD010000109.1:0-3128 GCA_035644135.1 Pyrinomonadaceae bacterium
CGATAGCTTCGATCTTATGAGCTCGGCACCATTCGTGAATCTTGCCGAAGTAAGTTTCCATGTAGAGCGTGGAGAGGGCGTCCCAGAAATCGTTTCGCACTTTTGCATTCTCTTCGCTCTCGCCCACCCAAACGAGCGGCAATGAATCAATCAGCGAATAGCCCTTCTTGTGCTCAAAGAACTCCGGCAATGCCTCGGTCCAGGGAAGCGTATTGGCAAAAACCCCATCGATCCGGTTGTTCAAGAATCCCGGCTCGTCGGTAAACGTTGCGGTTATGGTGCTTCCAAAGTATTCCGAAAACCGGCGATAGTATTCGCCATGGGTGACGGAAATGAACTTGTCAATCGCCGCCGGATTCATCAGGTCCGGACAGCATGGAGAAACCTCCTTAGTAGTGCCGGGCCCTTCGCCAGGAGGACTGTCCCGCTGCATGAAGAACATCAATCGCCAATTGCCATCAGGAACTTGCCATTTCAGGCTCCCGTCGCGCGCTTCCGAAGTTAGATTCTTGAACGTGAAACGGACCAGGTTACCGCCGTTGGCTTGAGCCGCAATGACGCCAACCAATTTCCCGTTCGGAACTTTCCAAGACGTTTCCCTATGACTCTCTGCGCCGACTTGAACCTCGACCATGGCAAGGTGTTTGGCGATATACTCAGGATTCGGTGGAACCTGCCGTGTACCGACCGGGCCCCCGTTCAGGACCCTTCCACCGCCCTGACCGCTGGGCCAATTGTATTCATCGTAGAGAATCACCTTCAGGCCCAATCGCCGGCAGATCTCCAAAGCTGATTTGAACCGATCAAAATAGGTCTCGGACAGGTAGTATTCCATTTCGCCGTGGCCAAACTCGCCGCCCATTCCCGATCGGGGATGGAAAACTACTGAATTAATACCTGCCTCTTTCATCGCCCGCAGTTGTCGCTCCATTTCGTCTGGTCGCATGTCCCCATTCCAGAACCAAAAGGGCGCCAACTCGACGACGGGTGCACGAAACTCTTCCTCTTTCACTCCCTGATCAGGCTGCTGCGAACCGATCAGGGTTGATGGCATGCACTGCAGAAAGAAAATGATAAAAGCTACAAAGGAACCTTTGGCCAAGTTCTTCACCTCAACCATCCCTTCATATCTAATTAATGAGCAACTGCCAGGCGGGTATAAACTGCTTCTGCCTTTTTGAAGAACGCCAACATTGCCTGGCGATCCGCCTCGCTGCGGAAATGTGACGTTTCGCAAAACTTGATCTGCTGCTCGATCAATCCGAGCAGATACTTCGCGTCCTCTGCAACTACTCCACTAGTACCGCCTACCTTAACGTAGACAGGACTTGTATGGGCGAAGCGTACCGTTTCCGTAGGTCTCTCAAATGCGCGGGCGGCGAACCAGCCGCTCGATTGCGCGTCCACTTCAAAGTCCAGGCTCAAGTGCTGCGCTGTGCTACTGGCTTCCACTGTTTTGACAACTTGTCCTTTCCATATGATCTCCAGTCTTTCGAGGTCGCCGACAGACGTTACTTCGGCGTGTACCTTCAGACGTCCTGCGGGTCTCTCTTTTGTAGCTGGAAATACAATTGAACCACCAGGCTCGTTACCGTTCACAGTCAAGAAAAGGATTGGACCGTTCGTCGCAAAACTTCGACCAGCCTTCAAAGCGCGAAACCACCCGTCGTAGCTGAATGGTCCTGACAATTTAACGTAGACCCGATCATAACCAAGGGGAACAGGCTTAACGCCGGACGCGGTGCCGGCAGAAACCGGTAACTTGAAGCCGCAATTTAGAAACTTGTAATAAAGATCCATCGCCCAGAGCGGGGCGTTCGCGGGTGTTGCATATTGTGGCTTTTCGATCGGATTCACTCCCCATCCAACTTCAACCCCGTGAGGCGTGAAACTGTTGTAGACAAGACCGGCGAAATCCACCTGGCCCAGTGCGATGAGTGCTGCACTGTCACGCCACGTAATCTTTTCGGCATCTACATACCCACCCTGACGATGCGTCATTTCCGTATAAGCGGTGTACACTGGGCCTAATTGATCATTGTTGACACCCAACGGCGAGTGCAAACCAAGTAAATCAACAGCGCCTGAGGCCGGCCCCAGACCTTCGATTTCGTTATCGAAGATCGAATAAGCGTGAGTAGCATCCACACGACGTACCGCTTGGCCAGGGATAGTTGTCAGCCGTGTCGTCGGCATCGTGTGATATCCGATGACCCAGTTCGTAAGAGTCGGGGCCAGGTTCAAGTCTTCAGCTAAGAGCAGAGCGGACATTTCTTGCCAGTCCCGGTGGTTGTGCAGATCGCCGGAATACCATCCGCGCGCGTTCATGTTCACCCAGCGGGCCAGTTCAATCTTTTCATCGTGGATCTCGGTGGCACCGATTTCGAACCTTCGAATCACGGGGCGGTATTCCGTCCCTCGCTCAACTCGCAAGATGTAAGCGCCCGGGGGAAGAGCAATTTGGAATTCTCCAGAAGCGATGAAGTGTCGTTCCAAAGGCTTCACGTAGGTGATGGCCCCCGAGGGCGACCACGACTGATCGGCGGCATCCGTTAGGTAACACCTTGCTTTCACAGCGCGGCCGCTCTCATGGTCAACAATTGTCGCTCGCAAGCTTCCCCAGAGTTGGTTTTGTAGAAGCAGTCCTCGCGGCCGAGGAGGCTGAAGGGGCTGCGATGCTTGCTCTGGTGGCGTCCGCGAAGGGGGTGGCTTCAATCCGGCGGCGAGATTGATCGCCCGATCTATTAATGCCTCAGCCTCAACGAACTTTTGTTCCTGCATTAATGGTTGCAGGCCTTGCATTAGGTCGCCGATGGGCTGCAAATCCGCACCTTCTTGCTGCCGTTTTTCGACCATAGCCTGCAGCTGGTGCATCTTTTCCTGAAGCGATTGTGGTATGCCGCCAGAAGGGGTTCCCTGAGGTTGTGTTGCCTGCGCGTACAAATTTCGCGAAATTATGAAAAGGCCCATCAACATGAGGACCAAAACAACCCGCATGAGCAAAAGAAGATCTCGTCTCATCGATTTAGCATGTGCCCCTCTCCATTACGTCACTTGGACTTGCACAAAAAGATGCAATGGTCTGTACAGTACGGCGAGCGAAGCGACCGGATGTTACACTCGACTTC
>DASQPD010000110.1:0-62298 GCA_035644135.1 Pyrinomonadaceae bacterium
TTTGTAGAAGATACGTCCTCCGATTGTTACTGCGGCGTTTACTTGATCGATTGGAGTGGTTCGAAGTTCCGGATCGGGGCCGTTCCGAGCCTTCCGGCGACTTTCAACGATCCGGTTGACGGACTGACCGTGTCTCCGCAGATCGGACCGTGCGGGGTAGCAGCGCTTACGAAGACGCAGGTGATCGCGACAGATTTGGAATCAGATCCACTCTGGCAGTCGTCTGCGATTCGACCTCTCGCACTCGCACACGGTTTGCGGTCGCATTGGTCCACGCCAATTTACGCTCAAGAGGGGCGGGTGTTGGGAACCTTTGCGATTTTTAACCGCGTACCAGCGAGCCCGACACAAATTCAGCAGGATCTCATCGCACAGGTTACCCACATTGCCAGCATAGCGATCGAGCGGGCATTGAGCGAAGCGGCGCTGAAGCGAAGTGAAGCGTTCCTTGGGGAAGCACAACACCTGAGTCGCATCGGCAGCTTTGCCTGGCGCGTGGCTACGAACGAAATCACCTGGTCCGAGCAGCTCTATCGCATCTTCGAGTTTGATCCTCAGGTGACAGTGACGCTCGAACTGATCGGAACCCGAGTCCATCCGGAAGACCTCACTTTGTTACAGGACATGATCGAACGAGCAAGTAGTGCTGCCAGCGACTTTCAATACGAACATCGCCTGCTAATGCCAGATCATTCGGTCAAATATCTACATATGATTGCTCACGGAACGCAGAACGAGGATGGTGAACTGGAGTACATCGGCGCGGTCCAGGATGTGACCAATCGGCAATTGTCGGAAGAGGCGCTCGGCAAGGCGCGCTCGGAGCTGGCACACGTCGCGCGAGCGATGAGTCTGGGAGCATTGACGGCGTCAATCGCGCACGAAGTTAACCAACCATTGTCTGGAATCATCACCAACGCCAATACGTGTCTGCGGATGCTAGCCGCCGACCCGCCAAACGTCGACGGCGCGCGCGAAACCGCGCGGCGCACGATTCGCGACGGCGACCGCGCCGCTGCGGTAATCACACGGTTGCGCTCTCTTTTTAGCAAGAAAGACGCCACGATCGAATCGGTGGATCTAAATGAGGCTACACGAGAGGTGATTGCACTGTCGCTGAGTGAACTTCAAAGGAACCGGGTGATTCTGCGATCTGAGCTTGCCGATAACCTTCCGCCGGTCGCAGGTGATCGGGTGCAGCTTCAGCAGGTCATTCTGAATCTGGTGCGGAACGCCTCAGACGCGATGAGCGGAGTCGATGATCGTCAGAGGCAGCTGCTGATCCGGACTGAACCAGACGAAGGCGGACAGGTGCGCCTGAGCGTGCAGGATGCGGGGGTCGGTTTCGATCCTCAAGTTATGGACAGACTCTTCGACTCGTTCTACACAACCAAGAATGACGGTATGGGAATCGGACTTTCCGTTAGTCGCTCGATCATTGCCAGCCATCATGGGCGTCTCTGGGCCACGCTGAACGAGGATCCGGGAGCCACGTTTTCATTCTCAATTCCTTTTGCACACGACCTTTGATTCGCTGATCTCGATAACAAACCAATACCAAAGTACTATAGACGCTCTCAAATAGAGTGGCGCATGCTGATGCTCGGCAGTTACAAATTCACGGTCGTAATGTTGCCGGGTGCGAGCATGAAGACTTTATGACAAGAAAACGTTCACTTGTATCAGTAGTCGACGACGACGAGTCAGTCCGCGAGTCACTACCCGACCTGTTGCGAGAGTTCGGCTTTGCGGTCCGAGCGTTCTCGTCTGCGGAAGACTACCTCGCGTCGGATTGCGTTGATGAAACCAAATGCCTCATTCTCGACATCGGCATGCCGGGAATGACGGGACCCGAGCTTCAGCAGGAACTAAAGCGACGCCGGCAGGAGATACCGATCATCTTCATCACCGCTCAAAGAGACGAGACTATTCGCTCCCGAGTGCTCGAACAGGGTGCGACGGCGTGCCTGTTCAAGCCCTTCAGCGATACGGCGCTGAGTGACGCGGTCAATGCCGCACTTGAGTGAGTGGTGTGATTTGTAGGGGCGTCCCTCCGTGGGCACCCCTGCTTGAGTTACGAGATCGGCACCGAATGGGGCGCCCACGGAGGGACGCCCCTACAAAAGCACGGAGCCATATGAATTCAGCGAGCGCAGCGATTCACAAGTCGGGTTCACCTAGGCCGGAAGCTAAACCAATCGTATTCGTTGTTGACGACGACGTCTCGGTACGCGAGTCGCTGGAAGCATTGATCAGTTTCGCTGGTTGGCAACCAGAGACCTTTGCTTCCGCAGAAGAGTTTCTCGCTCGCCCTCGTGCCATGGCGCCGAGCTGCCTGGTACTCGATGTTTCTCTTCCGGATTTAGATGGCCTCGAACTACAGAGTCTAATTGCCGCAGATCGGATCGACATGCCGATCATCTTCATTACGGGACATGGTGACGTGCCTATGACAGTCCAGGCGATGAAGGCGGGAGCAGTTGAGTTTTTAACGAAACCATTCGACGACGACGTGCTGTTGACCGCCATTCGTCATGCCATCGAGCGCAGTTCGGCTGCACTCGCGAGAGAGGCTGAGATTCAGGGACTCCGCGAGTGTTACGCTTCCCTGACTCCTCGCGAACGTGAGGTCATGGCGCTAGTAGTCTCCGGCATGTTGAATAAACAGGTCGCGTTAAAGATCGGAATCAGCGAGATCACTGTGAAGGCTCACCGAGGAAAGGTGATGCAAAAGATGAACGCCGACTCTGTCGCCGACCTGGTGAAAGTGGCAGTGAGACTCGGCCTCACCCCGGCAAGAAATCCGTGGCACGGTCGCGAGAGGTCTGAGTGAGTTTCTGCATGCGCTGCCTATGCTGAAATCGCAAGGAGTAAACAGCCACATCGCTGTTGTTCCATCGAACTGACTCAGCTCCATCTGTCCATCGAACAAGGGCAGGAAGGTATCTGTTTCTACTCAACCGTCCACGTGTCTTACATCTGGAGCCGATGCTCTTATTGCATCAATAGAAAAGGAGAATGTTGTATGAGTACGATCACGACCAAAGACGGAACGCAGATCTATTACAAGGACTGGGGCGAAGGACAACCCATAGTATTCAGTCACGGTTGGCCGCTGTCAGCCGACGACTGGGACGCCCAAATGATGTTCTTCTTAAATCATGGATATCGCGTCATCGCCCATGACCGGCGAGGTCACGGACGCTCGAGCCAACCCGGTGACGGACACGATATGGATCACTACGCCGATGACCTCGCCGTTCTCACCGCGCATTTCGACTTAAAGAATGCAATCCATGTTGGCCACTCGACCGGCGGCGGTGAGGTCACACGTTACATAGCGCGCCATGGCGAAAGTCGCGTCGCTAAGGCTGTCCTCATTAGCGCAGTGCCGCCGCTGATGGTGAAGACCGCGGCGAACCCCGGCGGGCTCCCTAAGGAGGTGTTCGATGGGTTTCAGGCGCAGGTGGCCACCAACCGGGCGCAATTTTATCTGGATGTGCCGACTGGACCTTTCTACGGGTACAACCGACCGGGCGCGAAAGCATCGCAGGGTGTGATTGAGAATTGGTGGCGCCAGGGCATGATGGGCGGTGCCAAGGCGCACTACGATGGCATCGTGGCTTTCTCGCAAACGGACTTTACCGAGGACCTGAAGAAAATCTCGGTGCCGACTTTGGTAATGCACGGCGACGATGATCAGATCGTTCCCTATGCTGACTCCGGACCGCTGAGCGCTAAGTTGGTGAAGGGCGCGGTATTGAAAACCTACAAGGGTTTCCCGCACGGCATGCCAACTACGAATGCAGACGTGATCAATGCCGACTTGCTCGCGTTCATCAAAGGTGAGATGGCGGCAACAGTCTGAGCAAGGATTTGCCCTCGAAACTCAAGAGGAGTTGGCAATGCACAACAACGACCCAAAGGCGGAACCAACTGAATTCAAGGGCAGGCGAATTCTGGTTACAGGTGGCACCAGAGGTATTGGCGAAGCCATCGTTAACCGCATGATTCGAGGTGGTGGAGACGTAATTGCTACCGCCCGATCTGATGCTCCAGAAACTTCCGCTGATCATTTTGTTCAGGCCGATGTCAGTACTCGAGATGGAATAGAGTCCGTTGTAAAGCCGTAACGGATCGTTTCAATGGTCTGGATATCCTGATTCATAACGTAGGTGGTTCCGCGGCCCGCGGCGGTGGTGCATTAGCGTTATCTGATGATGATTGGCAACATGCGTTTGATACGAACCTCTTCGCTGCTGTTCGTCTCGATCACGCGTTTCTGCCGTCGATGCTGGAACAGGGCTCCGGCGTGATCATCCACATCTCCTCAATTCAACGAACACTTCCGCTTTTCGACGCTACGCTTGCTTACGCAGCAGCCAAGGCTGCTCTAACCAACTACAGCAAAGGCCTTTCAAAAGAGGTGAGTCCGAAGGGTATTCGCGTGAACTCAGTTGCACCTGGCTACACTGAGACAGAGGCGGCTGTGGGAATGGTCAACGAGATCGCGGAGCGAACGGGCATTAGCCAGGATGCCGCAAGGCAACGCATTATGGATTCACTCGGCGGCATCCCGCTCGGCCGGCCGAATCGCCCGGAAGAAGTCGCGGAGCTGGTCGCCTTCCTGGCATCGGATCGAGCTTCTTCGATCACAGGAAGTGAATACGTCATCGACGGAGGGACAATTCCGACAGTCTAAACTTGGAAATGAACGCTCACTCCGATGACAGGACCATTGAATTCTGTTCGCACATCCGTTCTTGAAATCGCCTTTGAGGACGACGGCCCTCGTGACGGAGCTCCCCTGATGTTGCTCCACGGGTGGCCTGATGCTCCACGCGGGTGGAACGCCGTCGCTCAGGAACTTCAAGCTGCCGGTTACCGAACAGTCATCCCATACCTTCGCGGTTTGCCGCCGACGCGATTTTTGTCCGAAGCTACGCCCCGTTTCGCCGCAGCTGTCGCGCTCGCCCAGGACGCGATCGACCTTGCCGATGCACTAGGTCTTAATCGCTTCGCAGTTGTTGGTCATGACTGGGGCGCGCGTGCGGCTTACACCGTCGCAGCCTTATTCCCGCAACGGTTATCAGCCGTAGCCGCGTTATCCCTTGGTTATCAGCCGCGCGGCATTTTCAAGGTCCCTGACTTCGAACAGTCGAAAAGGTTTTGGTATCAATGGCTGCTGTGCATCGACGGCGGCGTTGAGGCGGTCAAAAAAGATCCGATTGGCTTTGCTCGCATCCAATGGGACACGTGGAGTCCTTCAGGGTGGTTTGATGAGAACGAGTTTTCGGCGACATCAGCTGGCTTTTCTCATCCGGATTGGATTGCGATATCGCTGAATGCTTATCGAGCGCGCTGGTTGCAAGACGAAGAGATCGATTCAAATTACGATTCATTGCAACGGAGGGTGGGTGAAGTTGAACACTTGTCAACACCCACCTTGATGATTCAGGGCGAGTCGGATTATTGCGATGACCCCAAAGAGTCAGAAGGACTTGAAGGGTTTTTTACCGGAGGGTATGAGCGACTAGTGCTTGAAGGTATTGGCCACTTTCCTCACCGGGAAAGCCCTTCACGAGTCGCGCGCGCAATCATCCGTCATATTCAGTCTGCGGGTTGTTGATGAGGTTGCGCCAAAGCGAGTACTGGAGAATCGAGACCTGATCGCGTTGGGCACCGTGGGCTAAGGATGAGTTAGTTGAGAGTCTTTTGCCAGTTGAGGAAGGTATGCTTATGAGCACGCAGAATCAAAAAACGATTTTTATTACTGGCAGTTCTTCCGGCCTCGGTCGGGCCACGGCCAAACTGTTTGCTTCAAAGGGTTGGAAAGTTATCGCTACCATGCGAAATCCAGACAAGGAGACAGAGCTCGATAAACTCGCTGCCGTGGTATTGCTGCCACTCGATGTGACCGACCCAAAGCAAATCAAAGCAACGGTAGACAAAGCTGTGATCATGGGTGGAGTAGACGTGGTCTTTAATAATGCCGGCTATGGGATGGCGGGACCGTTGGAAGGCCTTACGGATGAACAAATCGTTCGCATGGTCGACACCAACATGATGGGGGCGATCCGCACCACGAAAGCCTTTGTTCCTTATTTCAGAGAGAAGGGTGCCGGACTTTTTATTAACACCACCTCGATCGGCGGATTGATCACGGTCCCTTTTAACTCCATGTATCACGCTACAAAATGGGCGCTCGAGGGCTGGAGTGAAAGCATGGCATTCGAGTTGAAGCAGTTTGGTATCGGGTTAAAAACCGTAGAGCCGGGTGGAATGAAAACGGATTTCTTTACCCGCTCTTTCGACACAGGCCGCCATGAGGCTTATGACGAACTAGTAGAAAAGGTCATGAGTGTAATCACGGATCCTAAGCAGATGGAGACATACTCTTCTCCCGGACAGATCGCCGAGGTGGTATACGAAGCCGCGACTGACGGGAAGGATCAGCTACGCTATGTCGCCGGTGAAGATGCCAAAGCCACCTATGCAATGCGTTTGCAGGTTGGCGACGAAGTCTTCCGCAAGGCCATGAATGCACAGTTCTTTGGTAACTGAGTATTTAGCACAGGGCTGAGACCCACAGTCGGAGGCGGCTTAAAGCTATATCCAATCCTTTTGCCAGCAAGATCAATAGTCGGTAATCAGGGAGTCTCAAATGAAAATGCTCATGCGTGCTGTGTATAGCGTCGCGGCAATTCTGGTTTTTGCGCTGACAACTTGCCTTCCGGTTCATGCGCAGAAGCGGATCGAAGATCGATTCGCTACCGGCAACGGAGTTCGACTTCACTATTTGATTGCTGGAAAGGGCGAGCCGGTAATTCTGCTGCACGGCTACGCCGAGAACAGTCACATGTGGCGGCCGCTGATGGTTGAGTTGGCAAAGAGTCACACAGTGATCGCGCCGGACCTGCGCGGATTCGGCCAGTCGGCCAAGCCGATGAATGGGTACGACAAGAAAAAGATGGCCCAGGATATTCATGCTTTGGCCCAATCGCTGGGATATCGTCGCGAGATCGTCGTTGGTCACGACATCGGCTTAATGGTCGCTTACGCTTATGCCGCGCAATATCCAACTGAAGTCGATCGCATTGTCTTAATGGATGCGTTCCTTCCAGGCGTCGGCGATTGGAAAACCGTTTGGCTGTTAAGGGACCTTTGGCACTTTCACTTTTACGGCGAAACCCCACTCAAGCTGGTGGCGGGCCGCGAGAGAATTTATTTTGAACATTTTTGGAATGACTTCGCAGCTGACCGGAAGCATTCAGTACCAGAGGTTGACCGACGCTTTTACGCCAGATCTTATGCCCAACCGGGCGCTATGCGCGCGGGTTTCGAGGTCTTCCGTAGCTTCGAACAGGATGCGAAAGACTTCGCGCAATTTGCCGAAACGAAACTGACAATGCCGATGCTGGTGCTGACTGGAGAAAAAGCTTCGGGAGAATTCCTGATTGAGCAAGCGCGTCTGGTTGATACAAACGTCGACGGCGTTGTCATCAAAGGTAAGGGTCATTGGCTGATGGAAGAAGCTCCGAGTGAGGTGATTCCGCGGCTTGTCGCGTTCATCAACAAGTCGCAGTAGACTCGATTGCCTGAACGACACTCTAAGAGCCGCCGTCTAAGCGACAGGACAATATGTCGGATCTGCCAGACGCTGAGGATGCCTTATCGCCACCGCCGGGAAGTACTCCCAGCGAGATGTTTCCCGTTCTGAGCTCCGCCCAACAAGCTCGCGTCCTCCTACACGGGCGACGTCGGACCGTAGAAGAGAACGAGATCGTCGTCGAACTCAATGAGCATGTAACAAAAGTCTTCGTTATAGTCAGCGGGCAACTGCACGCACTGCAGGTCGCGAACAATCAGGAGCACGCCGTCGCCATTTGCAATCCGGGCATGTTTACCGGCGAACTAAACGTGCTCTCGGGCCGTCGTGGACTGGTGCGCATACGCGCCGCGGAAAAATCAGAACTCATCGAAATCGAGCGCGAGGCATTGCAGGGCCTGGTTGAGACCGACAGCGAACTCAGCGATATCCTTCTGCGAGCTTTCATTCTGCGTCGTTTGGAATTAATTGCGCTTCGAAGTTGGTGACATCATTTTAATTGGCTCCAGTCATTCGCTTGACACCCTTCGCATCAAGGAGTTTCTGACCCGCAATTACCAACCCTATTCCTACATCGATCTCGAGCGTGACGCCGAAGTTCAGGAAATACTCGATCGCTTTTCTCTGTCGATTGATGACCTGCCCGTGCTGATCTGTCGCGGCACGGCGGTACTGCGCAATCCAACCAATGAAGAAATTACCGAATGTTTCGGGTTTAATGAAGGAATCGATCAAGCGCATGTCCGCGACGTGATTGTCGTGGGCGCTGGGCCCGCAGGTTTGGCGGCAGCAGTGTACGGTGCGTCCGAGGGGCTCGATGTACTGGTGGTTGAGTCCAACTCTCCGGGAGGACAAGGCAGGCGCAAGTTCAAAGATTGAAAACTATTTGGGTTTCCCAACCGGAATAACAGGCAAAGAGCTGGCCGGAAATGCATACGCGCAGGCACAGAAGTTCGGTGCGCAAATATTGATTGCCAAAGAAGCTCACGGTTTAGCTTGTGACCGGCGGCCTTATGCGTTGAAGTTTGATGATGGCGAGAAAGTGACGGCTCGAACCGTAGTTATTGCCACCGGCGCAATGTATCGAAAACTTTCGTTGGATAATTTGTCTCGGTTTGAAGGGGCGGGCGTCTATTACGGCGCAACACACCTCGAATCGCAGTTGTGCAGTGGAGAAGAAGTCGTTGTCGTTGGTGGAGGAAATTCCGCTGGACAAGCAGCTGTATTTCTCTCCCAAACCGTGCGTCGTGTTTATGTCCTTGTTCGCTCAAACGGTTTAGCTAAGAGCATGTCGCGCTATCTGATCCGGCGAATCGAAGAAAGCCCGAATATCGAATTGCGCACAGACACTGAAGTGATTGCATTGAGTGGAAACGATCATCTTGAGGCGATGGAGTGGCGCAACAACAAGACTCGTACAGTTGAGAAGCATAAGATCGGCGCACTATTTTCGATGATTGGCGCCGTGCCAAATTCCGCTTGGGTTGAAGGCTGTGTGGCGCGCGATGGCGCGGGATTCATTAAGACCGGCTCCGATCTTTCAAAGGAAGACTTGGAACGCGCCAAATGGCCGCTCGCTCGCGCTCCTTATTTACTTGAAACCAGTCTGCCAGGTGTTTTCGCCGTCGGAGACGTTCGCGGCGGAAACGTTAAGCGCGTCGCGTCAGCTGTGGGCGAAGGATCGATTGCCGTCGCTTTCGTGCATCGAGTGCTCGCCGAATAACTTAGAACTCACTGGTGCTCTCCTATAATAGACACCAAACAGACACCAAAAAACTCTTTGATCCTTTTCTCGCGGTGCCGAATTACGGCGCAAGAAAAAGTAACGCGCACATCACGGCGCCCTTCCGAGAACTTCTGCCCGTATTCTTTGCCATTTCATTTGACTCCTGTTTGTGTTTGTCGCGAAACAGAGTCTCGCGTGTTTGTGTCGACCACATGCTTTGCAGGAGGATGCCTTGGTGGACTCGACATTATCCGCTAGCTAAAGATCGGTCTATCGAAAGACGACCTATCGCCGGCCCAGATTAGACCGACATGGCGGGCAATGAGGTGGTCGGAGCTTTCACACTTCGAAACGGAATGAAGATGGGGCTAAGATGGTGGCGGTACGTGTTGATATGAAGCCAGCCCAAGCGATACCTTGACGACCGCTAGGCGCATAAATATTGGCTTATATCGTTTGGTAAGATTAGGTAATGGTGCTTTCATGGGACTTAAAATCCGTTGACCGTAAGGTCGTGTGGGTTCGACTCCCACCCTCGGCACCAATCATTCCAATAACTTACAAACACTCATCACTTGAATCCGAATTTGCGCAACGGAGTTAACTCCGTTGCCTAGCTTATTTCGGTTGAGTTTGTTGAGGATATCGTCAACCCTTAGTGCGTGGTAACCCCCTCATCGATCTGGACTCGCAATATGAAATCTCTTCCTTTGAGTATTACGAGCATGAACGAAGAGTTTCAGATTCTCCGCGGGGGTTTAGCGCGATGCCCAGAAATGCCGGATCTATGTAGGCCCAGGAGGATTTGAACTCCAGACCCTACCGTGTCAATGCCTGGTCCAACGCCCGCGTAAAGCGCTTATGACGTTTTTCGTGTGTAGATCTAGTCTCTGCCGCTGGAGAAGTCACTCACAAACCGGGAAATCGTACAGCTCGCAGACAATCCGTGGCAAAATCGTGGCAGAGTACCAGTATCCAGAAGGCTTTGAGGAGTCTTGAAGTACGGCTCTGCTGCGATGTGCATCTAGATGTTATCAAGGGGCCTGTGATAAACCGATGGATGGCGTACTGCGATTCGCGAATAGGTCAAGTGCTTCACTATGACGCCACTCCGAAACAACTCCGGTCACTTGCCTAAAATGAAGACAATTCGACTCTCGCTCAAACAAACGGTGACAACTCTCCTGATTGCGCTCGTCACCTTAATCACGTGCTTTGGATCCATGAGCGCCGGGCAGCCATATCCGGCCCCTTACCTGCGCAAACAAGGCATGGCTACACAACTCGTCGTTGACGACCAACCTTTTCTGGTACTCGCGGGCGAAGTGGGCAACTCCACATCGGCGAGTCTGGATTACATGCGGCCAATCTGGCCCAGACTTACGTCACTGAATCTCAATACGGTTCTTATTCCCGTGTATTGGGAACTCATAGAACCAACCGAGGGAAAATTCGACTTTGCTTTGGTGGATGGCCTGATCCAAGAAGCTCGTAGACACAAACTTCGTCTCGTGCTGTTGTGGTTTGCTTCCTGGAAGAACAGCATGTCGTGTTATGCGCCGGCTTGGGTAAAAACAAATCAACAGCGCTTTCCTCGCTCGCAAGACAAAGCTGGAAGTGGCATGGAAATACTTTCGCCCTTTAGCAAAGAAAACCGTGATGCCGACGCACGCGCGTTCGCGGCACTCATGCGTCACGTGCGCGAAGTGGATGCGAGGGACCACACTGTCATCATGGTGCAAGTGGAGAACGAGATTGGAATGATTCCGGATTCGCGTGATCGCAGCGTCATCGCAAACGAACTCTTGAATCAACAAGTACCGCCTGATCTGATAAATTATTTGCAGCAGCACAAGGAACACCTGATTCCGGAACTCCGCGCTCTCTGGGCGGCAAACGCTTTCAAGACTCGAGGGACGTGGGAGGAAGTGTTTGGCAAGGGACCAGCTATAGATGAGATTTTTATGGCCTGGCATTTCGCGCGTTATGTGAATCGAGTAACCGAGGCAGGCAAAGCCGAATACCCGCTGCCAATGTTTGTGAACGCGGCGCTAATCCGCCCGGGGTACCAACCCGGTCAATATCCAAGCGCAGGACCACTGCCTCACTTAATGGACGTTTGGCGGGCCGGCGCTCCAAAGATCGATTTTCTCTCGCCGGACATTTACTTCCCAAACTTCGCTGAATGGACCAGCAGATTTCACCGGTCCGGCAATCCCTTGTTTATTCCGGAAGCAATGCCCAGTCCACTTGCTTCGATTAATGCGCTGTACGCTATAGGTCAGCATGATGCGATTGGCTTTAGCCCGTTCAGTATTGACTCCCTGGATGAAGAGACGAGCAACTCGCTTGCGCAGAGTTATCAGCTGTTGGCCCAACTGGCGCCGCTGATTCTGGACCATCAAGGAAAGGGTGTTATGGCAGGCTTGCTTCCGGAAGGTATTGAACAACGATTGCCGCAACAGTTGAGACTCGGTGACTACGTCCTCAACGTAACATACGAGCGCCCAACTAATCAGACCCCGAACGTACTTTCAGGAGGTCTTGTGGTTGCCATTGGGGTGGACGAATTCATCTTTGCAGGTACGGGTCTGACCGTCACGTTTGGGACTGATAGGTCGGATGATCCACTAGTCGGTATACTCTCAGCGGAAGAAGGTAAATTTGAGAACGGTCAATGGCGCTCGGGTCGCCGGCTAAACGGAGACCAGACACATCAAGGTCGCCATATGCGGTTGGTACCTGGAAAGTTCGGCATCCAGCGGATCAAGCTTTATCGTTATCGCTAGTGTTTTCAATTACCTGCAACGGTCTTATGCGGCGTTTCTATCTGCGCGGCACCCGTAGTACTAGCGTAGTTCATAAATATGATTAGGTTTTCACGTATGAGACGTGCAAGGTATTTCGTCCAAACTATGGCCGTCACTCTCCTCTTCGTCCGAGGAGCCACGCCGTTCTGTTCCGGGCAGCTCCTCACGTTAACACAGCATCGACCAGGCGGCATTCATGCCTTCCACGCCAATATCATTCAACTCAAGCCAATCGCCATGCAGGCTGCCGCTGACCAACCGTCGCCTCGCATAGATCAGAACTCGATGAACGCACACGCACAGTTGCTGGAGAAGGCCAGGAAGGGACGCATTGACGTCTACTTTGAAGGCGACTCGATCACGAGACGGTGGGGCACCAGCGACCAGCAATACAAAGACTTCCTCGCCAACTGGCGGCAGAATTTCTTTGGCTGGAATGCTGCTGACTTCGGTTGGGGTGGCGACACAACGCAGAATATTCTATGGCGTCTCGACAACGGAGAATTGGATAACGTCAATCCCAAAATAATCGTCCTGCTTGCCGGCACCAACAACGTCGGCAACAAATCTCCCCAGGGCAACGAAGACTCGAGGGTTGACGGGACCACTCGCGGCATCAAGGCGATCATAGACACCTGCCGGCGCAGGGCTTCCAAGGCCACGATTGTCCTCATGGGCATCACGCCGCGTAATGACAACATAGCGGTCATGCCCATCATCAACAGAATCAATGCGCGGATAGCGAAATTCGCCGACGGAAAAGAGATCAGGTATTTGAATATCAACGACAGGCTGGCTGACAGAGGCGGCAGGCTATTGGAAGGAATGGCGAACAAGGACGGGCTGCACCTGGATGTCATGGGGTATCAGGTATGGGCCGAGGCGTTGAAGCCGATCTTCACCAGGCTGCTAGGGCCGCCCGCGAGAGAAGATCACGCACCGCCGCCGACCGGAGACCCAAGCGTCGCAAACCGTCCCACCTTTTAGCCCATGCAGTGAAATCCAGAGGGGTACAAATCAGTCCGCAGCCGTCGACTCCCAGTCCGTTGTACCCCCCTCTCATCGATCGCGACCTCACAATGTGAAGCGCTTAAGCCACTGTCACGGAATTGCGGTAACCTTTCCGGTTACGAAAAAACGAGCCGTGGCAACGCCGGTAGTTTTTGCATCAGTGAATCCCGTAAACCCGGGTTGCTTGCCTCCGATGCTGATGCGGAACTCGCCCGGTTCAATTACCCGCTTGCCATTGTCATCTATTAAGGACATCTGCGTGGGAGAAAGCGCGAATGAGACGTGCTGCTTTTCTGCCGGCTTAAGGAAGACACGCTTGGTTCCCGCCAAAGACCTGATCGCCACGGGGACTGATGCAGCGGCGTCGCTCATGTACAGCTGGACCACCTCGTCGCCAGCCCGATCGCCGATGTTCTGCACATCAGCGCTTATCCTGAGCTCTTTTCCCGCCTTGAGTGTGCTTGCGCTGAGCTTCAAATTGGCGTAGTTAAATTTCGTGTAACTCAATCCAAAACCGAACGGAAACAATGGCTCACCCTTGAAGTAGCGATAGGTGCGGCCCTGCATGCTGTAATCAGTAAACGGCGGCAACTGATCCACGGATTTGTAGAAAGTAACCGGGAGCCGTCCGCCCGGGTTGTAATCGCCGAACAGAACATCGGCGAGCGCCGTCCCGCCTTCTTCACCGGGATACCAGGCCTCGACGATTGCCGGCACTTTATCATTGGCCCAGTTGACTGCGAGTGCGCTCCCGTTAAGCAACACGAGCACCACCGGCTTGCCGGTTGCGTTGACGGCCTTAAGCAAAGCTTCCTGCCCTTTTGGCAGAGAGATGTCCGTTCTGTCACCGCCTCGAAACCCTTCAGTGCTAACTGTCATCTCTTCGCCTTCAAGTGCAGCCGAAAGCCCCAGGATCACAATGGCCACATCGGCTTGCCTGGCCGCACTCACGGCTTCATCGATCTGTCTTTCAGTAAAGTGCGGATAGGACCAGACGAGTTTTGCTATCGCCTCGCGGTTGTACTGGTAATACTCCATCCGCACATCGTAAGCGCGGCCGGCCTCGAGATTTACTTCTTTCGTGACAGTCTTGGTTGGATTACTTGCCCAGGCATCGATCAAGAGCTGGCCATCCAGATACAGACGCACGCCGTCATCAGCTGTCGCTCCCAACCGGTAGACGCCTGATTCGGCCGGTGTGAGCTTGCCCGTCCAGCGCACTGAGAAATTGTTTTCCCCTACGTGGGGCGCAGGTTTATAGCGACCCCAATCAAAGTTAACCTGCTGGTCGGTTCTAATGTCGGCCGGCTGGCCCTGCAACTCTTGATTGTTGAAATACTCGCCCCTAAAACCTGTTGGAGTGCCTTTCCCACCTAACGTCAGGAACGCAGCTGGTACAGGTATGACGGCCTCGCCGCTCAAAGTGGATCCGACTGCGTAAAGCACCTTAGCGTTGGGTGATACTGCGTTTCTGATCCCGGCCAGCGGCGTAACCGATTTTGACGGTCGGCCACTGTAGTTCCCCACCAGCACTTCGGGCGCGTCGGCATTTGGTCCAATGACAGCAATAGTCCTAACGTCTTTCTTCAGCGGCAGCGTGTTGTTTTCGTTCTTGAGCAACACGATCGATTCCTGGGCGGCTTTGAGAGACAACGCGCGATGCGCGGGCGAATCGTTCTCAGAGAATGGAATGCGAGCGTAGGGAACCATCTCCGGCGGATCGAACATGCCGAGACGGAAACGTGCGGTCATAAGGCGCTTGAGAGAGACGTCGATGTCGGTCTCGCTTATCAGTCCGTCCTTCACTGCTTGAATCAACGAGGAGTACTCCCGTCCGCAAGCCAAATCCGTCCCGACCTTGACGGCCATAGCGGAAGCTGCCGCTTCCGACTTGGCGAACTGATGACCCTTCCAAATGTCAGAGATCGCGCCGCAGTCTGAAACGACGTACCCCTTAAAGCCCCACTCCTTACGCAGAATGTCCATCACCAGTCTGTCGTTGGCACAGCAGGGTTCGGTGTTCGTGCGGTTGTATGCACACATCACCGAAGCAGCTTGTGCTTCCATCACAGTGGCGCGAAACGCGGGCAGATAGGTTTCACGTAAATCTCTTTCATCCACCTTAGCGTCGAAGGCGTGACGCTCGGGCTCTGGGCCGCTGTGCACGGCGTAATGTTTGGGTGTGGCAGCGACCTTCAGATAATGCGGATCGTTGCCTTGCAAGCCTTTGACGAAGGCGACCCCCAGTCTCGAAGTCAGATACGGATCTTCACCGTATGTCTCTTGCCCGCGTCCCCAGCGCGGGTCGCGAAAGATGTTGATGTTCGGACTCCAATAAGTCAGACCCTGGTAGCGGGCGTGCTGGTTGTGTCGCAGGAACTCGTGATGTTTGGCGCGCGCCTCGGTCGAAATCACATCGGCAACCTGATGCATGAGATCGATGTCCCAAGTTGCGGCGAGCCCAATCGCCTGCGGAAAAACCGTGGCATAGCCGGCGCGCGCGACGCCGTGAAGGCCCTCGTTCCACCACTCGTATTCAGGAATGTCGAGCCGCTTGATGGCCGGAGCAGCATTCATCATCTGCGAGACCTTCTCTTCCAGGGTCATTCGCGAGACCAAATCGTCAACGCGTTTTTCGATTGGCAGCGAAAGGTCTTTGTAGGGCAGCTCCGGGCCCGCAACGACGCTGGTTTCCGATGGACCAGGCATCAGGCAAGCGAGGAGAAGCAGCAGGCATGTCGCGATTTGAAAGTTTTTCATGTCTGTTCTTTCGAAACTGTCAGCTCTTGCTTTGCGGTCTACTCGCTCTGCTCCTCGTTCCAACTACGGAAGAGAAGTTCGCCCTTGCCGCAGCACGTTTAATAAAGCAAGGTAAGAGGGCTTCGCGGAATAATCCTGATCGAACAGCAGCGGCGCCCCCTTTGCCCCTTTTGTGAAACCCGGAACCCAGGTGTATTTGTCGGTGAAGCCCCAGGTTTGGAAGGCTGTGCAGCGTGGTTGTTGCAGGCAGGCCGTCGCGACAAATCGGTAGATCTCAGCTTGCCTCATCAAGTCTGCCTCGTCTGAGATCTGCCCTTTAGCGTTAAGCGGCAATCCAACGTCCATCTCCGTAATATGCACCTGCAGGCCCAATTCGGTCAGTCGCGCGATGTTCGCGTTGAGCGACTCAATCTCTTTGGTGCTCAGGTTGAAAATGTGTGCCTGCAATCCCACGCCGTCGATCGGCACGCCACGCTGTTTGAAGTCTTTCACCATCGCGTAAACAGCATCTGATTTTGGGTTCAACCCTTCGGTATCGTAGTCGTTGTAGAAAAGCAGCGCCTTTGGATCCGCGGCTCGCGCCCAACGAAAAGCCTGTTCGACGTACGCGGTACGTTTTCCGGCGAGGCCGATACCCGGACTGTCGTACCAGATCGAAGGTTCAACCTTGCCGTCTGCCAGAAACGCTTCGTTGACCACGTCCCAGGCGAACACTCGTCCCGCATAGTGCTTCATTACCGTAGTGATGTGTTCGCGAAGTAGCTTAGACAACTGTTCAGGTGTGAAGCTTCCCTTAGAGAGCCAGGCTGGGTTGTGCTCACTCCATAGGAGACAATGCCCGCGCACCTTCATCTTATGTGCCTTGGCGAAGGCCACCACTTCGTCACCAAGCCCGAAGTTGAACTTGTCCTGCGCGGGCCGGATAGCGCCCCACTTCATTACGTTTTCCGGCTCCACCATATTGAACTCGCGTGCGAGCGTCGCGGCGTATTCGCTCTCCGTAAATTTAGAAGGATTGACGGCTGTGCCAACCAACATACCAACTCGGTCGGCATGGTCGCGAAGAGATTGGGCGAGACAACTGCCGCCGCTGGTTGTTACCAGCAAGATGAATGCGAAGATCACATTTAAAGCACTTCTTAAACGCATTGGCCCTCCACACATTCTTAGTTATTCACTATTCGTACTCACACAAGGGTAATGTCTAACCGCGTTACCGAAGCTGGGTGGCAACTGTAAACGACTGCGCTGTTAGTTAATGTGGTTCTTGTGTCTCTCGGTTCGATGACGTTGGGGCTTTCAAAGGTGTTATGCGCGTGAATATCGTCGGCGCTCAATGTTATCGCTTTGACAGCCTTTACTTTTGCGCCGCGTACCGCGATTTCCGTTTCTCTCATTTGTCTTAGATCGGGATTGGTTATTGTCAAGACAAGCACATGGTCGTGCAGCGACGCCGATCCCGACAATCCCCGCAACGTCGCCGGCTGCCCGTTTCGCGTGTAGGACGATCGCGGCGCCGAGAAGATGGTCCTCACCGACTGTCCCGCCTGATGGTTCGCGTACATTTCGAAAACGTGAAATGTCGGCGTGACTACAAACTTGTTTTCGTGCGCGAGAAATAGCGATTGCAAACAATTGATGAGCTGCGCGATGTTGGCCATTGCTACTTTGTCCGCGTGCCTGTGAAACGTATCCAGCATCTGACCAGCCAGCATGGCGTCGCGCATGGTTGACTGCTGGCCTAACAGATGAGTGTTATTCGCTTCCGCCCCCGGCTTGTACCAGGCGCCCCATTCATCTACAACCAGCTTCACGCGATGCTCCGGATCGCTTTCCCCCATGACGGTCCAGTGATTGGTAATCGACGATTCAATGCGCTCTCCTTCGCTCAACAGTTCGTACCATTCTTCGTCGCGGTAGTTTACCGCGTCGCCTTTTCCCTGCTGCCAGTCGTTGGTGCGACCGCCAGTCACATTCCATGAATAGTGGTGAAGGCCCCAACCCCACACGCGGCCGAGCGCCCGGCGTTCACTGAGCTTCACAAAAAATCGCCGGGTCCAATCGAGGTCTCCACCGTTTGGTCCTGAACCGATGAAGGCGAGGTTGACGCCGTATCCAGGCACCCAGGAGGTAAAACGCCGATACTCGGCTGCATACTCTTCCGGCGTAAAGTTGCCCCCGCAGCCCCAAGCCTCGTTGCCGACACCCCAAAATCTCACTTTCGCCGGCTCGCGATCGCCGTTGGCGGCACGAATATCGGCGAGCGTAGTGGTACCAGCCGGTGAGTTGCAGTACTCAACCCATTCGTAGAAATCTTTAGCCGACAAACTGCGCAGGTTTGCCGCCAGATAGGGTTGCGCCCCGACCAGGCGGCAAAAGCGCAGAAAGTCATCCGTGCCGAATTGATTAGTCTCGTATTTCCAAGGGCCGTCCGGCGCATCCTTCGGCCACTCGGAGGCGTCGCGCCAAAAATTTGTTGCCGTGCTCGCTGCGTTTTTGGTCCGATTCCATCGCGCCAGTTGTAACTGTCTGCAAAGCAGCCGCCCGGCCAACGGATTACCGCCGGTCTGATTTTGCGCATAGCTTCGACGAGTGATTTGCGTATGCCGCCGATGTTGGGAATCTTCGAGTTCTCTCCGACCCAGATGCCATCGTAGATCACACCCCCGAGATGTTCGGCAAAGTGGCCGTAAATTTCGGGAGCGATTGTCCCGATGGGTTCTTCGATCAGCACTTCGATTCTTGAATCAGGCGATTGAGTGGTAGGTATCGACGACAACCGCTTCCAACCCGGAGCTTGCTTGCTTCCGGCCCATAGCCCGATGCCTGCGCTCATTGCCGTGCCAACGAATTCGCGGCGTTTCATGTTGAAGTTTCTCCGGGAACGTCTCACAATCTTTGTCGGTGACTTTCCACGATCAATACGCCGGTATCCAGGACAAAACCTAAGGCCTATACAAAACTACAGTCGGTGATCGCGCCGAAAACTTTCCGGTGGCCCCAGATAACTTGGGCGCACACCGCCCGTATTCACGACCAGCTTCTCAAACACCAAACCGGGATCGACGGCCCACAACTTGAGCACGTGATAACCCGGCTGAGCCATCACATGCCTCGAGGTCAGAACGCGCACACTGTCTTTCACGGATCGTTCCCATTCGGCCTGCGATGAGTCCGCATGCACGTTGATAACCTGCGGTGCCTCGTCATCAAACGAGATGCCGTAGCGAAACCCGGCACTCGGCTGAAATTTCTGCGTGGGCGCGAGATACACGTCGACACTGACTGGGCCATCATGAAAAAGATACATGCGGTATTCGAGCCGAGCAGCAGCAGAGGACAATATCTGAATCGGCGCCATAACGGGAAAGGTCGTCATCGCCGACAGCGTGCGCCCAAAGTCGGGTATCTCCTGCCACTGAACAGCCTTAGTTTCGATGGCACGCGTGAAATGCTCGGCTTCGATGGATACATACCCGTCTGTTTCGACAAAGCCTTCGAGTTCTTCCGGCCGTGGGGACGCTGGATTAGCGATTGGCACTGTCACGACTATTTTGCGATCCCGTGGACCGGCGACGGTGATGGAACCACTGGTGGCACCCGGCGGAACGTCGCCCCATTGCACACTGATCCGGACTCGTTCTTCGCGGGTCACAGTCCCGTGCGTCGCACTCATGCGGAGCCAGGGTTCGCTCGCTTCGGCAGTGAACGTGAACGGCATCTGTCCCCGATTGAAGATTTCAAAATAGCGCGGCTGCCGATCGTAAACATTCTGCGCTGGCAAGGTCGGTTGCCCTGGTCCATCGGGCCAGCTTGCCGCGGAACCCTCAACGCTCACACCTATTTCACCCTGCGCCGGAACCTGAATTTCCTGAATCGCGGGCATTGCGTTACGGACCGGCTGGTTCCAGAACGTATAGCCGATATGAGTCTGGTCCATCATATGGTTCCACTTCCCACCTGCCATTGTCTCGTTGTAGTAACGAGCCAGTTGTTCATCGGCGCGAAACGATTCGCGCGCCCGCTCGGCAAGGTCGTTAGTCGACGCGCGGCCCTGCACCGCGTAAAGGCGATTCTTGCCGACGGTAACGTACAGTTCGTTGAGTACCGCACAGGCTTTGACCGGATACAGTACGAGCTGAAAGAAAGCGTCTTTCTTTTCCGCAGGCAGCGCGTTGTAAATCTCCTCGGCCTGCTTTGCGAGGCGCTGGTAATCAGCCAGCACCGTTTCCGCTTCTCGATAGTTCTTCACTAGACTATAGGTGGTTGGTTCGAGCAGCTCCAGCTTACGGCGGCCGTTGTACTTTGTGTACCTCGCGATGATCTCCGCAATCGCGACGGCATGTTCCGGTCCAAACTCGCGCTCGGCCCATTGCTGTGTGTAGTCGTCCAGCCGTTGCGCGGGCCAGCGTTCCGGATTCCAGGCGAAGTTCAGGAAGAACTCCGTCGGGATTTCCATCGGCTTAAGATCGCCCACGTTGACAATCCAAATTCGGTTGGCGCCGTAACGATAGGCCAGATTCATCTGCTTCTGGATTTTGGTGATGGGGATGGTGTTCAGCCATTTGTAGGAACGCGGGCCGCCGACATAATCGAAGTGATAATACACACCGGCCCCGCCGGACCGTTTCCGTTCTTCAGTCGTCGGCAGCCGCCGAATATTTCCCCAATTGTCGTCGCACCACAGCAGCGTGACGTCATCTGGCACGCGCATTCCTTTTTCGTAATAATCCTGAACTTCCTTGTAGAGCGTCCAGACCTGAGGCACGGCGGACAAGTTTGGATTTACGTTCGCCGCGATGATCCGGCGCTGGTCCGCGACGATCCGCTCCAGCAGCGCGACGTTGCTTTCCGGCGACATTGGCTTATCTCCATCGCCGCGCATCGCCAGCGTGATGATGTTCTCGTACTCGCGATTCCGGCGCACGCCTTCAGCCCAAAACGCGCGCAGCACATCTTCATTGACGGCATAATCCCACGCACGTTTGCCGTAGCGTTTCCATTCCTGCTGCGCGCGCATCATGGGTTCGTGGTGCGACGTTCCCATGACGATGCCGTACTCGTCGGCGAGTTTAGGGTTCAGCGGATCGTCATCGTTGAAAGCATTGTTCCACATTGCCGGCCAGAGGTAATTTGCTTTCAAGCGCAGCAGCAGCTCGAACACCTTCTCGTAGAATTGATGGTTGTAGTTGCCAAACTTTTCTCGGACCCAGCCCGTAAGCGCGGGCGCTTCATCGTTGAGAAAGATGCCGCGGTATTTCACGGCTGGCTCGTCTTGCAGGTAGCGGCCCGCGCGGACGAACAGTTGATCGTGATGCATTACCGGAACGTCAGCCCACCAATACCAGGGCGACACGCCAATCTGCTCAGACAGATCGTAAAGACCATAGATCGTTCCTCGTTTGTCGCTGCCGGTGATAACCAAAGCGCGTTTCACTCCGGGCCAGGGCTGCGGCACAACTTGAATAACGAAAGACTCCCAACGACCGCGGATCGTCGCCGCATCGAGTTTGCCGGCACGCAAAAGCTCGTCGATCAAACGATTCTTTCCCAACGTGCCCACGATAATTACCTCTGCCGCTTCTGCCTTACGCTCCGTGATGACGACCGGCCGGATCTTCGTTACCCGATCAACGTCCATTTGGAGGTCGCGTACCGCTCGGAGAACGCCGGGGTAATCTTGCGAGTCCACGACGATCGGCGCCGCTCTACCTTCGCTCGCGAGACGCACGGATCCCGGAGTCGCCGCAAACTCGACGTAACGGGTTTGTCCAAGCGCAAAGATTGAAGGAGCCCAGACCAGCGCGCATAGGAACGAACCAATCAAAGCCACGACGCCGGTATGTTTTGCTTTCATGTGCGATCGTCCAATCGGGCCGTCTCAATGAAACGCGTTAGCACTAAGAGGAGTTTCCCATTTACCAGATTTAGCAGAACGAAAAATCGCTTCGATCACTGCCATGTTCTTGATTGACTCTTCCAACGGGATTGGCGGCTCCTTATCGTCCAGGATGCTCTGCGAAAACAGATCGCCTTGCACGGTATATTGATCACAAGGCTCGATCTCGATCACCTCTATTCCTCGACCAGCCAGGTCTGATCCATCATCTATCAATAGCTTGCAAGGCTGGTCCGGCGGAGCGTTGACGGGGATCTCTACTTCTATTCGTCCCGCGGTGCCCAGGATTTGTACGCGCTGGTAAGGTGTCACCCGCGTGCTACAGGTGAATATAGATTGGCCGGAGGGGAAATCAAGCATCGCCGAGGTCAGCACATCGGTGTGGGTTTCAGGATGCTCTTCCATCAGACTTATCGTCCTCGTTGGTTCCTCTCCAAATATGAGCCGAGAGAAGTAGACGAGATAACAACCAATATCCATCAAGCCGCCGCCACCATATTCAGACACGTTGCGGACATTGTGCGGGTCGCGGTTGTCGTAGCTGAAGTAGCCAACGACGGAGCGCACCTCTCCAATTCTGCCTGCCTTGATCAGGTCCAGCGTACGCAGCCACTGCGGATGTGTACGCACCATGAAAGCTTCTTCGATCTTCACCCCCGTACGGTCACGCGTTCTCAGCAGTGAAAGTGCCTCTTCAACGGTGAGGCTGATCGGTTTTTCGCAAAGGACGTGCTTGCCGGCCCCCGCTGCTTTGATGGACCAGGGCACGTGGAGATGATTGGGGAGAGGAATGTAAACAGCCTCAACGTCCTCGTCCTTCAGGAGTTCGTCGTAAGAGCCGTAAGCCTTCGGAATACTTAGTTGTTGCGCTGTTTGCCGCGCCTTTGTCAGGTCCCTTGAAGCGATAGCCGTCACTTCGGACCGCTCGCCAAGCTGCATCGCCGGGATGACCTTTTTAACAGCGATATTGGCGACACCCAAAACTCCCCATTTGATTTTCTTTGTCATGAGTCTCTCTTCAATACCATCCAATCAGCTCATGGGGAGCGTGAATCGCAATTGCTCTATCGCACGCCGAATAGGATATCCACTGTCAATTGATCCAGACGCTCATACGGCAACTTCTTGCCGGCAAGCTCAACTCGGTCGAGCGCAAGCGCTTTGACTCGGTCGGCTTTGGCGCTACTGTAACCGCCGAGCGGCTCAGCATATTCCGGCGGCGTAGCATGGATTTCCGCCAGTAGCGCCTGAACGTCAGCATCCTCATTGAACTGACGCGCCTTATCTTTTAGGATTAGATAATTTCGCATACAGCCCGCCGCGAATTCCCACACGCCCGCTTCATCTTCGCTGCGATAGGCATGCGCGTCGAAGTGACGAGGCCCTTCATAGGACTCTTCCAATAGTTTGACCAGAAAAAAGAGATTCTTCAGCGACTCGGAACCAAAGCGCAGATCCTGATCGAAGCGCGGACCTTTCTGATCGTTCAGGTCGATGTGAAACAGCTTGCCGGCTTCGACTGCCTGAGCAACCACGTGATAGAAATTGAGGCCGGACATCTGTTCGTGACCCACTTCCGGATTGACCCCCACCATGTCCGGATGATCGAGCGTAGCAATAAAGGCGAGCATTGCACCCGTCGTCGGCAGATAAATATCACCGCGCGGTTCATTCGGCTTGGCTTCCAGCGCAAACTTGTAGTCGTAGCCCTGGTCCATTGAGTATTCACAAAGAAAGTTGAGCGCCTCACGATTCCACTTCAGTGCGTCGCGTGCGTCTTTGGCCGCATCAACCTCAGTGCCTTCGCGCCCGCCCCAGAACACATAAATGTGCGCGCCGAGTTCCGCGCCCAGGTCCATCGACCGCATAGTTTTTTGTAGCGAATAGAGCCGGACGCGCGGATCATTCGAGGTAAAAGCGCCATCTTTGAAGACCGGATCGTAGAACAGATTCGTTGTCGCCATAGGCATCTTCATTCCGTGATCGCCCAGTGCTAGCTTAAATTCGCGCACGATGCGATCTCGCTCCGATGCCGTCGCATCGATCGGGATTAGATCGTTATCGTGAAGGTTGACGCCGTAAGCGCCGAGCTTGCTTAGACGCTGGACCATCGTGATGGGACTCAGACTGGCGCGCGTCGCATCGCCAAAGGGATCGCGCCCGCGATTACCGACCGTCCAGAGGCCGAATGTGAATTTATGTTCCGGAAGCGGCTTGTAAATATTTTCTGTCATCTCGCAACCTCATCTTTCTAATTGTCCGATAAACTTTCAGTTTGTCGTTTGCTGACGGCAGCAGCAACTGGCACCGATCAACGACAAACTTAAAGTTTATCGGACAGGTTTTCGTCGACACCACGCAGTGCCGGATAAAGAGCACGAAACGCCGCGTAGCGACTATTCATTAACGCCGACGCCGTTTGGTCCGGCTCGACGCGCGAAGCAACCCGGACCGCTTGCGCACAAGCTTCGTCTACTGACGACCAAACACCGCTTCCGACCCCAGCAAGCAGCGCAGCCCGTAGGCGGCCCCTTCTTCAGCCGCCAAAATCTCGACCGCGAGCCCGTACACATCAGCTTGAATCTGCAGCCAAAGCGGTGCCCGGGCGCCACCGCCGCCGAGCCGGATCGTGGCGACGGGAACATTCATCTCGGCAAAGATCGTCAGCGTGTCGCGCAGAGAGAACGCCACGCCTTCCAGAATGGCGGGAATTGGTGTGAACGCGCCCGCGCTTGTCCAGGGCCGGACGATCAGTGGCAGCGAAGACGACACCGGAGGTGCCGATGGTGGCGCTGACCACACCAGGTCGTACGATCCCCATCCCGACTGCGCCTGCTGCCTGATCACCTGCTCCCGCCACGACTGGAGTTCCTTTGCGCAGGCCCGTCGCTGCCGATCCTTCAGTGGACACGCGGCCCGTAATCTCGGGAGACTCGAAGGCAGTTGGTAAATAAGCTTCATCTATCTCCATGGCTGCGAGCATCGCGTTTGACCATTTGCGGCCGGCGACATCGAACAGAAGCGTCCCGGAAGCGTCGGCTACATCCGTCGCGCGCTCGCCAGTGAGACGCAGACGCACGTAATCTTTCGGCAGCAGGACCGAGCGAACTCGCGCCCATACGTCGGGCTCTTGATCTCGCACCCACAGCAGCTTCGGGAGTGTGAAGGCAGTCAGTGCCGGATTCGAAGTCAACTCAATGAGCCGGGCTGCGCCCATCTTCGCCGTAATAGCGCTGCACTGCTGGTCGGTTCTTTGGTCGCACCAGATCAGCGCGGGTCTCAACACTTCGCAGTCTTTGTCGAGCAAGACCGCGCCATGCATCTGGCCTGAAAAACCGACGCAGGCTATTCGGTCGACGCTGACTCCTGGCTGCGCCAACACTTCGCGCACAGATTCGGCCGCAGCGCGCCACCAGTCGCGTGGGTCTTGTTCCGCCCAACCCGTCTGGGGCGAGGCAAATGCCCCGTGCTCCGCGGTCGCCGAGGCAACCATGCCGCCGCTCTCGTCAACGACCACGGCGCGAGTGCCGCCCGTGCCAACATCTATGCCCAGCAGTTCCATGCGATTCCGTGCCCGCGCCGTAAGATACTTTCGTTTATTCCTGCCTCGTGCGACGTTGCAGAATTTGATCAGCAATGACTCCTGTCAGAATCACTGCGCCCATCACCGCGAAGTTGAGCGATGACGGAATGCCCAACAGGTTGACGAGATTCTGCAAGACCTGAAGGAGCGCGACGCCAATGAGGATGCCGATAATCGAGCCCTCGCCTCCGCGTAAAGAACAGCCGCCCAGCACCGCAGCGGCGATGCCGTAGAGTTCAAAGAAACTCCCATGCGAGGAAGGCGAAATCGAGTTCGTGTAGAACGCAAAGACGATTGCCGAGATGCCCGCCAGCAACCCAAGGATGATGTAGGCGCTGGCGATGATGCGCGACGAATTTATGCCCGAGTAACGCGCCGCCGTCTCGTTGCGACCGACGGCGAAAAGGTAACGCCCGTACACCGAGCGATGCAGCACGACCCACATCACGACGCTGATGATGACCAGCATGATGAAGGGTGTGGGGACGCCGAGCACGGCGCCGGTCGCTAGGCTGCGCAGCCATTCGAAACCGGCGGCGCTGCCGAATCCCTTGGTTTCATCATTCGCAATGAACCGCGCCAGCCCCCTATAGAAGAGGAGTCCGCAAAGCGTCACGATGAATGGTTGCAGACGAAGCTTCGTGATTAGGAGGCCGTGGAGTGCGCCTATCGACATAGCGATGCCGAGAATACTGGCGACCGCCAGCGCCGCCGGCCATCCCCACGCAGTCAGCATCATTGACAGGAGGACACCCAACAACGCAAAGACCGAGCCGACGGAGAGGTCAATGCCACCGGTGATGATGACGATGCCCAAGCCAATGCTGAAGATGCCGTAGGCGCCAATCAGTCTCGCCATGTTTTGCAAGTTGGCCGGCGAGAGGAATCGTGGGTTGAGGATCGCGACCACTACGCACAACACAACGAGCAGGATGAATGTGCCGAGTTCTTTTTTCAACTCTTCTTCCCAATTCCCCTGACCATGAATTTGTAGACGGTCGTCTGCGTGTAACGCTCGTTCGGCTTGAGCACGGACGAAGGGAATGAAGGTCTGTTTGGCGAGTCGGGAAAATGCTGGGCCTCGAGACAAAATCCGTCGCGCTGGTGGTAAACTTTACCCTCCTTGCCACGCACGTTGTCGAGGAAATTTCCGCTGTAGAACTGCACCCCCGGTTCGGTCGTCCACATTTGCATCGCGCGCCCACTCACCGGTTCGTAGACCTCAGCCGCCAGCAACAATTCTTTGCCTCTCTCGTTTAGAACAAAGTTGTGGTCATACCCTTTACCGAGGCGCAACTGCTCGTCATCCTGGTTGATGCGACTGCCGATGGCTGTGGGTCGTGTGAAATCGAACGGAGTTCCCTTCACCTTCTTCAACTCACCGGTCGGAATCTGGGTCTCATCAACGGGTGTAAATCTGTCGGCGTTAATTCGCAACACGTGTTGGAGGATACTGCCCGCACCTGCTCCGGCAAGGTTGAAGTAAGAATGGCTCGTGAGGTTAACGATTGTCTCTTTGTCGGTCGTTGCGGCGTACTCGATTCGCAATTCGTTCGCATCAGTTAAAATGTAAGTTACCGTTACAGAGAGACCGCCGGGATAGCCTTCTTCGCCGTCTTTGCTGAAATAAGAAAGTTGGAGCGCAACACCATCGGCGCTGCGCAACTCGCGCGCCTGCCACACGACCTTATAAAATCCGCGTGGGCCCCCGTGCAGGTGGTTCACGCCGTTGTTCTGCGCGAGTTGATATTCGACGCCTGCCAGCGAGAACTTTCCCCTGGCGATGCGATTGGCATAGCGACCGATGAGCGCCCCAATGAAAGACGAGTCTTGCACATAGCCCGTCGGCTCGTCGTAGCCGAGCACGATGTCACCCAAATGCCCGCGGCGATCCGGGATTTTAAGAGCGACGAGCGCCCCGCCGTAATTTGTAATCTGTGCCTGCAAGCCGTTCTTGTTTGTCAGCGTGTAGAGGTCAACCAGCGTTCCGTCTGCCAGCTTGCCGAACGGATGTTTTCCAATTCTCGCTTTCAATCTCTGATTCATACCTGCAAAGGACGACGCCGTGGCGGCAGCGCACAGGATCAGCGCGAGGACGATGCCGCCCACGCGCTTCGAGTTGATTTTCAATTCACATAAGTCAATCACTGGTCCCACGTTGCTCAGTCAGGCGGCGCGTTTGCCCACCGCGAGGCACATGATGTTTTCTTCTGTACATTTCGAACGCTCCAGGATTCCTGTCACTGCGCCCTCGTGCATTACTGCAACCCGGTCACTGATGTGCAACACCTCTTCCATGTCGCTCGAAATCATCAGAATTGCCACGCCGCTTTCCGCTAGCAGTCGCATTAGAGCGTAAATCTCCGCCTTCGCTCCAACATCAACTCCACGCGTCGGTTCGTCGAAGATTAGGAGCTTAGGTTCAAGCCCAAGCCACTTCGCCAGTACGACCTTTTGCTGATTGCCGCCGCTCAAATTGATGACGCGGTCCTCAATCGAAGGCGCTTTGACGTTCAGCCTGGTGCAAATATCCGTCGCCGCAGTCCGCTCATTTTCTCTGGCGATAAGACCCGCCGTTGCGTAACGCTTTAAAGAGGGCAGCGTGACGTTCTCGCGGATGCCCAGGTCGGTGATTAAACCAGCCAGGCGGCGGTCCTCCGGGATGAGATAAATGCCGTGTCTGATGGCTTCCTGCGGCGAGCGGATCTGCAACACCTGGCGATCAAGTCTGACGATCGCTGCAGTTGCGGCTTCAACGCCGAAAAGCGCTCGCGCGACTTCAGTGCGGCCGGCGCCAACGAGTCCGGCGAGTCCTACAATCTCGCCTCTACCAACATCGAATGAGATCTGCTGGTTAGGGTAGCGAGTAGTGCGCAGCCCTTCAATTTCAAAGTAGTGCGGCGCTCGCTCCGTCCTCGCAGGCTGGTAGAATTTTTCAAGGTCGCGTCCAACCATCATCTTCACCATCCGCTCGTGAGTTATTTCCTCACGCGCGAGTTCGCCCGCGTTTTCGCCGTCGCGCAGAACAACGACGCGATCCGCGATCTCCTCGATTTCGCTGAGACGATGAGAGATGTAGATTATGGCGACGCCTTGCGCCTTCAACTCGCGAACCACTTCGAGCAGGCGCGCAGTTTCCGAGAGCGTCAGACTCGATGTCGGCTCATCCATGATCAGGATGCGGGCCTTGAGCGAGAGGGCTTTGGCGATTTCGACTAGCTGCTGTTGCGCTATGGAAAGACGCGAGAGCAATGTCGTAGTCGAAATCTCCAGGCCCAGGCGCTTGAGATACGCGCGCGCCTGTTCCTGCATCTGCCTGGTGTCAACCAACCGGAGCAAGCCACCGCGCAGCGGCTCGCGCCCGAGAAAGACGTTCGCGGCAATGTCGAGGTTGTCGAGCACGTTTAGTTCCTGATGAATGAAACTGATGCCGTGCCGCGTCGCCTCAGTGACTTTGTGAATGACGACCGGCTCGCCGTCAATTCGGATTTTCCCCGCGTCTGGCTGATGAATGCCTCCCAGGATTTTCATGAGAGTTGATTTACCCGCGCCGTTTTCTCCAGCGAGCCCGACCACCTCACCAGCGCTGATCTCGAAATTAACGCCCCTGAGCGCCCGCACGCCGCCGAAACGCTTCTCGATTCCTTGCAACTGTAGTACGGGAGGATTCATCGGATTGCCTCGGCTAACGCCCTCTCAGTTGGTTGATCTTTTTAGTGAACGCTTCAACGCTGTCACGCTTGATGACCAGCGTCGGTATGAACACCTGCTTGCTCGCCGGGATCACCGAGCGGTCGCCACGCAGCACCTTGTGCATTAGTTGGATAGCCTGATAACCGAACTCAAACGGCTGCTGCACGACTGTCGCGTAGATCGAGCCATCTCGCACGCCCGCGAGCGTCGGATCTTCCTCGTCGAAGGCGATTATCTTCACTTGTCCGATCTTGTTCGCATCGTGAACTGCGCTCAGAATCGCCGGTCCGTTATAGCTCCATAGGCCAACTAGCGCTTTGACTTCTGGATATTTGACGAGCGTGTCAGCGACGTTCGATTTCGCACGCACCTGATCGGTGTCGTCGGTTCGCACATCAATGATCTCGACATTGGAACCTTGCAAGGCTTCGCGGATCCCCTGATAGCGCTCCTGTGCATTGCGAGCGTCGAGTTTGCCAACAAAGATCATGATCTTTCCGCCCTGCGGCAAGGCCTCCTTAATTAGCCCTCCAGCCTGACGCCCGGCGGCGACGTTGTCGGTTCCCACGTAGAAGGCGCGATCACTTTTGGGCGCGTCCGAGTCCTGCGTAATGACAAGCGCAGTCTTCGCCGTCTCGTTAATCAACTGCGTCTGGTTTTCCGGATCAACCGGGCTGATCGCAATGCCGTCAACCCCTTTCGCCAGCAGGTCATCAACAATCCGCTTCTGCTCCGCCGCCGTCCCATCCGAGGGAATCTTGAATTCAACCGTCAGGTCGTCCAGCTCGCCATCTGCTTTCTCCGTGCCGCGCCGCGCTATCGTCCAAAAGTCGGCAGCGGTATTGGTTACGAAAGCCAACTGCAAATTTTTCGATGAAGTGCTGGTTGAATCTCCCGTGCGCGCGCACGACGCAACGAGTAACAAACAAGCGCTAACGAACACATAACGAAATGTTTTCATATTCTTCCCCTCTTTAAAGAAATTCCTGGGCCCGCAACTTCATAATCAATGCTTCTGCCATGTCGACATCAGCCTGCCACGTTCTCCAGCTTGGCTGGCTCAAGTCGCGGGGCGAGTAAATGAATCACGAGCAAGGCGAACAGATAAGCCGAGGCGGCGACGAAAAAGATTGGAACGTAGCTGCCCGTCCACTGCAACAAGTAGCCGGTCACAGTGGCGATGAGCATGCCGCTGGTCGCACCTGCAAATCCGCCGATGCCGACCACGGAGCCGACTGCGCGGCGCGGGAACGTATCTGAAACAAGTGTGTAAAGATTTGCGGACCAGCCCTGATGAGCCGCCGTTGCAAGAGCGATGAGTCCGACTGCTAGCCACAGGCTCGTCGCACGCGCCGCGAAGATAATCGGGACTACACACAGCGCGCAGATTAGCATCGCCGTTTTGCGCCCGGCGTTGACCGACCGACCGTGTTTGATCAGCGTCGATGAAAGCCAACCGCCGCCGATGCTGCCAACGTCCGCAGCAAGATAGATAACAACAAGCGGCAGGCCGAGGCCGCTCAAAGTAAGCCCATAGGTCTCGTGCAGAAACTTTGGCAACCAGAAGAGAAAAAACCACCAGATTGGGTCGGTGCAGAACTTGCCGGCGGCAAAGGCCCACGTCTGCCGATGTGGCAGCAGGCGCGCCCACGGTATTCTGGTCACGGGCTCCGCAGGGTCGCTTTGGATATAAGCTAGCTCCGCGCGAGACACGCGCGAGTGTTCTTCAGGTTTGCGGTAAAGCGTGATCCAGAAGACGAGCCAGCCGAAGCCCAGCGCGCCCGTGATGATGAACGCCCACCGCCAACCGTAGTTGAGTGCAATCCACGGCACAGTGAGTGGCGCGACGATGGCCCCGACGTTCGAGCCAGAGTTGAAGATGCCGGTGGCAAGGGCGCGCTCTTTCTTCGGGAACCATTCGGCTACTGTTTTGATAGCCGCAGGAAAATTCCCTGCTTCGCTCAAGCCCAGGCCGGCGCGCGCGATCCCGAAACCGAATGCCGTACGCGCCAGCGCGTGGCCTATGGCCGCCACGCTCCAGAAGATGACGGCGAGGCTGAAACCTTTCCGAGTGCCCAGCCGATCCATCAATCTGCCCACGACAACCAGACCGACCGCATACGCTCCTGTGAAAGCAGCAGCGATCCAGCCGTAATGCGACTCGGACCATCCGAGTTCCTTCTGCAACGGCGAAGCGAGGATGCCGAGGACCTGACGGTCGATGTAGTTGATCGTCGTGGCAAAGAAGAGCAATGCGCAGATGACCCAACGGTAGTGACCCGCGCGAGCTGCCACACTCTCTTCAACCGCAGTTGCTATCACCTCTGTCGACATAAAATTCAGCCTACGAGTTCACACCTGACGCAAGAAACCCACCGTCAATCACGATTATTTGCCCGGTAATGAAGGAAGCCGCATCCGAAGCGAGAAAAACCGTCGCGCCGACAAGTTCTTCAGGCAAACCAAAGCGGCGCATCGGGGTGCGCAGCAACAGCTCGCGCCCGCGCTCACTGTCATCGAGCAATGTCGCATTGAGCGACGTGCGGAACACGCCGGGCGCGATTGCGTTGACGTTGATCGAGTCGCGCGCCCATTCACAGCCGAGGTTGCGTGTAAGCGCTATCGCGCCCGCCTTGGAGGCGCCGTACGCAGTCACTTCATGGAAGGCCACAAATGCAGAGAGTGACGCGATGTTAATGATGCGCCCCGACCACTTTCACGTAACGGCCCATAGAACGACTGACAGGCGCGCAACATGCCTGTCAGATTCGTATCCAGAATCGCGTTCCATTCCTGTTCGGATACTTCAACCGTCGGTCGGCGAGCCGTGCGCCCCGCGGCATTCACCAGGACGTCGACGTGGCCCAGATCCAGCCGGACCACATCGCGCAATGTGTCGATTGATTTGCGATCCGCCACATCGACTGTCCGACGCAACGTTTGACGACCGAGCTGTCCGATCTCTGCGCAGATCTCGTCCACCATGTGATCACGGCGGCCTGAAGGCACGACGTCCGCGCCGGCACGCGCAAGGCCCAGCGCAACGGTGCGACCAAGGCCGGAGGTGCCTCCAACAACGACCGCAACGCGACCAGTTAAATCCGTAAAGTTCTCGACACCGGTCATCTGGCAACCACCTCGAGCTTTGCCGTCTGATAGTTGACTGAACTCGTGCCCACCATGATGTCGAACCAGCCGGGCTCGACGGTGTGGTTCATGTTTAGATCGAGAAATGAGAGCTTGTCCGGCGTGATCACAAACTCGACCCTCTTGCTCTCGCCAGGAGCCAGTGAGATGCGCCTGAAATCTTTCAATTCCATGACTGGTCGGGTAACAGAGCTGACGAGGTCGTGAATGTAGAGCTCCACGATCTCATCACCCGCCCGCTTGCCGGTATTAGTAACCGTCACACTCACGCCCGTCTGACCGGCTGGCCCGATTTTGGGGGCACTCAGTTTCAAGTTCGAATACTCGAAGGTCGTATAGCTGAGACCATAGCCGAATGGAAATAATGGTTCCTTGCTCGTAAACAAGTAACCGCGCCGCGCAGTGGGCTTGCGATTGTAGTAGCTGGGCAACTGCCCTACTGAACGCGGGAACGTGACAGGGAGTTTGGCAGCGGGGTTGTAGTCGCCGAACAAGACGTCCGCGACGGCGACTCCAGTTTCCTGTCCGAGGTAAAAGCCTTCGAGAATGGCGGGGACTTTATCTGCAATGTAGTTGACGGACAGCGGACCGCTGTTAATGAGCAACACAATTGTCGGCTTACCGGTTTCGAGCACCGCTTTGACAAGATCGTTTTGGCGGCCAATGAGATCAAGGCTATCGCGATCGCCAAGATGGGTGTCCGCCCAGCCTTCTTTGTTTGTGTCTTCGTTGCCCCCCAAAACCAGCACCGCAATGTCCGCCGCCTTTGCTAGCTTGACAGCTTGCTCGATCAACTTGCTGTCTTCTGCCGGATCGCTCAAGTGTGAAGTGTCGGCCCACCAGTCACCACCTTCTTTCGTGATCTTGCATCCCACTGCGTGGGTGACCGTAATCTTGCTGCCTGCCTTATCGGTGATCCCCTGAAGCACGCTGATGCCGCGTCCGGGATTGTCGCTGTATCCACCGAGATGTGCTCGGTCGGCGTTTGGCCCAATGACTGCGATGGACTTCAGCCCGTTGCGATCCAGCGGCAAGAGATTATTGTCGTTCTTGAGCAGGACGATGGATCGCCGTGCGGCCTCCGCAGCTAAGTCGCGATGAGCCTGCGAGTTTGTAAGCTTGACCGCTCGGTCCGGATCGACATAAGGGTTCTCGAATAGACCAAGGAGAAACTTGGCGCGGAGATTTCGCGCGACGGCCTTGTCGATCGTCGCTTCTGCAACCTTTCCTTCCTTCACTAGCTGGACGAGGATGGGAAAACAATCAGGGTCAGGCAACTCGATGTCAACACCCGTTTCGAGCGCGAGCCTGGCAGCCTCTGCTTTGTTACCCGCGATGTGATGGAGGCTCTCCAGTTGCGGGATACCGTAGTAGTCGGAAACGATGTAACCCTTGAATCCCCATTCCTCGCGTAGCACCTTTTCAAGCAGCAATTTGTTGGCATGAGACGGCACGCCGTCGATCTCGTTGTAAGAAGCCATCACACTTATCACGCCCGCCTCTTTAACGGCCGCCTCAAAGCTCGGCAGAAAGAACTCACGGAGCACACGCTCGGAATAATTGGCGGGTGCGATGTTTGTGCCACCTTCGGGCTGGCCGTGAGCCGCGAAGTGCTTAGCGGTCGCGATAATGTGATCGCCATCGACTCCTGGTCCCGGTCCCTGCAACGCTCTGATAATTGCTACCGCCATGCGCGAGACCAGGTAGGGATCCTCGCCGTATGTCTCTTCGGTCCGGCCCCAACGCGGCTCGCGCGCCACATCAAGATTCGGGCCGAGCACTTGATGGCTGCCCCGTGCTCTTGTTTCGAGGGCGGCTGCCGTAAAGACTTTGCTGATGAACTCAGGATCCCAACTACTGGCGAGTGCGATCGGTTGCGGAAAGCTGGTGCTGCCCTGGGCCATTTGGCCGTGCAGTATTTCATCATGAAAGATCGCAGGGATGCCCAGCCGCGTGTTCTCAATGAGCCACTTCTGGACCGCGTTAGCGAAGGCGGCTCCTTCGCGCGGCCCCTTTCGTTCTCTTTGGCGCGCGATCTGCCCGATGCCGTACTTCATCACGACGGCGGCTTTCTCTGGCGAGAAGTCGCCGCGGTCAGTCGAGAAATCTCCCGGTGGTCCGACCTCGGGCCTTGAGCCCCAGAGGCAAACCAGTTGCGCGACTTTTTCTTCGAGCGTCATCCTGCTGAGCAGATCCGCCACGCGCTGCTCAACAGTCAAGCGCGGGTTCTTATAGTCCGGCATGACTGTCTGCGATCGCATGTCTGCTTTGGGGAAGATGACGAGAACTATTGATATGGCCACGCACACGCCGGCGATAACACGGCCGGGTCTCGGCGGACGAATCTTAACCAAAGGGTTTTCCTCCAGAAACAATTATGGAATGCGACGATGGGCAATGCCTGAACTAAAAAACCGCGATCCGGTGAACCCGCACAGCTGCAAGCTGGAAAACAAACTCGCCCGCGCACGCGTCGTTTCTCACTCAACGGCGATTCGGGGGTCGCAAGTCTGCGGACTCTCAAGTGTATTGTTGGCCGTGTCAGATGACGGTTGCTGAAGACCGACCCATCCACGGAAGTTTCCGGCGAACATTCGCGTTACGTCGCGCTCGATTTCTTGTTGCGTTACGGCGCGCCCACTTTGCAGCAGTCTCTCGTACGTCTCATACAGCGACGCCGCGATGACGACGCGTGAATGCCGCCACTTGTAGATCAACTGTTCGAGTACACTCGCATCGGAATGTTGCGGGATGAAACTCGTTCCCAGGAGTTCCAGGCGTTCGCGCGTGATCTCGGAAACGATGGACGGGTTGTTGAGAAACCACCAACAACCAAACGGCATTAAGTTTTTGAACTTGCGCGCGGACACACACAATTCATGTTGGTTTTCGCGCGACAAAACAGTCGCGAGGAAACGCACGTCAGGATACTCGGCGCAGATGCGCTCAAGGGCAGTCACGTCCGCGCGCCCCATACCGTCGCCTGCCGCTCTCAGCGCTGGATTCACGCCGCGGCGAACACCTATCATCAAGGCCAAAGCAAGGGTGTGTTCTCGCGCGGTCGGCAGGACAACCTCGCGGATCAGCCGGCCGCAGACATCCGTATCCGGAAACTTGAACTCCGCCGGGAGGGACACGGCCATATAGAGCGGCTTCATTCGGGCGATCCACTCATCCAGAAAGCGACGCACCTCGGCTACGGTTGAGCCGCTTAGTTCAGCGTCTATGGACAGGCCCTGGCGGACAAGCGTCTGCATCGCTTCAGGCCAGTCGTTCAGCAACCGGTCGAGGCGCAGTGAGGCATGAAAACGATGGTCAGATTTCGTGCCGTCGATCCAGCGAGGAATCTCCCGTGCATTGAACGGGTCGTTAGTCATCACGACATCGCTCACGCAAGCAATTTCCAATACTCGATCGAGGTGCTCGTGCGGATCCTGCGAACTGAAGAAAGCGCGCGCCTCTTCGAGGTCGGGCGACCGTGCGTCAAGGCCAAATGCGTCAAGGATGGAAACGATACCGCGAGCAGCTTCCGAAAGCGGGGTATTCTCGACAAAGAGTGTCTGCCAGACGAGGTCGGCCCGTTCCACCTTAGTCATCCCCCAAAAGCGCGCGTACGACAGATCAGTCGAGCGGAAGGTCTCGGCGATGAGATAGTGATAAGTCAGCAGGTCATCAATACCATGGAGGAACAATCCGTCGAACTCAGGAGGAAAGACGTGAGTGTGAACATCAATCACCGGCGTCGTTCTGACCAGGAACTCCACCTGTCGCCGGAGTTCTGCCCTATCGGTGAGCAGCTGAGCACCCGCAACACGATCTTCAACCGGTATCATTGTTCCATCCCTTTCTCGCAACACGTCAAAAGCTGATATTAGTAGGCCGCCTCGTGTCATTTGGATCGGCCCAGCGATCATTTGGAATGATCGGCGTCCATCCCGGGCGGAGCGGATCTCGATCGTACGGGTATGGTCCTAACCGCCGATACAACTCTGCGTATTCAACCAGCTTATTTCGATCGAGTTTCACGCCGAGCCCTGGCCCTGTCGGCACTGCGATCGAGCCGCCCTCATACTTGAACATGCCGCCCTCGATAATGTCGTTGGTTAACTGATGATAGTGCGCGTCTGCGGCGAAGGACAGATTCGGTATCACCGCGCCCAAATGAAGCATCGTAGCGAGCTGGATGCCAAGCTCACCGGATGAGTGCACTGCGACGCCGAGCTGGAATGTCTCGCACACGCCCGCAGCCTTGACGCACTGTCTGATCCCGCCCCAGAAGGTTGTGTCGAGCAGAATCACGTCCACCGCCGTGTCGAGTATATTGGCCGCGAGTTGCTCGAAGTTGACGACGACCGTGTTTGTTGCCAGGGGCATTCGCACCTTCTCGCCCACGCGGCGCATGCCCGCCAATCCAAATACCGGGTCTTCCAGATAATCGTTCCGGATGTCCTCGATCTGCTGGCCGAACCAAATGCTCGTCTCAGTGGACCAGACGCCGTTCGGATCGAAGCGGAAGCGATCGCCGTCGAGCGCAGCCGCCAGAGCGCGATAACATTCCAACTCGTACTCCGGCCGGAAAACACCGCCTTTCAACTTGTGCGAAGTGAAGCCGTAACGTTCTTTCAATTCAAGCGCATGCGCCACAAGCTGTTCTCTGGTTCTTACTTCACCAGAGCCGTCCTTCGGATTCGGGTAACGGAAGAAGAGGTATGAAGCGAAAGGCACCCAGTCCCGTAAACGGCCTCCTAAAATCTCGGAGACAGGCGCGCCCCACTTTTGCCCGACTATATCGAGGCAGGCGAATTCCAGTGCTGCAAGGATTTGCGTTCGGTTGTTGTAAAGCGAGGCGGTCGGATTCGCAATCAGGAAGCGCAGTTCTTCCAGTCGCGCCGGATCGTGGCCGAAAAGATATGATTTCATCGCGCGAAACGCAGCTTCCGCCGACTCACCGCCGCCACCCATTTCACCGAGACCGATCAAGCCGTTGTCAGTTTCGACTTCGACAATCGTGCGCACGAAGCGTCCCCAGTGGCAGCCGTTTGCATGACGAAGTGGGGCCTCCAATGGAACCGTGACGGTTGTAGCTCTGACGTCGATGATCTTCATCTAACTTTTATTTCCATTTTCCATTTCTCATTTCTCATTTCTCATTTTTCATTCGCGATAAGAATTGAACTCGTCCTTGATTACTCAAACGCCCAAGCAAAGCGAAAGCGAAGGGTCTTGAAAATGACAAATGGAAAATGTGAAATGGTAAATGGACAATGATCCTCTCTTCACCATGAAAGACTCTTTGCCTTGTACTCTTCCAAAGTCTTCCGTGGCTTCTCCACGCCTTCGGGCAGCGGACGCTTTGAGAAGGTTTGGAAATATAGCAGACAGGCGTCTCTCCACCAGATGGCATCACGCTCCTGGATAGCCAGCTTCTTCGCCACGTCAGCGTGACGCTCTGAATCAATGACTCCAGCCAGAGCGTCCCAACGCTTGCGCGCCGAGCGAGTCCAGTCCACGCCGCGTTGATAGTGCAGAGCTAACTCGTCCCACAATATTCTGCCCGATTTCATTCGATGCTCCCATGGCAGGTGATGAAACCAAAGTAGAAACTCTTCCGGACAGCTGGACAAATTTTCGAAACGAGCGCGGACCGGTCGATGGTACTGGCTCAGCGTATTGCTGCCCGTGGCAGTGCGGTCGAAACCCACGCCTCGCTCATCTGCACGGTGATAGTAGACCGGATTCCAATCAGCGCGCGGCTCGGTATCCCACCAGGGAGCAGGACCGTAGTGATGTCCGCCCCACATGATATGGTGCAAGCCGAGCGGCGTCATGTAGTCAACCAATGCCTCGCGTGATTCCAACATGATCCGAGCAATCGCTTCTGTCGCTTTGGGATCATGCGTGAACGTCATCGCGACCCATTCCTCGGCGATCTGTCGCGAAGCGAGATCAGGATTCCACGCAAGCCGACCAAACGCATACCAGTTGGCCTGAAGAAAATGATGGCCCGTCCAGTTTCGATCCGAACCGGTATTTGCCACTCCGGCAATGCCCGTCAGACGCTGCGCATAAAGACTTCCGTCAGCCACTTTCGCGACGGTCGACCCAGGGCCTTTGGCGTAGGTGTCAGAGTCGAGCACTTCCCGCCACATCGAGGCCAGGAATACAAGATGATTGGAAAAGCCGAGGTACTCCTGAGTGATCTGAAACTCCGGCATCAGTTGCGTTTTTGGCATCGCCCCAAACAATGGATGAAAAGGCTCACGGGGTTGAAAATCAATCGGTCCGTTCTTTACCTGTAGCAGTACGTTGCCCGCAAACTTACCATCGAAGGGTTGTAGATTTTCATAGGCCGCCCCGGCCCGGTCATAGCCGGGCTTCATGTCATAGACAAAAGCGCGCCAGATGACGATTCCGTTATGCGGCGCAATAGCAGCAGCCAGCATATTGGCGCCATCGACATGACTGCGATTGTAGGTACGCGGTCCCGGCTGACCCTCACTATTGGCCTTGACTACAAACCCGCCAAAGTCTGGGATGAGCTTGAAAATCTCGTCCGCTTTCTGCTTCCACCACGTCGCCACTTCCGGGTTGAGGGGATCGGCTGTCTTTAAGCCACCCAGTTCGATCGGAGCAGAAAAACGCGCTGAAAGAAAAACGCGAACCCCGTAGGGACGGAACACGTCCGCTATGGCCGCGACTTTGCGGAGGTAATCCGCGGTCAGGATCTGTGCACTGGCATTTACGTTATTGAGAAGTGACCCGTTGATCCCAATCGACGCATTGGCGCGCGCGTAATCGCGCAGGCGGGGATCAACGTTTTCAGGCAGAGCCTTCCAATCCCACAGCGATCGGCCTGCGTACCCGCGTTCGATGCTGCCATCGAGGTTGTCCCAATGATCAAGCATGCGGAATTGCACGCGTGGCTTTTGAGTCACGTCCAATCTGTTAATGGGTTGCCGCGTTTGCAGCAAACGCAAGAAATGAAAAGCGCCGTACAATGCGCCCACTTCCCCGCTCGAGGCAATGACAATTACCGAGCGGTGTCCGATCTCCAAAGAACGGATGCGGAAACCTTCTGGCCCAAGATCGGCAAGCTGTCGTTCCCAACCGAGCCTCCCTATTTGCGGCGAACTCTTCGGCGTTCCCGCGATCACGGCGCCATCACGGTTGACCTCGCTCGCAACGTGAACAGGGCTGCCGAGCAGTCCGCTGCAACCGCTGACGAGTTCGCTGCGAATGGCCTCGAGAGTTGCCGAATCACCCGGCACTACAACGGAAGCGATGCGAGGTCGGTAAGACTCGATCGTCTGCTTCGGAAGTGGATCGTAACGCAGCCACAAGCGATAACCATCTTCGGCCTTACAGACTACGCTCGTGACGAAAATGATGGCGACAGCGATACTTGCTATCAACGCCTCGCAACCGCGATTTTGTGACGAATTCATCTGCTCCTTTTCGCCGTTAATTTCACTGGGCTGCCGGCTTTGCAGGAGGCCCAGGCGGCGCCTTGAGGTATCGGCTGGCGAACGTCAGGAACGTGGGCCAGTTTGGGCCGGGTGTGTGTCCACCGCTGTGTTGGCGGAAGGCGACATCACCATCAATCAATGGTGTCTCTACCGCAGGAAACTCAGTAGTTCCCAGATCCTTTTTTCCCAGAAGTTTGTACACTGGCCCGGCGCCCACCGCGGCCAGGAACATGCCTTTAGCGTCCACCCATCCGTCGCCTTTGGCGCCGCCGCTGATGAACACGGGGCGCGGCGCGCACAAAGCAACCAGCTCGTGAGCGTCCACGGGCATGTCGTTCCAGTTCAGCGGACCGGCGTATTTAAGGAAGTTGCCGGCCATCCAGTGGTACTCGCCGGTTCCGGCGATGTTCTCCACCAACTCACCGAAGTTGCGGCGGTGAAGCTTGGCGCCACCTTCGCCGGAAGAACTGACATAGGCGATGGCGAAGCGCTGGTCATATGCCATGGTGACGAGCGTCGCCTTACCATAACGCGAGTGGCCCTCGAGCCCGACTTGCCTGGCGTCAACCGACGCGTCGGTCTCAAAATAATCCAAGGCCCGGCTCGCGCCCCAGGCCCACGCGCGCAAGGTTCCCCAATCATCCAGTTTGCGGGGCTGGCCCTTGTTGCAGAGACCGATGATGCCGCTCGTTAGACCAGCGCCGTTGTCAGCCTGAATAGTGTTGGGGATAACACTGGCATAGCCCCATCCCTTTGCCAGAACCTGTTGTTGCCAGGTTGGTCCGATGGGAACCGGCGGACGGGTTGGCCGGACGCTGGAAGGAAATACAAAACCAAACTCCATCATCACCGGCACTGGACCAGCTGCGTTGGCCGGCGTCGTTAACGTCAACTGAATGTCCACGGTAATCATTGGATACGTTGAGTCGTCAACATGGCCCAAAAGCTTTTTGGTGATCACCGGCACTTCTCCATTCACTTCCCTGGTTGTGCTGGTTACTTCCCACTTCACTTTGGGCGTGACCTTGGGGACGCGACCATAGATCTCCCGATCGAAATCCTCAATGATTTCCGATCGCCGCTGCTGCCACCAGACCTTCGCGTTTGTGATCCTCTTCCCATTCTTTAAGATCAGTGGATCTGGCAGGCTTGGATAGAAATTGGCCTTCGCCTCATCATAGTTAGCTGCATTTGACGCCTGCGGGTTTCGGCCATCGGCGCCCGGCCGCAGGGAAGCGATGTGCAGCAGATCCATGATCCTCTTGTGATCCTGCTCAGCGGTAAGCGATACAGGAGAAGGCAGAGCGTTAGTATCCTGGGGTGTTGCAGGAACGCGGGCACCTGCCAATGGCGCGACAATGAGAGCGCCGACAGCAGGGAAGAGCACCAGCGCAACTGACCATCCAAGCGAACGCATAGCATCTGACCTGCCCATTCTATTTCTCGGTAGTAGCGAACAGTCTTCTCTGTTCGTCCTGATAAATCTTCTCGATGAACTCAGGAGGCTTTGGCGACTCAAATTGTTTTCCCTTGCTGAATGACCAATTAGCCAGCCAGTCGGACGTATCCTTGTACTTATCCGGGAATTGATAGACCGGATCCTTCAAGGCCTGTTCCAGCGTAATAAGCTGGTAGCCTCTGCCCTTGAGCATCCTTACCAATCTGTCCAGATTATCAGCGTTAAGCTCATTCGCGTGTATTAGAAGAATTTGCTTGATTGGATGTCCAAACAAATCATTTGTGACTCGTTCGCAGAACTCAAACTTGAGGGCGGCGAACTTCAGGTATTCCTCGGAAACTCTTTTCATCAGTTCGGAGTCTCGTTGCGTTCGAGCGTTGGCGTAAGCAACTCTAAACATCCAATCCAAAATGTCTATCGTCACAGGAGCGATCCGGTAGCCCCTTTCAGCGATAAAACTCTCGAAAGATCTTTCAAGCCCTTCCGCGGGCCCCATTTGTAAATACGGATGGCGAAAGTATCTTGGCGTTTGCCCTTTTTCTTTGAGCAACATCCTGATGACAGTTTCCCCGCGGATAAAATCGTCTTCGTATTTCGCCAGTGAAGTGTCCCTGAATCCCAAATGAGCGAACGTATGATTACCTAGTTCAACTCCGGCATCAGACCAGGCTCTCAGCAGCGCGATTCGCGCGTCGGTTTCATTCGGCACATAGAGAAGCGACTCATTAGCAAACCCCACCACCGGAATCCGATTCTTAGTGATCCCGGATAGAAGTCTGCCGGTCATATCCTGCAATCTTTTGAGATCAAACCGCGGACCGTTAAGAGGCAGGTCGTCGATTGTTACGGCAATTTCTCTTTGCTGCGGTGGGTTGTCGCGCATGGCTTGCGCATGAAGCCCAATGGAACAACCGCCCAATATCGCGACAATCAATACCCGAAACAGCCGTACTTGTCTCACACTCACTCCCTCTATCAAGAGCTTTGCGGTTTTTGATTCCGCAACCTCTACAATTGCCCGCGGAGTTTGATGAAGATGATGTCGTTCACTCCGTCTTGAATATATTATTCTTACGCAGAAACTCCCTGATGGCGGCATAGCTACTGACCAGCTCTTGCCGGTTGAAGACGTCATGCTTACGACCGTGAATAGTAACGAGCTGATTCGGCACGCCCGCCGTGTCCAAAGCCGCGTGTAACCTGACATGACAATCAAACAGCGGGTGTCCTCTTCGCTGGCGCCGCCGGGAAGATCAACCACCCGCTGATTCAGTAAAGCGCGAGTTGGCCCACGCTAAAAAGTGTAAGCCACTCGCCAGTGGTTAGAAGCACAACCACACCACAAACGCCACTGACCTGGCCTCTCTGCCGAGCTAAGAGCCCTCAGGCTGCCGCACTGGATTCCTCGCGGAACCTGTCCTGATGTTCAATCAAAACATCACCTTCGCTGCGAACCAAACCTGCCGTTCGCCGCCGGTTCCCGTCCCTCGTCCAGCCAGGTTCAACGTCGAGGTGATAACCCCGAAGGTTGCGGTGTTGGTCACATCAGTACCCGGATTATTAAGATGGGGCGTGTTGGTCACACCAAACATCTCCATCCGGATTTGAAACTTCACCCCCTCGGAGATGTTGAAGTTGCGAAAGATGCTGCCATCCAGGTTGAAGAAGCCCGGTCCCCGTATGATATTGCGGCCAGCGGTGCCAAACCGTATCTCAGTCCCCGGCACGGCGCGGAATGCGGCCGGGTCGAAGTAATGACATGTCAGGTCCGCGGGAGGGCAACTGGGTTGTCCGGGTAGAGGTCCAACGCCGCCAATGATAGTCACAGGGCCGATCTGATCCGGTGTTTGGAGATTTCCCGGAGCGTTGACCTGAGCCCCTCCCCCAGTGAGCGTGATCATGCTCCCACTCATCCGTTGCATCAGCCAGTTCACTTGCCAGCCGCTGGCTATCTTTCCCAGTATTCCGCTCTGGGCCCAACGCCTTTTCGGCCCGAACGGTAACTCGTACCCTCCGTAGATTGACAGGTTGTGCGTGCGGTCATAGCTGGCGAGCGCTTTGTTTCGACTCTTCACTGACGGGTGCGCCCAAAACAGGAAGCCGCCGTTGACGCCAAATGTGCCACTCACCTCCTCGTTGTCAATCGAATTAACTGCCTTTGAGAGCGTGTAGGAGACGCCGAGGAAAGAGCTGTCACCAAACCGCCGCGTCAGCTTGCTTTGCAGCGCGTCATAATAGGAGTTTGTGTCAGGGCACAGGCAATTCACGCCTCCCCAATTCTTGCCAAATTGGACAAACAACGGGCGACCGGCATTACCACCACCCGCAGGAGCCGCGTTGATATCCTCGTTAGTGAGAAAGCGTATGGCTCGGTTTCCTACGTAAGCGGCCTCACCCACAAAGCCCAAGAACTCGCGCTGCACAGTCACGTTGTACGAGTGGACATAGCCGCGATTGAACTTAAATGGGATCGTGAAGCCGCCGATACCAACGTTGTTGGGAAGCGGGACGTTTCCCGAGCTGAGATCGGGGACCGTAGCGGGAGGAATTCCGATGAAGAGGCCTGGAAAGGGTACCAGTGTTTCGCCCGTAAGGCTCGCGGCAGGGGCAAACACCGAGGCGCCCGAAAGATCCGCGTTAGAGACGAGGGGCCAATTGTTTCGGAAGAATCGCCAGTTGTTGCTATCCACGCTCATCCCGTACCCACCACGGATCACAGTTTTAGATCCCCACCGATAGGCAAGTCCCACGCGCGGAGCGAACTGTCCGTGTCCCACGTCAACGCCATCGTCCAGGGGAGTGCTGCCGTTCCCGCCAATGAGGACATTGCCAGTCGCTGGATTGAAAAGCTTTACGCCTCCGTGGTCGGTAGTGGGAAACGGATAATATTCCCATCGCACGCCGTAGTTCACTGTCAGTTTAGGATTCACCTGCCAGCTGTCGCGCACATATGCCGACCACGTATGCCAACGCAGCGCGTTTGGACTGTCGTTCTGGACGACTTTGCCCGACCGATCGGGTAAGCCCAGCAGGAACTGAGCCACCGAGTTGGCCTTGTTCGCGGCCGGCCCGCCATTCAAGGCTGTCACGCTCCCCGCAAAATTGAATGAGCCGCGCGGCGTTCCGAAAGCTCCGCCCTGCGGCTGAAAGTGGTTCATCTGGGCGTTGTTGTACTCCACCCCAAACCTAATACTATGCACCCCTCGGATCCAACTCGCGTTGGCGTTAGCCACGTACTGGTTATCCCGGAACTGGAACGGGTTCCCGGTATCCGAATTACCAATGGAATTCCAGTTAGTAATTAGGAAGGCAGGTGTGCCTCCGGATAGCCGGTCATTGCCGTTGGTGCCGGGAATGTGCAGCGTGTTAATCCCGAAATTCCCCAGACTAATATCCGGTTCATGCACGGCGCCGAGCTTTTGCCTCGTGTAGCCAAAGTTGGCATCGATCACCATCGTGGAAGATACAGTGTACGTGCCGCCCAAGCCGGCACTCTGGATCTTCGAGGGCGCTTGACCTACCTGCCCTCCACCGGTCGCGCCGCCCATTGCGTCGCCCAGCGTCGGCGGATCAAAAAGTAAAGCATTGGAACGACTATACCGGCCGAATAACGTGGTCTTTTCATTCGGCACATAATTGATCTTAATGTCGTAGGTTCTTCGATCAAGCGACGCCGAGCCGGCACTGATGTAATTGTTGGTAGCCGTTACACCAAGGTTGTTAATGAAGCCAGCTGGGTTGATTCGGCCAAGCATTAACTTAGCCGCCGGATCAATCCGATTGGCGGGAATGATATTGCCTGGGAAAGCCAGGCGGCCCGTGCCGTTAGCGTTCCCTGTATTCGGGTCGTAAACGCATCCCGCCACACGCGTTACATTGCAATCGGTTCCAGTAGGTATTGCTGCTGCGAGGTTGGCGTTGCCGGCAGCATCGAAAATGCCTGCGGGATTAATCGCGCTCACTGTCCGAGTGGCGAACTGACGCCGCTTGGTCCATTCCAAGTCTGTAAAGAAGAACAGCTTGTTCTTACCACTCCACATACTGGGTCCGCCTTCGCCAAACTTCGGTAGGTAGATGGGCCCGCCGAGCGCTCCGCCGAATTGGTTCAGAATGTACTTAGGTTTGCGCTGGCCCACCGGGTTGAATCTGTTCAGCGCCTTGAGCGCGTTGTCGGTGTGGAACTCGAAGCCGGTTCCGTGAAAGTCGTTCGTGCCCGACTTGGTAACCACATTGACGGCCGCTCCGTTTGCATTACCCTGCTCGGCGTCATACGAATTCGTGACGATGTTGACGCTTTGGATCGATTCCGCTGGCGGAATGTAGGCGGTATTGAACGGCAACCAAATGTAGGCGTTCGACGCTCCATCAATCCGCGTCAAGTTGGCTTGCATTGAGTTTCCGTTGACGTTGCCGGTCATGGAGCGTTGCGGATTACCACCGTCCGAACTCACTCCCTCAGTTACCGCACTGAAGCCCGGAACGATTTTGTAGAGCCCCTGGAAATTTCGCCCCGATCCAGCAGAGGATATTGGAAGGTTGGCGATCTGATTGGCTTGCAGTAGTGTGCTCACGTCAGCCCGGTCAGTCTGGAGAGGGGCGAGCGTATCGGAGCTAATGAGCACGGTTTCGCTCACGTTTCCAACTTCCAACTCGGTGTCGTAGCGGTACGACTTGTTGGCCTCTACTCTGACATCTTCCCTTACCGCAGTCTTAAAAGAGGGCAGTGAAACACTCACCTTGTAGACGCCTGCCTCAAGAACGCTGAACGAATAGCCACCATGATCGTCCGTGGTGGTGCCTCTTGTAGCGCCCGTCCCTGCGTTGGTAACCTCGACTTTTGCGCCAGGCAAGGCAGCGCCCTTCTGGTCCGAAACGTTGCCGTTGAGCGAGCCGTACAAGACCTGGCTGTAGGTCAGGCGCGGCGCCAGAAACGCCACAATCATCAGCGCGAGACAAAACCAGATGATTGAAAATTGTTTTGATCTTGCTCGCCTCGGATTTCGATCCGCGTCGCACTCCATCCTGCTGGGCAAGGTTCTCTTAAAATTGAACATTGGTTTATCTCCGTTGGTTTCGAACGTTGCTGAAAGTCAGCGTCGCTCTCTCGCGACGCCAGGACCGGGGGAGACCTAGCGCATCGCTCCTTGCAATAGCGCTGACCTCCTTCATCAAACCCCGTGAAGCCCCTGGGAATGCCTGCCTGAAGTTTTGAAAGGATGATAAGTTGCCGCTTCAAATCAACGTCTGCGCGGCTTTCTGCTTAAATTCGCGACCACAACAAATTAGCTAGACCCAAAAACCCCAACCACCGGGATTCAGGCTACGGACGGCGCCCCGAAATGCTTCTGAAGCACGACTGCTATGGTGCCGCGTAGCCTTGGGTGGGACGACGGATCTCTGGGGACAATTCGCGTGTTTGCTCGAGTGAAAGAATGGTCTTTGACAGCTTTGTTGATAATTGGTCCAACCTGATTCCAGACTCTAGTTACCTCTCCGATAACAACTATTACGTCGGGTGCCAGGGCAGTTACCAGTCGGGCGATTCCTGTTCCCAGATAATGGGCCATCTGATTGATCGCCTCAACCGCCTTCGGATCAGACTGTTGGGTAAGCCCCAAAAGGTGTTCAAATGTAAGCTGCTGGCCTGCAGATTTAGGAGTGGGCCTACCGTTCCGCGCAGACGAGGCCGACTGGGAGTAATAACGAAGCGCCGCCGAGTTAGAAGCATAGACTTCCCAGCAGCCCTTGTTGCCGCAACGACATTCAAGGCCATCCTCAATCATCGTGGTATGTCCAAACTCGCCGGCCATGCCGCTCGAACCTTTGAGCAGCTGGTGGTCAAGAATCAAGCCACAGCCGATCCCTTCCGAGACTGTTACCGCCACGAGATTGCGCACTCCCTCGGCGTGCCGCCCAAACCAGATCTCGGCAAGCGCACATGAATTGGCGGCGTTCTCCAACTCCACGGGCAGCCCTGTCGCCTGCTCTATTGGCGTTTTCAAGTCAAAATCGCCCCATGCCATGTTAGGAGCGAACACCAGCCGCTGCGAGACCAGATCGACACGACCGGGCAAGCTCACGCCGATACCTTCGCAAATAATCTCCGGGCGCATCTTGATCAGGTTTCGCAGCCGGGGAGCCAAATCGTCAATGAACTGCTCGGGATGGGGCGCTGTGGGAAGCGACTCTTGTGCGACAAAGTTCGCGTCCAGGTCAGCTAGCGCGATGGTGGTTGTGGCGGGACGGATATTGATTCCGATGACGCCCACTCGCTCCTTATTTAGGTGCAGGAATCGCGGCCTGCGGCCGCGGAGGGTGTGACCGTCTGCGCCCTCCGTTACCCAACGCTGATCGATCAACTGCTCCGCGATCACCGAGACAGTACTGCGCTGAAGCCCGGAGTGACGAGCCAAATCCGCGCGAGAAATGGGCTGATGACTGCGAATCAAGTTGAGCACTATGCGTCGGTTGATGTCGCGAGCCGTTTCGCTCGTTGCAACCTGAAAGTTGGTTAGATCAATCTTTCGCATTTAAACCTGCAGGGCCATCAACTGAATCGATGTCGGTTCGCAAACATGGTCATCACGCCCTTGAGAAACGAGGAGTCTTACTACGTATAACTCCCAGCATAGTGGTCCCATTAGTTCGTGGCGCGAACTAATACCACCACTCCTATCCTGAAGTCAATAGAAACTTCCAACCTGGCCGATTTAATTCACGCTCACAACTAAAGACAGAAAATCAGAAAACCCAGGTTCGAAAGGTTAGAATCAGAAGAAGAGCCGCTAAATACGGTCTTTAACTTGGGTAGCCGAAATTGCAGTTGCCAGTTCCCCCCTTATTTTAACGAAGTAGACTTACGAAAACCGATGGTGGTATGCTCCCCGCCATTAGTTCGGGCCCAGAATTAAATGATCACTCGAGGCGGTGGCTTAAGGAAACTTCAGGAGGACAAAATGATCACCCGCAGAGATATAGTTATCGCTTTCATTGCAATCACGGCGACGCTCTGCGTTGTAGTCGCTCATTCCCAGCCACGCGTCATGCAATCTTCGGCTTTCGATTGGAGCTCAATCCCTGCCAAGCCGACTGATGTTGGTTCCGTTCGACAGTTCTTTAGATCTCCTACGGCAACATTGGACGAGTTGGAGTGTCATGTCACCACCCTCAACCCGGGTACGCAATCGCATCCGCCGCATAAGCATCCCAACGAGGAGCTAGTAATTGTAAGAGATGGCACGGTCGAGGTTCTGGTGAATGGGGAATGGAAAAGGATCGGGCCGGGGTCGGTGGTCTTCAACGCCTCGAATCAAATGCACGCCCTCAGAAATGTAGGGACTGGGCCAGCGACATATCACGTAATCAATTGGCAATCGCCAGGAACTAAGAAGGCACAACCGTGAAGGAAAATATTTTGTTGCCGTGATCCTTGCTGGCACTCTTCGTTAACTCGCACGCCGAGCATGGGAGATTAAGAAAACGTCGTCCCTTGTAGTGACTAAATCTGTGAGCGTGGAGAACGGCCGAAATGAATAACATGAAAGAAGCTAAAGCCAATCGCCGTAACTTCATCAAGGACTCTGTCACCACGGCGGCAGGCTTCGTCATGATGTCGGCGCTGCCCAAAGAGACCTTGGGCGGTCGTGAGCGCCTGCGCGGTAGGCCGTTTGCGGATACGCGGGTAAGGAATGAGGAAACGCCTAATGAGTCACGGATTCGTTTCTCCGTCATCGGGATCAATCACGATCATATCCACAGCCAGGTTGGAGCCGTGCTGAGAGGAGGCGGTCAACTGGTCTCCTTCTATGCCAAAGAGCCGGATCTCGCAGTTGCGTTCGCCAAGCGCTATCCGCAGGCCAAACTTGCGCGGAACGAAAATGAGATCCTCGAGGATGATTCGATCCAGCTCATCCTAAGCTCCACAATACCTGAGGGTCGTGCCCCGCTCGGGATCGAAGTGATGCGCCACGGCAAAGATTATATGTCAGATAAGCCTGGGATCATTTCGCTCGAACAGCTCACTGAGGTGCGTCGCGTACAGAAAGAGACGCGGCGCATCTACTCGATTATGTATAGCGAACGGTTCGAGAACGCAGCGACCGTCAAGGCCGGAGACTTGGTGAAAGCAGGCGCCATCGGCAAAGTCATCCAAACAATGGGGCTGGGCCCGCATCGCATGAACCCTAAAGCGCGCCCTGAGTGGTTCTTCCACCGTAAACGTTACGGCGGGATCATCTGCGACATCGGCTCGCACCAAGCCGATCAGTTTCTGTTCTTTACCTGCTCGAGTAAGGCGGAAGTCGTGGCCTCGCAGATCGGTAACGTTCACTACCCGCAATACCCTGACTTCGAAGATTTTGGCGACGTGATGCTGCGCGGTGATGGCGGGATGGGCTACATCCGTGTCGACTGGTTCACACCCGACGGGCTGAGTTCATGGGGAGACGGGCGGCTGACGATTCTCGGTACAGATGGATTCATCGAAGTCCGAAAGAACGTTGACATCGCCGGCAGACCTGGTGGCAACCACCTCTTTCTCGTGGACCATAAAGAGACGCGCTATTTTGATTGCGGCAAGGAGACTCTGCCTTATGGCGAACAGCTCGTGAATGACATCCTCAACCGCACCGAGACAGCGATGTCACAAGAACACTGCTTCCTCGCCACTGAACTGGCGCTCAAAGCTCAGAAGCAAGCGCAAAAAATCAGCCTCCAAAAATAGGTGATAACAACATCATGAGAGACAAACAAAAGACAGGCGTCTCGCGGAGAGATTTTGTGAAGGCGGCAACACTAAGCACTGTCGCTTCTTCTCTGGTTGCGACTGGCTTCCCATCAGTCGTGCCCGCGTCGGTCTTGAAGGGCAATGGGCCCAGCAACCGGATCAATATTGGCGCCATCGGGACGGGTCGCATCTCGCGCGTTCATGATCTGCCGGGCGTCTGGCGATATGCGGACGCTCAGATCGTGGCTGTCTGCGATCTCGATAGCAAGAGAGTAGAAGAAGCCAAGCGGTTGGTGAACGAGTATTACGGCAAGAAGACGGGAAAGAGTTATGACGGAGTGACTGGATATGGGGATTATCGTGAATTGCTTCAAAACAAAGTTATTGACGCCGTGCTGATCAGTACCCCTGATCATTGGCATGCGTTAATCGGTATAGACGCAGTGGCAGCCGTCAAAGATGTGTATATGCAAAAACCGGCTTCGCTCACGATTGCTGAAGGAAGGGCTTTGAGTAATGCGGTTAACCGTACCGACCGCATCTTCCAGATCGGCAGCCAGCAGCGCTCATCCCCGCAGTTCCGCTATGCGGCTGAGCTGGTGCGCAACGGTCGTATCGGTCAGTTAAAAACAGTGTACGTCGGTCTACCCGGTGATCCGTCTGGGGACGAAGAGCCTGAAATGCCCGTTCCCAAGAACCTGAATTATGAGAAGTGGCTTGGTTCCACTCCCAACGTGTACTACACCGAAAAGCGAGTACATCCGCAGAGCGGCTATGATCGTCCGGGCTGGTTGCGCTGCGAGCAGTTTGGGGCCGGGATGATCACTGGCTGGGGCTCACATCACATTGATTGCGCGCACTGGGCCATGGATACGGAGTACACGGGACCGGTTGAAGTTTCCGGTTGGGCCGAATTTCCGAAAAAGGGGTTATGGGATGTGCATGGTAAATTTCAGACAGAAGCACTGTATGCCAATGGTGTGAAAATGGTGGTTAGTACGGAGCTACCTAACGGGATCAAATTTGAGGGCACGAAAGGATGGATCTTTGTCTCACGTGGTAACGAGGCTGTGACGGCCAGCGACCCAGCAGCGAAACTTAAGGACACTCAGGCTCTCGCTGCCAGTGATCCTGGGATCATTACTTCTGTGATCGGGCCACAGGAAGTTCACTTGTATGAGAGCAAAGAACATCATGGCAACTGGCTGGAGTGCGTGAAGACACGCAAGCCGCCGATCGCGCCAATTGAAGTAGGCCATCGTTCCTGCTCAGCTTGTTTGATTCATCAGATTGCGATGAAATTGAAAAGAAAAGTGTATTGGGATCCAAAGATAGAAAGATTCAAGAACGATGATGAGGCTAACGACATGTTGTCTCGTCCTCAGCGCTGGCCTTATGTCATCCCCAATCATAAGGTCTAAGCGTTGCGAACCATGAAGGTACTGTTTATTGGCGGGACCGGCATCATCAGCGCCGCGGTCAGTCGGCAAGCGGTGGCAAAAGGACTGGACCTCTATCTCCTCAATCGCGGGTTGCGGGGCGTGAATCCTCCCGGCAGCCACGGCTTGATAGCCGATACGCAACAACCGGAGGACTTTAAAGCAGCTTTGCAAGGCTTGCAGTTTGACGTCGTCGTCAACTGGACAGCTTACACACCCGATGATATTGAGCACGACCTCTCGATTTTCCAAGGTCGAGTTAAGCAGTACATCTTCATCAGCTCCGCATCGGTTTATCAGAAACCACCCTCTCATTACTTCATTACGGAAGCGACACTCTGCACAACCCTTATTGGGATTATTCGCATAACAAGATAGCCTGCGAAGAACGATTGATGCAGGCCTACGCAGAAGCAGGATTTCCTGTGACGATTGTGCGGCCTTCGCAGACGTACGATCAGAGTTTGCCAGTGGCCATCGGGGGTGGGGCCTTCTACACTCTGGCAGACCGTTTGAAGAAGGGGCGGCCTATCATCGTTCATGGCGACGGTGCGTCGTTGTGGGCAGTGACGCACGCAGAGGACTTTGGGCGTGGGCTCCTGGGATTGGTCGGGAACTGGAAGGCGATAGGTCACGCCTTTCATATCACTTCAGACGAAGTGCTGACGTGGGAACAGATATATCAAACATCGCCGAGGGATTGGGTGTAAGAGCGAAGATCGTGCACGTCCCATCCGACTTTATTGCGCGTCTGGAACCGGAGTTGGCAGGGACTCTGCTGGGAGACAAGATGTGGAGTGTCGTCTTCGATAATAGCAAGATCAAGAGTTTCGTGCCGGGCTTCAAGGCGATTATACCCTTTCGGGATGGCATCCGGCGCACCCTCGCGTGGTTCGAAACGGACGAGCGACGTCAGCGGGTGGATGAGGCGGCGCAAGAGAAGATCGAACACGTCCTCAAGGCTTATGCCGAACGGCTCGGATGAGGTCAACATTGCGGCGGGCGACGAGCTTGGAGGGCACATCCCGAGATTCGCTTAGTTTCAAAGAATTGCATAATCCCTCATTTCCCCTCATCTCGAAATTCCAATATGCATACAAGTTCTAAAAGCACTAGCAGAATTCGACCAGTGGTGAACTCTAGTGGCGGATACCTATACCAAGATGAGGGGAAGATGAGGGGGTTACGTACCCATACCAAGCTGGACGTACCTGACTTTGACGGCTGAAACGTCGGTAAATACTGCTTGGTAACGCGTAGTAGATGAGGTAAGTACCGCCGATACGGGCTTAAAATCCGTTGACCGTAACGGAAAACTGCGGTGGGCATTGCATGGCATCGCGAGTCCATTAAACGTCCAATAAGCGTTCCCTTGAGTCCTTTGAGTGCGGTAAAGTGCTATCCATGCCGCCAAGTTCCGTTGAATTACATTAGGTTGCTTCTCTTTCCCGGCGGCGACACGGGTTCGACTCCCGTACGGGACGCCATATAATTTTCAACAAGTTTCGGCCGCCGCAACGTTGGTAAGCTCGCTGGTGGACACTTTCAAGGACGCATTCGCCTGATCAAAGCACCTTCGGCGATTCACCAATCGTTTCACAGCCCGCAGCGGTCGGATTCGAATTGTTGACTATTGTTGACTAATAAAGCGCGGGTGAAAGCGGTGCACCATCCACCGTCATTGGTTGATCTTGTCGTAAAGCTCTTTTGCTTTTTTTGCATCCAGGGTTTCGAGAGCTGGTAGACGCGCATGGCATTGTCTCTTGTCCCAGCGCTGAGTAAGTGAATCCCAGGCCGTAGTACAGCTCAGGGTCTCTCGGTTTGAGACGAATACCCGCCTTAAAGTACTCACAACCTCATTGCGGGAAACAAATTTGGCCGGCGACTGAGTAAATAAGGGGTCCGGAGACCACGTCCACAGGTGGAACAAATCCGTCGAAGAAAATCGTGCCTGTAGCTCCGGCGAATCTGCCGGTGCTGGCGTTGGGATCGATGCTTCCCCACGCGTTGCCGAGTCCCGTCACAATACTGAAGGTGTTTACAACGCGGGTTTTTAGTTGCCCCTCGTTGGTGGTGATCGTTAGGTCGGCGAGGATAGCGACGACGTCAGGATCGGGCGTAAAGACAAAATCATTGTGGAAGTTCCAGATAGTGGTTCCGTTCAAAAAGCCGGCGTTGGTAACTCCTCCGGTTGAGACATGGGTAACGAAATCAAAGACATCAAGCTCATCGCCTTTAAGCAGCTTGCAATTGCTGTTAGCTGATTGCGCCGAGACTGCTTGCGATGAGTTACCGCGCACGCCTAACAAACTCCGCGGGGATTGCGCCGATGCTGACTGTTCAAGGGGAAACAAGCCAAAGGTCAACATGACGGCGACGAGCGTCATAACCGTTCTGGTCTTTGCATTCATTTTCAACTCTCCTTGTGTTTGATTGTGGCGCTAAAGATGAGGCAGTGAATCTGTCGCCGCGCCAGTTTTACGACAGCCGCCAGAACTGAAACGAATTTTTCGCGCAGGCTTGTTTTTGCCTTCACCTATGAGGGCGACAAAAGAGCAAAAACCGTCTCAACAAAGTGGGCATTGGCCACACGCCAGCTAAAGAAAGCAGGGTGTGAACGAGAAGGAACCCCACACTGCTCGGATTTACGTACAATTCTTGGTACTGGATTTTTGACCTGTCGCTTCAAGCGGGTATATTCTCACAGGCAATTCTCAGTCTCGCGATTTGAGCTCGACATGAATCAATCGCATGAAATAACAAAGTTGCTGCGCGATTGGAGCGACGGAGACCGCAGCGCTTTTAATGAATTGATGCCGCTCGTTTATGGCGAGCTACATCGTCAGGCCGCTCGATACTTAAGAAATGAGCGCCGCTGCCACACGCTGCAAACCACAGCTCTGATTCACGAAGCATACCTCCGGCTGGTTGATCAAACAGACATCAACTGGCAGGGCCGAACGCAGTTCTTTGCCGTTGCCGCTCAGGTGATGCGTCACATTCTAGTTGACCACGCCCGCGCCAAACGTCGAGAAAAACGCGGCGGCGATGCGGTGCGAGTTCCTTTCGAAGAAGCGATAACGATCACAGTTGACGAGCAGGATGTTGATCTGAATGCGCTGGATGAGGCGCTGAATCGGCTGGCCAAAATTGACGAGCAACAAGTCCGCCTCGTCGAACTCCGCTACTTCAGCGGACTAAGTCTGGAAGCGGTGGCATCGGCGTTGAAAATCTCGCGGGCGACCGCGGCTCGTGATTGGAATATGGCGCGGGCTTGGCTACACCGCGAATTGACGCGGTGACTATTTCAATGTCAAGTGAACACTGGGAACAAGTGAAAGAGATATTTGATTGCGCCTTGCGGCGCAGGCCCGAGGAACGCGGCGAATTTCTCAACGAAGTCTGCCCCGACAACGAGACGGTGCGCCACGAGGTCGAATCGCTCTTGTCTTCGTTTGACCACGCCGACCACTTTATGGAAAAGCCGGTCGTAGGCGAAATGGCCGAGGCGGTAACGATTAAGAAAATCGTCTTTACCAAAGGCCAATATTTAAGGCATTACGAAATCAGCGAACAAATCGGCGCCGGCGGGATGGGCGAGGTCTATTCGGCTCACGACACGCGCCTCAACCGGCGCGTGGCTTTGAAAGTCCTGCCGGCCGCATCCAGTTCCGACAAGGAGGCCAACCAGCGTCTATGGCGCGAAGCGCGGGCGGCGGCCACGCTCGACCATCCGAACATCTGCGCCATTCACGAGATTGCCGAGACGGCCAGTTGCAATTTTATCGTGATGCAGTACATCGAAGGTGAACTGCTCGCAGACAAACTCAAAGCCGGAAGAATGAGTCTGCGCGCCGTACTGAGCGTTGCCGTTCAAGTGGCCGATGCATTGCAGGAAGCGCACAGGCACCGCATTATTCACCGAGATATCAAGCCTGCCAACATCATAATCAACGAAAGAGGACAGGCAAAAGTGCTTGACTTTGGTCTGGCGAAATTCGCGGAAAACATTGACGCGAAAACCAAAGTCGCCACTGCCGGACTGTCAAGCAAATCGGGCGCGATTATGGGAACAGTTCCGTACATGTCGCCCGAACAAGTGCGCGCAAACCGACTTGACGCCCGCACGGATATCTTCAGTTTCGGCGCGATGCTTTACGAAATGTCTTGCGGAAGCCAACCCTTCGCCCGCGATACCGACGCAGAAACGATTTCCGCGATTCTCCGCGATGAGCCTTCATGGGCGGATATTCCCGCCGAGCTGCAACCGATCGTGCAAAAGTGTTTGATGAAAAATGCAGATGAGCGATATCAAGCAGCGAAAGACTTGCTCGTTGATTTGCAGAATCTGCAGAAGAGTTTGGAAAAGGAAGCGGGCGCCTCGATCTCGCCCGCAAGTTTGAGGACCTCGCCTGCAAACGGCAAATTAACCGGCGTCCAAACAGACACGACGGTGACTCAGCCTAGGTCTAGCGCTGAGTACCTCGTCACCGAAATCAAACGCCACAAACTCGCCGCGGCGGCTGTGATAGTTGTTCTATTATTGGCACCGATTGCCGTTGTTTTCTTAAGTCATATGCGCAAGCCGTCGGCCGAAAACCGAGTGGTTAAGTCAATCGCCATACTGCCATTCAAAGCGCTCAACGAGGAAACAAACAACCAGTATCTTGGATTGGGCATAGCCGACTCCATCATTGCGAAAACCAGCCAGATTAACGGATTAACAGTGCGTCCTACCAGTGCCGTGCGCAAATATTTTCAGGGGGAGGTTGACGCGCTCGCAGCCGCACGCGAGCAGAAAGTTGACACTGTTCTGGATGGAACAATCCAACAATCAGGCGACCGCCTGCGCATCACCGTCAATCTGCTCAACGTGAGCGACGGCTCATCGCTATGGGCTGAAACCTTTAATTTGAATTTCAACGACATCTTCAAGATGCAGGACGAGGTCTCACGGCAGATAGCGGGGCGACTGCGTCTGAAACTGAGCGAAGCGGAAGCGGCGCGGATTGCCCGGCGCGATTCTTCCAACGCGGAAGCCTACAAGTATTATGCGAAGGCGATGTATCATTTCGGCAACGTCAACGCCTTTCCAGACAGCCGCCCGGAAGCCGATTTAGCGGTCGATCTTTTCAAAAAAGCGATTGAGCATGACCCGGATTACGCGCTGGCGCACGCGCAACTCGGCTATACATACACCAAGATTGCCGTGTTTCTGGAAGAGAATCCGGCGTGGATCGAACTCGCCAAGCGGAAACTGGCCGTCGCCGAACGCCTCAACCCGCAGCTCGCGGAAGTTCACGCGGCACGTTACTTCATCTCGTTTAGCCAGTATGAGCGGTGGCAGATTGAAATCGCCTTCCGCGAGCTGCGTCTGGCGCAGGAGATTGACCCGGACGTGGCGCACACGGAATTGGCAGACCTCTATAACCACGTCGGGTTGGAAGACCAGGCCGTCGTAGAATTCGAGACGGCTCTCCGCATAGACCCGAACAGCGATTATACGAAGGGTAGTTATATCCATGAATTTTATCAGCAGAATCGCCCCGACCTCGCTTTGGAATTGAGCAGGAGGTTTTACAACCGCGGCCCCGGCCTCCAATACTATCTGGAAAAAATGATGCCGAAGGAAGCCGAACCGCTGATCGAAAAGGAGTTAAAAGAAGATCCGGAAATGGGGCGGATTCAGCAGATACAACTCCTCTCGTTGCAGGGCAGACACGCCGAGGCGCAGGCCGCGGGGTTGGAGTTTCTCAATACGGTGCTAAAAAATCGGGGTTATCATCATTACACATATTGGATCGCCCGCGTTTTCGCTCAGGGCGGAAAGAGCGAAGAGGCCTTGCGGTGGCTCCGCTATACGGCTGAAAACGGCTTCCCCTGTTACCCGCTCTTTGAGCGCGACCCGTTTCTCGATCGGATCCGCGAAGACCCGTCTTTCAAACAATTCATGGCAGAGATGAAGACGCGCTGGGAAGGTTACCAACGCGAGTTCGGATAAGAAGGCGGCGCGCGAAGCGCAAGCAGGCAGTCGTAGCGTTGGAGCGAGCCTGCGCTGTAAAAATCGATCAGGATGAGGAAAAGACGGTGCCGCAACTTGTTGATACCAAGCCGGACGAAACGATATCTTGACGACCGTTAAGCGCATGAATACTGGCTCGACTCGTTTGGTAAGACTATGTGATGCCGCTTTCATGGTGACTTAAAATCCACAGTCGAGGAGATGTCGGTGGGCCACTCTCCAGTGCACTCATTCATAGGACGGCATTGACGGAAGATTGCTTTGAGGCCGCATCAGTACCAACTAACGGCCAAAGAAAAATGCACAGCCACGCCTAACGCGCGTCCATTAAACGTCCATTAAGGATCCCCTTGAGTCCTTGAAGTGCGGCAGAGTGCTATCCATGCCGCGAAGTTTCCGTGGAATTACATTAGGTCTCTTCTCTTTCACGGCGGCGACACGGGTTCGACTCCCGTACGGGACGCCAATACTTTCAATCACTTGAGACATATCGCCGCGCGTCCAGAAACGTCCATTAAGTTAACTCACTGCCGTGCGGATCCTCGGAAGCAACATCTTTACAACTTTGCTCTGCGTGTTGCGCTTCTCATCCGACAGAGCCTGAACGTACGGTACGCCGCAGCAGCTTGTTGGGCGGTCGAGCAATCGCTGGCTTTACTCTGGATTACCCTGCTCACTCGCGCATTTTTGCTGGTCCAGATTGGGCGATCAGCCGGGGCTGCCGATCTGGAGTCGACGCTGCAAAAGCTCCTTCACTGCCGGAGTGGGAGCCGATTTGCAAGCTATATCCCGATAGCGGTTCGCCGTATGGGCGTTTCCGCAGCGCCGATGTAAATCGGCCAGTACAGCAGCCCATATGTAAGAGCCGGCCAGCCAGGTCGGTGGCTCAAAGCCCTTGAGGACGGCGAGCCCCTCTGCGGGTCCTTGCCACTCCGCTACCGCTACCGCACGATTGAGCTTGTGTATCGCGGAGGGGGCGATCCGCTCCAAGAGCGCATAACACTCCACCACTTTGTCCCAACGTGTCTCCTGAAACGAGTGGGCAAGGCAGTGTTCCGCCGCGATTCCGGCCTCCGCGTGGTAACGGGAAAAGCGATCGCCCTGCGAGGATCTGGCTAACCACTCCAATCCGATCTGAATCCCTTGCTGGTCCCAGAGTTCGCGGTCCTGTTCCTCCAACAGGAGCAACCCGCCGGAGCTGTCCTGACGAGCGGTCATCCGCGCCGCGTGCAAATGCATCAGTGCCAACAGGGCGAACGTTTCCGGAGCCTGGCCCGCCGGATGTTCCGCCAAGATGGTAGCCAGCCGTATCGCTTCGTCGCAGAGCTCCCGGCGGATAGCTACCTCCGCGTGGGAAGAGAGGTAACCCTCCGTGAATACAAGGTACATGATCTTGTGTACCGCAGGCAGTCGCGAGGAATACTGCTCGCCGGTAAGCTCCCCGGGGCGAAGCGAAAGTTTCCGCAAACGGCTGCGGGCTCGACCGAGACGTTTGTAGACGTTGGCTTCGCTGGCAAACAATCGAAGCGCAATCTCCCGAATACCGAAGCCGCAGAGGGTCTTGAGAGCCAACACCAGCTGTGATTCAACCGGTATTGCCTCGTCGCAGCAGACAAACAGCATCCGCAAAAGGTCGTCCCGCACCTCCCCCGCCAGGAAGATCTCTGAACCGTTCTCCAGAGTGCCGATGTCTTCTTTTACGTTTTGCTCCAGAATGCGACGGCGGCCCGTTCGCCGGCGCAACTCTCCCATAAGGTTGTTGTGTGCCACCCGAAAGAGCCAGGCCGGCGGATTGTCCGGCAAACCCGCAATCGTCCAGGTCTCAAATGCGGTCATCAAGGCGGACTGAACGGCGTCCTCAACATCCTCGATGTATTGCACTCCCACCCGGCGCGACAGCATGGCAACGAGCCTGCCGTATTCGTGCCGGAAGAAGTGCTCAACCAGTTTGGGCGTGGTCAAGGAGTGTGGATCTCTCTGACTTCAACGCTTGAGCCGGGCATCACGACTCCGGGGCATTCACGAGCTACCTCCATCGCCTCCTCCAAGCTTTCCGCCGAGACGATCATGAAGCCACCGACCACCTCTTTCGCTTCCACGAAAGGCCCGTCTGCTGCACCTTCTGAGGTGACGACTTTTCCGCTGCCCAGCTTGCCTCCCATGTCCACGATATTCTTCTGGAACTTCTCCTTCCAGGCGTGGAATTTAGCGTACATCTCCTCCATTTGGGCGGGAGATGGTTTCTCGCCTTTACCCGACTTGCTTCGTTGAATACATAGATACTTCTGTTTAGGCATAATATTTCCTTTCTTGGTTCTGTCGACAAACTTAGCCGACACCCTATGACGCATGGGCACTCTTGTTTTGGACACTTCACTGACTGTTTTTGAAAAGGCCGCCGTTTTTTCCGCCGAACTACGTATTATGCTGAGGGTCTGCGGCTCAAGTACGGGTTTTCTTATCACGTAACCGACTAGGTCCTGGATATTTTCGTCGCGCCCACTTTTCTAACGCGACCCACTGCTTGCGTTTCTTCAATGCTGCCAGAAGTTCCTTAACCTTGGTTTCGAATTCTGATTTGTTCAGACTTCAGGCGTTTAGTAGCCTTGTTGACTTCAGCCAGGCAACAAACGCCTGCCGGGTTGCGGGCTTCGCACGCGCATAGGCCCTCGCGAATCAGCCCGGACACTTTCTCGGGAATGCTCGTGTTACCGGTTCGCCCGATTTCATCGCGAATATGGTTCTCATCGAAGCCAAAGCAATAACACAGCGGAATCGGATCGTCCTTAACTTTAACCCCCACCCGTATGCGCAAATCATCAACAGAAAAGTGTTCGCAACATTTATCTTCGAAATAAACGATTGAACAATTTTGTTCCGAGCAGAAGCTATAGCTCCCATGCATGGCTCGCTCGAGCAACTCCGGCTTTAGCATCAGCAGGACTGTTTTTCTGGAAACAGGTTTGCCTTTGCTCTTGCACGATCCGCACCGACCGGTTTCGTGCAGTTCGTCGCCCGGACAATCCGCTTCAGCCTCTGAGCGGGTCGCTCCGCCCGTGTCATCTATAATGCAGCAATTCATAATCGTCGTAATGAAAAACCGTTACTTAGCACCCTCTCGAACAACTTTTGGATGGCTTCTCTCGTGCCCTCAATCGCATGAACCACCGGAGCTTTTGAATAAGTAGGCTCTGGCGGTCCTTTCTCCCACAGTTTGCCCTCCGGATAAACCGCAACGTAATCCCAAACCACACCGTCTGTTTCGCCGATCGACTTGGAGACTAAGTGCTCCTTATCCCAATACTGTGACGCTCTCGTGTCAGCGATGCGCTTGAGCGTCATCGTGGAAGGTGCAGCCAAATCGGTTGGCAATACCGGCTCCCAGATTACAAAGACCCGGATTTTTCCTTCGCGTTGCTCGTCGAGTAGTTTTTGGAATGCAGAGGCCCCCTGCAAACAGACAGTTCAAGTAGGAGAGAGCATCACCACGACGCGGACAGAATCAGCAGATTCGTTGAATGACTTTTTCAACCTATCAATATTGGAATTGTCGAGACAAACCAACGGTTGTTGTCCGCTCGGCGCGGTGCTGCCCAAATACAGGTAGTAAACGACGAATAATACAATCGCACCGACCACCGCTACTAATCCGTAAATCACCTGCTTGCGTTTCATCTTCACCTCGCCAGGAAATTGGCTACCAGATTCGCTATGACTTGTGGAAACAGAAAAAACGTGAGCACGGTGACGACTGAAAACCACAACACGATCGTGCTAAGCAGACTCGGTTTGCATTGGCACTGTTTCTCTCGCCATCGCTGATAAAAAGCAAAAGCAATCGAGAGAAGAGACGCCGCTAGCAGGAAAGGCCGAGCTCTAGCAAAAAACGCTGAACTTCCGGCGGCGCCGGCGGCAAAGATGAATGGAAACATCGGTAAGCAACAGGTGGAAGCCAATACGACGCTTCCAAGCGCTGCCAGACTCGCAAGAATAGTTCGACCTGATCTCGAGGCTTTTGCGTCAGTTCTTTCCGTATCCATCAGCTTACTTCTTGCCGCTTTTTTCCTTGATGCGGTTTACTCTTCCCGCCCGCCACGACCGGACAACATGCCGAGTCGCCATGCGTTTCGAGTTCACGCTCACATGCCGAGAGATGCAGTGCGAGCGTGCGACGAAAATCCTTCATAGCTGTCATCTTGCTGTCTAACTCACCTATCTTCTTACTCAACAGATCACGCACCCTCCGGCACTCTTCAGCACCACCCGTAGTCAGAAGTCCTTTGATTTCGTTCAGCGTCAGACCTAATTCTTGCGCCTGCTTAATGAACTGGACGCGCTCGACAGACTCCGGCCCAAAGAGCCGAAAGCCGCCTGCAGTACGCCCGGCACGAGGCAAGAGCTTCAACCGCTCGTAGTAACGAACGGCATCGATGCTGACACCGGCGCGAGCTGCGACTTCACCTATGCGAAACTCTGTCAGGTCCACAACACCCTTCCTCAAGAGGACAAGTATAGACTCTTGAGTTAGCTCCAGAGTCAAGTCTTGATTTCGAGTTCACAGGGCCTGGACAAGATGAACATAGGTAGGTTGCGTAAAGCGCAGCTATCGGCAAGCGTCTGGTTGCAAGACAATGCACTCAAATCGCGGTAAGCTCGCCTCGCAGACCTTCAACGCCTTCCCTTACGATGATCGGAACCCGGGTCATAACACATGTTATACTTCGTGAACGCGCAACGAAGGGAAGCATTAACGCTCACTCGTTGTGAGCGGACGAAGAGAGAGAGTATTGAGAAGGTACGTGAGAGTCCTGCATATTTGATTGACATCGTTACAGCGTGAACGGCGATCAGTGATCAACGGCTCAGAATCTTTGTGGCAAATTTGTGGCGTGATTACCCGAAGATAGGGCGCAATGGTTGATAACAATTGTAATCCTGAGCGGCTGCAG
>DASQPD010000111.1:0-8029 GCA_035644135.1 Pyrinomonadaceae bacterium
GCGCTGTTCTTCACTCATTGCCGCCTCAGATTTCAAACTTGTTGCTGAGGCCTTAATTGAAGTCAATGGCGTGCGGAATTCGTGCGTTATCGAATCGAGCAGGGCGGATCTGAGCCGCTCACTCTCGCGCGAGGCTTCGTTGCGCATGAGTGTATCCACAGCGCCGGCGCGCTCAATAGCAATAGCAATCAGTCCGCTCATCGCTTCCAGTGTTTCCCTGGAAAGCATGCCACCGGCAATCCCCAGACTCCCCAGCCTTCTCAGCCCCATGCTGACGGGAACCAGAGCACGTTTGTGGTCCCTATCAAATTTGGGCTCGCCGGCGGCGGATACATTTTTGAGCTCGGTGCTTGACAGTTGCTCGATCTCTGCTCCGGAACGGTAAGTTTTGTCCCTCTCACCGAGGTGGATCGCAGCATTCTCAACACCAAAGGTTTCCACAACGTGAACGGGAATCACTTTTAGAAGTTCAACAATGTTATCCGTAAGCAGAAGTTGTTTGCTGAACCTGTACAATCTCTCAACTTCCTTGCGACGACGAGCCGATTCCCGAGCCTCATCCCGCACACGTTCCGAGAGGTGGCTGGCAATAAGAGAGGTGAACAGAAAAGCAACAAGCGACACCCAGTTTTGGGGATCGGCAATCGTGAAAGCCTTAATAGGAGGAAGGAAGAAAAAGTTAAAGCATAAGGTCGATAAAATCGACATCGGGATCGCATATCTCAGGCCCCATGCCGCCGAAACGACCAGGATTGCCACCAAGAAACTCAACGCAACGGTCGTAGGATTAACATATACGTACTTGAAATAAAGTATGACTAAGCAAAACACTATAAGGGCGGTTATCGCGGACCTGGCTATTGCGATCACGGGGATCTTCATAGGCGTGATTCTAGCTGAGTCTGCCCGCGAAAGATGAGAGGATTCACGAGTGCCCAAAACACCCGAACAATGGCTCGAACAGGCGGCGCCCGAGAAGAAGGCGGGTATTTTCAAACTCTTTCTCGGGTATGCTCCAGGGGTTGGAAAGACCTACAACATGTTGAGCGAGGCGATACGCCGTCGCCGCCGCGGTGAGGATGTTCTTATCGGCATTGTTGAAACTCACGGGCGAACCGGCGTTGCTGAATTGGCGGCTCAACTGGAGCAAATTCCGCGCCGCCGCCTTGAGTATAAGGGCGCAATGTTTGACGAAATGGACGTCGACGTCATCATTGTGCGCAGGCCGGCGGTGGTCCTGATTGATGAACTCGCCCATAGCAACATCGACGGCAGCAAGAACAAGAAGCGGTATGAGGACATCTTCGAGATATTGCAGGCCAAGATCGATGTTCTTTCCACTATGAACATCCAACACCTGGAGAGCGCAACTCCTACCGTCCAGAGCATCACGGGGATCCAGGTCCGCGAAACGGTACCTGACTGGGTCTTGGAACGCGCCGATGAGATTGTTCTGGCGGATTTGACACCCGAAGCGCTGCAAACCCGCATGCGCCGGGGGGACATTTATCCCGTGGGGCGCGCGGAGAAGGCTCTTACAAATTTCTTCCGGCAGGGCAATTTGATGGCGTTGCGCGAGCTTGCCTTGCGGCAGGTTACACATTCTGTCGATCGCGGCCTGGAAACGTATCTCAAAAAGAAAAGTATCGATCAAAACTGGGGTGTATGCGAGCGCATTGCGGTCTGCATCAGCTCAAACGAAGCGTCCCAAAATCTTATTGCCAGAGGCGCGAGACTCGCCCAAGGAGTGGATGCGGCAGAGTTTTACGTTGTGCACGTGGACACTGGGACGGAGATAGACGAGGAGGACCGCCACTCCCTTTCAGCCAATATGCGGTTCGCGGAAAACCTGAAGGCAAAAGTTATAAAGCTGGAAGGCAAGGACATCGCGAAGACCGTCGCCAGATTCGCCCGGGAATACAAAATCACTCAAATTATTTTTGGACGCTCGGCCGTGCACGGCTGGCAGCAGTACCTTTACTTGACCGCGATCCAGCGATTTCTCCGGGCCGCGCCCGCCATTGATGTGCACATTGTGAATCAAGAGCCTCGATAGCCTCCTCCTGGCGGTCGGAGATCTACAAACATTTAATGGCTTCTTTAGCTTTTCTTTAGGCCGAGTACTGTCATATTGAAATCGCAGGTCATACGCCCGCGCTTTAAGAGACGAAGCCAATATGACGGAAAAGCCCAGGATTTTGGTTGTGGACGATGAGCCCCAGATCACTCGTGTGCTCAGGGCGAGTCTGGGCATGCACGGCTATGAGATACAAGTCGCAAATGACGGGCAGGCGGGACTGGACGCTTTTAAGGATTGGCAACCAGATCTGGTCATCACTGACCTCTCGATGCCGAAAATGACAGGGTCTGAACTGTGTGAAAACATTCGGAACCACTCCCAGGTTCCGATCATAGTGCTTTCGGTGAGAGGCGAGGACAACAGCAAGATAGAAGCATTGGATAAGGGGGCGGACGACTACGTCACGAAACCTTTCAGCATCAATGAGTTGCTGGCTCGTATTCGGGCGAATCTGCGCCGTGTCAACGCCGGTAAAGAAGAAGAATCAGGCGAACCGATCGATATCGGGGAATTTCATATTGATCTGCAGACGAGAATCGTGGCGGTCGGCGGAAAAGAGGTACATCTCACGCCTAAAGAGTTTGATCTACTTGTTTACATGGCGCGCCACCCCGGCAAGGTCATCAGCCGTCGCGCATTGCTCAACGCGGTTTGGGGAGGGCAAAGTGTTCAGTCAGCCGAATATCTGTGGGTCTTTATGAACCAGCTTAGAAAAAAGATCGAGCCCGCGGAAACCCCGCGTTACATCCTGACCGAGCCGCGGATCGGATATCGATTCCGACCAGAGAAAGTCTAATTTTGTCAGTGCCGTCATGAAAAGCAGCAGCTCTTTAGGAAATCTTGAGGAATCCTTTAGGCCATTTTTAGGCCGGATAGTATCCACTGATGGAGTCCACGGCTCGACCAGAGTGCGGGGGAAACCTGAAGGCGATTATGGCATTGTTCATCCTCTCCATTGTCGGTTTGCTGGCAACCGCCGCACTTCTTTGGTGCCTCACTGGATTCAGCCGGGCGCTCAAAGAAAAGCCCAAACTTGTTGGTTTGTTGATACGAATGGAAAACAACGACACGAACTCAAGGAGACAGCGCAAGCCAACGATTATCGCTTTTCCCGATCGTCTGTCAATGCCACAACAATCCAGCGTTGCGCGATTCCGAAAATACGGTTCCTGGAGCCTGCTCATTCTTGCCGGACTCACGATGTTGCTCGTCTCCCTGGCGCGCCCCAATTTATCAGGGGTTGACATCTGGAATGTTCCATTCGAATTCAGAGATTCATAAAACGGTGTTTGTCGAACTTGTCGAAATGCAAGAGCCACGCGCCTCCTAAACCAAACGAGCAATCTGACGTTGAACCACAAGCCACAATGGTTGCGGTCACGTGTGAAATTTGCGAGATAAAGACATTTGTCAAAAGGCTGGGTTTAAAATGAAAAGCTTCTTCACGATCAAAACTATCGTAACTGTTTTGGCTTTGAGCGTCTGCTTAAGCCGTCTTCCAATGCAAGCCTTTGCTCAAGTCAATCAGCCGCAGCAAAATACGGCGACGGATTCATCGAACGGCAAAGGCGCGAATACAGCCTCCGATGCCAATAGCTCGACTACTGTTAACACAACGAACGCTGAGGTTCTCAAAGAGTTGCAGCTCATGCGTGCGCGAATTGCTGAGCTGGAGGGCCAGCTCAAGGCGCAACAGGGATCATCCGGGACGGCGGCGGCGGCTGGGGAATCGACTTCCCGAGTTACTGCGACTGAACCGACCGCGGCGAATCCATCCCCGACCGTCGCTTCAACGGCGCAACCCCAGGTGGCTCCAGAGAAGCCTGAGCCCGCCGCGCCCTTCGCTTATGCAGACTGGACTTGGCTCAACGGCACTCCGCGCAACAAGCACGCGGTCTGGGACTCGAAGTTCTTCACCCCGGAAATACGCTTCGATGCAAATTACATCAGCAGCTTCAATCATCCCCGAGATGACAGTCTCGGCGGTTCGACCGAGACGTTTCGCTCCAACGAAGTCCAAATCGAACAGATCAGCTTTGGCGGCGATTTGCACTGGGATAATGTCCGGGCAAGAATCCTGACTATGGGAGGGATGTTCGGTGTCACCACGCCACGCAACGATGCTAGCAATGGACGTGGGCAGTGGGACCTCCGCGGCGCGTACAAGTATTTTTCCGAGGCCAACGGCGGTTATCACTTCAACGTGAACCATGGGCTCAATTTTGACGCAGGAATTTTTGTTTCCTACATTGGCCTTTTCAGCTACTACAACTTTGACAACTGGGCTTATCAGCCGTCGTATGTGTCATCCAACACGCCCTGGTTCTTCAACGGCGTCCGGATCCAGTGGTTCCCCACGGACAAGTTGAAGATCGAGCCCTGGATCATCAATGGCTGGCAGTCCTACGGCAGGATGGGCGGCAAGCCCGGCCTGGGAGGACAGATTTTGTGGCGTCCAACGCCCTGGCTCTCTCTGGTCTTCAACAATTACGGCATGGGCGAAGATACGCTGGGCAACGGCAACGGCCAGTTTGGCCGCTCCCGCATCCACACCGACGACAGTATTGAAGTTAAATATTACGACCGGCCGGAGAACTTTCTCGACAAGATGGCATTCTCGCTTACGGGAGACCTGGGATGCGAGTATGGCGGCAAGGGAACAAGCATTGGCGCCCAGGGACAGACGATCATCAACAACGTGAATTGTTTTCACGACACTCCCACCAGCCACAAACAGACCTTCGCCGGATGGATGGCGTACAACCGCTTCTGGTTCAAGAAAGACACGTATGGCGTGACAGTGGGTGGCGGCGCGATGAATAACCCTGGACGCTATCTCACTCTTCTTCCGCCAGTCAACGGCGCCGATGCCATCAGTGGCTCACCGTATTTCACACAGAACCCCGGCGATCCCTACAAGGCCTGGGACACCTCACTCACTTTCGACTGGATGCCCAAAGAGTACATCACGTTCCGAACTGAATACGGATATCGCCACGCGAATGTACCGTACTTTTCCGGTCGCGGTGGGATAACTTCCGGCGTCAATACAGCACCAAGCGTAATCCCCGGTCCCAGCGCCGGCTCTGTTGTGCCGGGTACGTTGTTCGTGACAGGTCCGTTATTGTCTCCGACGCCGGGCTTTACCTGTGTGGCGGGAACAGGTTTTTGCCCCGACCTCAGGAACAATGAAGCTGCTCTGAGATTTGCGGTAATGGTGAAGTTTTAGGCCCGGAAGAGAGGATGCAGACTTCTGTGATGGGCAATTGTTAAGTTCGGAGCTGTCGAGGACTTTGATATGGACCTGTTGATGATTGTTTTCACAATTTCGTTTTTCGCGGTGGCAATTGCTTACACACGCGCGTGCGAAAAGCTGAAGTGAGGCACTTATGAACCTGGAAAACGTGACCATCCTTTTGATCAGCCTGCTCCTGATGTTCTACCTGATCTACGCGTTGCTGCGTCCGGAGAAATTCTGACATGACGCCCAATGGCTGGCTGCAGATTCTTCTGTTTTTCGCCATCATCGTGCTGGTGGCAAAGCCCATGGGTGTCTTCATGGCAAAGGTCTTCTCTCGTGAGCGCACGTTTCTCGATCCGGTAATGCGCCCGGTGGAGAAGCTCTTGTATAAGCTCACCCGCGTGGACGAGAACCACGAGATGCGCTGGACGGAATATTCCATCGCCATGCTTCTGTTCAGCGTCGTCTCCATGCTGGTGCTCTACTTGATGGAACGCGCGCAACAAGCGCTTCCGTTCAATCCGCAGAAGCTAGCAGGGGTGCCGGCTGATCTGGCATGGAACACCGCTGCCTCATTCACCACCAACACCAATTGGCAGTTCTATTCCGGCGAGCAGACCATGAGCTATCTGACACAAATGGCCGGTCTGGCGTTTCACAACTTTGCTTCCGCAGCAGTCGGAATTGCACTGGCGATTGCCTTCATTCGAGGTATCGCGCGTCGCGAAAAGGACACCCTCGGCAACTTTTGGGTGGACACTACGCGCTCTACCCTCTGGGGCCTGCTTCCGATCTGCATCGTGTACTCACTCGTGCTGGTGTCACAGGGCGTTATCCAGAATTTCAAGCCCTATGACACAGTGAAGATCGTCGAACCGCAGCAGGTACAGAAAGTCGGGCAGGACGGAAAGCCCGTGGTCGATGCCAATGGCAAGCCGGTCATGGACACGGTGGCCGATCAGACCATTGCTCAGGGGCCGGTTGCCTCGCAGGAAGCCATCAAGATGCTCGGGACCAACGGCGGCGGCTTCATGAACGCCAACAGCGCACACCCGTTCGAGAATCCCACGCCGTTCAGTAATTTTCTCGAGATGCTCTCGATTTTTGTAATACCTGCGGGCCTGACATACACGCTTGGGCGAATGACTGGGTCACAACGGCACGGCTGGGCAGTTTTTGCGGCTATGTCGGTGCTTTTCTTTGCAGGCGTTACAACGGCGTACAGAGCCGAGTCGCGCGGGAATCCTCTGCTCAAAGGAACCGATCAACGAGAATCGATGCAGCAATCGGGCGGCAACATGGAAGGCAAGGAGGTCCGTTTTGGCATAGCCAATTCAGCCCTCTTTGCCACTGTCACGACCGACGCAAGCTGCGGTGCAGTGAATGGCATGCACGATTCTTTCACGCCACTCGGCGGCCTCGTCCCCCTGGTCAACATCATGCTGGGTGAAATCGTTTTCGGAGGAGTGGGCGCGGGAATGTACGGCATCCTGATCTTTGTGGTGCTGTCCGTGTTTATTGCCGGCCTTATGGTCGGGCGCACTCCGGAGTACCTGGGTAAAAAGATCGAAGCGTATGACGTGAAGATGGCCATGCTTTACGTGCTCATCTTCCCTCTGATGATTCTGGTGCTGGCTGCTGCGTCATCGCTTCTTCCGCAGGGCCTTGCGACCCTTACGAACAGCGGGCCGCATGGCCTTTCGGAAATTCTGTATGCCTTCACTTCTGGAACCGGCAACAACGGTTCCGCATTTGCCGGGCTTGGCGGGAACCGTTGGTACAACCTGGCCATGGGATTCACCATGTTGACGGGACGTTTCCTGATGATCGTGCCCATGTTGGCGGTAGCCGGAAGCCTGGCTCGTAAAAAGGCAGTTCCACCTTCGCCGGGCACATTCCCGGTAACAACACCGTTATTCACTGCACTCCTGGTGAGCGTGATCATCATTGTTGGCGCTTTGACATTCTTCCCGGCATTGAGCTTGGGACCCATTCTTGAGCACCTGCTCATGAATGCGGGAAAGACTTTCTAAGAGGAAACACATGGCAGCAACATCAAGCAAGTCAAAATCATTATGGGATGCGAAGATCGTGCGCCAGGCGCTTATCGACTCATTGCGCAAGTTAAATCCCAAGAAGATGATGCGCAATCCGGTCATGTTCGTGGTCGAGGTCGGCAGCGTAATCACAACGGTGCTGCTGTTCAAAGATATTGCTCGCCATAACCCCGGCTTCGGCTTCGATCTCCAGATCACGCTTTGGCTGTGGTTTACCGTGCTGTTTGCGAACCTTGCCGAGGCCATGGCCGAGGGGCGGGGCAAAGCACAGGCTGAAACGCTCCGTCGGGCGAAATCGGAAACGCAGGCTAACCGGCTCCTTTCCGACGGGAGGATCGAGATCGTATCCGGCGCCAAGCTGCGCTTAGGCGATGTGGTCATTGTTTCAGCCGGAGAAACCATTCCTGGCGATGGCGATATCATTGAAGGCGTTGCGTCCGTGGACGAATCCGCCATCACAGGTGAATCAGCGCCGGTCATACGGGAATCCGGTGGTGACCGCTCCGCCGTAACAGGCGGAACTCGCGTCTTATCGGATCACATCAAAGTAAAAATTACGTCCAACCCGGGCGAGACTTTTCTGGATCGAATGATCGCCCTGGTAGAGGGTGCGGAACGGCAAAAAACGCCAAACGAGATCGCGCTCAACAT
>DASQPD010000112.1:0-43871 GCA_035644135.1 Pyrinomonadaceae bacterium
TAAAACCAACTGCCCGAGGTGCGCGGAACCGTATGACCCGCGGTCGCGGCAAAGATCTTGCTGATATAGACCCGATCGTCAATCCAGATCGCGAGTTGTCTCAATCTCTTAATCATCACTCGTCGTCCTCATCACCCGGTCGCTACCACCACCCCACGCGGGCTGCCCGCGTGGGGACCCTCGGTCCGCTCCCGGTTCTGACTTTTCAAGCCGGCTGATTCAGTGTCGGAAGCTGGCCGCCGTGTATCCATAGTTGCCCGTTTTCGATCTTGTATTTGTATTCATAGAGTCCTCGCGGCGGTGGCCCGGATGCATGCGAACCGTCTTCGTAGAAAGCGCCGCCGTGACATGGACACATGAACAAGTGCGACTCCTGAAACCAGCGCACCGGACACCCAAGGTGCGTGCAGTTGATGGCAAAGATTTGAAACTTTCCGCCTTCCATTCTCCGCACCCAGCAGGGAATGTCGGCGGTCTCGCCATCCCATGGGCGTGTATAAGGATTTCGGAATTTCGCCATGCGCGTCTGGTTCTCGGGAAAATTGTTGAGCGAGCCAAGCGCTATCCATGATGTGAACCCGCCATCATTACGGAAGGCTGAAAGCAGGTAGCCGAGCAAGGGCACTGACACCATCGTGGCCGCGATGCCGTTGAGCAGGAAACCGAGCTTGAGCAGGAACGCGCGCCGCGGCATTTCAATGTGTAGTCTCTCCGGTGCCCTCTCGTTTTTCACTTCCAGCTCTTTGACTGCCATGGCATTCGTGCCTCCCTATCAAATTCCAATCCAGCTCATTTCGTGTTCAGGCAAGTCGAATGGTCGCCTTAGTTAGCCGCTACAGTTGTCTTTTGCCTGTGCGCTGCGAGCCACGCGACGACATCACTTATTTCCTGCGCTGACATGGGATGGCCCGGGACATTTCCGCGCCAGTCGGGCTTTCCCATATCAGTGCGGCCGACGACGACAGTCGTGCGGAGGCCTTGATCGCTGACCAGATTCAGAAAGTTTGGATCAACGATCGAGCCTGCCGATCCACCATCGCCATTTGATCCGTGACAACTCGAACAATAAGTTTTGTAAGTTGCAGCGCCCAGCGAAGCGTCGCCAGCCTGGGGAGCCTTCGCCGAGATATCGTTGCTGATTGCGGTGGGTGGACCACTCGCTATCGCTGTTTCGTCGACGCTGTAGAGAGGAAGTTCGACACCTTTGAAGTCATCAGGCCTGGACCAGTGTGCTCGCATACCATTAACGATCAGTTCGATCTGCTCGTCCGTGAGATGACCGCCAGCCTGTTCAGAAAACGCGGGCATATTCGTCCCGGCCCGGCCTTTCGAGATCGCCTGGCGCATTGCGTCGTCCGTGACGAAGGCCAGATAGAGCGGGTCGTTAAGTGATCGCGCAGCGCCAAGTCTCCCGCCCGCGCCGTGACAGCCGGCGCAGTTCTGGGGGTAGAGTTGATTGAAGTCAGTGATTTCAGCAGGCGCGCGCCAGCGTTCAGCTTCGTTTGGTTGACCGGGCAGACGCGCACTGCAGCCTGCCAAAACAGTGATGGCAAGGCCGACTGAAGCAGCGACTCCGACTTGCAATCTCGCAATCATCGCTCTTCCTCCCGCCCGGGTATGAGACCCGGCGCCTCTACTCCGGCTCTCGCTGCTAACGGCCACGACTGTGCAGTCTCGACCTCCTTTGAGTGCGCGACGACGAAACCGGTAATCAATCCGAACGCGACCTGCGATGCGATGAACCAACCCCAGGCGATTCGTTGGTTAAGCGCAGGGTTGATTAGGCGGAGAGTAGACGCGACGAGGGCGGTCCACAAAACCGGAGCCAGAAAACTTCCCCAGAAGGCCGTGAAGCGCGACGGCATCATCGGCAAGATCGCCGCGTAGAGCAAACCAACAAGTAATGAGATGATGCCGTGACTCAAGAGCGCGACAATGAAACCCGATAGGTGAAAGGCTTTCAATTCTGCTGGTCCAGCTTCAGCCAAAGAGGGCAGCGCCGCAGCCGCGAGCAGGTTGACCGGGTACCACAAACTTCCCTGGGCGATGACTCCGTAGAGACACGCGATAATTGCCATGCCGACGCCGCCGATAACGCCGCCAAAAAGACCGGCGGAGTAGGGATGAACCCTAACGGGAATGTAGACGCGATGACCTTCCGCACCGGCTTGGAGGTGAGCAACTCTTCGGGTTGAGGGCGTCACTATCGGCTCGGGCGTTGTGGCAATCGCAACCACCTCCTCTTTCGGCATTGGCAGCACATCGCGAAACCAACCGACCGCGCCGAAGATGATCACTACCAAGCCAGCAACGCTTACTGCGAGGCTTGTGACCAATCCAGCGAGCAGCAAAGCAAGACCGAACGAGGTAACAAACGGCCATGACGTGGGTGCGGGCACTTCGATCGTATTTGAAGTCTGTGTCCGGTGCTCTTCAGGCGGCATCTTTCACTCACCTCCCGATAACGTAGACGACAGTAAGAACGACAACCCAGACTGCATCGACAAAGTGCCAGTACCACGAAATCATCTGCAGTCGCTCGCGATGCATAATCGTTACGAACCCACCTAGACTAAAGACGAATACCAACAACAAAAGACACATGCCGACGATGACGTGGCTTGCGTGCAGGCCTACGAGCGAGTAGAACGTCGTTCCAAACAGATTGGTGCTAATCGTCAGTCCGTCGTGATAGATCAACTTCCGCCACTCGACGGCGGTCATGGTGAGAAACAGACCAGCCAGGACAATTGTCGCGAACCAGCAGAGCTTGAAGAGACCGACACGATCCCGATTGAAAGCGCGTTCCGCGAGCACGATCGTCACGCTGCTCGAGAGCAAAAAGATCGTGGCGAGCACAGGTAAATCCAACACCTCACGCGGAGTCGGACCCGTCAAACTCTTACCGATATAAAAGACGTAGCCCGCGACAAAGATCGAGAAGAGGCTGGTCTCTGTCAGGATCAGGCAGACGATCGCGACCTTCCGGCTCGATGGTAGTTTCCAGCCGGTCGCTTCTGGAGCAATAGGCAAGTAGGCTTCGCTAATCATCGAATCGATCTCCTGCCTCCTGTTTCACTCGTACTTCCAATCGGGATCTTCCGGATGTTTAAGATCCCAAAGCGGACGACGACTGCGAACGATCGGCGGTGTCGCAAAGTTATATTCAGGTGGTGGCGAGCTCGTGGTCCATTCGAGGGTCCAGGCGTCCCACGGGTCGTTGCCAGCCAGCTTACCCTTCCTCGCTGAGCGGACAATGTTGATGACCAACAAAAGAATGGCGACCGCCTGGCAGAGCGCGCCCAACGTAGTGACTAGATTGAGCGTCTCCCAGCCGCGCCCGGCGTCATAGGTGAAAATGCGCCGAGGCATGCCGAGGAGTCCCGGGAAGTGCATCGTGTCGAAGCACACATGGAAGCCAATGACAAACAGCCAGAAATGGCATAGTCCGAGCCGGTGATCGAGCAAACGACCTACGGCTTTCGGATACCAGTAATAAAAGCCTGCGAACATACCAAAGAGAAATCCACCCACGAGCGTGTAATGAAAATGCGCGACGACGAAGTAGGAATCCGTGAGCTGCCAGTTCAAGGGAGCCACGCCCAGCATCATTCCGGTCAGGCCAGCGATCAAAAATTGAAAAAGGAAAGCGATACAGAAGAGCATCGGCAGGTCGAAGCGAATCCTGCCGCCGTACATTGTGCCGAGCCAGTTGAAAATCTTGATCCCTGTCGGCACGGCCACCATGAAAGTCGAAATGGCAAAGAAGGTGTTGCCAACTGAAGTCATCCCGACTGAGAACATGTGATGCGCCCAAACGCTCACGCTGATTAGACCGATCATTGCGGTTGCGCCGACCATGACGGGATATCCAAAGATAGGCTTGCGTGAGAAGACCGGAACGATTTCCGAGACACAGGCGAACGCCGGAATGATCAGGATGTAGACCTCCGGATGGCCAAAGATCCAAAAGAAGTGTTGCCAGATCACTGCTGAGCCGCCGGCCTGCGTGTCGAAGAAATGCCCACCCAGATAACGGTCAATCAGCAGCATCATCTGCGCTGCCGAAAGGGCGGGCAGTGCCAATAGGATCATGAAGTTGGTTACGAGCATCAGCCAAACAAGCAGCGGCATTCGCATCAAGTTCATGCCAGGGCAACGCAATGTGATCGCAGTGACGATGACATTGATGGCCGAGACGGTGCTGCCGACGCTCGTGAGGAGTAGGCTCAGAATCCAGTAATCAGTGCTAGTGCCGCGCGAGAAGGCACGTCCCGTGAGCGGCGCATAAGCGAACCAACCTACATCCGGCGCAGAGCCGTGACCCGCCAGACCGGGCGCCCCCAGGTAACTGAAATAAAGGAGCAGGCCACCGAAGAGGAACATCCAGTAGCCGAAAGCGTTCATGCGCGGGAAGGCCATGTCGCGTGCGCCGACCATCAGCGGTACTAGATAGTTGCCGAGACCTGCGATGAGAGGCATGCCCACCAGAAAGACCATCGAAGTACCGTGCATAGTGAAGAAACGATTGAACACATCGGGCTCGAGGAACGTGTTAACGGGGATGGCCAGCTGCAAGCGAATCGAGATCGCCATCAGCCCTGCGATGACCAGGAACATGAGAGCGGTGCCGATGTACATCAGGCCCAGCTTCTTGTGGTCCACAGTGATGACGAGACCGTGCAGTCGGTCGACTAATGAACTGCCGAGTGCTCCGGCGGGTGTTATCGTTATTTCCTGACTGATTTCTTGACTGGCCATCCCGCTTTCCCTTCCTATTTGAGGGTCTCCAAGTAAGCAACGAGCTGGTCTACCTCTTGATCGGTCATCTGCATATTCGGCATCAGACAGCCCACCTTGATCTTTTGCGGATCGCGCACCCAGAGGCGCAAATTATCAGCCGTATTTGGGACTACGCCCGCTGCCAACGTTTCGCGACTCATCAAGTGAGTGAGATCAGGGCCAAACTTTCCCCGCGCTGACGTACCGCGAATCGTATGGCAGTTGATACAGGAGTTCGCCAAGAATGCCTTGCGACCTTCGGCAGCGTTCGTAGCTGGCGAAGTCGCCTGTTGTTGATCTCTGACCCAGCGATCAAACTCGTCCGGCGATTGCACGACGACGCGAATCAACATCCGCGCGTGCTGTGTACCGCAGTACTCGGCGCAGTTGCCGAGATAGATGCCCGGGTTGGTTGGCTCGATCCACATACGGTTTTCGCGGTTCGGTATGAGGTCGGTTTTGCCGGCAAGCTGGGGTACCCAGAAGCTGTGCGCGACATCAGCTGATTGCAGCTTGAGAAAGGTAGGTTGCCTGCTGTTTCCAGTGCTTGCCGGCACGTGCAGCTCGTTGGCAGTCACGATTCCCAGTTCTGGATAACGTATCTCCCACCACCACTGATGTCCTACTACCGTAGCCTGGACGGCGCCTGGTGGTGGTTTTCTGTTCTGTATGTCAGCGATCGTCCGCGACGTCACGAGGATCAGCACGAACACGATTAGGATCGGCAACACTGTCCAGGCAAGTTCTATTTGGTTGCTGCCGTATACTTGCGGCGGCTCACTCGCTTCATCTCCTGGGCGATGACGAAATCGGACGATCGCATAGACCAGCAGGCCCACGACGATTAGAAAGATCGCGGCGCAGATAGCGAGCACCAGCAGCGACACTTCCTTAATTTCCTGCGCGGGCTGTGAGAGCGGCTGGAACAAGTTGGTAACTTGGGCCGGATTGCCGAATGCGGGATGAACAAGCCAGGCAATGACAACCACCGAAGCGGCGAAGCTTAGCTGCGGCCGCCATCGCAGCCTCTTGGGCGGAGCCTGTGTCCGCCACGGATTAGCCGCGGGATTCAAGTCATTCTGTACACGCTTATTGTGCGACAGCATGCTCAACACCATCTCCGGATTCTTTAGAGCGGCCCACCATCTCATCGCCACAACGTCCTCCAAGGGCCGTTTCAACCTGAAGCGCCCAAATCATCTTGTCTTGGGAGGGGTGAAGCCCCGTCTGCGCCGGACTGACTGACGCTTTGCGTCTCTTTTTCGCTCTCAATGATGATGCGAGCGGCTCGGTCGTGCGTAAGAGCAGACCAGCCCCAGTTCCAAAGTGTCTCGATCCGGTTTCGCGTTCCATTCAGTAAGGCCAGGTGAACACCAAGCCAGGCAAAATAAGCGAGCGGACCGTGCAGTGTCCGTTTGTTTGGAAACTCGACTACGGCTGAGCCACGCCCAATCGTTGCCATGAATCCCTTGTCCCAATATTTAAAGGCCTGAGTCTCTTCTCCTGCGATTCGTCGTGCGATCTGTCGACCAACGTGTTCGCCCGACTGCATGGCCACAGAACCGAGTTGAGGTAGAAGCTTGCCTTCCGACGCCACTTCACCCATGTCACCCACGACAAAGATCTCCGGATGGTCCGGTACGCTCAGATCAGGATTGAGTTTCACTCGCCCGCCACGACCCTGCGGCATTCCGAGCATGTGTGTTAGCGGATTCGCCTGTACACCCGCGGCCCAGACAAGTGTGTGCGTTTTGATTTCTTCACCTGACTTCAGTCTTACAGATGTTGGCCCAGCCTCGGCAACAGCTTCGCCCAGACGCAGCTCAACCCCGCGATCCTCAAGCTGCTGTCTGGCATACACTCGCAAATTCTCTTTGAACGGAGGGAGAACTTCTTTCCCCATCTCGACAAGAATTATGCGAGCCTTGTCGGTTGCCAGTTGGTGATAGTCATCGGGCAACAAGTTGTAGAAGAGATCTGACAGTGCGCCGGCAGTCTCGACACCCGTAGGTCCCGCTCCGACTATGACGAAATTCAACGCGCCATCGTTAATGATTGCGGGATCTCCAGCGGCGGCTTCAAATCGCTGGATCACCTGATTGCGGAGTCTCACGGCATTCGTCAGCGTGTAGAGGGGAAATGCATGTTCGGCTGCTCCGGGAGTGCCGAAATAGTTAACCGTCGCTCCGCCGGCGAGCACAAGGTAGTCGTAACTTATTTCTTCACCATCATCCACTTGGATCTTTCGCTCCGGCACACTGATGCCCTTAACCGTTCCCAGACGAAAGTTCACATTCTCCTGACTTCGGAAAAGGCTCCGCACCGGCGCCCCTACGTCTTCGGCGTTCAGCAGAGAAGTGGCTACCTGATAAAGGAGCGGCTGGAAGGTGTGATAGTTGTGTCGATCGATTAGAGTCACGTGAACCGGAACGTGAGCCAAATGCTCGGCGACTCCGAGTCCACCGAATCCGGCGCCCACAATCACCACGTGTGGATACTTGCTCATTTCTTTATACCTCCAGCCGGCGCGGGTGAATTTGAATCGAAAATGATCTTCATCGGTTTCATGAATGCGATCAGAATAATGGCCAGAGCCGCAACCAGAGCGATTGCCATGTAACCGTCGCTGTAAGCGAGCGAGTAGGCTTGTACCTTGATTTGTCCGCCAAGGATCAGGGCAGCCCGAGCCTGCGCCTGTTCGCTTCCGATCGAATTAGGAAAAAGCCCGTGCCCAATCATTGCCAACCGTTCTGAGGTGAGCCAATGTCCGCCGTCGACGTGCAAACCAATCATGTTTGAATGAAATTGTTCACGCACCGATACCAGCCGCTGCATAAGTGCTGTACCGATCTCGCCTCCAATCAAACGAACGCAATGAATGAATGACGAGTAAGTTAGGATGTTAATCGGATTGGACAGGGCATTCGCATCAAACGCATTTTGTACGAACGAGCCGACCAGGGCGGTGAAGGCCATAGCAAGCCCAAATCCCATCACGATCTGCGTGAGGAAGAAATTGTCACCGGCCCAGGCGCTGGTTAACTGCGCATTAAGCAAGCAAGCAACAGCGACTATCGTGAAACCTGTCGCCAGCACTAGTCGGTTATCGAACCGGCGCATCAAGCGCGCGGCGACTATACCCATGAGAATGAGCGGCGCGATTAGCCAGAGCAACACGCGGCCAGTCTCAAGAGGCCGATACTGTTGCGTCACGCCGAGCACGGCCGGCAGCAGGAAAGCGATCGCCAGCATCACAAAACGAAACGAGAAGAGCGACGCGCCCAGGATCATCGTGTTCCGATTGACCAGGAAGATCGGATTCACCAACGGGTTAGGTGAGATCCACCGGCGAATTATCGTTACGGCGAGGAGAAAGGCCGCCGTCAGCAGCAGTCCCACAATCACGCCTGAATTCAGCCAATCCAGACGTTCACCTTGATCCAGCGCGCCATAGATCAGGCATAGTCCCAAGCTGCCATAAAGGAACCCTCGCCAGCTCAAAGCGGGCCTTGGTCCCGGACGCTTGGGAGGGTGCGGAATTGCAAGGTAAACGCAGAGCATCATGAGCGGTGTTAAGAGCGCGCTTTGCCAAAAGATCCAATGCCACGTCAGATGTTCGGTGTACCAGGCCACAAGTGGCGTACCGACGCTGGTTGCTCCTACGATATCCATGGCATAGACGCCGATCCCGTAGATCACGTAGCGCACAGGCAGTGCGAGCAGAGCGTAGCTGAGAGCGAGTGGATAAAAGGTGCCAGCAGAGAGGCCGCTTATCACCTGTAAGAAGAGCATCACGCGCAAGCTTGGCGAGAATGGCAACAAGATCGAACAGAATATGAAAACTGTTCCCGAATAGAGCAGCACGCGGCGCGCTCCCAACATGGCTCCGAGAAACACCGAGAATGGCCCAATAAACATCAGGGCCATGTTGTAGGCGGTTGGAATCCAGCTCGCTTCATCAAATCCAAACCCCATTGCGCCGCGCAGGTCGGGAAGACCGACGCTAATCGTGCGGCCGTTCAAAGTGGCGATGCCGGCGGCGAGAAACACGCCGAACGTTCCAACATAGGCGTTCTGATTGAGGAAGGCGAAAGTCCGCGCCAGGCTCGATCGCGAAGAATCAAGCGCCGCATGGACACCAATTCTTTGGCCTATCACTGCGCTCATTTTTTGTTCGCTCAAACCTTCTTCTTACTGGTGGCTTTAATTTCGGCAGTTACTGACATGCCGGCCCGCAGTCGATCGCTGATTGCGGAATTTGGATCGAGCACGATCTTTACCGGAATGCGTTGCGCAATTTTCGTATAGTTGCCAGCGGCGTTGTCCGGTGGTAACAGCGCGAACTGCGAACCGCTCGCCGGAGCTATTTCTTCTACGTGGCCGCGCAAGACGACACCGGGAAAGGTATCCACGGTAATCTCAGCGGCATCGCCCTTCGACACGTTGGTCAGTTGCGTCTCTTTGTAGTTTGCCTGTACCCAGATCGTATTCTCGACGAGCGAGATCACTTGAGTGCCGGGTGAAACCAATTGCCCGATCCTTACCTTTCGTTCACCGACGATCCCATCCGTCGGCGCGACAATTCTCGTGTAGTCAAGATTGGTCTGAGCCACCTTTAGCGCCGCTTGTTTTGCGTAAAGGTCGGCCTGAAGTTGCTGTGTCTGCGCATCAAGCACCCCGATTTGTTTGATCTGAGCGTCAACTTCCGCTTTCCGACTCATTAGTTGGGCACGCGCACGTTGTTGCTCTGCTTGACGCAAGTTCACCTGAGCGCGGGCTTTTGCAAAATCGGCGCGCCGCATGTCTACCAGCGCGCGAGTCTGAGTTAGCTCTGCCTTGCGGCTGTCGAGAATCGCGGCATTGCGTTCCTGGTCAGCCACTACCTGCTCCAACTTTTGTTTGGTGGCCGAACCCAAATCAACCAGGGCCTGCTGACGTTCTCGCTCGAGTCGCGTCCTTTCGGCATCGGCGCTCGCGGCATCGATGACAGCTTGCGAATCGGGAATCTTTGCTTGCGCTACTTCAACTCCAGCCTGCGCATTGGCCACGTCAGCTCTCGCCGCTTCAATTCCGGCTCCTGCTTGATTGATCTCTGCGCTGGCTGCTTGAGTTCCAGCTTGCGCTTGGGAGATCCGGGAGTTCTGCAGTTCTTTCTGCTTAGCATTGTTTTCCAAGGCCGCTTGCGCTGCTAACACGCCAGCCTCAGCTTGGGCGACCTGCGCCTTGAAGTCGTCATCTTTTAACTGCACCAGGAGGTCGCCGGCCTTTACTCGCTGATAATCGTTAACCGCAACTTGTGCCACAGTGCCGGAGACTCGAGTACTCAAAGGCGTAATGTCGGCTCGCAGGATAGCGTCGTCTGTCTTCTGCCAACCCGAGCCGCCAACCCAGCGATTCCAACCGCCCATGATCCCAAAGAGAATTCCCGCGGCTAAGATGAGCACGAACAGCGGCACCATTTTCTTCAAGGACAACCAGCGCTTCTCGGGAGGATCAGTTGTAACCAATGTGGATTGTGTCTCGTTTGGTGCAACTTCCGTTGCCTTAGCCTGGGCTTGATCGTGACCGTTCGAGGAGGACGCTACCTTCGTTGGAGTTTCGGCAGTGTCACCACTGGCACTATTAGTAGTCACGGTCGATGCGTTCGATTTCTCATCAGGCATCGTCATTTGTCCTCCCCAAGTGCTCTCTCAAACTCGGACTTGGCGGTCCAGAATGCCAACAGAGCTCGTTGATATTCGTGTGAAGCCTCCGCCAGTGATGCTTGCGACTGCAGTACATCAGATAGCAGCGCTGCTTGATAACCGTACTTGGCCGTACTGACTCGCAGGTTCTCCTTCGCCGAGGCTTCAGCCATACCGGCAACGCGAAGCGCCTGTCCACTCAATTGCAACTTCCGCAACTTGTCGCCGACATCAATCAATACTCTTTCTTCTGTTTCCCTCAATCCGTGCTTCGCCTGCGCAACCGCGTGATCTTTTTCGGCGAGTTCGTGCTTCTTTCGGCCCCAGTCGAAAAATTCCCAACTGACAACGACGCCTACATTGGCGAAGTTTTTTGGTACGGCAGAATTAAAGTTGCGCGGCGTAAGGTACGTAAAGCCGACGCTTACATCTGGCATGTATTCCGACTTCTTAATCCGGCGGGCAATCGTTGCTTGTTCAACGGTCAAGGTCGCTTGTTTCAATTCAGGGCGACGCTCGAGCGCGAGCCTTCTTGCTGCTGTCAGGTCAGTCTCAAACCTTACGAATTCGGGAACGCCTGCGACTTCAAATTCTGTAGTTACATCACGACCGAGGAGACTGTTTAGTTGCTCCTTCTGAGTCGCCAATTTGTTGCTTAGGTCAAGCTCCTCATACTGCGATCGCGCCAAGCGTGTTTGCACCACAAGGTAATCTGCTTTAAGCGCGACTTGCTGCACGACGTAATCTCCGGTGACCTTGTCGAGTTGCTGATAAGCCTTCAACGCTTCCCGCTCGCTGGAGAGCGCGCTCTTTGTTTGCAGAATCGCGTAATACGCCTTCTTCACCCCGTCGACGGTATCGTTTTGTTGTTGCCGCAACTTTTCCTCACCGATCTCGCGCGCGAGTTTTTCAAGCTTGATGTGCAGTCCAATTCGATATTGCTGCGATACCGGCTGAATCGCGGACACCGCGAAGATCGCCGTGGGTTTGCGGTCCGGCGTTAGTGTGAAGAAGGAACCGAGGCCAGGAAATAAATTGGCAGCCGGGTTGGCGACCTGTATTTCGTTCTTAGCGAGATTTCCTGAGACAAGCGTATACGCGTGTAAGGAGGGAAAGCGGAAAGTCTTCGCGACGGAAACATCTTCGTCAGCTCTATCGACGCCGAGTTGCGCGATCTTAACCAAGTGATTGTTTTGCAGCGCAAGGTCAATCGCCTGATCGAGAGTAAGTGATTCAGTTGACGGCGTGGATGACTGCGCACGAGTTGCTCCGTGAGCGCTCAAAATGATGAGACCGACCACTAGGAGTGTTGTCAGGTAGGACTTGGCCACCTGCGTTGAGTGATCAAGCCCATTTCTAACGTCGAGCCCTCGAATGAACTGAACTGCCAGCTTCGCCTCCGCCTGCCGGCTGCCGCGAGATTCGGCGACCCAGGTCTTTACACCTCTCACGAATTCAGCAGTACCGCATTCCTCGACAGACGAAGCGCCCGCGGCGCGCGAAGGCGCTGACGCTTCCCAGTCCTTGCGCTTCACTACTTTGATCGCCGAACTCATAGCCTGTGCTTCTCGCCTTCAAAACAACTTTGGTTTGCGAATCTCGTCGAGTAGAACTTCCAACCAGGTTCAGCAATTGGTTTGCCAAACTGAGAACTGCAAGCGCGGAGAGCTTTGTCAGGAAAATTAGAGTTGTGGAAACGCTTGCTCCGCCAAAAGTGCCGGACGCTCCCCCGACAAGGTGGTTGCTCCTCCGGCAATTCCGGCAAATGTTTTCTTGCGGACATCCAATAGCTCGTTAATCCTACAGTTTCTCTGGCACTTCTGTTGGTACGACCGTTGCCCAGACTCTCAGTGAAGCGGCGCGCTGAAGGGTTAGAGCGATCAGATCAGGAGACACGCGTCAGGCCCGCCGAGAGTATTGATTTTCAAATGAAGATGAGAGCGCAGAAGTAGGACTAAGGAGACAACGATGACACAGGAGGCCGCACAAGGAGTTGTACGCGAGCGCGCCGATCGGAGCACGACGCAGAACTTTGTTCGCTACAGTCGTGACGTTGAACAAATGGAGCCCGACTTCGAGCGAAGCCTGCAGGCGGTCCTAGATGACATGAAACAGCACATGCGCGGCTCGCTCAAAACCGAGGGGATCGGGCTGGTGGTGCGCAACGCTCATGCCAAGGGTTACGGTCTGGCCCGGGGAGAATTTGAAATCCTCAGTGGAATGCCGAGCGAGTACGCGCAGGGCATTTACGCCAAACCGGGACGCCACGAAGCCATGGTTCGTTTCTCAAATGGGACCAATCATGTTGGCGGGGATCAGTTCCTTGGGCCGATCACCGGCATCGGGCTGAAGATTTTCGGCATCGAGGGGAAAACTCTTCTGGAAGATGAGCCGGACAGTCATACCTTTGACTACGCGTTGACCAACCACCCGCGTTGAGCGGCGAGCTCTCGATCTCACTTCTGTCGAATAAGTCTTCCGGCCGGCGCTGGTGGCGGAACTGCGCGAGAGACACTACGAATTCGATCTCCAGGTCCAACTCTGCACGGACTTGGCTCGCATGCCAGTCGAGAAGACGACGGTGGTGTGGCCCGAGAGCCTTTCGCCGTATGTGACCGTCGCGAAGTTGCGGCTCCCAACAGGATATTGGCGGGGAAGACAATTTCGAGAGGATGGACAAAACCTCGATGGCTGCCTGGCGCGTCACCGAGCACCATCGTCCGCTCGGCAACATTATGAGATCGCGCCTGGAGGTCTACCGGCAATCGTCGATCCTTCGTCACGAGGCGAACAACCAGGAGCGCAAGGAGCCGAAAAACCTGGCCGAAGTCTTTGGCGCGCAGATCGCGGCTGCCCGGTAACGCTGGGCGTTCGGTACCGACAGGCCGATGAACACTTGGGCTATTTGAAGCGAGAACACAACAATGCAAACGCAAACACAGATAGCGGCCGGCGCAGAACAGCGCCAGGCCGGCGAAGAGAAGATCCAGCAACTGCGCGACCTTTTCGCCGACGCGCCGGAATTGGGGAAAAAGACCCTGGAGAACGTACTCCGAGAGTTAACGTCGCAGGTTTCGGAACCACCACCGCCAATCGAAAGCGCCGGCCGGGTCGCCGCGCGACTCGGCAAGCGCTCGGAGTTGACCATCATTGTTCCGTTGGCGCCCGGTGGCGCCAAGCGGTTGCGCACGTTCCTGCAATTGCTGGGTGGCAACCTCTCGCCCGGTGCGGTCAAAGTCGGAACCCTCCACGACATGCGCTTCGTGTTCTTCGACAACGACACGAGGATGCTTTTCGCCACGTCTTTCGACGGCGATTGGGACACGTATATCGACGACTTCATCGCGTTGATTCCAGACTATCTGGACATCATCGACTCTGCGTGGGAAGGCTGGCCCGGCATTCGCAGTCCCGGGGCGAAAGATTACCTCGTCAAGCACCAGATAACGGCAGAAGGCTGGTTCAATATGCCAGGGAAGCGTTCGGTCAGTAGCGATACGCCGAACCAGGGATCGCCGTGGCCGTGGGTGACGTAGATGTAGGTCAGCCGCTTGCCGGAGCGTTCGATCCAGTCACCGACCCGCCTGGTCTGCTCGACGGTGAACGGCGGGTCGACCAGAACTGCATCGGTGGCACCGGAGATGAGGGTCGTCGAGATCGCCGTCATAGGCCGTCGCGAAGAGCAGCTTCGTGTCGACGGCAAGGCGGTGGACGAATTTCTGGACAAGATTGCGTAGCTGCTAACGGTTCAATCATGCAGCGCGCGGGCGGGGGTTGTCCGTTTGGGGGAGGTGCGAGCAGTAACGAGCGGTTTACGCCACTGAGGGCACCATCCGACTCATGCACGCCTCGGCCACCGGCCAACGCAAGGCGTTCTGGGACAAGCTGTTCCCCGGTCAGATCTCCGACACCCGCGCGATCGCTCAACCGCGCCCGACCGACGGTCTGATCTTGGAAGGGCACCGGCTGCACGCCATCGAGGTCGGCCACAGCGACTGCGACGACTCCACGGTGCTTCACGTGCCGGCACTCGGACTGGTCGTTGCCGGCGACGTCGCCTACAACAACGTGCACCAGTACCTTGCCGACGGCGGGTTCAACGGCGGGATCGACGCTTGGCTGCAGGCCATCGACAGGTTCGAGCCCTGCAGCCGGTCGCCGTGGTCGCCGGCCACAAGGACTCAAGCCGCACAGACGACCCACGCATCCTAGACGAGACCGCCGAATACCTACACACCGCGCGCCAGGTGATCGCCGAAAAGCCCACAGCTCGCGAGTTCTTCGACGTGATGACCGGGCGCTACCCCGACCGGCTCAACCCCGGCACCGTCTGGCTCAATGCGCAACGGCTGGCGTGAGCTCAAAGAGTCCGGGGTCCTTCACCTTACTGGATTTACAGGACAAATCTTTTTTAGTCCTATCTCCTGTCCGACAGAATGTCGGATGCCCCTCCGACAAGAACATCACAGTTCCGGCAATTCCGACAGGAACTTCTCGTACAACTGCAAAAACCTTCCTTATTCAATCAAAATCGCAGTCGCTCTCTTTGGTATCTCAATTGCGCTGACTCGAGTGGACGGAGGCATTGCGATACGAAAACCAGGAAGGAAGATTTATTTCTTTTGATGACCCGATTGGCCGAGTCGCAATCGCCGGTACTGGAGTAATCGAGCGAACTGAACCGCGCCATTGATTCAGCAAGGTGTGCTAGGTGTAGCGACGCCGATGATTGACCAACAACAAAAGCAAGTCATTTGCCAGTCTGTGCACGCCATCGCGGAAGGAAAAACCGTGAGGTGTACGTACCGAGCTACTGCATCAGTTCGCATGCAATGCGATGATCAAGTTCCAACTCACGTGCGTGCCGGCCTCAGGCCAACCCTAAATAAGCTGGCGTCGACTATAGCCGCAGTGCTCTCTATGGTTTTGTCCGTGCACGCTCAACAAAATGACGACGTGCAGAAACAAATACAACAACTTAAGCAGCAGTACGAGCAGACAACTCGTGAGTTACAAGAGCGAATTGCAGCCCTGGAACAGCAGCTAAAAAAGGAAGCGGCAACCAACGAGGATCCGCCAAAAAAAAACCCGGTGTCTGAGGTTGAGCTCGCCGTTCAAGATGCAGCAAAAGTTGCTCTAGGCCAGTCAAAAGAGAACCAGGCACTCCAGGGACAAGTGCCTGCTGCGCCTACGTATGATCAATTGAGAGATGCAGACACCAGAATCGAGAAGATTGAAGAGCAGATGAGAACTCTTGAATTCCACGGATACCTACGTTCCGGTTATGGACTCAACAGCCGTGGCGGTCAGCAGGTCGCGTTTCAAGCTCCGGGGGCCGATGCCAAGTACCGTTTAGGAAATGAAACGGAAACCTATGCCGAGCTCATTTTTGTAAACAATTGGGTTAATCCTGAACATGACCATGATAAGGCCTGGATAAAAACACAGGTCATGATTGAGGCAAACACCTCGAACTCCGCCAGCTATGCAAATTTTCCGGGAGGCATAGGCAATGATCAATTTCGCTTCCGTGAAGCCTTCGTTCAAGCTGGCAACGTGTTTAAAAGCCAACCGAGCGCGAAGTTTTGGGCTGGAGAACGGTACTACCGACGTTATCAGGCGCATATCAATGATTTCTACATCTTGGACCTGAGCGGTTACGGCGGAGGGGTTGAAGACCTGGATGTGAAGGTTGGCAAGTTGGCAGTGGCTTTCCTCGCTGGGGCGCGTCCTGACCTGACGACCGAAAATGGTAATTACGCAAAGAGCAACATCGATGTGCGGCTCTATGACGTTAAGGCCCCGGGCGGAAAGTTATCGGGGTGGTTCAATTTCGCTAATGTTAAAGGTGGAACGACACCGAGTGGCACGGTCATTCCTTCAAGCCGGGGATACGCATTCGGCATAGCCCACCAGCGTTTGGAATGGAAAGGTGGTTACAACTGGTTTTCGATCGGATACGCAACGGGAGCTGCTAGCAACCTCAGCACATCGATCGATGATCCAACGCCGTTTCTCAAGGACAGGAAGCGACTTCGAATCGCGGAACACCTACTGCTTCAACCAAACGATAAGTTTGCCATCCAGCCGGTATTCGTTTACCAGCGAACGCAAAGCGGCAATCCGCGAGAAGCCTGGGGTCAGTGGCTTTCGTTTGGTGCCAGGCCGCAGTTTTTCTTTACCGATCATCTCTCAGTAGCGTTTGAAGCCGGCCTCGATCGTACCAGCAGCGGCAATGGTCAATACGAGGGCTGGCTCCGCAAATTCACGATCGCTCCGCAAATCGGAGCCGGACGCCGATTTTTTAGCCGACCTGTACTGCGTCTATTTGTGACTTATGCAACCTGGTCGAACGGTCTCCGCGGCTTCGTCGGCGGAATTCCGTTTCACGATAAAACAAGTGGATTCACCTTCGGTGTGCAGACCGAAACGTGGTGGTAGCAGGCGCGTTTTTAACCTCGGATGTGATCCGATAGCTGATGTGATTTAGGAGAGGAAGAGAGAGAGGGACATATGGCGAGTAGAGAAATGGTAGCTGGCTCTGAACAGACGAAGAACACGCTCGTTTCATCGACCAGCGGTAGTTACATACGCCCTCTGGCCATTCTAACCACGCTGTTCTTCCTGTGGGGCTTTCTCACAAGTTTGAATGACATTCTTGTTCCACATCTGAAGTCAATTTCCGACTTCAATTATACCAAGGTGATGCTGGTCCAGTTTGCTTTCTTCTCAGCGTATTTTCTCTTTTCAGTGCCGTGGTCGATGGTCGTCAACAAGATTGGGTATCAAAAGACTATGGTCGTCGGGTTAGTAAGCATGAGTCTGGGAGCCCTTCTTTTCGTGCCCGCTGCGTCTATTCCGTCTTTCCCGCTGTTATTGACTGGGCTAATGATCCTTGCTGCCGGCATTACCGGTCTTCAAGTGTCTGCGAATCCCTACGTACTCGTACTTGGCAGGCCCGAAACAGCATCAAGCCGGTTAAATCTGACACAGGCTTTCAACTCACTCGGCACTACGCTGGCACCGATACTAGGCGGAATGTTCATCCTTAGCGCGGCACCATTGGCAGCCGAACAGTTGAAGCAGCTCTCGCCACAAGCGTTACACGCCTATCGCATGAACCAGGCCGCCTCGGTGAAGATGCCTTACATCGTCATAAGCATCGCGTTGATCTTGCTGGCAGTGGCGATCGCCAGGTTTAACCTTCCGAAGATCGAACAACACGCAGTCAATCCGGGCGAGAAGGTCAAAGATTCAATCTGGAAACATCCTAACCTGCTGTTCGGCGCTCTCGGAATTTTTGCCTATGTCGGCGCCGAGGTTTCAATTGGTAGCTTCATGGTGAACTATCTTGGTCAACCCGAGATTGCGGGCTTTTCTCCGAAGATCGCCGCCGGTTATGTCTCATTCTATTGGGGAGGCGCGATGGTGGGACGCTTTATCGGCTCTGCGGTTTTACAAAAGGTTAAGACCGGGCGTCTGCTCGCGGTTTGTGCGGTTTGTTCCGCAACGCTGGTGACAGTTTCGATGCTTACGAGCGGGAACCTGGCTATGTGGACCATGCTCGCGGTCGGGCTTTTTAATTCGATCATGTTCCCCAGCATCTTCGCCCTGGGCATTGCCGAACTTGGGCCTTTGACAGGGACTGGATCGGGCCTCATGAGCATGGCGATCGTTGGCGGCGCGATCGTTCCACTGATTCAGGGTGCAATTGCAGATCACAGCGGCATTCATCATGCATTTCTGCTTCCCGTGATTTGCTACCTGTACATCTTGTTCTTCGCGCTCAAGGGCTCAACACCGAATAGCGAACGAGATGCAAACTACTTGACTGTCACAAAAGGAGTATAGGCAATGCTATTAGCAGGTGACATTGGCGGCACAAAAACAGACCTGGCAATCTTTTCAGTTGAGCGTGGACCCCATTCGCCCATCACCCAGACCCAGGTGCACAGCGCAGACTACCCGAGCCTGCAGGTGTTGGTTAAAGAATTTCTTGAGAAGGCAAAGACGCCCGTTGAGCGAGCTTGTTTTGATGTTGCCGGACCCGTCATCGATGGGCGCGTAAAGATCACTAACTTGCCCTGGGTGATAGACGAAGCCTCACTTGCAAGAGATCTAAATTTCAAATTCGTCCATCTGATGAACGACCTTGAAGCGGTCGCTCGAGCGGTTCCCATTCTGCGAGCGAGCGATGTGATCACGTTAAATGTCGGACAACCGGTCCCGAAGGGCGCCATTGCCGTCGTAGCACCGGGCACCGGACTGGGCGAATCATTTCTTACCTGGGATGGATCGAAATACGTTTCTCACAGTTCCGAAGGCGGTCACGCAGATTTTGCACCTACGAACGAGCGACAGATCGGCCTGCTCAAATATATGCTTAAACGCTTTGACCACGTCAGCGTCGAACGTGTCTGTTCCGGAATCGGAATTCCATCCATCTACGAATATCTACGAGATGTCGAGCAGATACCGGAAAAGCCTGAGATCGCCCAAGCGATCGCCTCCGCAACAGATCACACTGCAGCAATAACCAATTCCGCCTTTGACGAATACAACCCTAGTGATTTGTGCAAGGCCACAGTAGATACATTTGTTTCAATTCTAGCGAGTGAAGCGGCAAATATGACGTTGAAAGTGATGGCAACCGGAGGCGTCTACCTGGCGGGCGGTATTCCCCTACATATGGCTCATCCGGCGGAGAAGTCACGCTTTATGGAGACTTTTAAGCGAAAGGGACGCTTCAGTCAGCTCATGGACCATATTCCAGTCCACGTCATTCTCAATCGCGCTGCGTTACTTGGTTCTGCCGCATACGGGCTGGAGAGCATTCAGGAGGAATCGTAGAAATGGCCCATAAAGAACTTCCACTGATCTATTTGGCGCGGCACGGTGAGACGACCTGGAGTCTGACGGGCCAACACACTGGGTTAACCGATTTGGCTTTGACCGAGTTAGGCGAGCGAAATGCTCAAAGACTGGGTGGCCGGTTGAGCGGATTAGTGTTCGAGAGTGTCTTTACCAGCCCCTTACGTCGTGCCAGGCGGACCTGTGAATTAGCTGGCTTCGGTGCTGTCGCTGAAATCGATCCAAATCTGCTCGAATGGAACTACGGCGATTATGAAGGCCGACGAAGCGTGGAGATCCATGCAGAGCGTCCTGATTGGCAGCTCTTCCGCGACGGCGCCCCGGGAGGCGAATCGCCACAGCAGGTTGCCGAGCGAGCCGATCGGGTTGTGGAAGGCTTGCGCGCAGTTTCAGGGAATGTGCTGATTTTTTCCAGCGGCCATTTCCTTCGAGTGTTAGCCGGTAGCTGGATTGGGCTCGAACCATATGAAGCTAGGTCTCTGATGCTGAGTACGGGGAGCCTGAGCGTGCTGGGATACGAACACAACCTTGAGCAGCCGGCAATTACACTTTGGAACGACACCAATCATTTGCTCCCATCCAATGAACAGAATATCGATGCAAACAGTTTGGAACTAATTGAGGTAACACGATGAAGGCAACACAAATTCTCCATAACCTGGGCCAGAGTCTCTGGCTGGACAATATCACACGCGATCTGCTGGATAGCGGTACGCTGAAACAATACATCAACGATCTGTCGGTAACAGGGCTCACCACGAATCCGACGATCTTCGATCACGCTATTAAGAATAGCACCGCGTATGACGCGGCGATCTCCAGAAAGTTAGCGAAGCGCGAATCGAGCGAGGCGCTTTTCTTCGACCTGGCACTCGAGGACTTAACGCGGGCGGCGGACCTCTTTCGACCCATTTACGACGAGACAAATGGTGTGGACGGCTGGGTATCGTTGGAAGTGTCCCCGCTTTTGGCGCATGACACAGCCAGTACTCTTAGCGCAGCCAGGGATCTGTTTGCGCGGGCGGCACGTCCCAATCTGTTAATCAAAATTCCAGGAACGAAGGAAGGCCTTCCCGCGATCGAGGAAGCAATCTTTTCCGGGATACCCGTCAATGTCACTCTCTTGTTTTCCCGCGAACAATATGTCGCGGCGGCAGAAGCTTTCCTGCGAGGAATTGAGCGTCGAGTCGAAGCTGGTCTGAACCCGAACGTGGGTTCCGTAGCATCGGTCTTCGTCAGCCGCTGGGATGCAGCCGTGGCAAACAAAACACCCGATGAACTACACAACCAACTTGGCATCGCCATCGCGAAACGCACATACAAGGCGGCTCGCACTCTTCTCGGCTCGCAGCGCTGGGCTCGCGTTTACAACCTTGGCGCTCGTCCGCAGCGACTGTTGTGGGCCAGCACCGGAACTAAGGATCCTAAAGCCTCCGACATTCTTTATATCAAGAGCCTGGCTGCGCCTTTCACCGTTAACACCATGCCTGAAGGGACGTTGAAAGCTCTGGCCACCCACAGCGAGTTGGGTGAATTACTGCCGGCAGACGGTGGCAACTGTGAAGAAGTGATAGCGCAGTTCACCAAAGCAGGCATCGACGTCGACGCCTTGGGCGCGCAGCTCCAGGATGAAGGAGCCGAGTCGTTCGTGAAGTCCTGGAACGATCTGATGGCAGTGATCTCATCCAAGAACGCAGCACTCAGTGCCTCTAGTAAGGCTTAAGAGAGTCATCACCTGAAGACAAAAAGGAAGACGAACATGACAGCAGCAACAGAACAATCGGTCGAACGCCAATCGTGGAAAGCTCTCGAGGCGCATTACACAAGAGCGTCGAAGCTACATCTGCGGGAGCTCTTCGAAGAAGATCCGGAACGCGGCGAGCGAATGACGGCTGAAGCAGTAGGCCTATTCCTGGACTACTCCAAAAACCGCATTACTGACGAGACACTGAAGCTTCTTTTTCGAGTTGCAGAGGAGGCAGGACTGCAATCTCGAATTGAGGCAATGTTTCGTGGTGACAAGATCAACCGCACAGAAAATCGAGCAGTACTGCACACGGCATTGCGCGCACCGCGAGACGCGTCAATTGTGGTTGATGGAGAAAATGTGGTGCCGAAAGTCCAAGCTGTGCTCGACAAGATGGCTGACTTCTGCGAACGCGTGCGAAGTGGTGGGTGGAAAGGTCATACGGGGAAACGCATCCGCAATGTAGTTAACATCGGGATCGGAGGCTCCGATCTCGGGCCTGTGATGGCCTACGAAGCACTCAGAGCTTATACCGATCGGGCCATGACATTCCGGTTCGTTTCCAACATCGACGGCACCGACTTCGCTGAAGCGGTCCGCGATCTCAATCCAGCGGAGACGCTCTTCATTGTCTCATCGAAAACTTTCACAACCCTCGAGACGATGACGAATGCGCAGACGGCTCGCGCCTGGTCGCTGGCGGGACTGAAGGGCGACGAAACATCTGTGGCCAAGCATTTTGTCGCTGTTTCAACGAACGCGAAGGAAGTGTCTAAGTTCGGCATTGATACGGCAAACATGTTCGAGTTTTGGGATTGGGTTGGTGGCCGTTACTCGATGGATTCGGCGATCGGACTTTCGACGATGCTCGCCATTGGGCCGGATTACTTCAGCGACATGCTGGACGGTTTTCATGAGATGGATGAGCATTTCCGCATTGCACCGTTTGAAAGCAACCTACCTGTGCTGATGGGACTGCTCGCGGTCTGGTACAACGACTTTTTTGGAGCGCAAACTGTCGCCGTCTTACCTTACGAACAGTATCTGAAGCGGTTCCCCGCGTATTTGCAGCAGTTGACGATGGAGAGCAACGGCAAGCACGTGACTCTCGACGGAACCGCCGTCAAAAATGAAACTGGCCCGATCTATTGGGGCGAGCCCGGAACGAACGGGCAGCACTCCTTCTACCAGTTGATTCATCAGGGAACCCGCCTCATCCCGTGCGATTTCATCGCATTTACCAAAACACTCAATCCGCTGGGAAGGCATCACGACATGCTGCTGGCAAATGTGTTCGCTCAGACCGAGGCGCTCGCTTTTGGTAAAACGCCCGAGCAGGTGAAAGCTGAGGGAACGCCCGATTGGCTGGTGCCGCACCGCGTCTTCGAAGGCAACAGACCATCAAACACGATTCTTGTTGACAAACTTACCCCGGAAACGCTGGGCAAGCTCGTGGCCCTCTATGAACACTCCGTTTTTACACAAGGCGTCATTTGGAATATCGACTCATTCGACCAATGGGGAGTTGAACTCGGCAAAGTGCTGGCGCAACGAATTATCCCGGAACTCGAGAGCGATGCAGAAACCGATCTCAAACACGATAGTTCAACGAACAATCTGATTCATCGCTATCGAAAAAATAAGGAGGCGTCATGAAAGCTTCCGGCTTCAACCCACAACAATTGGAGAAGATGAAAACACATCCCGGTTTCATTGCGGCGCTCGATCAGAGCGGCGGCAGCACTCCCGGCGCGCTGCGTCTTTATGGGGTCAAAGAAAGTGCATGGTCAAACGAGGCTGAGATGTTTGCGCTAGTGCATCAGATGCGTGCGCGCATCATCACCAGCCCCAGCTTTAACGGCGAACGGATTATTGGCGCCATCCTGTTCGAGGACACGATGGACCGAGACATCGAGTCGCTGCCTACGGCGGACTATCTTTGGAACGTGAAACAAGTTGTGCCGTTTCTGAAAGTAGACAAGGGCCTTGCAGCTGAGCAGGACGGAGTTCAGTTGATGAAGCCTATCCCCGCGCTTGCGGAGCTGCTCACTAAAGCCAAAGCGAAGCGCATATTCGGAACCAAGATGCGGTCGCTAATCAAACGAGCCGACGAAGCCGGCATCAAGAGCATTGTCAACCAGCAGTTTGAAGTAGCCGAGCAGATCTTAGCCGCCGGTCTCTTGCCAATCGTCGAGCCGGAAGTTGACGTTCACAGCACTGACAAAGCTAAGTCCGAAGAGTTGCTCAAGGCGGCCATCCTCGAAAAGCTCAACCAGCTGACTGCGGATGAGTTCGTAATGCTGAAGCTCACGTTGCCGGAGCAAGACGACCTCTACCTGGATCTAATTAGACATCCCAAGGTTGTGCGGGTGGTTGCGCTGTCGGGCGGTTATTCGCAGGAAGACGCCGATGACCGCCTGCGTAAAGATCATGGCATGGTGGCGAGCTTTTCGCGGGCACTATTAGAAGGACTGTCGGCCCAGCAATCCGATGCTGAGTTCAACTTTGTGCTGGAGAAATCCATCCAGAGTATTTTCGACGCGTCCAACACCAAACAGCCTACGATTATTGAGTCGGACTGGAATCGGATAACTAGTCCGCCCAACCCTAACGCTGCTGGAATTACCAGCGAGAAGGATTCGAGATATGGACAAAGGTAGTGTCAAGCTCGCCCCTTCAATTCTCGCTGCTGACTTCGCCCACTTGGGAGAGCAGGTCGCTGAAGCGGAGCGTGGCGGCGCTGATCGAATTCATGTTGACATCATGGATGGACATTTTGTGCCCAACATTACGATGGGCGCGCCAGTGGTCCAATCGCTAAGGAAGGTGACGAGTCTTCGTCTCGAAATACACATGATGATCACTGACCCCGACTCTTTTCTCGATGAGTTTGTCAAAGCTGGCTCGGATTCTTTTATCGTGCATTGGGAAGGCAACAACAATCTGCATCGAACTGTGCAACGCATAAGGTCCTTGCGGAAAGAGGTGGGCGTGGCCATTAATCCGGCAACCCCAGCCTTCGTGTTGGAAGAAATTCTGCCGGATCTGGATCAGGTTCTGGTCATGACAGTAAATCCCGGCTTCGGGCACCAGCCTTTCATTTCCACGACGCTACCAAAGATAAAACGTGTGGGCCAGATGATCGAACAGCTAAAAGCAGGATGCGAATTAGAAGTCGATGGAGGAATTGATGAAGCAACGGCTCCGTTGACAGTTGCTGCGGGGGCAAACGTGCTCGTAGCCGGATCGGCAATCTTTGGTGCCAACGTTGGCGTGTGCGCTGCTATGCAGAGATTGCGTGGCTCAATTATCTCCAACGGGCTAGTTCTAAGAGATCGGCAACAATTTCATGTGAAGAAGGAGCAATTATGCAGTTAGGAATGATAGGGCTTGGCAGGATGGGTGCGAATATGGTCAGACGCCTAATCAAGAAAGGTCACGATTGTGTAGTGTTTGATCGGTCGCGGGAAGCAGTGGACCAACTTGTCAAAGAGAAGGCCGTGTCCGCCAACTCGCTGGCAGATTTTGTAAGGAAACTTGATTCGCCGCGCGTGGTCTGGCTGATGGTCCCGGCAGCGGTAGTTGACGAAACCATAAAAGATCTTCTGCCCCTGCTCGATGCAGACGACATTCTCATCGACGGCGGGAATTCTTATTACATTGACGACATTCGCCGCGCAAAGGAATTGGAGCCGAAAGGCATTCATTATGTCGACGTTGGCACGAGTGGCGGTGTGTGGGGCCTGGAGCGAGGCTACTGCATGATGATCGGCGGCGAGGCGGACGTGGTTTCTCATCTCGATCCGATCTTCAAGAACCTGGCTCCCGGCGCAGGTGATATCCCTCTGACGCCGGGAAGCAAGCAAGCGGGGACTGCCGAACATGGCTACCTGCACTGTGGTCCAAACGGTGCCGGCCATTTCGTGAAGATGGTCCACAACGGGATCGAGTACGGCATCATGGCCGCCTACGCCGAAGGACTATCAATACTGCGCTCCGCGAATGTCGGCAATCAGAAACAGGGAATCGACGCCGAGACCACACCCTTACGCGATCCAGAGCATTATCGGTTCGACCTCGATCTATCTGACATTGCCGAAGTATGGCGTCGTGGCAGCGTAATCGCGTCGTGGTTACTCGACCTCACGGCGACTGCTCTGCATGAAGATTCAACTCTTTCGAGATTCGCAGGCCGTGTATCTGACTCCGGCGAGGGGCGCTGGACCATCAAGGCTGCAATTGATGAAGGAGTGCCCGTTCCAGTTCTGACCTCTTCTCTGTTCGAGCGATTCGAATCTCGAGGCGAAGCGGGCTTTGCAGACAAACTCTTGTCCGCAATGAGATTTCAATTCGGTGGACACCTGGAGAAGGCGGCCGAAAAAGCATAGGCCATGGAGGATTCTAATGAGCGAGCTGCATTCTGATGCCCTGGTTTTCTTCGGCGCGACCGGAGACCTGGCCTACAAGAAGATTTTCCCATCGCTACAAGGAATGGTGAAGCGTGGACATCTAAATGTACCAGTTATTGGCGTCGCCAAGTCCGGTTGGAACCTGGAACAGTTGAAAGCGCGAGTCCACGACAGCCTTGAGAAACACGGCGGAGTAGATTCGGTCGCTTTTGAAAAACTATGTGGGTTACTGCGTTACGTTGATGGTGACTACCAGGATCCAGCGACGTTCGAGGCGCTCCGCAAGGAGCTCGGTGGAGCTGAACGGCCGGCACACTATCTGGCAATTCCTCCGCTTCTATTCGAGGCGGTGGTGGAACAGTTAACAAAATCAGGTTGCAGCAAGAACGGTCGTGTAATTATAGAAAAGCCTTTTGGGCACCACCTCGAATCCGCGCGTCAGTTGAATCAGATTCTGCTTAGTTCATTCGCCGAAGACAATATTTTTCGCATCGACCATTACCTCGGAAAGCGGCCGGTGAATAACCTTATGGTCTTTCGCTTTGCGAACACGTTTGTCGAGTCGTTTTGGAATCGCAACTACATCGAGAGCGTCCAGATCACGATGGCGGAAGATTTTGGTGTCCAGGGCCGGGGAGGTTTCTACGACAAGACTGGTGCGATTCGCGATGTGATTCAGAATCATCTTTTTCAGGTGCTCTCGAATCTAGCGATGGAGTCGCCAGCGAGACTCGACAGTGAATCGATACGCGACGAAAAGGTCAAAGTGTTGAAGGCGATTCCGACTTTAACCGAGAAAGATCTCGTCCGTGGTCAGTTCCGGGGTTACCGCAATGAGAATGGCGTGGCGAAGGACTCGCAGAGGGAAACATTTGCCGCGCTGAAACTCGAGATCAATTCGTGGCGTTGGAAAGGGGTTCCCTTCTACATTCGAGCGGGGAAAAACCTGCCCCTAACGTGCACCGAAATTGTTGGCCGATTTCGAAAGCCTCCAACCCTGATTCCTGCTGAGAGTTTAAAGGAGAACCACTTACGACTCCGCCTCAATCCTGACGTCACCATTGCGATGGGAATGATGGTTATGACTTCGGGTGAGGATGTGGCTGCCGAGGAAACTGAAATGGTCGCCAGCCGTTATCCTCAAGCTGGTGCGATCGATGCTTACGAACGAGTGTTAGGAAGCGCGATGGAAGGAGATGTCACAATGTTCGCGCGGGAGGATTACGTTGAAGAGGCGTGGCGCATTGTTGATGGCGTGCTGAAAGCAGGAACACCGATTTACGAATATGAACCCAAAACGTGGGGACCAACTGAAGCGGAGCGATTGAAGCCAGCGGGAGGCTGGAGCAATCCATCAATTGAAGAAGAAGAAGTCGCTGCCGCTGCATAAGTCGTCGTTTAAGTGTTGGAGAGATTTCATGAAGGTGAAAGTATTTGCTGATGCTGATTTGGTGGCCAAAGAAGCCGCTGCGTTAGTTGCCGCCGAGGCAAGAGCAGCTGTTGCCGAACGGGGCAAGTTTGTTATGGCGGTCAGCGGCGGTCGCACGCCATGGCTAATGCTTCGTGCTCTGGCGCTTGAGGACGTCCCCTGGGAAGGTGTTCATATCGTGCAAGTGGACGAGCGAATTGCGCCCCCCGGAGACGCGGATAGAAACTTGACTCACTTGAGTGAAAGCCTGCTCAACGAAGGTTCATTGAACCCCGAGCACATTCACGCTATGCCGGTGGAAGCGCCCGATTTGAACTCTGCAGCTGAGCGATATGCAGCGACTCTCCAGAAACTCGCCGGTACGCCGCCTGTATTGGATCTAGTTCACCTGGGTCTTGGGCCTGACGGACATACTGCGTCCCTGGTGCCGGGCGATCCGGTCTTACAAGTGACTGATGCCGACGTCGCGCTCACTGGGGTCTATCAGCGACGACGGCGAATGACATTGACTTATCCGATTATCAACCGATCTCTACGAATCTTATGGCTCGCAACCGGAAACGACAAGACCGCAATGGTTCGTCGACTGACGGACGGAGATACGGCGATCCCGGCCGGAAGAGTTAGTAGGGACCAAGCCGTAATCCTCGCGGATCGAGCAGCGGCGCGTGATTACGGCGATTCAAAAAAGGAGTGAATATGCGTGTGGGAATTGCCACCGATCATGGTGGATTTCAGTTAAAGCAAGATTTGCTGGTGCGTCTCAAAGAAGCAGGTCATGAAGTAGTTGACTTTGGCGCCCACAGTTTCACTGCGGGCGACGATTATCCTGATTTTGTGATCCCCTTAGCGAAGTCAGTTGTGGAAGGCAAGGTTGAGCGTGGCGTAGCGGTCTGTGGTAGCGGCGTGGGGGCGTCTGTTTGTGCGAACAAGGTTCCAGGTGCGAAGGCCGCCCTGATCGAAGACCATTTCTCTGCTCGGCAGGGAGTTGAAGATGATCACATGAATATTATTTGTGTGGGTGGCCGCACAGTAGGGCCGTCGCTGGCCTGGGACCTTGTTCAGACTTTTCTGTCAGCTGAGTTCAGTCAGGCCGAACGGCACCTGCGCCGTCTGGGCAAAGTTGCTTTTTTAGAAACGACAACAGTCGGCAATCATGCGTAGGAAACGACAAGAGAGGTACCCATGAGCTCACCACAAGCTGTTAACTCTGCGAGCGACGCGAAACTTGATCAACTTTGCATCAACACCATTCGCACACTTTCGATTGACGCAGTGCAGCAGGCTAAGTCTGGACATCCCGGCACACCGATGGCCCTGGCACCGCTGGTATACACGCTCTGGAATCGAGTAATGCGATTCGATCCGCAAGATCCGATCTGGCCCAATCGTGATCGCTTCGTGTTATCGAACGGTCATGCTTCGATGTTGCTATGGTCGGCACTCCATCTTACTCGCACCTGCGCTGTGAACGCCGAATATGAAAGATTGGGAGAACCTTCCGTAACGCTCGACGACATCCAACGTTTCCGGCAGCTCGACAGCAAGGCGCCTGGTCACCCCGAGTACCACTGGGTATCTGGTGTCGAGACCACGACTGGCCCACTGGGCCAGGGTGTTGCCACGAGCGTCGGCATGGCCATCGGCGAGAAGTGGCTCGCTGGCCGCTTCAATAAACCTGGCTTCGAGATTTTCGACTACAACATCTACGCCGTTTGCGGAGATGGTTGTTTGATGGAGGGAGTTGCGTCTGAAGCGGCATCGCTTGCCGGTCATCTCGGCCTCGATAATCTATGTTGGGTCTACGATAACAACCACATCACGATCGAGGGGGACACTCGTCTAGCATTCACTGAGGATGTTGCGGCTCGCTTCCTCGCTTACGGATGGAACGTGCTGCGGATTGGAGACGCCAACGATTGTGAGCGGATCGAGCAAGCACTCGACATCTTCCGAAAGACGAAAGGACGGCCCACGTTCATCGTTTTGGACAGCCACATTGGTTACGGCTCACCGAACAAACAAGACACCGCAGCTGCACATGGTGAGCCACTCGGCGATGAAGAGGTTCGCCTCGTCAAACGTAGTTACGGTTGGCCTGAAGACCAAAAATTTCTTGTTCCGGACGGAGTGTACGAACATTTCGCCGCCGGTATTGGTGCACGTGGCGCAACTTTGAGGCGTGAATGGACGGAGCTATACGAAGCATATAGAGCGAAGTATCCCGAGCTGGCCCAGGAAATCGACTTGATGCTACGCAGAGAGCTCCCGACGGGATGGGATAAAAATCTGCCCGTCTTTCCGGTAGATGCAAAAGGCATCGCAGGGCGAGAAGCATCCGGCAAAGTGTTGAATGTGCTTGCACAAAATATCCCCTGGTTCCTCGGCGGTTCTGCAGATCTTGGACCATCGAACAAGACCACGTTGACCTTTGCTGGCGCGGGAGATTTTCAGGCGGAGAGCCCCAACGGGAAGAACCTGCATTTCGGTATCCGCGAGCACGCGATGGCCGCGATTGTGAATGGCCTTTCGCTGTCCAAACTGCGCCCGTTTGGCGCGAGCTTCTTTATCTTCAGCGACTATGCGCGACCTGCGATCCGGCTTGCCGCGCTGATGGAGTTGCCCGCTCTTTTTGTATTTACGCACGACGCCATGGGCGACGGAGAAGATGGTCCGACCCACCAACCGGTTGAGCACCTTGTCTCGCTGCGCGCTATACCTGGGCTGATCACGTTGCGCCCCGGCGACGCCAACGAGGTCGTTGAGGCTTACCGCTATGTTATGCAACTACGCCACCAGCCTGCGGTGCTGGCATTGTCGCGCCAACCGGTACCGACCCTTGACCGTAGCAAGTACGCGCCGGCATCCGGCGTAGCGCACGGCGCTTATGTGCTCGCTGACTCGCCAGGCGGAGACCCTGGAGTGATCCTTATCGCCTCAGGTAGCGAATTAAGCCTTGCTGTCGCGTCCCAAGAGCAGTTACTTGCCGAAGGCATCCGCTCGCGGGTGGTGTCGATGCCATCATGGGAGATCTTCGAGCACCAGACTGATGAGTATCGGGACACCGTGCTGCCATCAAACGTGAAAGCCCGCATCGCGGTAGAGCAGGGTTCAACTCTCGGATGGGAGCGTTACGTTGGACCCACCGGACAGGTCATCGGCATGAAGACGTTCGGGGCTTCGGCGCCGCTCAAGGAATTGCAGAGGAAGTTCGGGTTCGAACCGGATCAGGTGGTTGCGGCTGCAAAGAAACAATTGCGCAGGCTCTCGGAACAATGAAAGGAATTTTTATGACCACAGTCATGCGAGCAGATTATGCTAAGCCATCCCTTTCTACACAGACCCTTTCCCGCGAAGAGGTGCATCAGATGAACGCATACTGGCGCGCCGCAAATTATTTATCGGTCGGACAGATTTACCTCTACGCCAATGAGCTTTTACGCGAGCCGCTTAAACTCGAGCACGTCAAACCACGCCTGCTGGGACACTGGGGGACAACTCCGGGACTGAATTTCATCTATGTCCATTGCAATCGGGCGATCAAGAAATACGACCTCGATATGATTTATGTCTGCGGGCCTGGGCACGGCGGGCCGGGGATAGTGGCGAACACATACCTTGAAGGCACCTATACGGAACTCTATCCACACATTCAACAGAATGAAGAAGGCTTGAGACAACTCTTCAAGCAATTCTCTTTTCCTGGCGGCATCCCTAGTCATGCCGCTCCGGAGACACCGGGCTCGATTCATGAAGGCGGAGAGTTGGGCTATGCCTTGGTCCACGCCTATGGCGCGGTCTTCGATAATCCTAACTTGATCGCCTGCTGCGTAGTCGGCGATGGCGAGAGCGAGACCGGGCCACTCGCGACAAGTTGGCATTCCAACAAGTTTCTCAATCCGGCGCGTGACGGGGCGGTGCTTCCGATCCTGCATCTTAACGGCTACAAGATCGCGAATCCGACGGTCCTTGGCCGCCTGAGCGATGAGGAGTTGATTCACCTTTTCACCGGTTACGGTTACAAACCCTATTTCGTGGAAGGAGACGAACCGGAAGCAATGCACCAATTGATGGCTGTGACTTTCGATAAGGTAGTCGAAGAGATCCACACGATTCAGGAAGAGGCTCGCTCCCGAGGGCAATCAGGGCTTTCCCTCTGGCCCATGATCATCCTGCGCAGTCCGAAAGGCTGGACGGGGCCGAAAGTTGTGGACGGGAAACCCGTCGAGGGTACGTGGCGCTCACACCAGGTGCCGGTCGCAGATCTTGCGCTGAAGCCGGAGCATTTGAGAATTCTCGAAGAATGGCTGAAGAGCTACCGGCCCGAAGAGTTGTTCGACGAACACGGGAAACTGATTCCGGAATTGGCCACACTTGCGCCCGAAGGCGGTCGGCGCATGGGGGCGAATCCCCACGCTAATGGCGGTCTGCTGTTGAAGGATCTGGTGATGCCTGATTTCCGGAACTACGCCGTTCCGGTTACCAAGCCAGGCACGGAGACTGCCGAATCCACCAAGATTCTCGGCGCATTTTTGCGCGACGTGATGAAGCTTAATCTGGAGTCAAGGAACTTCCGGGTGTTCGGGCCTGATGAAACTGCCTCCAACAGGCTCGATGCTTTGTATCAGGTGACGAGTAAAGAATGGATGGAACCGTTGCTACCCACGGATGATCACCTGTCGCCGGACGGGCGCGTGATGGAAGTCTTGAGTGAGCACATGTGCCAGGGCTGGCTGGAAGGCTATCTGCTGACCGGACGCCACGGCTTCTTCTCCTGCTACGAAGCATTTATTCACATCGTGGATTCGATGTTCAATCAGCATGCGAAATGGTTGAACACCACGCGCAACATCGCTTGGCGGCGGCCCATCGCATCGCTTAACTACCTTTTGACCTCGCACGTCTGGCGCCAGGATCACAACGGCTTCAGCCATCAGGATCCCGGCTTCATTGATTTCGTGATGAACAAAAAGGCCGATGTTACCCGCGTCTATTTACCTCCTGACGCGAACTGTTTGCTCTCGGTGGCCAATCATTGTTTGCGCAGCCGCCATTATGTGAACGTGATCGTCGCGGGCAAGCAGCCGGAATTGCAGTGGCTCGACATAAAGGCCGCCATCGAGCACTGTACCAATGGACTCGGTGTCTGGTCCTGGGCGAGCAATGATCAGGGTGCCGAACCGGACGTAGTGATGGCCTGCGCCGGCGATGTTCCCACGCTGGAGACCCTGGCCGCCGTTGACCTGCTCCGTCAGCATTTCCCCGACCTCAAAATTCGCGTTGTCAACGTAGTGGACCTGATGACGCTTCAGCCTTCCAGCGAGCATCCACATGGTCTCTCGGATCGCGAGTTCGATTCGATGTTTGGCGCCGACAAGCCGATCATCTTCGCCTATCACGGCTACCCATGGTTGATCCATCGGCTGACTTATCGTCGTGCCGCTCATAATCATCTGCACGTCCGTGGCTTTAAGGAGGAGGGCACAACGACCACACCGTTCGACATGACAGTGAGGAACGATCTCGACCGCTTCCATCTCGCGGGCGACGTGGTGGACCGGGTGCCGAGATTGCAGCGCGTGGGCGCCCACTTTAAGCAGTTCCTGCGCGACAAGCTGGTGGAGCACAAACAGTATGTGCACGAGCACGGCGACGATTTGCCGGAAGTCAAGAACTGGAGCTGGCCGTACTGACACATGAAGATCCTCGTGCTCAATTCGGGTTCCAGCAGCCAGAAGAGCTGCCTCTATGAGATGGGCGAGACTCTTCCGGCAGATCCGCCGGCTTGTATGTGGGAGGGTAAGATTGAGTGGGATGGCGCTGAGGCGTCGATTGCAGTGAAGAACTCGCATGGCGTCGCCGAGCGAGATCGGATCAAGGTTTGGTCGCGCGCACAGGCGGTAGAGCATCTGCTGGCCACTTTATGGACTGGCCAAACACAAGCGCTTAGGTCCGCTTCCGAGATCGACGTTGTGGGACATCGCATTGTTCACGGTGGCCCCCATTTTGAAGATCCGGTTCTCGTCACGCCGGAGGTGAAAACGGCGATCGCCAGCGCTTCCGCGTTCGCGCCGCTTCACAATGCAGCCGAACTGGAAGGCATGTCGATCATTGAGAAGGTGCTCGGATTTGTTCCCCAATTAGCCGTCTTCGATACGGGATTTCATCGGCAAATGCCCTTGCCAGCGGCTGTCTATCCAGGCCCTTACGATTGGTTCACAGACGGCATTCGCCGCTACGGGTTTCACGGTATCAATCACCAGTACTGCGCCGTACGTGCAGCCCAACTCCTGGGCCGGGAATTAAGCTCGCTCAAGCTGGTGACCTGCCACCTGGGCAACGGCTGTTCGCTGGCCGCGATTCGTGAAGGTCGAAGCATTGACACGACGATGGGGTTTACCCCGCTCGAAGGGCTGATGATGGGGACTCGCTCGGGCTCTCTGGATCCAGGAATCCTGACCTACCTGATGCGTCAAGGTCAGCTAGAGGGTCAAGAAATCGACGCAGTGCTGAACCAAAAGTCGGGATTGCTTGGAATCTCAGGCGTCTCGGGTGACATGCGCGAAATTCTGGATGCGATGAAACAGGGCAATGCGCGAGCCAGGCTGGCGTTTGACATCTATGTCCATCGTCTGAAGGCCGGCATCGGCGGCATGTGTGCCGTGCTCGGAGGAATTGATGCGCTCGTCTTCACGGCCGGAGTTGGGGAGAACTCCGCAGAGGTTCGCGCAGCCGTCTGCAGCAATTTGGGATGTCTTGGGATTGACATTGATGCGGCAGCCAATGCGGGACTCTCTCCTGATGGGGACGCCGCCACCCCGGATTCCCGAGTCCGGATCCTGGTGATTCGGGCGCAAGAAGACTGGGCCATTGCGACAGAATGTTGGAACCTTATGTCAGCGCGTTTGAGGCTTTCAAAGAGTCTACCACTCTGAATCGGGCTGTGCTTAGTAACGCGGGCTCCAGAGCATTTCGCTTTCGCTTCGAAGTCCCCGATCATAGGCTAAAAGCTAGAAATAGAGACGCTGGTTGATGGGGACGGATCGAACAGCAAGTGCAATTGATAGAACGTCGGACCGGCAACCTACCAATGACACTTCTTATATAAATCGCGCAGCGTCATCGTGTCGGCGAGCAGTTGGTTCAGTTGGTTGGTGATCTGCACTCGCACCGGTTCTTCCAGTTCAAGCGGCAGCGCGTGTAGGACGGTTCCATAAGATTGAATCTCAGGAGCGCGTTGATGCAGGCGTGGCTGGGGACTCACGTCCCGGTTAGACCTCGACGCGTTCTGCTTCTTTGCCATTCTTAATCTCCTTTTTCGCTACCTGACACCGCGTCGCGTTTCTATCACAGCGACGGGTTTCACTCGGGGACGAACATTACGCCGTCGCAGCTTGCTCGCCTTTGAAGAAAGCAAGCAGCTCTGCATTCACTCTGTCTTTTAATGTCGTGCACATACCGCGCGGAGCGCCCTCGTAGACCACGAGTTTGGCGTTCTTAATAATCTTTGACGACAACAACGCGGAATCCGCGATTCGCCGTCAGGCGTAGCGAACGCATTTCAACCACACACTTTTATGGGTGTTGGGCGAGCCTTGAGCAGATGATGGACCAAAAGCAGTTTCGTCCCGACCTTTATTATCGACTTAACGTGTTTCCTGTTCGGATCCCCCCTTTGCGCGAACGCCGCGAAGACATTCCGTCGCTAGTGCAACACTTTACTCAGAAATATGCACGGAAATCTGGCAAGCAGATCGGTACTGTTCCGGCAGCCATCATGCAGAGGCTGATGCGGTGGGATTGGCCGGGCAACGTGCGCGAGCTTGAGAATCTGATTGAGCGGTCAGTAATTCTCACAACCGGCAGTACTCTCAATGTTTCGTTGCCGGCAAGAATAACCGGCGCTATAGATGCAGTCGAAGTTGTAGGCAACTTCGAGGAGCAAGCTCGGATCGTTAGTGTGCTGCGTGAGACGCAAGGTCGCATCAGTGGACCAGGCGGCGCGGCCCTTCGACTGGGGGTCAAACACAGCACGTTGCTCGATCGCATGAAAAAACTCGGCATCGATGCTCGAGAAGTTCGGAATAGTGGAGCATACGTCGCAGCTTAGTCTATGGAAGCAAGAGAGAAAAGTTTTGAGTGCCTTCTTCCTCATTAGATTCGTACGGTCGATGATTACCCCGTGCGAGGTAAGGAATCGTAGTTTCTTCCAGAGGAAGTGTTGAGATGAATGAAATGCTAAGCTCGTGGTGCCGGTCGATGAAAGTCACCACGCACCCGGGCCGGCCTAAAGCAAACCCAACGGTTTGCGTTTCGACGTTGGGTCGTCTGGAACATCAAGCGTAAACCCCGACCTATCCAGATCTCGGCGGGAACGTGCTGCTGAGATGATTGCACGCGTGGGTTCGCCAATCGCCATCCAGCAAGCCGCCATCCGGCGCCTGCCGCGAAAATCACGGCGCGTCTTGGGCCATCGCGCTCTCATTGACTCGGGTGTAAAGTAGGCGCACGAAAGGTGGAATCCATGCTGGCTCCTACTGCACCCGAGTCTGTTTTTGACGTCGAATCGTTTATTACCGAGTACTACGATGCATGGTCGGGAACGGACCTGGATCGCATCATGTCTTACTACGCGGAAGGCGTGGTGCTTCAGACCCCTGGCGCGTTGATGGAGGGAAGGGAAGCTGTCCGCGAGCAGTTCGCTCGGCCATTTACTACTGCGTTCCCGGGAAACCGCCACGTTGTGAACAACATGATTCGCGGACCCGGTGTGGTTACCGTTGAATTTACTTTTGAAGCGAAACACACGGACCCGTTCGCCGGCCGTGCGGCGACCGGTGCTCGAATCAAACTCCCTGGTTGTGGTGTTTATGAGTACGATTCAGCGAAACGGCAGATCACAAGCGGACGCATTTACTTTGATGTGGGGACGTTACTGCAAACCATCACGGAGGTGCCTTCGAGTGATCCCCAAAAAGCTGCCGAGGCTTTGCACTTAAACGAACGCAATTTGAGCCTAATCATAAACACGATTCCCACGGCGGCTTGGACCACTCGTTCGGACGGCTACTGCGACTTCCTCAATCAAAGCTGGCTGGACTACGCAGGCATGACCGCAGAACAAGCTGCGGGCTGGGGGTGGGCCGAGGCGATTCACCCGGACGACCGTAAGGGACTTGTCGAGTATTGGCAATCGTCTCTGGCTTCTGGCCTGCCGGTTGAGGCTGAAGCGCGTATGCGTCGTTACGACGGTTCATATCGCTGGTTCCTCTTTCGTGCCAACCCGGTGCGAGACGAGTCAGGGAAAATAGTCAAATGGTACGGAACCAATATTGACATCGAGGACCGCAAACGTGTAGAGGACGGGCTGCGGGCGAGCGAACTCTCCTGGCGCCAGATCGTCGACAGCATTCCGGGATTCGTGGCTACAACGAGCGCAATGGGCGAGATTGAGTTTCTCAACCGGCAGCTTCTGGAGTATTTCGGCAAAACAACTGAGGAGTTGAAGAACTGGGCCCTCATTGATGCCGTCCATCCTGATGATCTTCCTCGGGTGATCGAAACGCGAGAAAAATCGATCGAAGCGGGACACATCTACGAGAGTGAGCACCGTTGCCGCCGTGCCGACGGCGTATACCGATGGTTCCAGGTTCGCGGCCTGCCGGTGCGTAATGAGGAAGGCCTGATCACCGCTTGGTATCTATTGCTCACTGACATCGAAGATCTTAAGAAAGCTGAAGAGGCTCTGCAGGCAAGCGAGCGCAATCTGAGCCTGACCATCAACACCATCCCAACCTTGATAGCAGTGTCGCGACCAGATGGGACCATACTGTCGGCGAATCAAGCGGCGCTGGATTACCACGGCGTCACCCTGCAGGATGTGCAGAAAGAGGACTTTCGCACTCGGTTTTACCACCCGGATGATGTGGAAAGGGTGGGCGAGGTGTGCAAAGAGGCTCTCAAACACCCTCGACTGTTCGAATATGAGCTACGCGCGCTGGGTAAGGACGGCGAATATCGCTGGTTCCTGGTCCGCCACAATCCTCTGCTCGACGAGCAGGGAAGGATCGATCGATGGTATGTGACCGCGTTCGACATCGAGGATCGCAAAAAAGCTGAAGAGGCTCTGCAGTCGAGCGAACGCAATTTGAGTCTAATTACCAACGTCATCCCCACCCTTATCCACGTGTTGCGCGCCGATGGAACTGTGCTGTATGTGAATCAAGCGGTGCTGGATTACTTCGGGGTCACTCTGGAAGATGTGCGGAAAGAGGGCTATCGCGCTCGCTTTTTCCACCCGGAGGATGTGGAAAGGCTGCGCGAGGAACGCCGAAAGGCACTCATCTGCCCCGTCCCCTTCGAAAACGAGCAGCGTGCAGTGGGTAAGGACGGCAAATATCGCTGGTTTTTGGTCCGTTACAATCCTCTGCTCGATGAGCAGGGAAGGATCGATCGGTGGTATGTGGCTTCGTTCGACATTGAGGACCGAAAACAGGCGGAGGACACGCTGATACGCCAGGCGGGTGTTCGGGCTGATGTGAGCGCTGCTTTTTCCAAGCCAATCCACTTGGGGGAGATTCTGCACGGATGCACGGAGGCTATCGTTCGTCAGCTCGACGCGGCCTTCGCCCGAATCTGGACGCTGAGCAAGGATGAAAGCATGTTGGAGCTGCAGGCGAGCGCGGGGATGTATACGCGTTTGGATGGCTCGTACAGCCGGATTCCGGTCGGAGACCTGAAGGTCGGTTCGATCGCCCGGGAGAAGAAAGCGCATTTGACCAATAATGTGATGAACGATCCACGTGTGAATGATAAGGCTTGGGCAGAGGATAACGGAATGGTTGCCTTCGCCGGATACCCGATGCTTGTCGAGGATCGGCTAATCGGAGTGGTGGCGCTATTCGCGCGTCGCATACTTTCGGAATCCACTCTCGACACGCTCGCATCGATTGCCGACACGATCGCGCAAGGGATCGAGCGCAAACGGGCGGAGGAAGCCCTCAGAAATGCGCTCGACGAAATTCAAAAGTCAGAATCGAAACTTCGCCAGGTGATTGATGCCATCCCGGCACTCGCGTGGTGCAATTTGCCGGACGGTCCCAACGAATTCCTGAACAAAGGTTGGCATGAATATACAGGTCTCTCCGCGGAAGAGTCGCACGGTTGGAGTTGGCAAACCGCGTTTCATCCAGACGACCTGCCGCTATTGATGGAAAAATGGATGAAGATGTTGACTTCGGGAGAACCAGACGACGTTGAGGCACGTCTTCGCCGTCATGATGGCGTTTATCGTTGGTTTCTGATCCGCGCCGAGCCGTTCCGCGACGAATCCGGCAACATCGTGAGGTGGTACGGCACCAGCACCGATATTGATGATCGAAAACGGGCAGAGTCGCGGCTAGAGCAAGCCTACCTTCGTCTCACAGAAGCCCAGCGAGTGAGTAAGACGGGCAGCTTCATCACGGATTTGCTGCTGGATGAGCACAACTGGTCCGAGGAGCTGTACCGGATCTTCGAGCTCAATCCCGGGACAAGAGTTACGACAGAGGCGATTCGGGCGCTCTTCCACCCCGAGGACCTGCCAGTATACGAGGACGCCTTCAAGCGCGCCGTCGACGGGCTGGATATCGATATCACCTACCGCATAATCACTCCCGCTGGGAATGTGAAGCACCTCCATGCCGTCACCCACGTACTGGAGAAGATCGCGGGTCGACCCGTCTACATCGGCGCAATTCAGGATGTGACCGAAAGCAAGGTCGCCGAGGAGGCCTTGACCAGGGCCCGCGCTGAGCTCGCCCATATGTCGCGGGTCACGACCCTGAGTGCGTTGACCGCCTCGATCGCCCACGAGATCAGCCAACCCATCTTCGCCGTAATCACCAGCGCTGATGCCTGTTTGCGCTGGCTGAACCGGGATCAACCGGAGGTGCAGAGGGCGCAAGAAGCGGCCATGCGGATCGAGGATGACGGGAGGCGGGCCGCCGAGATCATCACCCACTTGAAGTCCTTCTACAAAAAAGACGTCTTGCCGGAGCGAGAGATGGTCTCGGTCAACGACCTCGTTGGCGAAATGCTAGTGTTGCTGCGCAGCGAGGCCGAGCGCCACTCGGTGGTGATGCGCACGGAACTGCCGACGGATCAACTCTGTGTGACCGCCGACCGCGTCCAGTTGCAACAGGTATTGATGAACCTAATGCTGAACGGGATGGAATCGATGAGCGAGCGCGAAGGAGAGCTCAAAATAAGCACACGACGTGACGGCGAAGAAGTGATCGTTTCGGTGAGTGACACAGGAAAGGGAATACCTGCTGACCAAATGGAAGAAATCTTCAAAGCGTTCGTCACGACAAAGGCTGAAGGAACGGGTATGGGGCTGGCGATCAGCCAGACGATCATCGAGTCGCACGGCGGCCGACTTTGGGCTACTGGGAACCCGGGATGTGGCGCAACTTTCCACTTCACTTTACCAACTGGACCTGAGGCACATGAGTGATCACTGAAGACGCACCCATTGTGTTCATAGTCGACGACGACGCAAATGTGCGCCGATCAGTTCAGGATCTTTTGTCGTCGGTTGCGTTGCGGTCTGAGGCGTTCGCGACGCCGCAGGAGTTTCTCGATAGCAAACGCGCCGACTGCCCCGGTTGCCTGGTTCTCGACGTCAGGCTTCCGGGCATGAGCGGTTTGGATTGTCAACGTAGGCTGGCCGAAGCGCGAGTGACCATTCCAATCATCTTCATCACGGGACACGGTGATGTCCCAGTGACAGTTCGGGCAATGAAATTGGGTGCCGTTGAATTCCTGACGAAGCCTGTTAGGCCTCAGGAACTGCTTGATGCTGTGCAGCAGGCGCTCGACCGGGACAGAAAATTGCGCGAAAAACGTCGAGAGACCGCGGAGGTGCGAAAGCGTTACGAGACGTTGACCGCCCGTGAGCTTGAGGTAATGGAACTGGTGATTTCAGGACTCCTGAATAAACAGATTGCGGCGAAGTTCGGGACCGGCGAACACACAGTCAAAATCCATCGTGGCCACGTTATGGAGAAAATGAAGGCCGATTCGCTGCCCGCACTAATCAGAATGGCTGATTCGTTGAAATCCAGCTAGCCACCCTTACGCGGAAGCGTACAACCGGACCGGGTTGTTGCACCGCGATTTCCGCTCTTCAAGATTTGCTCCCAAGTTCGCATTGATGACCCGACCCGGTCGAATGCCATGTAACCAAAGTTCAATTCGGCGCAACCAAAGTCTAATTGTTTCCGCTCACCGCGTCAGGCAAACTCACACCATGACAAGCAAGAGTACTCCCCAATTGATTGCGATCGTAGACGATGATCGATCAGTCCAAAGTGCTCTCAAGGATTTGATGGAATCCGCCGGGCTTTCGGCGCAGTGCTTCGGATCAGCGGAAGAATTCCTTAAATCGGACCAGCGGAACCAGACCGCCTCCCTGGTAGCGGACATTCGCATGCCGGGGATGTCAGGTCTCGAACTGCAAGCGAAGCTAAAGGCCGAAGGGTCTCGCATTCCAATCATCTTCATCACGGCGCACGGTGACGACAAGATGAAGATGCAGGCCATGAAAGCAGGCGCAACAGAGTTCCTATTCAAGCCTTTGGATAATGAAGTTTTGCTTGAGAAGGTCCTAACGGCCTTAAAGGGCTGAACAAGAAAATCACACCCGAGTTTTCAGTAGGAGCATGCGATGAATTCAAACGTCCTGGCTTTCTCAGAGCCGCGCAAAGCATCACCTTTGGCAGTGAATCTTAGCGCACTGAGCGAAGCGAATAATGATGACGATTTGGCGGCTTCCGCCGGAATCGTAGGTCAGAGTGCGGCATTGCGACGCGTCTTACAGCTCGTCGACATGGTCGGCGCAAGCGATGCCACGGTACTCTTGTTGGGTGAAACGGGAACCGGCAAAGAGCTAATTGCGCGAGCCATCCACGAACGTAGTCAGCGGCGGAAAGAGAATTTTGTGACGCTGAACTGTGCCGCAATTCCCAGCGCATTGTTTGAAAGCGAACTTTTCGGTCATGAACGTGGCGCTTTTACCGGCGCACACATTCAGAGAGTAGGCCGGCTGGAGTTAGCAGACCGCGGCACCTTGTTTCTGGATGAAGTCGGCGAGATGCCAATAGAACTGCAGCCAAAACTCCTAAGGGCGTTACAGGAACGCGCTTACGAGCGCGTTGGCAGTGTGCGCACCAAGAGCGTCGACATGAGATTGGTAGCAGCGACTAATTGTGATCTGGAACAGATGATGGCGGACAAACGGTTTCGCATAGACCTCTATTATCGCCTGAATGTTTTCCCCATCCAGCTTCCGCCTTTGCGCGAACGCTACGAAGACATTCCTTTGTTGGTGGAGCACTTCACGCAGAAGTACGCACAGCGTATGGGCAAACAGATTGAGACCATTCCTGCAGCGATGATGCAAAAACTCATGCGTTGGGACTGGCCGGGAAATGTGCGTGAGTTGGAGAACCTGATTGAGCGGTCAGTAATCCTGACCACTGGTAGTACTCTCAATGTTTCGCTGCCGGCAAAGATAAGCGGCGCTATAGACGTTTTAGGCAACTTCGAGGAGCAAGCTCGGATCGTTAGTGTGCTGCGTGAGACCAAAGGTCGCATCAGTGGACCCAACGGCGCGGCCCTTCGACTTGGAGTGAAACGCAGCACATTGCTCGACCGCATGAAAAAGCTCGGCATAGATGCTCGAGAAGTCAGGGGCAATGGAGCATACGCCACAATTTAGTCGATAGAAGAAAGAGAAAGAGCAGTTACGAACGCAGCCTCCCCCATTTTGAATTCACAGTCGATGATCATCTCATGTTGATATAAGGATTCGCCGTTTCTTCCAAAGAAGGATCTCGAGATGATGAAGAAATTATTACAACAGCTTAATTTCCGGAATCTCCGGCACGCCCACAACGTTTATCAACGGCGAGCTCTACCCGATGACTGGCGTTGACCTGCTTGCAACAGTTAAGGCGATGCTAGAAAGATAATCATTCAGTTCGTATTTCATCCCACGTCACTGCCCAAATGCGGCGCGTGACCAGGCAAGCGCCACCACAAGCGCAATCAACTTAACAACCGCGAAGGCCAGAGCGATCAACTTGATTCGTGAACTTCTGCTTCTCATCTCCTGCTCCCTCTTCTCTAAATGCGAACTCCGTTTCAAAACTCGGTAGGCGAAATAGCAACGCCCATGCCAGCGTTGCTGAAACCCTCACAAGACCTAATTGCTTAGCAAACTGAAGGAATTGATCGCGACTAATGTCGGGAGTGCCGCTTCGCACAACGACGGACTGCCGGATTTGACGGGTTGCTTACCAGCGTTGTTAAGGAAACGTCCAACAATTCACGACCAACGTTTCTCGATTTGATGCAACCTCGGGCGATTTGCTCAGTGACAGGCCGTGCTCCCACTTTGGCAAAGCGATTGCTAAATCTTGAAGGGAAGGAGCCCGCAATGAAGATCAAGAACTTACTGAGGTCGACAGTCGCTCGAATTTCCCAGGTGGTCGTAAGAGTTCTGGAATCATGGCCGACGGTTGTGTGAAAGGCATCGTACCGCCACCATCTTCGCCCCATGCCTCGCGCTCGATTTCGATGAGTCCTGATTTCTCCACGGCGCGTATACCCACGGGTCCACGACGGCCCGAGAGCACGTTAGTTCGCCCGTGAACATGCCCGGATTGCAAATGGCGACGACGCGCTCCTGATTGTTCGAGAACTGCAGCACTTGCAGTTGTCCCCTTACTACCGAAGACTTTGGTTACATGCTCGTTGAGTTCAACAACGACCTCGTTCGGTTCTACGGTCCGATGTCGCCCATGTGCGAGCACACGAGCTTGTTGGGCCGAAGTCAGGACTGGAAACATTTCGCTGGGAATAGTTCCCGGCGGTGGTGATAAAGTATCCTCAGAATCTGGCATTTTCCGTTTTAGGCGGCCGCGGACTTCTCGCCTTTGATGAAAGCGAGCAAATCGGCATTGACCTGTTCTTCGTGCGTCGAACACATGCCATGCGGCGCGCCAGAATAAACTTTCAGCGTTGCATTCTTGATTATCTTCGCTGAAAGTCGAGCCGAGTCATCAATCGGTACGACTTGATCATCATGCCCATGCAGAATCAGAGTTGGCACGTCGATCTTCTTAAGATCTTCAGTAAGGTCGGTTTCGGAAAAGGCTACAATGCAATAGTAAGCGCCCGATCCGAACGCGCTGTCCGAAGCAGATGACGAAGTGCCGCGCGGCGCGATCTTCCTGTTCATCAGCGCCAAGGCGATGGCCACTATCGAATTCCTGTAGCAAGAGTGGATCAACGACGGTAATTTTATTGGTGCCGGTAACGAACGTGATCCGATTGTCGGGCTGCAGGAAGAAGGAGCAACGTTCACCATTCCGAAGGAGCCGGTGCGACGCCGCGTCCACAGCATCGAAACCTTCAATGTGCTTCGCGGGGGTGAGTATTTCTTCATGCCGAGCTTGTCGGCGTTGTAATGGCTTGCAGACGCAGAAAACTGAGAGGGTCTAATATTTCCTATCGTCCAGCAGCGAATAATGGAGTTATAGGAGAAATCAAATGCATCCTTTACGCAAACTACGGGAATCTGGTAAACCCACACCCGCCCAGGTGAGCGCGCTGCTTGCCGAAAACATCGTATTCAACAGCCCGATCCTGGTACGGCCGATCGAGGGGCGTGAAGTCATCGCGGCGATTTTCGCTCAGTCGAGCTCTACGCGTGGTTCCGGTACCTATACAGCGGAGTTTAAGCTCGATGAGCGCACCACCTTCTTGCGCTGGGTCGGGACCATGGATGGCCACAAGATCGAGAGCTTGGAGGTCATCGTGGACAACGAGCAGGGGCTGATCGTGGAGCGCACTATTGCCCTTCGGCCGTTTCCGGCGGTGAAACTATTCCGTGACGCCATGTA
>DASQPD010000113.1:0-36703 GCA_035644135.1 Pyrinomonadaceae bacterium
CGCGTGAATCCCAACCTGGGAATAATCGGCTTGACAACAAATTCTGCCAGCTCTACCTACGACGCTCTTCAGGCAAGTTTGACAAAGCGCTTGAGTCGTAATTTCAGTGCCGGCCTGCATTACACATGGAGCACGCTCATAGACGATGTGACCGATGTCTTTGCTGCTTCTACGTCGGAATTTCCGCGCTCGCAGAATTCTTTCGATCGTCGCGCTGACCGCGCCCGTTCGGGGTATGACCGCCCGCACCGGTTGACGGGGAACTTTGTGTATGAGCTTCCGTTCTATCAGCACCAGACCGGATCAACGGGCAAGTTTTTTGGCGGTTGGCAGCTTAATTCATTCTTCACTTTTCAAAGCGGAGCACCCTTTACTGTTACGCTTGGTTCGGATCCTACGGGGTCCGGGAATCCGATTCGTCCGAATCTAAATACAGATTTGGATCTATCGAGCATGACGATCAGAGAAATTTTGGCCGCCGGTGGCGCGAACCTTTTTCGACAGCCTTCCCCGGGGCAGCGGGTAGGAAATGCAGGCCGAAATATTCTGCGGTCGGACGGCCTTAACCTGGTCGATTTTGGGATCATCAAAAACACACGCTTATCAGAAAATGTTCGGATCCAATTACGAGCAGATATGTTCAATTCCTTCAACTCTCGCAATTTCGGCATTCCAAATGGCGCAATTAGTTCAGGAGCCAATTTCTTAAATCAATGGGCGACTAACGGCGGTAACCGGCGAATTGTTTTAGGCGCGAGGTTGGCGTTCTAGCGTTCGGGCGGATTTCACGTATTCCAGCAACCACTGAGCTTCCCACGCTGACTCTATGATGTGCTGCTCGGCAAGACAGCGCTTAACCCACATAGAATTGGGGGGTGCGCCGGGTCTTCTAGTAAGTGACGCGGAAGAGGTCACTCTTTGTCCCGTTCCTCAGAACTATTTCTGACTAACCTTCAACAACGTTTAGGAAAGCTCTGAAGGATCTCAACGCAATTCACCCGTTGCTTAATTGATTATGATGGTTTGGTCACTATGGAGAAATCTGCGGTTCGCGGCGAAGAGTGGCTAAGTGGGGTTTTTACTGAGGAAAATGGTAGGCGCGTGGGGATTTGAACCCCAGACCCCTACCGTGTCAAGGTAGTGCTCTACCCCTGAGCTACGCGCCTACAACGAGGATTTCAACGTCGACACTATCGATGCCATGCTAACCGTACGCGACGATATCGATGCCAGTCGAACGAGGCCCGAAAGTAACAAACGCCGCTGAATGGTGTCAAGCAAGGTCGATTCCAGGTACTTGTGCAGCGGCCAGGGCCTCACCAATCCTAAGACTGACCCACGAAATCACACGAAATAAAACGAAGAGCTAGCCAAGAGAGGCTAATAGTAGCCAACCACGACTATTAATAGCCATTCCGTGACAGCAATCTTCGGCTCCTTTGCTGTATGATAACAGCGAGTTAGACCTCATTCCTCACTAAGGACTTTAAAAATCGTGGACGAAAATTCTAACGGCGCTATGACTAAACCCACTCTCGAAACCATCCTTGAACGGATCAACTCGTTGGGTGATAGCCTGGGTGGCGAGCTTGGCGAATTGCGAGGCCAGTTCGCTGACTTGCGAGGCCAGTTCGCTGACTTGCGAGGAGAATTCAGCGAATTGCGAGGTCAGTTCTCTGACTTGCGAGGGGAATTCGGAGAACTGAGAATTGAAGTTGCAAATCATCGTAATGAGTTTCAGCTCTATCGAGGTGAGATGGAGATTCGGCTCGATAGAATCGAAGGCATGACTAACCAAACGCGCGCCGAGATGCTCAACCTTCGCGCGGATTTTCGAGAATCAAGGTCAACTTAGCGCATCGGGCATAAGTCCTCAGTACCAACCACACAGTCACTTGTTGCCTCGGCACACAGCCACAACTAGTGTCACGCGGTGGTTGCCTCAGTACTTAACCGCTCCCACTCGTCGTAAAGTTCTCGCAGGCGCAGCGATGCCTGCTCGTACTCCTGATTGAGTTTAATCAGCCGCTGAACGTCGCGCGCAACTTCCGGCTGGGCCATTTCTTGCGAGATCTCATTGACTCGCTGCTCTGCGGCCGCCACTTCCATTTCGATCATCGCCTGAGTCCGAACCTCCGGCTTCTTTTTCTTGATTACCTTGACCCCGGCCTTTCCACTCGGCGGCGTTTTTTTCTTTCGCTCAGGTTTCGAAACTGCCGGCCCCGCGGGCGCCTCTGAGTTCATCAGGTCCGGAATAACCTGGTCTGTCTGCCCTCCGGAATCAGTATCGGAAAAAGTTTCGCTTTGATTGGCGCCCCTCGTCGAACCCCTCCCCGCCTTCCAATCATGATATTCCGTATAATCTCCATCGTAGTGCTCCGCGCCGCCCTTGCCGTCGAGCGCAAGAATTTGCGTTGCCAGGCGGTCGAGAAAATAACGATCATGGCTGATCGTCACGATCGTGCCTTCGTAGGCATCAAGCGCTTCTTCCAATGCCTCCCGCGAGGGGATGTCGAGATGGTTTGTCGGCTCGTCAAGCACCAGGACATTGACGCGCGAATAGATCAGTTTTGCCAGGGCCAACCTGCCTTTTTCGCCGCCGGACAAATCCTGAACGTGCTTGTAAACGTCGTCGCCGGTAAACAGAAACCGAGCGAGAAAGGATCTCAATTCTCCCGCCGTCGCATTTGGCGGAGCCACGCGTCGCAGCTCCATAATGATCTCATTCCGTTCATCGAGATCCTCGAGTTGTTGGGCGTAGTAGCCGATTTGCACTTTGGTGCCCCACTGCATCTCACCTTTAATAATGGGAATCTTCTTCAGGATTGTTCTCAGAAACGTGGTCTTGCCCGAGCCATTTGGACCAATGATGCCCAGGCACTCACCCCGCCTCAGAATCAGGGAGATGTCACTTGCCAGAACTTTTCCGGGATAACCGACCGCGGCGTCCTTAACCATCAGAACATGGTTTCCGGTGCGTTCGATGGCCTGCAAACGAAAGTTTCCGGAGGCGCGTTGGCTGGAAACAGCTTCGACGCGATCCAACCGCTCGAGCATTTTTCGTCTCGACTTGGCCTGCTTCGTTTTCTGGCCCGCGATGTTCCGGCGAATGAACTCTTCGGTCTTCGAGATTAGCAGCTGCTGATTATCATAAGCCCTTTGCTGCGCTTCGCGGCGCACCTCGCGTTCCACCAGGTAGTCGGAATAGTTCCCCGGGTAGCTAATTGCGCGACCGTTTTCCAACTCAACGATGCGCCGGCAAACTCGATCGAGAAAATAGCGGTCATGGCTGATAAGCACGTAAGCTGAAGCATAGGTCTGGAGGAACTCTTCCAACCACTCTACGGCAGCAACATCAAGGTGATTGGTAGGTTCGTCCAGCAGCAACACGTCCGGTTGCGCCAGCAGCAGACGAGCAAGACCCAATCTGTTTTGCTGTCCTCCCGACAGCTTTTCCGTTTCCAGGCCCCACGTTTCCCGATCAAACCCCAGACCCAGCAGAATCGCTTCTGCCCTCGCCGCATATTCAAATCCGCCCTCTCGTTCAAATTGATGCTGCAACTCGCTGTAACGCTCGAGGATCTTCTCCAGATCATCAGTCGCTTCGGCCATGCGATGCTCCAGCTCATGCATCTCATGCTCAATCTGCTGCAATGTCCCAAACGCTGCCAACGCTGATTCGTGCACAGTCGCCGACGATTCAAAATGGATGTGCTGGGCCAACAATCCCAGGCGAATGCCGCGAGCGCGAACAACATCGCCCTGGTCAGGAGAGTCGTCGCCGGTGACAAGTTTGAACACGGTCGTTTTGCCGGCACCATTGCGACCGACCAGCCCAACATGCTCGCCTGGGTTTACCTGCAGCGAGGCACCACGCAAAACGTCTTGCGTGCCGTAGGACTTATGGACATCAGATAATCGAAAAAGCATTTAGCGCGGTGATTAGAAATAAAACGGGTGCGGCAGGAAAACTCTCCGCACCCTACTCCGCAAGGTAGCGCTGTCGCGCTGACGATCGGGTGAACGAAAATCGTTTATTTCGGCGATGCACTTCCCTTCGGACCAGCTGCCGTTGACGCTGCCGGACTGGCTGCCGGTTGCGGCGTCGCTGTGCTTTGCTGAGTTGCAGACGGCGAAGCCACCGATCCCGGCGACGCCGGGCGCAAGCCGAGGTTGCCGGGGTTGTTGAGCATATTGGCGGCGAGGTTATTCACCACCTTCGCTTCGTTAACCGCCACCTCCAGCAGCGCCGCATTGAGAATGTCTTTGCGTTGATTAATCAGGGCCTGCGTGATCTGCTGGCGCACGCCCGGACTCTCGAGCGTCAGATTCTCTGTCTGCAATCGTTTCTCTTCCAACTTGAAGATGTACCAGCGGTTGTTGACCTGCTTGGGTTCGGTAAAACTGCCGACCTGCATTGGACCCATAAACATGTCGCTGAGTTCCTTTGGCAAGCCTGCCTGCTTTAATCCGTCTTCGCTGAAGAATCCGATATCGCCGCCCTTAACCAGGCTCTGCGCATCTTCGCTCTTCGAACGAGCCACAGTCGCGAAGTCTGCACCACCCTTCAACTGCTGGTATACATTATCAATCTTAAGTTTTGCTTCCGCTTCATTCTTAGCGTCGTTTTGAATACCCTGTTCGCTGTTGTCAGCCGGGTCGACAATGATTACCGCCAGGGCCGCGCCGCGAGCGCTGATGAACTGCTGCCGGTTGTTGTTGTAAAAGTCTTCGACCTCTTTATCGCTGATACTGATCTTACCGCTGTACTTGTCCTGAAGACTACGCACTGCGAGATCCTTGCGGGCTTCTTCGCGCAACGTTTCCATTGACATGTTTTGCGCGCTGAGACTCTTGTTAAAGTCCTCGTCGGTCATTCCACTTTGCTGCTTCTGCTGATTGATCGCGGCAGTGATCTGCTCTTCAGTTGGCAACAGTTTTTCGCGCTCGGCCCTTTGAAACAGGACTTCACGCTGAATCAAACTGCCCAGCACCTGCAAGCGCGCCTGGGCCAATTCCAACTGGGAGAGGCTGGACTGTTTGCCGCCGGCTTGCTGGCTCACGGTTCTTTCCACTTCGGCAAGCATGATGTTTTTGCCGTTTACAGTGGCAGCCACCATGCTTTCCTTGGCGTCTGAGCCGGCCGGAGAACAGGCACTAAAAACGACCGCAGCCAGTGCCAGCGTTATAGGGAATACAACTATCGCGATTTTACGCACTTTTGGTTAACTCCTTTAATAGGTTACTCCTGAGCAATGGGCCTGCCTAACCGAAGATGTCGCCCTAATTTGTAGGGGCGGCCCTCCGTGGCCGCCCTAAGCCGCCAAATGATCTTTCACTTTCACTGGGGGCGGCCACGGAGGGCCGCCCCTACAAATTAGGGCACTGCCGGACCGAAGGCTCGCTTGACGACGTAGAAATTCGTTTGCTATAAGTTTTCGTTTCAAAGCGGAGGCATACAGCAGACTGTACCGCCCTCGCCCAGGTTAATTCGTTGATCGAACAGCTTTTGGAGGTTGCATAAATACAATGGCAAAACGTTGCGAAGTTTGTGGCAAAGGCCCTCAATTCGGCAATAACGTCTCTCACGCAAACAACCGAACGCCGCGCCGCTTTGATCCAAACTTGCAGTCCATCCGCGTGCAACTTCCCCAGGGAGGCGCGCGGCGCATGAAGGTCTGCACCAGTTGTATCAAGGCCGGCAAAGTGGCCAAGGCCGCCTAGAGCATTGCCGATTTCCGATTGCGGATTTTGGATTTTGAAAGTCCTTACAATCCCAAATTCGCAATTTTCACAATTCGAAATTCGCCCTAGTCCTTCGTTGCTATTGCCTCAATCTCCACCCGCGCATCCCGAGGTAAACGCGCCGCTTGCACTGTTGCTCTAGCCGGCGGGTCGCTCTCAAAGAACTTCCCATAAACCTCATTCATCGCTGCAAACTCGTCCATGCTCGCGAGAAAAACAGTGGTCTTAACAACTCGATCAAGCCCACTGCCGCCCGCTTCCAATACTGCCGCGAGGTTTTTCAACACCTGCTCGGTCTGCTCGGCAATGCCACCGGCGACAAACTGGCCCGTGCCAGGATCGATAGGGATTTGACCCGAGGCAAAAACCAATCCGCCAGCTTCGATAGCCTGGGAATACGGGCCAATTGCTTGCGGCGCCTGCGCGGTCTGGATTCTGCGCTTCACGGTTATGAATCTGCCTCCACCAAGAACCGAAAACAAAGGCGTGATTCTAGCAGAAAGGCTTCTTGCGGCAAAATGGCTTAAATGTTCGTGTAGTTACGTGGATGTGTTTATTTGACATTAAAAACAATCCACGAAATCACACGAACTCTGTGTAAATCGTGACCGGGTGTTCCTGATTCAAGTAGGAACAATTTGCAGGTCGGGAAGGGGGCAAGCGCACTCTCAACTATGGTGACACTCAACCTGCAGCGCGCGCCCCCGCTGAAGGTAGTCAGCCATCAATTTTGGAGCAAGCATTCAAGCAGAAAGAATTTTAAAATTTGAGAAGGTTGTGTGGTCGATTCAAGGTTGAGTGGGTTGGTTACTTGAGCGGGGGCGCGCAGGTTGAGTATCACCATAGTTGAGAGTGCGCTTGCCCCCTTCCCGACCTGCAAATTTACCTACTTGAATGCCCCTTCCCGACCTGCAAGTTTCCTCGGGACCGGCTAAACGGCGCCTTGCATACGCTCAACATCCAGGACGCCCGGAACGCCTTTGATCGAACTGATCACCTTGTCGAGATGTTTGACATCAAAGACTTCTACCGTCACTTCGATGTGTCCCTTTTCATCAGGAGCCACTGAGGCGCGAGCGTCACGAATGCCCGTCTTCATGTCAGAAATCGCGCCCGTGATACCTGCAATCATGCCGGTGCGATTCTCAGTTATCGCCAGCAACTTGACGGCATAGGCGGTTGTCTCAGGCCTGCCAGCCCACTCAACTTCCACGATGCGTTCGCGGTTGACCATCAACTGGTTAACGTTCTTGCAGCGCCTGGTATGGACCGCCACCCCTTTTCCGCGAGTCACGTAACCGATGATCTCTTCACCATGCAACGGATTGCAGCAACGTGCACGCGTAACCATGAGGTCGTCCACGCCACGCACGACGATGGAGTCATCACCCAGCCGAATCAGCCGTTTGACAGCCCTGACCCCGCTCCTGAGACGTGATTCCTTCTGCTTGTCCAGCTGTTCAAATTGTTCCGGCCCGAGATACTTGGCGATTACGTTGCGGGGCACCAGCTTGCCATAGCCGATAGCCGCCAGCAGATCGTCAACCCGGCCATATCCGTAATCGCTGGCTACGCGTTTCATTTCCCCATCGCCGTCACCGAGAAGCTTTTTCGTAGACAGTTGAAAGCGGATCGCCTCCTTGTCGAACAGCTTTCGTCCAATCTCAATTGATTCTGCCCGTTGCTGCTCAGCAACCCAGTGACGCACGCGATTGCGCGCGCGCGAAGTGACAATGAAGTTGAGCCAGTCCCGCGAAGGATGAGAATTCGAGGTGGTGACGATCTCGACCACATCGCCATTTTGAATCTGGGTTCGCAGCGGGACCATCCGGCCGTTTATTCTGGCGCCAGTGCAGGTATTACCAACTTCAGAGTGAATCATGTAGGCGAAATCCACCGGACTGGCGCCGCGCGGAAGTTGAATGACCTTGCCCATCGGCGTAAATGCATAGACATCCCTTGGATAGAGATCCAGTTTCAGCGAATCCAGGAACTCGCGCGAGTCTTTTACTTCCTGGGTCCATTCAACCAGTGACCGGAGTGCTTGCAATGCCTTGTCGTCTTCGCGCGCACCGCGCTTCCCTTCCTTGTACTTCCAGTGCGCCGCCACACCTTCTTCAGCGATTTGGTGCATGTCTGCGGTGCGGATCTGGACCTCAAATGACTGGCTGTTCGAGCCAATCACAGACGTATGCAATGACTGGTACAGGTTGTCGCGTGGCGTGGCAATCCAGTCCTTGATGCGCCCGGGCACCGGTTTCCAGTTGTTGTGAATCACACCGAGAGCAGCATAACAATGACGAATCTCATTAGGCGTGATTACTCTGGCAGCAACCAAATCGTAGACTTGATCAAGACTGATTTTCTGGCGTCTTAGTTTCTTCCAAATGGAATAGAGCCGTTTGACTCGCCCTTCCACGCTGACGAAGGGGACCTCTGCTTCGCGCATCTTCTCTTCTATGCGGGCAGTTACGCCGCCAAGAAATGCCTCGTTTTCAGGCCGGCGTTTTTCGAGTTGCTCCGCGAGTTCGCGATAATCGTCGGGATGAAGGTGACGAAACGCCAAGTCCTCGAGTTCGCCTCGAAGTTTACCCATCCCCAGACGATGCGCGATCGGGGCGAAGATCTCCATCGTCTCTTCGGCGATTCTCTTTCTCTTTTCCGGATTGAGATACTGCAGGGTGCGCATGTTGTGCAGGCGGTCGGCCAGTTTCACCAGGACGACTCGGACATCGTCCACCATCGCCAGCACCATCTTGCGAACGTTTTCGGCCTGCTGTTCTTCTCTTGAGATGTTGCTTATCTGGGCAATCTTGGTGAGACCGTCGACGAGGTGCGTTATTTCTTCGCCAAAATAATTGCGTATGGTGTCAAGATCGACGAGCGTATCTTCCACGACGTCATGCAACAACCCGGTGGCCACCGACACTTCATCGAGCTTCATTTCCGCGAGAATATTTGCGACTTCGAGAGGGTGGACCAGGTAAGACTCGCCCGAAGCACGCTTCTGACCTTTGTGTTCGCGGGCGGAAAAGAGATAAGCACGTCTTAATAGATCAAGATCCGCCAGGGGGTGGTTGGTGGCGACCTTGTCGACGATTTCATCAATTCTGATCATCTCACGTGCCCTAAAATCCGGGGAAAGCTACCAAAGCTGATTATAACAAAAAGGTGATGCCCGGCTGGAAAGCAGGGCATCACCCGGTTTCTCTGCAAAGGTTGACTCGTCTTAGGTCTTGGGCGGCGAGGCTGACTTTTTGGCTTCCTCTTGTTCCTTCTTCTTCTTGTTGGCGTCGCTCAGCTCGGTGGTCCGTTTCAACGCGGCGTCGGATTGTTTCTGGTATTCAGCCTTGAGATCGGTCTTGCCATCCATTTCCGCAAGTTTCGACGCTTCGAGCAGCAGGTTAGTCTTGTACGACCAGGCTGACTCGTTGTTCGGGTTAAACTTGATGGCACTCTCAATTTCTTCCAGGCCCAGCTTCACGCACCTCTGAGCGGAATCGAAATCCTTCTGTTCCTTTGGTTTCTTATAGGAGACAGTCGCCTTGTTGTTGGCATCGATGGTCGTGACTTTATTGGTTGGCTGCTCGGTAATCTTGTACGAGCAATCCCAGTCCTTGCTGGCCAGAACAACGTACGCTTCCGCGCGTTTTTCGGGCTCGACCGAATCACTAGTGGCGCGCGAGGCGATCCACTGTCTCAACTTGTCGTCCTCTTTAATTGCCCCGTACAGGTAGGCGACTGCCTTGTAGGCTTCTTCATCCTTCGGATTCTTTTCAAGGATCTTCTGATAGGCTTCAATCGCCTGGTGAGCTTTAGCTATATTCTCGGGTGCCTGCACACCGGGACGATATTGGGCGTGGATGGTGCGAGCGATAAACTGGGGAGCGGTCTTGTTGTCGGGATCGAGCGCCTGGGCTCTGCGCGAATACTGCTCCGCTTCTTCAAAATGGCCTTCGCGATATGCTCGCGCAGCTTCGTTCAGTGCATTCTTGGATCTGATGCGGTTAACGACTCCGCAACCAGAACTGGTAATAACAAGGACCGCCAAAACAATGGCGAGCCTAGTCTGAGCAAGTTTCATTTATTCGTGACTCCCATTCAGGTAATCGGCAACGGCTGGTGATTCGATCAAGACAGAATCATCTCCCATTGGGCCGCCGCCGACCACTTACTTTTACTGAGGCAGATCGTCAACCTGCAAGCCAACGGGGTTAGCACCAGCGCCTTTAATTGCGTCGATGACCTTCACGACGTCCCCATACTTCAACGACCTTGGAGCCTTGACAAAAACAGTCTTTTCGATTCGTTCGTCTTCGGGCACATCGGTGCGTGTCTCCATCCCGACCTTATAGGCGCGTTGGCTCTTTCGTTCCTGAAACACCTGGGTCAGTTTCTGAGACAGGGGGGTAGTATCGTTTACAGAACCTATGTTGTCTTGATTCAGCTTTAGTTGCAGGTCGGGGGAGATGGTTACAACCAAAGTCAGAGGATTAGGTTTCAACTTGCTTAGATCCTCATTGGGATCACGCTGCGTGGGAATGTCTGCCTTAAACCGGCTCGGCTTAAGGGGTGTGACAACCATGAAGATGATCAGCAAAACGAGCAACACGTCGATTAATGGCGTGACATTTATATACGGTTGAGCCTGATTGCCCTTTTCAGTATTACCTCCACCCATTCCCATAACTTTAACTCCTCTTGACTCTAATATTCACAAAGTTCGCGATTCCCATTGCGATTGCCGGCGTTAGCCAGTGGTCGCTGGTACGGTCGCACCTTTTTTCTTTTTGTCGGCCACCAGGCCGATACGATCCACACCGAGTTTTCTCACCTCGTTGATGACGTTGACCACATCCCCGTAACTGACACCGACACCGCTCTTGATATAGACGATGCGATCTTCTTCCTTCTTGATTCCCTTCAGCATCGTATCGACCTTGTCAGCCAGTTCTTCTTTGGCGACGGGCTTCTTGCCGAGGAAATACTGACCATCATTCGGAATCGAGATCACAATCGAAGATTCCTTGATGATATTCGGATCGACGTCCGGATTCTTCATCTCACGTGGGATCGAAACCGTGATGCCCTGCTGTAGGAAGGGTGTGACCACCATAAAGATGATCAAGAGCACGAGCATGATATCGACCATCGGGGTGACATTAATTTCTGACTGGAGACCCCCGCCGCCTCCGCTTCCCATTCCCATAAATCAAACTCCTTTTGCTCCCACTGGCAGAGCGGACGCGCGGCGTGATTCGCCGCGCGCGCAATAAAACCCTAAGAAGGTCTTTACCGGCCTAGGCCTTCAACTGCTTGGTGCGATTCTTAATGAAGTAATCGACCAGTTCGGAGGCTGAGTTGTCCATCTCCACAATGAACCCATCGACCTTGCCGGTGAAGTAGTTGAACAACCACACAGCGGGCACGGCAACGAGCAAACCCAGCGCGGTTGTAAACAAAGCTTCCGAGATACCACCCGCGACGGCCGCGATACCGGCAGACTCCGCATTCTTCATACCGCGGAACGCGTTGATAATCCCGAACACTGTTCCGAAGAGGCCGACGAACGGAGCGGTCGAGCCGATGGTGGCCAGTCCTGACAAGCCCCGTCTGAACTCTGCCGTCTTGATGGCGATCGCGCGCTGCAGGGCTCGCTTCGAAGCCTCGATCTCGTCACCGGAAATATCCGAGGACGCCTCGTGCGCTCGAAACTCCTGCAAACCACTACTGACGACCATCGCCAGGTGCGATTTACGGTGCTTGTCGCTGATGTTGATTGCCTCTTCGATGCGATCATTTTTCAGGGCCTGAGCCACTCGCGGCGCAAACTCGCGCGACTGTTTCTTGGCTGCTGAATAGGTCAGATACCGCTCAACCATGATGGCTATCGAGTAGACCGACATGATCAGCAGAACGATGACCACTGCGATGGCCACGCCGCCCATGTTCTTCACCATTTCAGTTATGGTAAAGGTGTTTTCAGTGGCGGATGCCGGGCTCGCGCCGGGCGCGGCCTCCTGTAGAAATATCAGAAGACCGAGCGCTTTGGTTCCTAGAAGGCTGGTTAGAATAGTCACGGTAAACCCCTCCAAAAGGTTTTTCTTAGATTAAAGCAAGCAGCGAAGTCCTAAAGCCGGCCCCTTCGAGGCCGGCTGTAGGATTAACCTTCACAGCTATTGAGCAACGAAATTGTACGTGATGACGCCCGTCACTTTAACAGGCTGTCCCGAAAGCTTGGTCGGCGAGAACCTCGCCTGCCGAGCCGCGGCCACACAGACAGCTTGCAACAGCGGGTGTCCGGAAACTGCGCGAGCCGAAATCACACCGCCATTCTCATCGATGGTGACCTGGACCACCACAGTGCCGGAAGCGTGTGCCTGCTTAGCAATCGCCGGGTACGGTGGCTTGGGCAAGCTAATCGCTTTGCCGTTGAGCACACCGCCGGAAATCGGCGCGCGAGGCGGCGCGGGCGGCGGTGGTGGCGGCGCATCAGCGACTTCCACCTTGGTCGGTACTCCCACTACCGTCCCGGTGCCCGAGCCTGCTGAGACTGGGGCAGCTGACGTATAGTCTGAATTGCCTTGCACGGTAGTCACTCCCCGTCGTACCGGTGGAACATCGCTCGCCTTAGCCGAAACTTCTTTCGGCACGAGCTCAGTTCGAGTGACGTCTGCAATCAGCTCGCGTCTAACGTCAACGTTGGGTTCAGTCTTAGCCGGCTTAGCCTCTTGTTTCGGTTCATCTTTTGCCTGTTGCGGAACCGGCACGGGCGCCACCAATGTAGTCAGCTCGAGCTCGAGCTCTCCCAGGTGGTTGTCGTACCAATAAACGCCGGCGACAAAGAAAGCGACGCCGAGGACCAAATAGATCAACGTCGTCACGAGAATGAATGAGCCCTTGCGCGAAAGATCGTCCTTATGCGAAGTGGACTCAACAAGGTTCTCGAACATTTATTCTATCCTCCCAATTCCGGTGCCAAATGGATCAGGGGTGCGAAATCGTTAAGGTTTCTCAAAACGCCGAATAGGTACCCGCATTGAGTAGTGCCGCAGTTAACGGATTGAAGGGGAAGACAGCAGCTCTGTGATATTGAGCACACCAAACAGATTGAAAGCCGCTGTGCGAGAAAAAACTCGCCGGCCCGCTCACAGACTGCCGCGCATCCAACCTCTTGCTTCGAACGCGGGGTCGACTTCTGAGATTTAATTGGCCAGCAACAGCCGCAGTCTAAGTCGCCTTAGCTGGCAAAGTCAAGCGCAAACTTGGTAGTTTCGAGGATCGGGCAAACGGCGTTTTTTATCTGTCCGCCACGCTATGCCCGGCCGGCTCCGCGCGAGCGTTTCTGGGTCTGCGGCGAAACGGGATCGCGCCTGGGGGCGCTGGCCGGTGTTCGAACCGCGGCCGACATCGGTCGCGCAAAACTTGTAGCTGCAGCCCGGTTCGCAGCTTCAAGACGCTGCTCCCACCAAACCATTATCGGGCTGGCTATCGCTATCGAGGAATAAGTGCCGAAGGCAACGCCGATCAGAAGCGCCAGCGAGAAGCCCCTTAAAACCTCGCCACCGAAAAGTACCATCGCCAGCACAGAAAGAAACACGAGTCCCGAGGTGATAACAGTCCGCGACAACGTCTGGTTGATCGAATCGTTTGTGATTTTGTAGAGTGAGTCTCTCCGCCGCAACCTGCGGTTCTCTCTGATGCGATCGAAAACGACGATAGTATCGTTAACCGAAAAACCAACCAGCGTGAGTAAAGCGGCAATGACTGTCAGACTGATTTCCCATTGGAAGATCGAAAAGAATCCGAGGGTAACCAGCACGTCGTGGAAAACGGCAATAACCGCGGCGGCCCCGTAGGTCCACTCAAACCGAAAAGCGATATAAACCAGAATGCCGACCAATGCGGCCAGCGTGACGGCGATAGCTTTGTTTCGCAGCTGGGCTCCCGCGACAGCACCTACCGCGTCGGTTCCTTCAATCTTGTAGGCGGCATTCGGGTCAGAATTGAGCTCATGCTCAGCCTCCGGACCAAAAGTGCGAAGCGCGTCACGAACTCTCGATCGCCCAACATCAACCTGCGCCTGCGACTCGCCTCCGCCTTCGAGGGGGATCTTGATCAGCACGGTATCTGGCTTGTCGGTAACGGGTTGGATAATTGCGTCCTTCAATCCAGCGTTGAACAGCACATCGCGGATGGCCTCGGCGGAAGGTCGCTGCTTGAACCGAACGGTAACCACCGTCCCGCCCTTGAAATCGACACCGAGGTTAAAAGCTTCGGTGCCGTTTGGATGCTTCGCCTGACGGAAGATGGCCGAGCCAAGACCGGCCAGCATCAACAAAACCGAAACAGCGATAAAGATGCGACGATTGGCGAGCCAGTCGATCTTAACGTCTTTGAAGATTTGAACCATATTTAATAAAGCAAAGGGGGAATTAGCTTCTCCAGCACACGCTGTCTCAGATGCTAAGTGATTCCAACTTCCGTTTGCGGCTTAACTCCCACATGAAAATTGTACGTGACACGTAAACGGCCGAGAAAAGATTGATAAGCAATCCGATCACCAGCGTCACGGCGAATCCTCGCAGCGGCCCGGTGCCGAAAACAAACAGGAACAAAGACGAGATGATTGTCGTGACGTGGGTGTCGATGATCGTCACAAAGGCCCGAGCAAATCCCTGATCCACTGCCGAAGGAATGGTTTTGCCGCTCCGCAATTCCTCACGAATGCGTTCAAATATCAGCACGTTTGAATCTACAGCCATACCGATAGTCAGAATGATTCCGGCAATTCCCGGCAGAGTCAGGGTGGCGCCAAACACTATCAGACCTGCCAGCATCAGAATCATGTTCAATAGCAGCGCGACGACGGCGTTCACTCCGGACCCTCGGTAATAAAACAGCATAAAGGCAACAACCAGTAGCAGGCCCACTAGTGACGCCCTGACGCCCGAACGAATCGAATCGGCCCCCAAACTCGGTCCGACGGTTCGTTCTTCCTGGTATTCAATCGGCGCGGGCAGCGCCCCTGAACGCAGAGTCAGTGCCAGATCCTCAGCCGATTGCTTGGTAAATCGGCCACTGATTTCACCTGAATCGAAGATCTGGGATTTGATATAAGCGATTGACTTGACCTCATCATTAAGCACAACGCCCATGTATTCATTGATATTGGCGCCCGTCCAGGTGCCGAATTTCTCTGCGCCCGCCGGCTTTAGCGAAAACGTGATCTGGTATTCATCGGCGCCGGCCCGCGATTGAACTGCTGAAGCATTTCGCAGTTCGCTGCCGTCAACTATCGCCGGGGTTTCGATCACAACCCACTTTTTCTGTTTTTGGGTTTCATCGGCTGCCTGCCCAGCCGCCGTCGGTTCGTTTCGTTCCTGGTAGGGCAAAATACGGCGATTTGATGGTGCTGTGCCACCTAAAGAGGCTTTTGCTTCTTCTTCCGAGTTGTAAGTCTGCACTGGGGACGGGCTGGGCGGACTGACCACGTGTGCCAACTCGAGCTTGGACTCTGCCTTAAGTAGTTGCTTGACTCGTTCTGGATCCTGAATACCCGGCATTTGCACTAGAATCTGATGCGAACTTTGCGCCCCGTGTCTTTGCACCAGCGGTTCGGCTACTCCAACGGCATCGAGACGGCTTCTAATGATTCGATCCGCCTGCTCGGTTGCCTGATCTGCGAGAGTGCGCTGCGCTGTTGGTGTGAGCGTCCAGGAAATCGTGTTTCCCCTTGTCGAGGAAGACCACTCAGACAGATCCACTTTCTTTTTCACTGCCTCTTCAACGTCACTCAGCTTCGCTCCGTCGGGGACCGTCAAAGTAATTCGATAGTTTCCGTTATCGGTTTCGACCTTCACATCCTGGGGCTGAAAGCCGGCGTCTTTAGCAGCATTCTGCACCGCGACGGCATTACCTTGAGTCAATTCTTTAAGAAAGGCATCTGTCTTGACGCGCATCACCAGATGCGAGCCACCTTTGAGGTCAAGACCGAGGTGAATATTGTCCGCAAGAGTTCCCTTGATCCCTCCCCAGGTAAAATCTCTGAGATGGGGCCGGTGACGAGGGCCTATGACTATATAAAGGCCCACGAGGGTAACGACGACAATAATTATCGAGCGTTGGAGTAAATTCTTTTTCTTCATCTATGACAACAATCCAAACAATAGTTATTTCTTTTCTTCCTGATCAATTCCCGCGACAGAGGTTCTGGCTATCTCCAAAATTGACTTGTCTGCGCTGCGAATCAAGAAGCTCGTATCTTTCACAGTAGTGATTGTCCCGATTACGCCACCGGTGGTAACTATGCGGTCACCGGCCTTCAGTTCCGAAATAGTTTGCTGGAGTTCGCGCTGCCGTTTTTGTTGCGGCCGGATGAGCAACATATAGAAAACCGCGAAGATGAGGATGATGGGCAGGAATTGCAGTAGGCCTGAGCCACCTATTTGAAAAAGAATAAGAATGATAATCATCAGCTGCTTTCAATGGGGAGAATTGTAAGTCCTTATGACTGACCAAAGCTACATACAGCAGCTTCCCGAACGCGCTCCAGTTTCAGTTCTCGTTCGCGCTCAGACCCTCTATGAACTCTCGCTGAAATTTCGGGAAATCGCCAGACCGAATAGATTGCCTGACGCGTCGCATGGTGTCAAGGAAGAACGCCAGATTGTGGTGGGTAAGAAGGATGCTCGAGAGCATTTCCCCGGACAGGTAAAGATGCCTCAGATAGGCTCGGGAATGTCTCAGACAGACCGCGCATAAACATGACTCATCCAGCGGCCGCGTGTCTTCGGTCCAGCGGGCATTCTTGATGTTGATCTTTCCCGCAGAGGTAAACGCCTGCCCGTTTCGTCCGTTGCGGGTCGGCAATACGCAATCAAACATATCGACACCGCGGGCGACCGATTCCACGAGATCCTCGGGCGTCCCAACTCCCATCAGATACCGCGGATTCTGAACCGGCAGGCCAGGCGCGGTCGCGTCTAGCATCTCAAACGTCACACCCTTTTCTTCTCCGACACTCAGTCCCCCTATCGCATATCCGTCGAATCCAATTTCAATCGTCCGCGCCAGGCTCTCCCTTCTCAGCCCGGCGTGCCCCGAACCCTGGACGATGCCAAACAAAGCTTGCGCTCCGTTTACACGCTCCTGAGGCTCAGTCCGGCCGGTGTCGGCGCCGGACAACTGCAATTCGTTGAACCGTGCGCGCGACCGTTTGGCCCAACGCGCAGTCAGCTCCATACTTTTAGCTGCGTCGTCGTAACTCGCCTGCCCGGGAGCACATTCATCAAACACCATAGCTATTTCCGATCCCAAGGCGGCTTGCACTTCCATCGAAATCTCGGGAGAGAGAAAGCACTGACTGCCATCGATGTGTGAACGGAACTCAGTCCCCTCTTCATTGATCTTCCGCAGAGCGCCTAAACTCCAGACCTGGAAGCCGCCTGAATCGGTAAGTAAGGCTCGCTGCCAGCCAATGAACTCATGCAGACCGCCACAGGCGCGGATTGTCTCGACACCCGGCCGAAGCCAGAGATGATAGGTGTTGCCCAGTATTATTTTCGGATTGAGATCCGGCGCTTCGAGTTGCTCGAAGCGAATACCCTTTACAGTGCCGGCGGTACCGACGGGCATAAAAGCCGGAGTCTCGATCGCGCCGCGACGTGTAGTGAGGAGGCCGGCGCGCGCTTCGCCGTTTTGCGCGATGATATCAAATGTGATCGCAGGCTGAGTCATCGGTTCTAATGTCCAACGTCCAATGTCCGATGTCCAACGTCCAAGGTCCAAGGTCCAACGGCCAACGTCCAAGGTGCAACGTCCAAGGTCCAAGGTTCAAGGTCCAACGTCCAAGGTCCAAGGTCATGTCGGTAGTCGGTAGTAAGTAGTGTCGGCAGTAAGCACACAAAATAGGACGTTGGACATTGGACATTGGACATTGGTGGACATTGGACATTGGACATTGGACGTTGGACCTGGACGTTGGACGTTGGACCTGGACGTTGGACGTTGGATTTTGGACGTTTCTGCTTCTCTATTTCGCGCGCCGACCTTTCTTGTGTCGTTCAATGATGCGCAACGGCGTCGCAAAGAAGTCAAACTCCTCTCTTAACTTATTCAGGAGGTGACGCTCGTAAGAGAAGTGCAGGCCCGGGCGTCCGCCGGCGGTGAAAACCACGAAGGTCGGAGGAGCAACACTCGTCTGGGTGATGTATTGCACCCGCAGCCGAGACATGCCGCCTCTCGCCGGCGCCGGAGTCCCACCGGCTCGAGACGGTCCGATCTCACGCTCGAAAAAGGAGTTCAACTGGGATGTCGGGATCCTTCGCAACCGCGCCTCCTGCGCCTGCCGGGCAAGCGTCAGAATTCGATCAACGCGCAAGCCCGTGAGCGCCGAAATCGTAATCACAGGCGCCCAGTACAAGAACTTCATTTTGTCACGAACTTCTCGTTCAAACGCAGCCGCGCTGCCTGTCTCTTTGTTTTCCAGCGTGTCCCATTTGTTTACCGCCAGGATGATCGAGCAACCGCTGTCGTGCGCATAGCCCGCGATGTTTGCATCAAGCGCCGTTACGCCTTCTTCCGAATCGATGACAACTACCGCCACGTCCGCTCGTTCCAGACTTTTTCTGGCCATCACCACCGAAAGCTTCTCCGCCATCTGCTCAGTCTTTCCCTTGCGACGAATACCCGCGGTGTCAATCAGGCAAAATCGTTGCTCGTCAGTTTCCAGGATCGTATCAACGGCGTCGCGCGTGGTGCCGGCCACCGGAGTGACAATCGCGCGCTCTTCTCCTATTAGCCGATTCAGCAGCGACGACTTGCCCACATTAGGACGGCCCACAATCGCCAGGTTCAATTCCGTCCTTGCCTTCGTTTCTGAGTCGGTCGATGATTGTGATCGCTCTTGTAATCGATCGACCAGCACATCGAGCAAATCACCAAGCCCGATTCCCTGCTCGGCTGAGACGGGAAATACCTCGGCAAACCCTAACCGGTAGAACTCGGCTGCTTCGTCCTCCAGTTTCCGGTCATCGACCTTATTGGCAAGCACGTAAACAGGCTTGCTGGTTGCTCTCAGTAACTTGGCCAGATCAAGGTCGAGCGGTGAGACGCCCTGACGTGCATCAACCACCAGTAATAAGGCTTCCGCCTCCTGAATGGCCACCTCTGCTTGTTTCAGAATGTGGGAAGGAATGACTGCGTCATCGTCGGTAACGATTCCGCCCGTATCAACTACAGCGAGCCGGCGTCCGGACCATTCAACTTCTCCGTACATGCGGTCACGCGTGATGCCGGGCTCATCACCTACGATAGCTTTTCGTTGTCCGGTGAGACGATTGAAAATGGTGGACTTTCCCACATTGGGACGCCCTACAATCGCTACGAGGGGCAGATCAACCTGAGCCTCGGAGGTGTTTCCGAACTTTTTCGTGCCCGTGACCATTAGTGTCTTCCCGGTCACACACGGTAGAGAATTTGAAGAGCGTTGCCAAGTGCCGGCACTTATTAAAGCTTAATGCTGTCCAAATAATGTCAATTGACTAGTTTGTGAATCGTAGGTATAAGCGAGGTAGGCTTCCGGATTTTCGCGAGGTGTTGAGTCATGAAGAAGTTTTTGGTCCCCTGTTGGATTCTGCTGGCAGTTGTATTCGCTGCGCCGGCACAAGACCATCCCTCCAACACCAAACCTCGTCCCGGCCCGCCAGCCGGGGTGGGTTCCTGGGTGAGACTCAATTCTGAAGAGGGAGGCTTTTCGGTCTTACTACCCGAATTGGTTAAAGATCAGTCTGAAACGAACAGTAGCACCAAGGGTCCTTACACGACTCACTTGTTCGTCGCCCGAACCACAAAGGGAGTTTTCATCGTAGGCTGGGTCGACTATGATCCCTCTTTCAACTTTAGCGTGCAAAGCGAATTAGAAGCCAACCGCGATAACTTTGTAAAAGGAGTTAAGGGTACCCTGCTAAACACAACTCGGATTGCGCTAAACGGTAATCCCGGACTCGAATTTACCGCCGAGACTCCACAAACCATGTACCGGTCTCGCGTTTATATTATCGGCCGCCGCCCTTATCAACTCATTACCAGTACTTATAAAGGACAGGATAACGCGGATAACGTTGCTCGGTTTTTCGAATCCTTCGCGGTGCGCTAGTTATCGCGATCAAGCTCCTCAGTCAGCACGATCGAAAGCAGTTAGAATAGCGATCCACGACATACACGAAAAGTTCCTGTTATTTCGTGGATAGTTCTGGCCTTTACGCGGAATAAAATCTGACTCTCATTAAAGGTGTGCCGATGAAACGCAGAGACTTCTTGCAGACAACTGCCTTAGGAACTTCGCTCATACTCGCCAATCCAAACCAGCTCCTTGCAAGCGAGAGTGAAAGTACGGCAGGACCAATTCCCGTTCCGCCCGCCGATTTGGACGAAGCGACGATCGCCGATCTCCTGCAAGAGATGAAATCAGGAAAGTCGAGCTCGCAATCGATTACCCGAAAGTATCTGGAGCGCATTGGCGATATCGACAAAAAAGGTCCCGCAATCAATTCCGTAATCGAGATCAACCCGGACGCGATTGCTATTGCCGAGGCTCTGGATAAAGAACGCAAAGAAAAAGGAGTGCGAGGACCGCTTCACGGTATTCCGATCTTAATTAAGGACAATATCGATACAGCCGACCGGATGACTACAACCGCCGGATCGTTAGCTCTGCTTGGCTCGCGACCTGAGAAGGATTCGTTTGTGACGCGAAGGCTTCGTCAAGCAGGAGCAGTCCTTCTGGGCAAGACAAACCTCAGCGAATGGGCCAACTTCCGCTCAAACCACTCCAGCAGTGGTTGGAGCGGCCGGGGCGGGCAGACAAAAAACCCGTATGTGCTCGATAGAAATCCCTGCGGGTCGAGTTCCGGTTCGGGCGCCGCTGCGGCCGCGAGTCTTTGCGCCGCGGCGGTTGGAACCGAAACTGACGGCTCGGTCGTTTGCCCATCGTCAGCTAATGGCCTGGTAGGAATCAAACCTACTCTTGGGCTCGTTAGTCGCTCGGGAATAATTCCCATTGCGCACAGCCAGGATACGGCAGGTCCAATGGCCCGCACCGTTACCGATGCTGCAATCCTGTTGAATGTTCTTGCCGGAATGGACGCGACCGATAAGGCAACTAAGGCGAGCGCTGGAAAATCGGCTGCGGATTACACGCAGTTTCTCGATAAAGACGGTTTGCGCGGTGTCCGCCTGGGAATTGCCAGAAAGTACTTTGGCTTCAACGATCGCGTCGATAAACTGATGAATGGGTTGATTGATGAAATGAAACGGATGGGCGCCGTGATTGTGGATCCGGCAGACATCCCAACTTCCGGTAAGTTTGACGATTCAGAACTGGAAGTGCTTTTGTATGAATTCAAAGCCGATCTTAATGCTTACCTGGCGCGCTATGGATCGCAAGCCCCGGTGCGCTCACTAAAAGAAGTAATTGAATTCAATGAGCGAAGCCGCAATCGTGAGATGCCTTTCTTTGGCCAGGACTTGTTTATTAAAGCCGAGGAAAAAGGACCGCTAACAAGTCCAAAATACTTGCAGGCCTTGAGGAAAAACCATCTCCTTTCGCGGACTCAAGGTATCGATGCGGTGCTGGCGAAACATCGGCTTGATGCGCTCGTCGCGCCAACGGGTGGACCGGCCTGGCCAACCGACTGGATCAATGGCGATCACTTCACCGGCGGTTACTCGTCGGCTTCGGCCGTTGCCGGCTATCCGCATATCACCGTTCCCGCGGGTCAGGTTTTTGGTCTGCCGGTGGGGATTTCGTTTTTCGCGGGCGCGTGGAGCGAACCGAAACTCATCCGTGTCGCCTATGCTTTCGAACAGGCAACAAAAGCGCGACGACCTCCACGTTTTCGGCCGACTGCAGAAGTTAACTCGTGATTAGCAATTTTGAAGAAGCAATCATCGCGACGTTGAATCTATACTCCCCTCATCCTTATATAAGGAGCGGAATGCCATGGCCAAGGCAGCGACAAACCAGAAGAAGAAATCTATTTACAGCGTGCATCCCGGCGTGCAAATGGTCCAGAAGTGGATCGCCGACTTAAAACAAAAGACGGGGCGGAGCCTGGAAGAATGGCTTCGCTACATCAAAAAGTCGGGACCAAAAACTGAGCAGGAACGACGCGAGTGGCTAAAAAGAGAACACGGTTTGGGCACGAACTCTGCCTGGTGGCTGGCGGAACGTGCCGAAGGAAAGGCCTCTGTAGACAGCGATCCTGATCTTTATCTGGAAGCTGCGTCGAAGTACGTCGAAGAGATGTTTTCCGGGGGAAAAGCGGGTTTGCGACCAATATATGATGAACTGCTAAAGCTTGGCCTGTTGATCGGGAAGGAAGCCAAGGCTTGCCCCTGTCAAACGATTGTTCCTCTCTATCGCAACCATGTGTTCGCGCAGATAAAACCAACTACGCGTACGCGTATCGATTTGGGATTCGCATTGGGTGACATGAAGCCGGCGGGACGTCTGATCGATACCGGCGGTTTTGCAAAAAAGGATCGAATAACGCATCGCATTCCAATCACTTCACTGGATGAGATCGATGACGATGTTAAGCACTGGCTCAAGGTCGCCTACGATCGCGACGCTTAAGGAGTTGCTCGTGGTGGCAATTGGCGGAAGTTGATCTCGCGTTATCCCTTATAGCAATGCCTTTTTTCTTGAAGAAAACGCTTCCACGCGCATCACACGAACCGTTTCGTGTTATTTAGTGGATCGTCATTTTGGTTGGGGGTGAAAGCCTTCTGCAAGAGACGAAACATGACAACGACAAAACGATCGTCTTCAGGAAACTCTGTCTAATTAATTAACAGCGATGAAGGTGACCTACGTTCGATTATATGCCGACAGCTCTGGCGAATCTCATTTCGAGGATCTGGAAGAGCAACTCACCGAGACCGATTTCGCTCCTCCCGCGGCGCCACTCAACGTTTCTAACTTGATGAATGCGGCCAAAGCCGGATTCCTGGCGGCGCCGGCCGGCTGGAACGGCGACTGGCATCCATCCTCGGGGCGAAACCTGTTTTTCGTCCTATCCGGCGAATGGGAGATAGAAGCCAGTGATGGTGAGATGCGACGCTTTGGTCCCGGAAGCATAGTCAAGGTAGAGGACACGAGCGGGAAAGGGCACGCGTCTCGGGTGATCGGTGATCGGGAATCTTTGACGGGCATCGTGCAATTGGCGGACTAGATCCTCCACGAAATCACACTAACTATTTCGTGTTATTTCGTGGATCGTCTTTTGGTTGCGGTAGAAGCAACTATGGAGTAGCCTCACTCTTCAATGGATTCCTCACAATCAAAATCACCCACAGTAACGATACACAAACGTAATCTTGGCCGGCTCGGCGAAGAATACGCTCGCGCCTATCTCGAGCAGCGCGGCTACAGAATCGTAGCGGGCAACTTCACTGTGCCGGTTGGTAGAAACCTGCGCGGCGCAATTGTGACGAGCGAAATAGACCTGGTGGCGTACGATGGACCAACTTTGTGTTTTGTCGAAGTCAAGACGCGGGCTTCGGATTGGTTCGCGCCTCCCCAGGTCAACATCGACCGGCGCAAACAGAGGCAAATCTCGCGTGCGGCTCGAGCGTACCGGCGCATGTTTGGACTGATTGGAGAGCGTTTCCGGTTCGACGTGGTAACGGTAATACTACCCGGAGGCAGAGCGGAGGGTCGCGTCCAGATCAAACTATTGCGCAACTTCTGGACCGACAAAGTTCTGCGCAAGGCCCGCCGTGAGGAATGGTATTACGATTAATGCGATCAAAATCCACCGACCTCGAAAGATGCACTCAAGCAGAGAGAATTTACAAATCAGGAAGGGACCAAGCGCAGAGTCAACTATGGTCACACTCACCTCACAGCGCGCGCCCCCGCCCAAGATGCGAAGTCACAGTCTCGGGTTTATAAGGTCGATGGAATTCGCCTATGAGCGTTGTGAGTCATAGGGTGGGTCACTCCATCATGAGTGGCATGGGATCTTGAGCGGGGGCGCGCGCAGCATCTTGAGTGTCACCATAATTGACTCTGCGCTTGCCCCCTTCCTTACCTGCGAGTTTGCTAAGGTTGAGTAGGAGTCTTGAAGTTGAACTGGCTATTAATGTTGGGCGGCCAGCTTTTCTGGAACCTCGCTTGACAAGACCAGTCGAATCGCTAGAATCGGTTAGCTCAAAGCGGGAGTAGCTCAGTGGTAGAGCATCGCCTTGCCAAGGCGAGGGTCGCGAGTTCAAGTCTCGTCTCCCGCTCCACGATTCAAGGGACAACGGCGGAAGGTTGAAGGACGGTCAAGACACGGAGAAGCGGAGATCCGGAGACAAGCAAACTGCGCCGATTGACAAAATTAGCTTCTCCGAGTCTCCGCGTCGCCCCATCTCCCGATCGCCGTTGCTTTTAACACTTCCGCTTTTCTCATTCCCGGGCGGCGTAGCCAAGTGGTAAGGCAGAGGTCTGCAAAACCTTTATTCATCGGTTCGATTCCGATCGCCGCCTCCAAATAGTAACTAATTGGACCTAATGAGGTTACGTGAGACTCCTAAACTGACAATGCGTTAAGCAAGGTGTGCGTTTTAGGGGCAAAAGTGTGCAAACGCCCGAAGAAACCATTTGCAGAGAGGCATACTACTAAATCTATATAAGCAGAAAACCGCGCAGCCGTCAGTCATCCCTTCACTCCCGTGGCATCTCGCGCTTCTCGCCTAGCCCTCGCCGAAACCCGACTCCGCAATATCCTGCGGAAGCATGTCGTCGCGAGTGGTCGCACGCTCGAACAAAAAATCTCTGACGCCGGTCCTAACAATCAACGCATCGATCCACACGTCCTTACTATTGTTCGTAGGAGTCTTATTCAGCGTGGCGTGATCGAGCACATACAAACCGGCAATACCCGTTGGTACTACCTCTCCGGTACCGATCCATCAACCCTCGCCAACCGTCTCAGCGAACTTGATTCACTACACGAGCGGACACAGAAGCGCGATTTTATAATTCGCCTGGGTCAAACGCTCGAAATCGCTACGTTTCGTGTCTTATCGAGCCAATCCAACCTCGAATTCTTTGGTGACTTCCCAGATTTGGACACTCACGACGACAGCACCCATTATAGTAAAACCGAGCCACCTTCCTCCCTCAGCGGCCAACGGATCCCACATGGTAAACAACTCGATTTTATCGTGCGTCACCCACAAGAAGGTTATGCGGGTCTTGAATGCAAAAACATTCGTGAGTGGATGTATCCAGACCGCGTTGAAATCCGCGAAACTCTACTCAAGTGCTGCGCTCTCGATATAGTGCCAGTCCTCATAGCTAGGCGCATTCATTATTCCACATTTAGTGTTCTAAATCCGTGTGGTGTTATACTGCACCAAACATTCAATCAGTTGTATCCCGGCACAGACTTAGAACTGGCCAATAAGGTCAAAGACAAGACCCTACTCGGTTACCACGACGTGCGAACAGGAAACCAACCTGACGCTAGACTGGTCCAGTTCTTAGAAACCAACCTGCCTTTGGTTCTGCCGACTGCTAGAAAGAGTTTCGATGCATTCAAGGATCTTTTGTGTGGCTATGGTAATAGTGAACATAGCTACAAGTCCTTTGCTGCGCGCGTGAAACGCAGATTGCGGGGCAAACCTGAGGAGCTGCCAGAATGGGAATCCGAGTTAGATGATAACGATATTGATTGGTTTGATTACGAAGAGTAAAAGCAAAACGCGCAGATGTGAAACTCCGTCTCATTGTAAAGTGCCGGTCTTGTACAGCATGTCCTCAAGTTTGGCGGCGGAGAAAGAGTTCCAAACGGAAATCAATTCGACTCTGACTCCGTTAGCCTGGACAAAAGGGGCACTGGCCCGCCAACTATAGCCGCCGAAAGTAGCTGCGAAGGTCCAACCTCGTATTCCAATCTACTGCCTTATAACTTCTTCGGGTTTAGACATTCCGGCTTCAATACAGTATCGCGCAGCAACTTTACAACATCGGCAGTCTCGACATGTTGCCCAGTCGTTCGTCTGAGCTCTCTGCGAATCGCATCCGCCACTGAGGTGGAACACAATACCTTGGCTAGTGAATTCGGCGAAGTCGCCCGTTTCGCTTTCCAAAGCGCATCCATCTGGTGTCTCTTCATGGATTCACGCGTAAGGTCGTAAGAATTACCCACTCAACACCTTCGTTGACCGCGTAGCTCTCCACCTGACGCAGATGCTTCGGCGCAAGTCGCGTGTTCACGCGCTTTACTTCCAGGAATGCCAGCAGGTCCTTATCGAGCCGGATTCCGAAATCCGCAAATTCACCCTTCACGCGATACTCAGTCGTCAGCTCTGAATATTTATCGAAGCCGAAGCCATCGCAGAGCATGTCCGTGACCAGCAATCGAGTGTCGCCCTCATTGGCGTCTCTCGCGACTAGGTCTGACAGTGGCTTGCTGTATTTCTTGATCGCGGCCTTCATGCGCTCACGCGCAGCTGCTTCCCATTTTGGCATTGACGGTTTTGGCGGCGATTTGGTCGGGGCTAACACTGGCTTTTCTGAGACAACAACCGTAGGCTGCGGAGACACAGGAGGGTTTTCCATCGGGTGATCCTTTCGTGTTTCTCAAATTCGTATTTTTGGGAGCGCGTGACCGCCGAGATGTTTGAGTGGCATAGGAACGAGCGTCGTGGGAGTAGGCTGTGAGAACGCCCGAATTCTAATGTTTCGCCGCCCACACGGTCAAACAAATTTCGCCATGTTTGACACCCCCATTCGGCAGCCTTCCTGTCACGCACTTAATCCGTTGACAGAACAAGCCGATCAGAATAATCTACGCGCGTTTTCTCGCATGTTCTCGCCGGTCTTTAACCTCTGACCTCCTGAGGCTCATAATGAAACGTAATCTCACTACACGGTAGTTCCGCAGCCCTGAGATCGAAAGCGATGGATGCCCGTCCGTCTGTGCTTTTTGCGGGAACACAGGCCATCGAGTGAACGCCGAATTGTGTTCTTGTCAGTCCGCTAATGATGAATGGCTGGAAGGTGAAACGGTGGCTAGCGGAGAAATCGCTTCAATTGAGACGGAAGACAACTAGGTCGGCCGGTTCGCAAAGGCAATATCTAACACACCTTCGGAGGAAACAAGCATGCAAAATGCTTTTTCGATTTTCTACGCAGTATTATTTGGGGCGATGCTCAGTGCTGAGATGTCTTGGAATGTGTTTAAGTATGACCCCGACGGCGCGGCTCCAGCCGCTCTTACTCTTGGTGGGTACGCATTGCGTGTTCTCACGTTGATCCTTGGTCGGGCTGTGTTCTTTGCTATTGCGTATCCTGTACTCCCTTCCAAATTGAATGAGAGATACGTCGTCGCATTTCTACAGGTACTGTGTTCGCTTGTTCTTTGCCTGCCCGTGTTTGGTTTTCAACAATTGTTATACGCGATAAGGCCAGACGCTAACCCGAGAGCAATTGGCTCCAGCAAAAAGTTTGCCTGGCTTTCAGTGATTGCCACGGCAGTCGTAGTAATTGCGGTTTTGGTAAGCGTGCGATAGAAACTGAAACCATGTCGAACGAAAAACCTGACGAGCTTATCCGAGTTAAAGCCGATGGTACCGGCATCGATCTGAGTGTAGGGTCTGGCCTTCCCGCTCTGGTTGCTCGATTAATGCCGGCGAGATTTAGGATTCGAAGAAATATTGATGAGGCAATCGGTGACCGACTGGTGGAGAAAATACGCGCGAATGAAGAGTTTGACGATGCGGAAGCTGCGTTTGCAGCAGACTTTCTTTCAGAACACGCTCCAAAAGTACATTCGGCTGAAGCGCGTTGTAGAAGGTGCAGGTCTGTTTGCCCAATCGAATCCTCCGTTACTGAAAGCCGCTGAAACGGGTGCGGACCAAGATAACCCTGAGCAGCAACGAGCAGAAACATCAGATGATTGGATTAATAAGTTTCGAGAAGATGCAAGTCTTGTTGACAGTGACCTGGTTCGCGAAATCTATTCCCGCATATTGGCCCAGGAAGCTCGGACGCCAAAGGCGTTTTCATTGCCTACGCTGGGTGTTCTCCGTTACCTCGATATGGAAGTGGCTCAAGCATTTGGACGCCTTCAGAATGCAATGATCACCCGCTCGGGAGTCCCTAAGCGGCGCAAGACTGGCGATGTTTTGGATGCCTGTGGGTTGAGCCACACGGATATGGTAATGCTTGATGATGCCGGACTGGTCAATTCGAGCATATCCACCTTACTTAGCATAAAGGGTCAAAAAGAGGGTTTCTTGGAACTGACCGCTCATCAGCGGATTGTGCGGATCAGACGTCCCGACGGTAGTGATCTTCACAACGCCTTCGACGTTCTCCTGTTAACGCCAGCGGGTGTTGAATTGGCGAAAATTGCAGACTGCGAACCGAAAAAAGAGGTTTTTGAGGCACTGATTAATTGGATACAAACCTCAGCTCCTGGGTTAGAACTTACGATTGCAAAACTGCCCTCTAGAGATTGGGACGGCGACCCAACAACGTTGGTTTGGGAGCTGAATCCGCCGTTGGAGTACCCGTAACATCAAACATTCTTGCAGCGTTGTACTTGTAGGAGAAATTGAGTGGCTGGTGATCGCTACTTTCTACACTCGATTGAGAAAGGGCTTGCCGGTACATACATAGTTCGCGAATACCACGCGGCCTCGCGCGCATAGCCGTGTGATAGTGTCTTAAATGAACGGTACGCGCCACGACCGTTATGCGAATGAATAGCTGGCGGCCTTCCGCTTCAAAGTGCCTAGTTGGACCATCGCGATCGGGCCCTTCAAATTAATGCTTCTGCGAACCAACTGCGACACGTAAATACAACATTCTAGAGGGTTTATTCTCTTGACTCGCGAATGGCCAGTTGGTACTATTCTCTTAGAAAATTAAACGAGCCCGCACGGATTTATCAGATCCGAAACGAGCTCTAGACCACAATCGATTTCATCAGGTTAAGGAGAAAATCGAATCATGGCTTGTCCCAAGAATACCACAGACCAAAAACCAGATCCGCAGGAGCTGAAGGAGCGCAAAGCCTTCGTCGTAATCGACAACGAAGGACGGCTTGAGCACTCAACCTTTGCTCCCTCTGAATCGATAGCCTTGACCCGGTTTGGCGTCAAACCACTGCCGGCCGGCTTCCGGTGCATTCAGGTCGAGCTCTCAGAGGTCGGGCGTGTATGAGCTGCCCAACCTGCAACCACAACTTGCACGCGGCTGGCGACTGCGAGCGCTGTAACTGTGGCGAAAGTGAGCGCGTTCGTTCATGTGCCCGCTTCAGCTCAGGAGGTCTCGCCAGTCTAATTGGTTGGGCCAATAGCGAAACCGAAGTGGCGCCACTGGAGCGACCGAAGGCCAAGAGACATTACGTTCGCCAGGCCAGGGCAGTCGCTTAATCCACCACACAAACCCACGCCTGCAGGTGAGCTGGCCAAAAACAAAACGAAGGAGAAAGCAGATGTCAAGAAACTTCAAGATTATCGAGGGCGTCAAAACGGTTGACGTCTGGGGCGTCACACAATTCACCGAATCAGGTTGCTACCTGCTTGACCGCTATGCAGCGGAAGCCAAACTTACTCCAAGTCAATTCCTGGGAACGCTAATCGCGTCGGCGTTCAAGGCCCACATCGCAGCTCACCCGCTGAGTGACGACCCTCCCACAACCTCAGAGCAGCCAAACGTAGCTGAGCAACCAAAGGTTGAGACGGAAGCGGAGGGCAAGCTGGAGCTAGTCGCAGCCGGCCAGATTACCAAGAGGAATCGGCGCCGACGACCAACCACGAAGGTAGCGTAGCTGGCACGAAGCAAGATCGACAGTCTCATTAAGGAAGGAAGGAAAGACAATGAAGAAACGGAAAACCAAAAAACACGACCGCTGGTTCTATCTTCTGGTTGACAGCAAGGGCAAGGCCAGACACCAGAGTTTTAGCCTTACCCGGAGCGAGGCTTGGGCAACGCTCGGCATTTCGAAAAAGGAAGCTGTCCGTGATGGATGGACTTGCGAGCGAGTAGAGTGAATGGAAATAGGCCATACCCGGGGTTAAACACTGGACCATTGTCTGGCGAGTGATAGTCGTGCTCGCCAGGAAAAAGTGAAGCGCCCGTATGGACTATCAGCCACAAACCGGCCGCATGTCCGTTGAGCGTAGGGTAGGGCATGAAATTTCTTTCTGAACCTAAAGGAGGTCGCGACAATGAGTCAAAAGACGATAGCAAGAATGGAGAGCCGTGGCTGCGGGTACATGCTTTACGACAAGGAAGGCATGCCGCACTTGGCCACTCTCGCAGACAAGGCAACGCATTCCTGGAGTCGGTTGAAGATCTCGAAAGAGGACGCGGTTCTGGTGGGCTGGCAGTGCGTGAAGGTTGTCATTCAACCTTGCAGCTGACAGACGTGGAGCGGAGGAGAGGGTTGGCTTTCTCCTCCGCTCAATTTTTACTTATTTGAATCTCACTTCACAAAACCAAACGGCAATGAGGCAATGAAGCAATGAGCACAACAGCAATCGCCATTACTAAAGTAGAACGAAACCCGGTGCTTCTTTATCTGGCAAGTCTAAGAGCGAGCGGCCGGCGCTCGATGGCTTCCCGGCTTTTGAGCGTCGCTAATATGCTGGGACACGACGGGGATCCGGCTGAACTGCAATGGACCAGCCTGCGCTTTGAGCATGTGGAGGCCATTCGCTCACGACTGCTTGAAGAGGGCAGCGCGCCGTCGAGTATTAACACAACTCTTTGCGCGCTGCGCGGAGTGGCACGAGCTGCTTGGAACCTCTGTCAGATGAGCGGCGAAGATTATCACCGGATCTGCAGGGTCCGACCGGCTCGCGGGTCACGGCTTCCCTCGGGCCGTGCTTTAACGCAAGACGAAATCGCTGCCCTGATGGATGCCTGCGCCACAGACTTGACCGCGGCCGGCGCTCGTGATGCGGGCATCATCGCGGTACTCACGGGCGCCGGCTTAAGACGCAGCGAAGTGGTTGCGCTGCAGGTTACCGACTGGAATCCGGAAACGCGTGCGCTAACGATAGGAGGAAAAGGAAACAAACAGCGCCTGGTCTATCTCGAGGGCGGTTTTGCCCTGGCGCTGACTGACTGGATTCAAGTGCGCGGGACGGACGCCGGACCATTGTTCATGCCAGTGCGCAAGGACGGATTGATCCTATGGCGAAGCATTACGGACCAGACGGTCTACAACCTTCTCACCAAACGCGCGAAAGAGGCTCGCATCGCCACGTGTGCACCGCATGATTTCAGGCGCACATTTGCCAGCGAGTTGATTGATCGATGCTCTGACCTGTCAGTGGTTATGGAGCTGATGGGCCACGCAGATATTCAAACGACAGCGGGCTACGATCGCCGCGGCGAGACGGCAAAGAAGCGGGCAGCTGCTCTGCTCCAGCTTCCATTCCAGAGCCGTTTCCGGCAACAGGAAGGAGAAGCTGAAAAGTGAAGGTTTATACGATTGGCTACGAACGCGTGCGGCCTGAGAGTTATGTTCTAGCCCTCGTTGACGCTGGTGTTGGAACTGTCCTGGATGTCAGAGAGTACGCGTGGAGCTACCGGTCTGAGTTTGTGAAATCGGTGCTCGAGAGAAACCTGCGCGCTGCCGGCATTGCGTACATTCACTGCAAAGCGGCCGGCAACCCAAGCGTCATCCGGAAGACGTCGAAGGACCTGGACGAGTGCATGCTCCGCTATCGCATGCACCTGATAGAGCATCCCTCGGTCCTCCAGGAGCTCCTGGTGCTGATTCGTGAAGCAATTGTTGAAGGTCGTTCTGCCTGTCTCACGTGCTACGAGCGTGAGCCTGGCAAGTGTCACCGCTCGGTGTTGGTCGAGGAGCTGTTGAGATTGGAGCCGCAGCTCGTGCCAATCCACCTTGAGGGGTTGATCGCGGCGCAATTGACGCGTAGCGTAGTTGGACCTGGCGAGTACTCAAGTTGAACTAGGTGCCTTTTCTTTGCTGCGTATTGCACGCGTACGAGCAGATTCGCACACGTCCCACCTCCCCATGCCCGCCGGCGCCCGGACCTTGATCGCGCGCGTGTCCCACTGTCTGTTCACTGAAATGAAAATTTGGAAAACGCGGAGACGTCGGCAGGCAACGTCGTTGAATTGAATCCAGCAGGACCTTTCTGACCTACTCGAGTGAGTTGGTAGTTCTCGCTGCTAATTATTGCAGCGTATTTTCAAAGCAGCTAAAATCGACCCCGATCGCCGCCTCCAATTAGGGCCTTCCACACTTAAGAGAGTTACAGCAAGTCAAGATCACCTTCTCAGCAGCCGCCGGTGCGAGGTGTGGCCGTTTTTGTGGCTGGGCCGCAAGGCGTGGACCATGCGATAGCTCACCTGTTAGGCTACCCCGTACCCGGGAGTTGAGAGGCGCGCTTATTAGGCGATCGGTTGTTACCTGGCTTTTCGACCAGAGTTGCGAAAAGCTCCTGCGAGACCTGCCAGTCCTGTGCCTAGCAAAAGCATGCTTGCCGGTTCAGGAACCCCCGTGGGAGCAATGGGACCAAAACCAGAATTATTAAAGGAAACACCGTCGATAATCGCGTAGTTTCCCGTGGTGAACAGAGTCGCATTTGTCCGGATCACGAAAGCCAGATTTGTCGTACCTGGGCCAAATAGGCCCATGGTGAAAGTCTGCCCAATCGTACTACCGTCTGGCGACCGATCTGCGGAAAAGGAAGCAATTGTTCCATTCTGAAAACCAGCAGCACCAATGAGTGAACCGTTTGTGATCTGAAACACATTTGTGGTGACTGCCGCACTTAAAAAATTGAAATTAGTCGTACGACTAACGGAATCATTAACGCCGGCTGCACCTGTGTTTGTGAACTGATAGTAGAAGTCCAGGCACCCCGCACAGGTACCGGCGCCGCCACTGAACACAGCTACTCTCGCTGTGCCCGCGAGGGCCCCATTGTTAAATGTACTTGTTGCGGTAGCCAGCAATACACCCCCAAAAAAGAGTGTTGTGGAAGGGCCGACAATTGTGGTATTAGGCAGAAGCGCATCAGCATAAGCTGCTGTTCCCGCCAGACCGACTACCCCGGCAAGCAAGGCCGTCATTAACGAGGTCTTGAGAAGACTTTTCATTTGGGTAGACTCCTTTTCGACTTCTTGTTAAGAACTCCAAAACCCAATGAAGTTCGGTTGTTCGCACTCCAAAACCCCTTTTCAGAGGCCATCCGTGCGAAAACTCCTATCGACGCGATAAGGCAGGATTGTCAGAAGGGTCTGTCAAAGGCTCGGACGAGATAGAGCTATGCGGGGCAAGTGCAAGGCTCAAAAAAAAGTCCTAGCGAATCATTTCCTTGCGATGATTATCGAAAGCCATATTCAGGAAATTCGTTATTCCAGGGCAAATACTAGACCAAAGCCCTTCAACTTCTAGTTGCACCCGAAACCCTAACTTTGCTAGGCCTTTTCAGCAGAACCAATTCCGTTAAAACCTCTAACGTCTGGAGTCCAGACTGCAATTCTAGATTTCGGACGGCCTGGGTTAAAGTCTGTTGATCGTGCGGGTTGTACAAGTCGCGCCAAATCCTCATCGTCAACTACACCTCGTCTAATAAGACTTGTGACGTGTTCAGCAATAACAGGCCCCGAAATTCCTCAACGAAGCCATACACATAAAAACGCAATTCCGCGCCACACGCGACAACATAAAAAAGGCCGCCTCTGAAGCGCCTTTTGCTGTGGCCGTTTTTGTGGCTACCACACAGTCGCATGGAGTGATACTGAGTTAAGATGGCAGTTGAAACGATCAATAATTTACGCTTTGTGATACTCGGTGGTATTCGGTGAAAGGTGGTCCAAACGGTCTGCAAAACCTTTATTCATCGGTTCGATTCCGATCGCCGCCTCCAATTAATCATCACACAGTCAATAGTTTACGGTTACGCTAAGTCAACCCTGAAGATACTCTCAGCTGATATGTAGCGGGAACTGTTACGGGGGTATTTACCTCTTAACCACCATTACCAGTGAGAGATGGTATAAGACGGCTGCTTCGAGTCTTGCAGCGAACTGGGTGCTCTTCAGTCGGGTAAGCGTAAGCGCAAGACCACGCGGGAGTCTGGAAGCAAACCCCGTTGCATCAATGAACCGTTACGGTCACTGAATCGCTTAACTGGAAATGCTAGACAGCCTGACGCCGCCCCTTGCGCACCTTGAAGACAATTCCTGCCAGCCCAGTGCCGAGTAAAAGTATCGTTGCCGGCTCGGGAACTTGGGAAGCCGTGACAGTGAAACTTCCAGAGTAAGAACCCCCAGTGATGCTCCCTCCTCCAAGAAGGGTCGACTGTATGGAGGCCGGAGTAACACCTGGGATTTGGGTCGTGAACAACCCCGTCCACGTACTCGAATTGCCTGAAGCATCACGCGCTACACCACTGACGGAAAGTGAGAGTGCGGTGGCGCTCAGGGTAGGCAATAAAATGAACGGGGACCCAGCAACAATCGAGCACCCAGGAAGATTTGGGTCAAGCACTGCCGCGCAAACCGTATTATTCAAGCCTGGGCCGAGCACCGTCAAGTCAAAGTGTAGACTCGGATTGCCGACGAAAGTCATGAAGTTGAGAACCGTTCCACCACCAACGGTCAGGTCTTGAACCAAGCCGGTCACGCCTGCTGTCAGCGGGCCTCCGCCGGTGTAGGTGATATTCGTCCCAATGCCGGTCTGGATACAACCATTCCCCCCGCCAACCGGAAGTGTGAAGTCGATTGTAGTGGCCGTGATGGTCACAGAGCCCGCAGCGCAGGGGCCAACGTTTATTTGCCCGGCCACATCTGCCTTTGCCGGCGTAGATAAAAGCAGGGCGGCGAAGATGGCCAGGACTAGCGTACTTAGGTGTTTCATTATCGGTATCCTCGGGTAAAAGGTCGTTGACGCTGCCATCGCACTTCAGCGCGCAAAAAAGGAAAACGACCGGCGGGAATGAATTAAAAATCAGAAACGTGTCGTCTGATATTAAGTATGTCACGAAATTCCCACAACGGAGGTACTTGCCTTATTGCACGGCAGCATTATGCTGTTTTTGGAGGTCGTAAATGGCATGATCCTGCTGGTGCGGGCTCGGGCGCTTAACGAAGGCGCGCATATAAAAGAGCCGATGTAGCGGATAATGTAGCGACTACAAACGCATATAAACGACTACAGGTGACGAGAGGCGCTCTTAAAGTCGAGGTTTTTGCTAGCTATATCCGGCTGTAGCTACTTATGGCAGGCAGGTCAAACGTCCTGCAAAACCTTTATTCATCGGTTCGATTCCGATCGCCGCCTCCAATTTCCTTCAATAACTTAGAGACATTCCAAAGTTGGGTAAGAATCTCACTGTAGTAAAAAATGTAGTAAGTATCTGCACTTTCTGTGCTCGGCAAAGGGGATTTTGAAGTCATATTCTAAAAAGCGGCTCTCATGCCGTGAGAGAAATTTGCTGTCTAAGAGGCTGACTCTAATTTGTGAAACTCTCGTGGTGCGACACGAGAAAGTCATTCAACTTAAAGGCTACGGATTTAATTACCACAACCTTTACAAAGCCAGAGGAAGGTACAACCTGAGTTAACTGGGAATGGTGGTTACCAGGGACAGTGATAATTGGTTAGTCTTCCGTGTTCAAGCGAGATAATTGATTGTTGCATAGGTTCTTTTTCAATACCTATGCTGATACTCGTAAATCCCATCGCGAGGGACACTCGGCTACATAGGGGTCTACATACTTGCCAGGCTCTTTCCGTGTGCCCCTCCAAATCGCAAAAACAGTGTGTGGTGAAGGCTGTTGAGCAGGAACATGCAACTAACGCGCCTGACTTAAAAGTGTTGAAATCTGAGCGGTTCATGTGAGGATTAGTGCGCGTCAGCGAGCAGTTGCGACAGAATGAAGCTGAGTAATCTTTCCTGGATGCCATTGAATTTAACTGATCCATGAAGCCGACTGCGAAATCTTCAACGATTGCTGGTAAGCTGTTCAGCATACATTCATTAAGCCGCCAAACGCGGTGCTTCAGCAGGTGATTTCACACAACCTCCGATTCAAGTTGCTTGCTAATACGTTAGCTGGCCCAGGCCTCACGTCATTTCTTGCTTTGTATGCGGAAGTTCACTCAACGCGACTAAACTTCAATCGAATTTCGCTGACTGGGCCGGACGATGGCGCAACGCGGTCCCCGCTGCGAACACTGAGATCCGTGTTTTTCTGGGTGAGCCATAGTGTAGTGCCCTCGATCCGCAGTTGATATTTCGATACTCCGCCTGCCATGAAGTTCGGAGATCTGGCGACCATTGGGTGGAGGGTTAATGTTGCTCCATCTACTTCGTAGGTGCCCGAATTGGCAACGAAAGAATCATATGCTGCGATCTTTTCCTCGTTCGTGGGGACGTCTCCTTTGAACAGAGTGCGTGGTTGGTTCCCTGGAACCCACATTGCGCTGTAGTGCTTCTGCGTAAAAATGATCAGCCCAGGCTGAGGGTTTGGTACATTTGATTCGTTCTCCCCAGTGACAACAATCTCTGTCACCTTCCAGGCGCCTTCGATGGGTTTCTTTGTTGAACTCTGTGCCGATACGACGATGGTGCACAGTACCAGTAGCGTCAGGCCTTTCAGTATTCGAAACATGCTTCACCTCCTCTAGTTTAGTAGCGCTCTCGATTCTGAAAGATAATTGAGACTGAACTTCAGCGTATTGCAAAGGAAAGAAGCCAGTCAACTAGAAGACTTACACATTACCCGCGGGCTTCGCTCAAGATGGCGGGAGGCACACTGAATTTCGGTTCGTTACTGACGGCATTCACTCAGCCCTCAAGCAGGCTAAGGATGAGGCTGGTGGCCAGGATGGCCTTGCACAAAAAGTCGAATCCCACACACGGAAGTGTGTGGATTAGTTCAGATCCTTTCTACAACCAAT
>DASQPD010000114.1:0-3861 GCA_035644135.1 Pyrinomonadaceae bacterium
GTGACCAAACTAAACTGCCCGTGAGGATCGCCGATGAACCCAGACATGCCATTGTCCGTGGCCTTGAGCAGATGTTCGACGAGCCACTCTGGCTACGCCGCGTCATGCGGTGCAAACCTGACCAGTTCGTGGATCTGGAGCGAAATCTTTCCGATCTTGAAATCTAAGGAGCGGAAAAGCCGGGAACTACGTGAAGTTGGTGCGAGTGTTTCTCTGGTCTTCATAACCCCAAGGTCGCCGGTTCAAGCCCGGCCCCCGCTACCAATATTCCATGTAGCTTCAAGAGATTACACGAACGACTCATCTCAGCCTTGTTTTGATTTGTCGAGATTTTGCCGAGATTGAAAAATTTTTCTTCCTCGTAGCAACCAGCCAACTCAATCCCGCCCTCCATTTTCTTGTTCGAAGCATTTGTGTAATCGGCGACCGCACGTGTAACACCCACCCTCCGAAGTCGGAAACTCACAAAAATAGGGCAGTTCAGCGCAGCCTTGGGGTCAGAACCCTCACGGTCGCGAGTTAAAAACATCCTGAGGATTATGTTACGAACCGCGTATGCATCAGTCACTGCGCCATCAAAATACTGTGCGACTTGAATTGAGCGAGTTTGGATTCTTGTTCCGCAGGTTCGGCAGGTTCAGAGATTTACCGAAGGGCTTGCTGAACGAGGGATAACCGGAGCCGAGTGGTAAAATGACGACAAATTTAAAACACCTGCGCAGGTAGAGCCGGGAGAGCAAAAGTGAAGTTACTATCAATTGAAACCACCCCAAATCCAAACAGCATGAAGTTGAATTTGGATGAGAGGCTCGCCAAAGGGGTCGCGATTACTTATACACAGGAAAATAAAAGAGATTGTCCAGCCTACATCGAAAAGATCCTGGCCATCCCAGGGGTCAGCAGTGTCTTCCGTGTCGAAGACTTTATGGCTATCCAGCGAAAGCCAACTGCTGGCTGGGAGGATATCTTGTCTCAGGCCCGCGCCGTACTCGAATACGCCAGTTTCAACAACGCGAAGCCAGAACCAGAGGAAACGTCCGATAACAAATGGCGCGAAGTTACGGTAGCGGTGCAGTATTTCCGAGATCTCCCAATGTTGGTCAAAGTGTCCTCTGGTAGTGAAACAACTCGCTTACCGTTACCAGAGAGATTCGGTAAGGCTATTGAGCGAGCAATGGGTGCATCGGAAAACATGCTGATGGAGCGAAAGTGGAAAGACGAAGGTCTGCGCTACGGGGATCTGCCCGAGGTCGGCGAGGCGGTGGTGCGCGAGATTTCAGCCGTCTATGATGAAAAGAAGTTAAAAGAATTGGTTGAGAGGGCCTATCACCCTGACTTAAATGAAAAGGTTGAGGCGAACGGAGAAGAACTGGGCGAACTCATACGGGCCTTTGAATCGCCAAAGTGGGAAGAGCGGTTCGCCGCGCTAAAGGAATTAGGGAGAGATGCAACAGCCCGGATAGATTCTCAAGCTTTGTCACTGATTATCAGAGCTACCAAAGATCCAAAGATGTCGATTCGCCGTTTAGCGGTGGTCTTTCTTGGGTTGATAAAAACTCCTGAAGTCTTGGCTCCACTTTGTGAGGCTCTGAAAGACGAAGCAGTTGGGGTGCGCCGATCGGCAGGCGATGCCCTAACGGATTTAGGAGATCCGAGGGCGATTGGCCCGATCGTCGAAACATTAAAAGATCCAAACAAACTTGTTCGTTGGCGTGCCAGTCGATTTCTTTATGAGTCAGGAGACGAAAGCGCTCTGCCTGCACTCAGAGAGGCCCAGGATGATCGCGAGTTTGAAGTGGCAATGCAAATCCGGCAGGCCATTGAACGGATAGAAAGCGGCAAGGTTGGCCAGGGATCCGTTTGGAGACAAATGACCCAGGGAATTAACTAATGGACTGTAAGAGTTGATTTGCCAGCCTGAGTACACAAACTGAATGGTCCAATCGAAAATCGAAATCTTCAGCCCAACGCTTGCCGAGCAACCGAAAAACGCCATGATCTGGTTCCGCTTCATAACCCCAAGGTCGGGAGTTGAAGTCTCCCCCCCGCTACCAATAAAATCGACAACTTACGCATGCTCGCTTGCCCGTGGCCCGGGAGAAAGGATCGGACTGTGAGTAAACTAAATCGTCGAGAGTTTATCGGCGCTGCGTTCGCCGCAACCGGTGTTTGCGTCGTGGGAGGCGTTGCTGTCAAGAATGGTTTGAAGGCAAGTATGGGCCTTGAAACCACGCCTGCAATAACGATAGATCGTTCGATCAAAAATCCAACCGACAGGGTGCAACTTGGTAGAAGCGGCATCAAGGTATCAGTTGTGGGCATTGGCACAGGCAGCATCGGCTATGCAGGTCATTCTAACCAAACTCGTTTGGGCCAGGAGACGTTCACACGCCTCATGCGACACGCTCTGGATCAAGGAATCAACTTTTTTGATCTGGCGGACTCATACGGTTCGCACGCTCCTTTCAAAGCGGCTATGAAGGGAGTGCCGCGAGAACAGTACGTTATTCAGACCAAGACCGACAGTCGCGACACGCAGGAAGTTCGCGCGGACATTGACCGTTTCCTTCATGAGCTTGAGACCGACTACATAGATTCCCTGATTATCCATTGCGTCACCATTGCGGATTGGCCGACTCGCTATCGCGCGGTGATGGATGTGTTCACAGATGCGAAGCGGCGCGGAAAGGTACGCGCGTGCGGTGTGACCTGTCACAGTTTCGCGGCCCTTGAGGCTGCCGCAGCGACCGACTGGGTTGAGATCAACCAGGTGCGCTGGAACCCGCGCGCGTCACATATGGATGCGGACGTGGAAACTGCGCGCGCTTTGTTCAGAAAGATGCGCGGTCGTGGACAGGGCATGATTGGTATGAAGGTGGTCGGTCAGGGCGACATCGTCAACGGCAGCCGGGCCCTGTCACCGGAAGATTGCTTTAGGTTTCAGATTGAGTCCGGAGCCGTAGACGCATTTGTCGTCGGCGTTGAGAACATCGAGCAGATAAACCAACTGCTTCGCGGAACTCGAGTGGCACTCAACGAGCTTGGGTATCGCATTGTCACTGCAGCGTAGACGACGGTCTCGCGATCACTAATACGACTCTTAGTAAAAGATCATCGGGCAGGTCGCTTCAGGATTTCCGCCAGGGCCTGCAATCGCGTTGAGTCTGCTGCACTCTTCGTCGTGGCTGCGCTCTTTTCCAACGACGGTGCGAGGCTTTTGAGTTTTGCGAGCTCCTTTTGCTTCATGTGTGAGCTCTCGGCGCTTTGAAGCGCCTGCCGCAGGGCGGTAATACGACCGCCGGGCAGAGCCTGTGATCGCTCCAACTGATCCACGTACGCCTTCGCCACGCCCAACGTTCGCGGCCACTCGGTTCTTTCCTGGTTCTGCACATTGAGTTCAGCCACCCGAACCGCTTCCGCGGCGTCGATCTCGTTCTGAGTCAGGAACTTCGTGGGCGTCAGCTCAAAGACGTCCAGGCCGCGGGCGATCTCCGAAGCGTAGATGTGGCCGTTGTACCAGTAGGCGGACCAGTCGCCGCCGAGCACGAGCATTTTCGGATCAATCGGTCCCCGATCGAAATAGGCGATTTCAACCGGATGCTCCGCGTCGGTGAAGTCCATGACGGAGATGCCGCCCTGGTACCAGGCCTGCACTTCAATGTCACGGCCGGGAACCGGAATGAGCGAGCCGTTGTGTGCTACACAGTTTTCGCTGTCGCCCTGGGCGGCCGGCAACTTGTAGTAGCTTGCAAAGCTCAGCTTGTTGTCCTTCAAACTGAAAACCGCATCAGCGCCCCATTTGTTCGGATCGTTCGCCCGGCAGCGCGCGCCCAATCCGCCGCCCCACTCATCGGTGAACAC
>DASQPD010000115.1:0-18103 GCA_035644135.1 Pyrinomonadaceae bacterium
AAGAAGTCAAAGTACCGATTCACGCGATTAACGCGGACATGAATCCCACTAACCTGGAAATCAATCGCAAGTACGCACCGCAGTTCGAGGTCGTAATTATTAAAGGCAGCGGCCACTATCCGATGCTTGAGGATCCAACCCACTTCAATGAACTCCTGACGGATTACTTGCAACAGCTAAAGAAGGCGTCGCCCAAATAATCATTTCGTCGTTAAGAACTATGTAGCTCTCGCTGAGTGCGTTCTGACGATTGAGCTTTTTACGAATTGAACTCCAACCGGGTATTCGAAAGGTTCAGGAATATTGATATGATTAATTTTTCCGCGGCTACTTTTTACGGCCGACAAGATCCAAAAAGGTTAGGCAGCCATCCTTTCTTGATCAATTCCATTCGGTCTTCGGAACGCGAGCTTTAGACGTCGCGCGCTGATCTTCACCGGTTCCCCTTTCACAATTTCGTCCCTTGATCTTTTCTCGAGGTGAAATAAGAGAACAATTGTCTTAGCAAAGCGAAAAGAATTCGAGTGGTGTTCGGATACTTCCCTCTAACCGCTTTTTAGACGTATTCGAGCTTAGATAAGCGGAAACCGGACTTTGCTGTTGTGATTAGGGACGATTGGTATCGGTTTGGTATCTATAAATTAGAGCGCACCAATGAGACTAAAGAGCATTGTGAGTATTAAGGAGGCGATCTCGAGATATTTCGTGGAAGCAGTCGGTGTGATTGGTCCGCAAAGGGGAAAGTACTTCACTAAAATTTCTTCAATCGAGGCGAAGGAAGGTGCCGTACAAGCCATGTGCTTTGGGAAATTATTCTTTAGCTATTGACTACCGCCCTCTTATTGAGAATCTCGCGAGCCTTGTCAATGGTTTTCTTATTCATGTTGTAGTATCTCATCGTCATCTTCACGTCACTGTGGCCTAACAGATTAGCAAGCGCTGGTAACGGCATGCCTTCATTAGCCATTTCAGTACCGAAGTTGTGACGCACAGAGTAGAAGAGGCGTGTACCTTTCGGGACTCCTGCTTCGGCGTATGCCGCAGTCCACAACTTGCGCAAATTGACCTTCGCCTGTTCAAAGACAAGAGCAGCGTCGTTCTTGTTCTTTCTCTGGAGTTGCAGTTGTAGTAACTCCTTCTTCAACCGGCTAGTCATCTGCACCGGCCAGCGCTTTGGCTTGATGTTCCTACCTTTGCCTTTGTAGGCAGTGAGTGTGATGATCTCGTCACTAAAGTTAATGTCTTTCCAACGAAGGTAATCCAACAAGCTGGACTTTCTGGCTCCAGTATCCATTGCCGCAATGAACACTGGTAAGGTGTGACACCTTTGAGGAGTGTCGAGCGCCTTCATTACTCGCAGTGCCTCTTCGTCAGTAAGCTCGCGAGTCTTGATCGGATCTGGAGTTTCAGCGGCGTCGTGAATCAAATTCTTTGACACCGCTTTAGTGAACGGCGATTTAAGAAGCCACCCTTCATCCACCGCAATGTTGAAGATCCGGCGGGCCTTAGACAACTCACGATCAACGGTCGAAAGACTAACCTTCCTGAGATTCTTTATCGTTCCAGTCAGTCGTGCGACCTGATACTCCGTCAGCGTCTTTTCATTGATCTTTCTTATATCTACGTCTCCGAAGAAGGTGACCAGATTATTGAGAGCGGAGTGTGCGGGCACAACGCTTCGAACGCCTTTTATTTTTGTCTCTTGATTGTCGTAAAGGGCAGAGACATAGATGTTGTCTTTGGCATGTTGAGCAAGCTGCCGGAATGTAACTTTACCGGCAACGAGTTGTGCTGGCCCATTCTTCAGTAGTTCAACTTCGATCTCTGCCTGCTTCGGTTTGATCGCAGACTTGTTCTCAACCTGACGCAGAATGTCGAGAGGTTTACCGTCATCGATCTTGTAGCGGACACGAGCATAATACTTGCCCTTGATCTTACGGTACGTGCGGCTGATGATTTTTACTTCGCCTGCCATTTGGCACCTCCCGCTGCAAGCGCACGTTCATCAGTTTTTGTACGAACTACTTTGTTGCTAATTGCGAAACACTCATTACAAACCGCAAGCCTGCAGGTGCCCTCATCGAAGCCATCGGGGTCGCCGACTTGTGTATCTTTGTTCGTCATTTTCATCCTGTCTCTCTTCGTTTCTATGGCTCTACAGCCAATATTCGTGTACCTCGTTTGTACCCCTTTTTGTACCCCTTTCTACGTGGTTTTCAGGACACAGCAGGGCACCTCGTGACACCGAGGGACACAAAGAATCGGCGTCTTTATTGGACGTTTACGATTTTCTTAGGAAATTTGAGCGCTTTCAGATCGTGTGTGAAGCGAGTGCTCTACCACTGAGCCAAGCGGGCGATAAATTCTTTAGAATCAATAACTTACAGGGATTATTGGACCACAATAATCATGTGGAAATTCCACTGTGGACTTGGCATCTTATACGATCCCTGCTCGCTTGCGCCAGTGGTAGATGCACTCTTTCGTCGCCAGAACTTTACCGACGTAGGTAGTGGCTACACCTTTATCGGGATATCAATTTTCAAAAAGACCGCCTACTTTGGTCGCTCCAACAGGTGTCCTGACGCACTGGTGAAAAGTTTAGCCCTGACCTCCGCATTGCGAACGCGAACGAGTCGGTTCTACTGACTACTACACGTTCCCATACGTTACGCTAAATTCAACAAAGCAGCCGTCCGAGAGATCATTCGCATTCCATAGGTTCCTATACCTTGCCATTCAATTCCCTACAGTCGCGTCAACCTGACGCCAAATAATTTGGATGCGTCAACCGCGATTCATCGTCTCGGGTCCTCTTCCATCCTGACTGCTCCGGGTGAATAATTCTCGACACAGCCAACCCAGCACTATTGATTCTTGAAAGGTCGGACAAGGGCAACGCAGGGATGACTTCGTGAGAAGATTGGAATTGATCGTATGAGTCGTGAGATTTGAGGCTCCGACCTTGGGGCTATGAATCAATAACCACCACTACCGGATTTCCATCATACACCTCACAACCAATATAAACCTGAGCGGATTGCACGCCGGCCCAGACTTAGTCGAGCAAACTCAAAATCATCTCGTCGTCGAAGTAGGAGGCGGGGACTTAGAATCAGTTTGACTGGAAGGTCGTGTGGGTTCGAATCCCACCATTTTGGACGCTATTCCTTAAACTCTATATTGAGATTCCAGATTGGAATCTCAAATCGCTGCATACGGTCTTCTAGCGTGCTCAAGCTAATGCGGGTAGAATGAGGCGCTTTACCTATCTGCAGCTACGGTTCTGACTCGTACCTTCCGCTCTGCCACAGAAGTGACCCTTCCTTCCGGCAAAAAACTTGGTCGTTACGAAATCCGCTCAAAGTTAGGCGCGGGCGGGATGGGTGAAGTGTATCTGGCGCAGGACACTAAGCTTGATCGCAAAGTTGCGTTGAAGATTTTACCGGCTGAGCTGGCCGCGAATCAGGATCGGATGCGAAGGTTTGTGCAGGAAGCCAAAGCTGCGGCGGCGCTCAATCATCCCAACATCGCGCACATCTATGAGATTGGCGAGAGCGAAGGCACTAACTTCATTGCGATGGAGTTTGTCGATGGCGAGACTCTGCGAGAGAAGGCTCACCCGGGAAAGAGCGAGCTGAAGGTTTTGCTCAAATTCTTGCACCAGGTCGCCCAGGGGTTGGCGAAAGCGCACGCATCAGGAATCGTCCATCGCGATCTTAAACCAGACAACATCATGATCACGCGCGACGGCCACGCGAAGATTCTTGATTTCGGTCTGGCAAAGCTGATCATGTCGCCTGCGGTAGCGGGCGGGTTGAACCTTAACGATAACCTATCCGCTACCGGGGATCGTTCTGACAAAGCAGAAGACGCGACCGCGATGATGCCCGTCCAGCATTCGACGCCGGGCGTCGTGATGGGCACGGTCGGTTACATGTCTCCCGAACAAGCGCAAGCGAAACCTGTCGACCAGCGCTCAGATATCTTCTCTTTCGGCTGCCTTCTTTACGAGGCCGCAACTGGTCGCCGGCCTTTCGCCTGCGACTCAGTCGTTGACACGCTACATAAAATCATTCACGACCCCGCGCCGGCTATCACTGACTTTAATCCCTCAGCGTCATCAGAATTGCAACGCATCATCCGCAAGTGTCTGGCAAAAGAGCCGGAGAAACGATACCAGACGATCCGCGACACCGCCAACGATCTCGAAGAATTGATCGAAGAGATGAAAGGCGTCAGCGACATCGAGCGCTCTGTGGCGCCGTCCACGAGCGCGATCACCAGCGGCACAACAAAGAGCACGGACGATGACAGGCGCGGGGAAAGCACCGCGTCAGGTACACACCCGCCCGCATCGAGCGCCGAGTATGTCGTCACCGGAATCAAGCAACACAAACTGGCAGTGGCCGCCATCGCTTTGGCGTTGCTGGTTGGCGGCGGCGCGCTCGTCGCTTTCATTCTCCGCGGTCGCATTACGAACGCTGCCATCCAATCTATCGCGGTGATGCCATTTGTTAATGAAAGCGGAAACGCGGATCTTGAATATCTCTCGGACGGACTGACGGAAACATTGATCAGCAGTCTGTCGCAACTGCCGAACCTGAACGTCAAGGCGCGGTCTTCAGTGTTTCGTTACAAGGGGAAGGAGACGAATCCGCAGACGGTTGGCAAGGAGTTGAATGTGCAGGCGGTTCTGAACGGGCGCGTGGCGCAACGCGGCGACCAGTTAACGCTGACTCTGGAACTGGTCGATGTACAAACCGAAAACGTAATTTGGAGCGAGCAATACAATCGCAAACAATCCGAGCTCGTCAGCTTGCAAAGCGAAATCGCCCGAGACGTTTCGAGCAAACTCAAATTGAAACTGTCAGGCGCCGATGAGCAAAAGCTGAACAAGGTATATACGACCAACCCTGATGCTTACCAACTGTATCTGAAGGGCCGATTTTATTGGAACAAGCTGACACCGAAAGACGAGCGCCAGAGCCTCGAATTCTACCAGCAGGCAATAGACGAGGACCCGGCGTTCGCGTTGGCCTATGTCGGGATTTCGGATACTTATATGGCTCTTGGCATTCCGGACGTGATGCTGGGAGTGATCCCGCCGCAGGAATCCGTGCGGAAAGCCAGAAACGCAGCTGACAAGGCGCTGGAGATAGATCCGACGCTCGCCGAGGCTTACGCCTCCCGCGCTCATGTTAAATGGAAAGAGCGCGATTGGGCGGGGGCCGATGAGGATTTCAGGCACAGCATTGAACTAAACGGAAACTATTCTAACGCGCATCGCTTCTATGCGATTTACCTGGTTTGTATGGGCAGGTCAGAAGAAGCCGTGCGCCAGGTCAGACGGTCAGAGGAGTTGGAGCCGCTTTCGGTTTCGGTAAAAGCTCACGTCGCCTTTATCTTTTATTTCGCACGGCGTTACGACGAAGCGATCGAAGCGGGAAAGAAGGCAGTCGAATTGGATGCTATGTCATCCGTCGCTCACCAGCGTCTAGGATCGGCGTACGAACAAACAGGAATGTTTCCTGAGGCTATTGCCGAGTTTCAGAAGGCGGTGGACGGCTCAAACCGTGTACAGCTGGCGGTCGCGTCACTCGCTCATGCTTTTGCCCTGGCCGGAAAACGGGTCGAGGCGGAGAAACTCCTGGCTGAATTGAAGGAACGATCTGGCAGAGAGTATGTTTCTTCGTATCTTATTGCCGAGATATATGTAGCATTAGGAGAAAAGGAAGCGGCATTCAAATCGTTGGATCAGGCTTACGACGAGCGGAGTATTGATCTGGTTCTTGCGAAGGTCGATCCCCGGCTTGACCCGCTGCGCGACGATCCGCGATTCAAGGAAGTTCTGAAACGCCTGAATCTGCCGGAATGATTTTGAAAGAAGATGGATCTAAATACGTTGAGCCTTTCAGGCAGAACGTGAATTGAGACAAAGTTAACGGAAAATAAGAGGAAATGTGCGTTCGCAATTCGGCAATCGAATTTGGGAGACAGGCAAGCAGAGATGAAGGGTCGTGCAGTCTTTACTTACTGAAGCACGTCGGCCTGACTTTCCCACATTCTCACAGCCACTACAACCTAATTGGGAACTAGTTTTATGAGAAAAACTAAGCCGGACACTTTACTTGCTATTAGAATCGGACATTTTAATTTGCTAAAAACACTATGTATCACGGGGCGGGTTGAATTTGCTTGGTGCGTTAGGCGAAGGCACGCCTAAGGCTCGATTTCTCGGATCCGGAACTCATTTACATTCCAAAGCAGTTGCGTCTGCTGCTGGCAGGTACGGAGGTTTGGATTCGGTTCGCGGCGATATTGGTGGGGCTTATGAAATGAGTGGCAAAAAGACCGGCGACGAAAATCTGTCTTATGTCCATGGGGCCTGCGGCGTGCCGCTTATCGGCTCGACGATTGGAGACCTTCTCGATTTCATAGTTGAACGGAATCCCGATAACGAGGCCCTGGTCTCGTGTCATCAAAACCTACGCTACACCTACCGGCACCTTCAGGACGTCTGCAACCGTTTCGCGCGCGGGCTGATCGCCTGCGGCGTGATGAAGGGAGATCGCGTCGGCATCTGGTCTCCGAATTATGCCGAGTGGGTGATCACCCAATTCGCGACCGCCAAGATCGGCGCAATCCTGGTCAACATCAATCCTGCTTATCGGGCCCAGGAACTTGAGTACGCGCTCCGGCAGTCGGGTTGCGCAACGCTCATCATTGCGCCTCCCTTCAAGACGTCAGACTACGCGTCGCTGCTGCGCGAGGTCTGCCCGGAAGTAGACGAGTGCGAAGCGGGCCAGCTTTCAGCGAAGCGTCTGCCTTTGCTGCGCACAGTGATTGGCTTTGGCGCGCAAGACGTGCAGGGTGCTTATCACTGGGATGAAGTCATGAGTAAGGCCGACGCCATCGCGCCTGAGTTGTTGTTGGAGCGGCAGCGTTCTCTCGAATTTGATGAAGCCATCAACCTTCAATACACTTCCGGGACAACCGGTTTCCCCAAGGGCGCAACACTCTCGCATCACTCGATCGTCAACAATGCGTTTTTCATCGGCGAGGCTATGCGCTTTACCGAGCATGACCGTCTCTGCATTCCGGTCCCTTTCTACCACTGTTTTGGAATGGTCCTTGGTAATCTCGCCTGCGTAACGCACGGCGCGGCCATGGTGATTCCGGCGGAGGTTTTTGATGCGCGCAAGACACTGGAAGCAGTGGCAAACGAACGGTGCACCGCGCTGCACGGCGTTCCGACAATGTTCATCGCCGAGCTCGGTCTCTCAGGTTTTGAAGGTTTCGATCTGTCTTCCCTGCGGACAGGCATCATGGCCGGATCGCCTTGCCCGGTCGAGGTAATGAAGCAGGTCAGCACAAAGATGCACATGGGCGAGGTAACGATCTGCTACGGCATGACCGAAACCTCGCCCGTCTCATTCCAGACTTCGCCAGATGACCCCCTCAAGAAGCGTGTCTCCACGGTTGGCCGCGTTCATCCGCATGTTGAATGCAAAATCATCGATCCTGAAACAGGCGCGATTGTGCGACGCGGCACCAAGGGTGAGTTGCTCTCGCGTGGCTACGTCGTGATGCTCGGCTATTGGAGTGACCCGGAGGCAACAGCCAAAGCCATAGATTCCGCGCGCTGGATGCACACGGGCGACCTCGCAACCATGGACGGTGAGGGCTACGTCAACATAGTGGGCCGCACCAAAGACATGATCCTTCGGGGCGGCGAGAATATTTACCCGCGAGAAATCGAAGAGTTTCTTTACGGCCATCCGCTGATCCAGGAAGTGCAGGTCATCGGCGTCCCGGACGAAAAATACGGCGAGGAAGTTATGGCCTGGGTGATCCTCAAGCCCGATCATGAAGCGACTGGCGACGATCTGCGTGGTTACTGTCAAAACAAGATCGCGCACAATAAGGTGCCGCGTTATTGGCGCTTTACGGACAGCTTTCCCATGACCGTCACGGGTAAGATCCAGAAGTTTAAATTGCGCGAAATTGCGATACAAGAACTGGGCTTGGAACGCGCAGCTAAGACTCGAACGGCGTATGCAAATCAGCCATTGAAACACTTCGGGTCTCGCTGGGAATCGAAAGGTAGATGATGTTTGCCAAAACCGCAGAGCGCTAGAGACTTGTCTCCGAACTCAACCGTTATGCTGCTTTTGGTAACTCAATCGTGAGGAAAAATTACTATGAGGAAGTATCTTGTTTTTGCTTCGATTCTTGTATTGCTGGTAATCGCCGTTTTTTCTTTTGCTCAAAATCGTAGAGGAAACGAAGAAATCGCATGCAAAGTTGTCGGCACTTGGAGACTAATTTCTATCGAAGCCACACGACCGAACGGCGAAGTTGTCCATGATTGGGGACAAAATCCGACAGGTCTGATTATCTATGATTCCAGCGGGCGAATGGCTGTCCAATTTATGCGCGACCCCCCACCGACTTCCGGTTCCAATCCTTTAACCATCGAAGAGAAAAACGCCGCCTTTGAAGGTTACTATGCTTATTTCGGCACATACGAATTTAATGAGAAGGATGGCACTGTTACACATCACATTCAAAGCAGTATGCGCCCTTACGAAGTCGGGACTGACTATAAGCGTTTCTATAAGCTCGGAGGCAATCGGCTGACATTATCTACACCGCCGATGCTGCGTGAAGGTGAGCAGCGAGTTTACCGTCTTGTTTGGGAACGCGCGCAGTGATGTCTGGAAAACTATGCTTAGCAGGGAGCAATTATCCTCTCGATAAGTGAAGCGCACCGGTTTGCCACAGTGAAGTTGAGAGTTCATCAAGCTTTAGCGTGTTTGCTTCGGAAGTCGGCAACCTAAACGGTTGTACTTTAAACTATGGCCGCAACTCGGTAGTAATTTTCTACAAAGGCGTTACCCCAAACCAATACTGTGAGCACAAGGATTTCCCCCAACACGACGATCGCTCAGTACACCATTGTCTCCAAGATTGGCGAAGGCGGCATGGGTGAGGTTTGGCGCGCGCGAGATACGAAGCTCGGTCGCGATGTGGCGATCAAAGTCTTGCCTGCCTCCCTTTCTGAAAATACGGATCGGCTTAACCGCTTCGAACAAGAAGCGCAGGCCGCAGGTGCACTTAATCATCCAAACATTCTCGTCATCCATCACATCGGCATTCACGATGGCGCACCTTACATCGTTTCGGAACTGCTCGAAGGCGAAACTCTTCGCGAGCGCATGGCCGGCACGGCATTGCCGCAACGCAAAGCCATTGATTATGGGTTGCAGATTGCTCGCGGTCTCGCAGCGGCACACGAGAAAGGCATCGTTCATCGCGACATTAAGCCCGACAACGTCTTCATCACCGACGATGGCCGCGTGAAGATTCTTGATTTTGGTCTGGCAAAGCTCACCGCTGCGGTTGACGGAACGCAAGCGCAAACTGACGTTCCGACTCGCAAAGTAAACACCGATCCCGGCACGGTGATGGGCACGATGGGTTACATGTCGCCGGAACAGTTAAAGGGCCAGCCGGCCGATCATCGTTCCGACATCTTTTCTTTCGGCGCAATCCTCTACGAAATGCTTTCGGGCAAGCGCGCGTTTCGCGGCGACTCGATGGCTGAGACAACGAGTGCCATTCTGCGTGAAGACCCGCCTGATCTCTCTGAAACGAACAAGACAGTCTCTCCCGCGCTCGAACGCGTCGTGCATCACTGTCTGGAAAAGAATCCTGCGGAGCGATTCCATTCGTCGAGCGATCTGGCGTTTGCGATCGAGAGCCTGTCGGGCAGCGCCACGAGTTCGGGCCAAACGGCGACCGTCACCACAGCGACGGACAGCCATGGCATTGGCGGCATATCGCGCTTGTTCAGCAATGCAAGGATTGCGTGGACGGCGGCGGCGGTCCTGCTGCTTGTCGCATTGCTGTCGCTGCCCTTCGCCATTGTTCATCTTCCTCAGGCTGCGACGGGAGACGCGCGTGCTTTGAAGTTTTCGGTGGCACCGCCGCAGAATGCGACCTTCGGCACGCTGGCCGTCTCGCCGGATGGCCGCTGGCTGGCTTTCACTGCGGCAACCGCAGGTAAGGAACAACTTTGGATTCGAGCGCTCGATTCGCTCACGGCCCAGGCGCTGCCGGGAACAGAGGCCGCTCGCTATCCCTTCTGGTCGCCCGATAGCCGCTGGATAGGCTTCTTCGCCAGTGGCAAACTCAAAAAGATCGCCTTCTCAGGCGGTCCCGTACAAACGATCTGCGATGCGGGAATTAGTGCGGGTGGCACCTGGAGCCGTGACGGAGTGATTCTGTTTACAACACTTGGGTTCGGATTGTATCGAGTTTCCGCCACAGGCGCTGATTTAACGCTGCTAAGGTCCCTCGATCGCACGCGTCGAGAGTGGAATTATAATTCTCCATCCTTCTTACCGGATGATCGTCACTTTCTCTATTTCATTCAGAGCGGCAGTCAAGAGACAGGTGGAGTTTACGTCGGCACAGTTGACGGACCACTCAAGCAGCGCCTGCTTGGCGCCAACACGAACGCGGTATACGTGCCTTCTGGGCGAGGAGATGGTGGCTATCTGCTCTTCGCGCGTGAAGGGGCACTGCTGGCCCAGCCCTTCGATGCTGAACAACTGAAGCTGACCGGCGAACCAATTCCTGTCGCCGAACACGTAGGCCGAGATGCTTCCTTCTCTCGCGGAAACTTCTCAGCCTCCGACGACGGCGTATTGGTCTATGACGGAAACGTTAACCGAGAGAGCAAACAACTGGTGTGGGTAGATCGTGAAGGGAAACAGATCTCGCTCGCCGGAGTGGGAGGTTGGGGGCAACCTGGGGTCTCACCTGACGGAAAGCGCATCGCGGTTGACCGCGACGATAAAGAGACAGGCACGCGTGAGCTCTGGCTATACGATGTCACTGGCGGCAGCGTTTCGCGTTTCACATTCGATCCGGCAGACGATACCAACCCTATCTGGTCACCCGACGGGACCCGCATCGTCTGGACTTCCAACCGCGGCGACACCTTTGACCTATATCAGAAATCATCAAGCGGCGCCGGCCAGGATGAACCCTTACTCAAGTCGAGCAACGTCAAGGTTGCTACTGACTGGTCTCGGGACGGCCGTTATATCCTCTTTTACGAAGTCGCTCCGAAAACGAGACGCGACCTCTGGGTGTTACCTCTATTTGGTGATCGAAAACCCTTCCCGTTTTTGCAAACGGGCGCAAACGAAGTTGGAGCGAGGTTTTCTCCTGATGGAAAGTGGGTGGCGTATGCCTCGGATGAATCAGGTGAGTACGAGGTCTACGTCCTTAGCTTCCCTGAGAGTGCCGGCAAGCGGCAGATCTCCACTAAAGGCGGCATGGGCCCGAATTGGAGTCGTGACGGAAAAGAGTTGTATTACTACACCCTGGACGGAACGCTGATGGCAGTCGAAGTGAAGAGCGGAGAGCGGTTCGAAGTTGGCGTGCCGCGCCGGCTTTTCGAGTTTCGAGCAGGCAATGGCCTAATCACCGTCGCTCCCTACGCAGTTAGCTCCGATGGGCAACGGTTTCTGCTTAACACGTTGGTGGACGAGTCAGGCGGTGCGCCGTTGACTATCGTGCTCAACTGGACCGCAGGCTTAAGGCACTAATCATAGGCCTCTCAAATGAGTAAGCAACTCTCATCCAATTCAATACTTTCCCACTACCGCGTAGTCTCGAAACTTGGCGAGGGCGGAATGGGCGAAGTGTTTCTGGCTGAAGATACGCGTCTGCGGCGAAGGGTGGCGCTGAAGGTCTTACCGGAAAACATCGCTGCGGACGCCGATCGCTTGCTCCGTTTTGAGCGTGAGGCGTTTGCCGCTTCCGCGCTCAATCATCCGAACATTCTGACCATATTTGAATTCGGCGCGGTAGGTAACACGCATTTCCTGGTCTCCGAATTTGTCGACGGTGTATCACTGCGCCAGCGCCTGAACGGCGATACGGTGACCCTCAGTGAAACCCTGGAGATTGCGCTTCAGATCGCTTCCGCTCTGCAAGCGGCGCATGAAGCCGGAATCATTCATCGCGACATTAAGCCTGACAACCTAATGCTGCGGGCTGACGGCTACGTGAAGGTTCTCGATTTTGGTTTGGCGAAACTGTCAGAACCGGGAGCGGTAGCGACCGGGTCAGTTTCCGATCCAGAAGCGCAAACACGAAAGCACCTTCAGACGCAGGCCGGAATAATTATGGGCACTGTTGCTTACATGTCACCCGAACAAGCACGTGGCCTGGCAGTCGACAAGCGTACCGACATTTGGAGTCTCGGTTGTGTCCTTTACGAAATGCTGTCGAGACAACAACCGTTTGATGGCGAAACGATCACAGACACATTGGCAAACATCATTCATCGTGAGCCGGTTTCGATCGTCAGTCTCCGGCGGGATGTAAACGCCGAACTCGAACGCATCATCAACAGGACGCTCTCGAAGAACAGAGACGAGCGTTACCAGACCGCGAACGAGTTATTGGCAGATCTGAAGCAGTTGCAGAAGCGGCTGGAGTTTGAAGCCGAACTCGAGCGCTCGTCGGCACCGAACTTGGATACGGAAGCGCGCACCCAAGTCATCCGCAGCGCAACTACCCAGGAATCGGGAACAGGCAATTCGATCGCAGTCCTTCCGTTTTCAAATCTTAGCGCTGACCCGGACAACGAATATTTCTGCGATGGATTGGCGGAAGAACTTCTTAATGCTTTGGCAAAGATTGATCACTTGAAAGTCGCGGCTCGCACTTCCGCGTTTTCGTTCAAAGGCAAGAGCACAAACGTGAGCGAAATCGGACGGAAGTTAAGTGTCAAAACCGTATTGGAAGGAAGCGTTCGACGCTCGGGCAGCCGCTTGCGCATCACAGTTCAGCTTGTCAATGCGGCGGATGGTTATCACCTGTGGTCCGAGCGATACGACCGCGAGCTGCAGGATATTTTCGATGTGCAGGATGAAATCACTCTTGCAATTATAGACGTTCTAAAAGTGAAACTGTTCGGCGACGAGAAAGCCGCCTTGCTCAAGCGTTACACGGACAACACGGAAGCTTATCAACTCTATCTGCAAGGTCGTTACTGCTACAACAAATACACGCCCGACTACTTTCAAAAAGGCATTGAATACTTTGAGCAGGCGATCGAGCTGGAACCAGAATACGCGCCCGCTTATGCTGGTCTCGGTTTTTGTTATGGGTCGCTCTTTTACTTTGGCAGTGTCGCTCCTCACCAGATCGTTCCCAAGTGGAGAGCTTTGATAGACAAGTCTCTGGAAATTGATGACCGCCTTGGCGACGCCTATCTCTCACGAGCTAGCATTGAGTTTTATTACAACTGGGATTTTGCGCAGGCCGAATTGGATTACCAGCGAGCAATTGAGCTCAACCCCAACAGTCCTGATGCTCACTGGCGATACGGCCACTTTCTAGCTAACTGCGGGCGGTTCGATGAAGCAATCGAACAAGGCGAGCGCGCGATAGCGTTAGACCCACTTTCACTTGTAGTCCAGTTCTTCATGTCCCGTATCTATCTGCTCGCTCAGCGCGTGGACCATGGTTTCGAACAGTTACGCAAGATGCAGGCGATAGAGCCAAACTTCGCAGGTGGATTGACTCAATTGGGCGGGCTTTACCTGGTGACGGGCAAATATGACGAAGCCATCGAAGCATATGAAAAGTCTCGGAGCCTGGGTCACTTTGTCGTTCCGGTACTGTCATATCTTGGCGCAGCTTACGGCTTGGCGGGCAAACGTGATGACGCTTACAAGATCCTCGACCAACTGTTCGAGATGAAACAAAGCCAATACGTTTCGCCGTTTGGTATTGCGCGAGTCTATTGCGGGCTGGGTGAGAATGATAAAGCGTTTGAGTGGTTTGAAAGGGCCTTTGAAGAACGCAGCGGTGAGATGGTCGCGCTCAAAAGCGAAGTTCTGTCACATCTCATGGGCAATACTATTATTCGGGATGACCGCTTTCAAGATTTGGTACGGCGCGTCGGTATGCGGGTGGACCTGCCTTCGCTAAACAAGACGACAAATGAAGCAGACGAGGCACCGACGGCGATGCTATCTCCCGTCACAGTCAATAGTTCGGATGCCCCATTTTCTAAGAATGAAGAAGAACAATCGGGACCAGATAAAGCCAAGACAAGACGCCGCAGTCTACTGATCGCTTTGTTGAGTTTAGTCGTCTTGATAGCAACATTCTGCGGCTATCGTTATTTCTCCTCAAACAAACAGATCGAATCCATCGCGGTGATGCCGTTCATAAATAGCAGCGGCAATGCGGACGTTGAGTACCTTGCGGACGGAATGACGGAAACGCTCATCAGCACTTTATCACAACTGCCGAATTTGAGTGTGAAAGCGCGTTCGACGGTCTTTCGTTACAAAGGCAGAGCTACCGACCCAAAGACCATCGGCAGAGAGCTTAACGTGCAGGCGATCCTGAACGGGCGGGTCGTGCAACGCGGCGACCGCTTAACGCTAAGCCTGGAACTAATCGACGCCCAAACAGAAAACGTAATTTGGAGCGATAAATACGAACGCAATCAGACTGACCTCGTTTCACTTCAGAATGAGATCGCCCGCGATGTTTCGAGCAAGCTTAAATTGAAACTGTCGGGTGCTGAACAGCAGAAACTTGCTAAGAGCTACACGACCGATTCCGAAGCCTATCGGCTCTATCTACAGGGAAGATTCTATTTGAACAAACGTGTCGGCAACGAATTTGACAAAGCGGAAGGTTATTTTCAGCAAGCGATCGCTAAAGACCCGAACTTCGCCCTCGGATATGTCGGGCTTGCCGAATTCATTAGTGAGCGGGACAGGCCTAGAGCGAAGGAATACATCATGCGGGCGCTCGCCCTCGATAACCAGTTATCCGATGCGCACGCCACGCTCGGATATCAACTGATGCTGGATTACGATTTTGCCGCTTCGGAACGCGAGCTAAAGCGAGCCATCGAACTCGATCCGAACAACGGCCGCGCGTATCAATGGAACGGCTGGCGCATGATGATGATGGGGCTTTACGACCAGGCCCTGGCGTCATTTGACCGGGCCATTGAGATCGAGCCGACTCGGGCGGACATTCGCAACAATCGCGGCGCTTGCCTGGTCGCCGCGGGAAGGATCGACGATGGTATCGCGGAAATCAAAAAGTCAATGGAATTGGATCCTACGTTTCCGTGGGCACACTCTCATATCTCGTTCGTTTCTCGAATGAAGGGTGATCGCGCCGCCTCGGTAGAGGAACGGGCGCGTGCATTCGAACTCCTTGATCGAGCGGATCAGGCTACGAGGATGCGCGAGAGTTTTGCGAAGAGTGGCTGGACGGGATACCTGCGGGAAATTGTGTCGCAGGACTGGGGAAGGCTCGGCACTAGTCAAACGCGGAGGGCCAGTCTGCTGGCAGAACTTGGTGAAAAGGAAGCAGCGATGGCGAGTCTGAACGAAGCGGCGACAAAGGGAGACTCCTGGCTTTTTTCGATCAAGTACGACCCCGCATTCGATCCGCTTCGCGACGATCCGCGATTCAAGGAACTGCTGAAGAAATTCAATCCGCCGCAATGAGTCTGCTTTGAGAGAACAGATGCAGGCACTACGCCGCGTTTCGATGCATCCACTATGAGCGAACCCATTTCCCCCAACACAACGATCGCTCAGTACACGATTGTTTCCAAGATCGGCGAAGGAGGGATGGGCGAAGTCTGGCGCGCGCGCGATACTAAACTCGGTCGCGACGTGGCGATTAAGGTTTTGCCCGCCGCCTTTTCCGAAAATAGCGAACGGCTGCGACGGTTTGAGCAGGAGGCGCAAGCCGCGGGTGCCCTGAATCATCCCAACATCCTGGTCATCTTTCATATCGGCACACATGAAGGCGCGCCGTACATCGTTTCGGAACTGCTCGAAGGCGAAACCCTGCGCGAGTGCATGGCCGGCACGGCATTGCCGCAACGCAAAGCCATTGACTATGGGTTGCAGATTGCTCGCGGTCTCGCGGCGGCGCATGAGAAAGGGATCGTCCATCGCGACATCAAGCCCGACAATGTCTTTGTCACGAATGACGGTCGCATCAAGATCCTCGACTTTGGTTTAGCGAAGCTGACCGGCGCCTCAGACACAACCAAATCACAGACAGAAGTACCGACACGAAAGGTGAACACGGACCCCGGCACGGTGATGGGCACGATGGGTTACATGTCTCCGGAACAGTTGAAGGGGCAGCCAGCGGATAATCGTTCAGACATCTTTTCTTTTGGTGCCATTCTCTACGAAATGCTTTCCGGCAAGCGCGCGTTTCGCGGCGACTCGATGGCCGAGACGATGAGCGCGATCCTGCGCGAAGACCCCCCCGATCTCTCCGAGACGAACAAAACCATTTCACCCGCACTCGAACGCCTCGTGCGTCACTGCCTGGAGAAGAATCCGGCTGAGCGATTTCATTCCGCGCGCGACCTCGCGTTCGCGATCGACAGTCTTTCCGGAAGCGCAAGCATCTCCGGTCGAACGGAAACGATGCCGGCCATCACCACGATAGAAACCGGAGCGGCAGTTGGCCTCGCGCGTTGGTTGGGCAACGTGCGGGTCGCTTGGATTGTCGCGGCGGTCTTTCTCGTTGCGCTGGTAACTGCGTTGGCCTTGGCGCTGCTCTACTTTCCCCAGCCGTCCTCGCCATCGCAGATCACCCGATTCTCGATCTCTCTCCCCAAAGGAACAAACACAGGCGGAGAATCTGCCCCCGTGATTGCACTGTCGCCCGATGGCCACCTCGTCGTCTTCAGCGCAGAGGATGCCGCAGGCAAGCGCCAGCTTTGGCTGCGTCCGCTTGATTCTTTTGCTGCCCAGCCGCTGACTGGCACGGAGGGCGCTGCTTATTCCTTCTGGTCACCTGATGGCAGGTATATCGCCTTTTTCACGGACAACAAGCTGAAGAAACTGGATATTGAGTCGGGCGTGATCGAAACCATTTGCCAAACAGGCAGAGGCGCAGGGCGAGGCGGCGACTGGAATCGGCAAGGCGTGATTCTTTTCAACAATGGAAATGAAACAGGTCTTTCACGAGTTAATGCGGCGGGAGGAAAGCCAGAAGCCGCGAGCGAACTGGATGCCGCCCATGAAGAGAGAATGCATCTCTCTCCCTCTTTTCTGCCCGATGGAAAGCATTACCTGTTTGAGAACGCAGGGGGAGATAACAGGGGAATCTACGTTGGCTCCCTTGATTCCAAAGACAGCAAGCTGCTGATCCCGCTGGGTACGGACGTCGCCAATTCCACACAGTCTGTCTGGGCACCACCGGGCTTTATTTTGTATGCACTCAATCGCCATACGCTGCTGGCGCAAGCATTCGATCCCGACCGCTTGGAACTGAAAGGTGAGCCGTTTCGTGTCGCCGAGAATGTGCTTTACACTGTAAACCTTAAGGCGCGGTTTACGGTTTCCGCGAATGGCGTTCTAGCCTTCGTTCAGGGCGGAGAGGCAGATACCGTCCAATTGACCTGGCGCGACCGTCTCGGAAAGCAAATAGGAATAACTGGCACTCCTGATCTCTGGACAAGCTTCAAGCTGTCACCGGATGAACGATCCGCGGCGCTCAGCCGAGAAGAGCCGAACAGACTGCACGGGCTCTGGATTCTCGATCTTGTGAAAGGGACGGTCTCTAACTTCGTAGCCGACGGAGATAACTTCTCTCCCGTCTGGACGCCGGATGGTAAACAGCTTGTATACACTTCTGTCCGCAACGGACTTATTTTTTTCCTTAGGCCGGTCTCCGGGAATGGGCAAGAGGAGCAAGTGTTTGTAGTTCAACGTGGCGGATACTATCCATCATCATGGTCGCCGGACGGGAAGTATTTGGTCTTCAGGGCGAGCGTTCCAGAGACAGGAATGGATATCTGGCTCTTGCCCTTGTCTGACCGCAAGCCGCAGCCATTGCTCCAAACGAAATTCAACGAACAGAATGCCAAAATTTCCCCCGATGGGAACTGGCTCGCTTATCAGTCCGATGAATCGGGAAACAATGAAGTCTACGTGACACAGTTCCCGCAGCCTGCGCGCTCGTGGCGTATCTCAACGAGCGGCGGCGTGAATCCCTTCTGGCGCGG
>DASQPD010000116.1:0-120475 GCA_035644135.1 Pyrinomonadaceae bacterium
TTCTTGCGAAGTTTACATCCCGAGGGATTTCATCCTTCACGCGGCGTTGCTGGGTCAGGCTTTCGCCCATTGCCCAAAATTCCCGACTGCTGCCTCCCGTAGGAGTCTGACCCGTATGTCAGTGTCAGTGTGGCCGACCGCCCTCTCAGGCCGGCTACGGATCGTCGCCTTGGTAGGCCGTTACCCTACCAACTAGCTAATCCGCCGCAGGCTCCTCTTCAGACGCGGGGTCTTGCGATCCCCCGCTTTAACAACTGTCACCATTAGGTGCCGCTGCATTATGCGGTATTAGCAACCGTTTCCGGTTGTTATTCCCCATCCGAAGGTAGATTACCTACGTGTTACTCACCCGTGCGCCACTCTACTTGTTCCCCGAAGGGAACTTTCGCGTTCGACTTGCATGTCTGAGGCACGCCGCCAGCGTTGATTCTGAGCCAGGATCAAACTCTCGTTAGAATTTGTTCTCTAGCAACATTATCGTACTGGTACTTCATCTTTCCGATAATGACTCTTGTTCAGAGTTTTCGCCACGAACTTTATCGTTCGTGGTTGACTCTCAAAGTCATGATCACGGACACGCTCTATCTAGTTTTCAAACATCGATTCCAAATTGTCTTTGGATTGTCTTACAGACGAGATGGTCTCGCCCTAAGCAAACGGGGATATTAACCGACCATACCCCCTCTGTCAACCGCCGATAAGCTTTTTTAAACTAAAAACTTACGCGACGCAAAAAGCGCCTCCGCCGTCGCGAAAATGCCTCGAGGAAGGCGGCACTAATTCTCTTCCCAGTTCAGCCCAATCTCCCATTTTCGGGGAAACGGCATTATAGGAAGAAAAAACTTCTTGTCAACAGCCTAGAACCTTTGATTACGAATCATCCCAGGGGTGATTGCGTGAGGCGTTTGGCTTGTTCGGTTGGCTTAGATGCGCCGGGCTATTTTTGGTTGCCGCTCCTGGATAATCGTCGCGGACGCTGCGAGTTGATAAAGCCCGCCAACAATTCAGCCGTCGCTTGCAAGAGTTTACCTGTGTCGTTTGTCCTTTGCCTGCGGAGCAGTCACGCGCAGAAACCCCCTGGCGTCTTTGAATACGCCGTACTGCACATCTTTCATTTCGCCATTGTCTTCCTGACTACGAACGGTAAAAGTTTTGTTATCACCTCGCCCTTCAATTCTTACCGGAAGATAGCCTTTGATGTCAGGACTTCGGTAAGCCGTGTAGTGTTCCTGGTTTCGTTTGTCGTAGCCCAGCACATATATCCGATCGAAGTCCGGCTCATCAGTTGTATGCGGCTGGTTTGAGCTACTCTTCTCCAGAATGATCCAACTGCCGGGCTTAGCCTCTCGAGCGACGTCCTTGTCCTTCGTCGAATCCTTCTCGCCCGAGTCTCCGTCAAGCCTCTGCCACGCGACGAACTCTCGTCCCGTTCGATAAAAGATGATGTCACTCGGAACCGTCAACTCAACCTGCTTGCCGTAAATCCATCCGGCGGGTGCAGGTGAAATTGAAGGCGCCAGCCGAACTTTGTACCAAAGCTCGTTGGTCTCTTCGGGTTGGTTCTCGTCCTGTTCAACCCTTCCTCCGCGCGTGCCAGTCTGCTGAGCACTACCAGCCTTGGGAGCGATGTCGCTTTCTATTGTTTCGGAGGACTTCGGCTTGGGCACCCGCTTCCAGCTAACGATTTCAAAGGCTGAGCCGCTATCGAGCCGCATCATAATATTCTCGTTCCCACTACGATCGGGCGACAGGCGAAGATTTGAACTGGCCCGCAATTGTCCCGTCGCCTGGGCCGGCACTGCCTTGTCTTCATCAGACATCTTTTTTGACGCTTCCAACACATCGTCAGGCATAACGTTGCGTGCTTCGATCCAGCCTTCAATGTTTACTTCATCGTGGGCCCGAACACGCAGCCAGCGCTCTTTCTTGGTGTTGTCGTTAGGGTCAGGAACGTCCTGTGATTCCAGGATATCCACAGCATCCCCGCGGTTAACCTCGAGCAGATCGGCGGCCACTACAGCTGTCGAACTTCTGATTTGTGCTCTTCGAGCGACGACAACACCGCCATCGTTTCGTTTAGCCAGCGTGTTGCAACCCGCAAACAATGCTGAGAGGGCGATAAGCAGGACGATGTTAGAGAAATTTCGAGTGAAGGGATTAAGAAATTGGATCATGACTTCGTTATGGGACTAATGCCTGAACCCGAGAGAACGCAATAGGCGACTTTGGCCGCGGTTGAGTTCCCTGTCTACTACCAGATGCTTTTCCGGCCCGCTTGTTTCAATCTTAAGTCCATACTGACTGACCAACCGCTCCAATTCTATCGAAGCGTGGTCAACTATGTAAGACTGTGTGAGCTCCTTCATTCCGTCAGGAGCGCTTAAGGCAGCAATTATAGCTTGGTTTGCATCCTCTGGCGCGCCGCGCGGCCGCTGAAACAGTGCCCGATAGATATCTTCAACTGACAATTTGCCATCGCTCCGGGCTCTTAAGGCAAGATCATAAATGAAAGCGAGCAACATTCCCTTGTCGTACACAACGGACGAGCCACCGGTAAAACGTCGCTTGGATGCCTCAGGCAACGAGAATAGATCCCTATCCGGAAAAGAAAGGTAAGCTTGATAAACACGACCAATCGTATTCAGATATTCGTCAAAGTTGATGAACCCAAGCCTCACCGCGGTGCGCAAAGCCTGGTAGAGAGTGAATCCCTCGAAGAACCAATCATAATCTCCCGACAGAGCCAGCCCGTTCGGCACCCACAAGTGGAAAAGCTCGTGAGTGAGAAGGATCCCCAACTGCGCGAGTGCATTCCTGCCCTCCTCCCCTTCGCTGAATACGATTGCAACGGTCGAGCCACGAGTTTCAGCACTCCAATGCGGCTCAGAGTCCGCAGCAGGAAATGACGACAGAAAAATCGCTGCTCGCTTGTTCGGATTGGGAGCGATTCGCCGATCATATTCCTTTACGACTCTCTCAGCGATTTTGAGTGCTTGATCATCACTGAAGCGCCATTTCGTTGCCGTGACAAACGAGAGCTCCATCGATCCAACCTGCCTGCTTTTCTCGCGCAAGCCCTTTCCGACGAAGAAAATCGTCTTGTCCAGGTCATCTACAAGGTAATGACCGTTGTTGGCACGAATTGTTGAAGCAACACCCCACCCTGGCGGCAGCGTGAAATCTACTGCGATGTGTGAAGCGGGAACTGTTGAATCGAACCTGGGTAGGAGATCCGCGAGCATTAGATATCCCATTCCATTCGCCAACCATGAAATGTGGGCCATGTCCGCGGCTTTCTCAGGTTGGCCCATTCTCACCGAGTAATGAAAGTGGGTGCCTGGGCTTGCCGCGCGAAATTCTCCTGGCGCAATTCTTTCCGCGCCTTGTGGCTCGCCGTTTTTTCCTGAGAGCTCGAGACTTTCGATTCGGTCCCCTAAACCGAGGGCTGTGCCATAGTTATTAAGAAAGGAAAGCCGGCTTGACCCCGGTGAGTACGTCGCTGCGATCAGGACGTGCGTGGCATCATCGGAGGGTACGGTGATTTGAACCTTCAAGTCTTGAGCGTGAAGTTGCGGCAGCCTCGCGGGAAGGGCCAGGAAAAAGAGGACCATTAAGAAGGCTCGTAAGATCACCGTTATCGAAACATTCCGATTAGAGGTTGCCCCTAGAGTCTCAGGATTCAGCAAAATTGCCGGGTGATAAGGTTTGACACCGCCTCAGGTGACTTTTATAGTACTCGCCGGACTCTAACACGGCCCGGCAAATGCTGACCAGTACACTAACAGCCAACGGTTTCACAAAGCGCTCCCGATTTTCGCGAGCGCTGACACTGTTGCTTTTGGTCCTGATAGTTTGGGGAACAACTGTTGAGGCAGCTCACCGCCACGGCAGTGTTGCCGGCGTTACACCAGCAGATGGAGTTTCCTCAATTCTTGATTCAGGATCGGCTAAGACTCCAGGATTGAACCTTACTGGCGGCGATTGCCTCATCTGTCAACTTCACCAGAACTTCTCAACCTCATTAATCACCATCCGGTCTGGCCAACCAACGTTGGCGATACGCGCGCGATATTCGGAGACCAATACAGTAGTAGTCCAGTCTCAAAGTAATGCGCCGCGGACCGGCCGCGCTCCTCCTCTTCCTTCTCTGTTTTAGTGACGCCCGCGCAGCTCGTTTGTCTCTACGACTTGCTGCGTGCCAGCCCCTCGATGCATGCCCAGATCATTGCCCGAAAAAGGCAAAGATTAGGCGCAGAATTCGGGTCGCAGTAACTTCAGAGAAAGGTACAAATCATGATGCAAAGGTTTCTAAACGGGACCGGCTTCCGTCTCGCGTTGATCTTTCTGGCCGCTGGCTTCATCAACGTATCCGTTGTACGAGCACAAGGACTCGGAGCAGGAACTATCGATGGCATGGTTGTCGATCAAAATAATGCCGCAGTCCCCAACGCCAATATCACTATTAATAACCCGGTTACGGGTTATAACCGATCAGCCGTAAGTAACCAGGATGGGAGTTTTCGTTTTGATAATGTCCCACCCAACAACTATGAACTCAGCGTCACAGCGAGTGGCTTCAACGCAGCAACTCAAAAGGTAAATGTGCGCACTTCGGTTCCGATCACTGTAAAGGTTCCGCTGGCGGTTGCGGGCACCTCCGAAACCGTGACGGTTAACACGACAAGTGCCGGCGATGTACTCGAGAACGTTTCTTCCGCACATACAGACGTAGATCAGACACTAATTCAGAGACTTCCTGTCCGCCAGCCGGGCAACGGATTAAGCGATGTCGTGACCCTCGCTGCGCCCGGCGTTGTAGCCGACTCGAACGGGTTCTTCCATCCACTGGGGGATCACGCGCAGTCCCAAATGTCGGTCGACAATCAGCCAATTTCAGACCAGCAGACGAAGACCTTCTCAACGCAAATTCCGGTTAACGCTATTCAGTCTTTGGAAGTGGTCACTGGTGCAACACCCGCCGAGTACGGGGATAAGACGAGCCTCGTTATCAACGCGATCACTCGTTCAGGACTTAACCAGAAACGGCCCACAGGTTCTTTTAATTCACTGTACGGCAGTTTCGGTACCGTTCGTGAAGACGCAACCTTGGGGTACGGGGATGCCCGATTGGGAAATTTCGTGGCTTTGAACTATGAACGCTCCGGTAGGTTTCTAGATGCTCCGGAATTTACTGTTCTGCATGACCGCGGAACATCGATGAGCATTTTTGACCGATTAGATTTTAACCCTAATCCGAAAGATAGCTTCCACCTGAATCTGTTCTTCGGGCGAAATAGGTTTCAAACGCCGAATGAGTTTGACCAAGATGCGCTGGGCCAGGATCAGAGCCAGGTGGTTCACTCCATCAACATCGCCCCGGGATACGTGCATATCTTCAGCCCCACCACTGTGCTTACCATCAACCCGTACTATCGGCTGGACAACTTTAAATATTCCAATAGCCCCGATCTCTTTGCGGACCAGCCGCTCACGTTCAATCAATCCCGCAGACTGAACAACGTAGGAATCAAAGCCGATGTTGCCTATGTCAAGGGCATGCACAACGCGAAATTCGGCGTGCAGTTCTCTCATACATTTCTTACGGAAGGATTCCAATTTGGAATCACGGATCCAGAGTTCAACGACCCCGAGAGTAAATCGTTCCTCCCCGGGCTTTTGCCTTTTGATTTGACACGGGGTGGAAGTCCGTTCGCCTTTCACGGACATGCAGACATCAAGCAAGAGGCCCTGTTTGTTCAAGACAACATAACGCTTGGAAACGCGAACATCTCACTGGGGTTGCGCTTCGATAACTATAATGGCATTACCCACGACCGGCTGCTTGAACCGCGCCTGGGGATCTCGTACCTGGTGAAGCGGACGAACACAATCTTGCGCGGCGCTTATACGCGCACCTTGGAAACTCCATACAACGAGAACCTCGTTCTCTCAAGTGCAACTGGGGCTGGAGGGCTGGCAAATGGAATACTGGGCGACACAAGCAATCTTCCGCTTCGTCCAGGGAGACGGAATCAGTTCAATGTCGGGTTTCAACAGGCTCTGGGGCGACACGTGGTGATTGACGGAGATTACTTCAATAAGCGGACAACCAACGCTTATGACTTCAATGTACTGTTCAATACGTCTATTGCTTTTCCCATCTCATGGGCCAAGTCGAAACTTGACGGAGTGAGCATGCGCGTAAATCTGACAGATTACAAAGGGTTCTCAGCGTTCACAGTCGCCGGCCATACGCGGGCAAGATTCTTCCCACCTGAATCTGGCGGCTTGTTCTTTAATTCGGATTTGCCAACGGGTGTGTTTCGCATCGACCACGATCAGCAGTTCGAACAAACTACGCAGCTGCAGTATCAGTTCCGCCAGTGGAAAAGAGTTGCTCCCTACTTCGACTTCACCTGGCGCTACGACAGTGGTCTTGTCTCCGGCGCGGTGCCTGACTTTGCTACTGCGTTGACATTCTCTGGGGATCAACAGGCGCAGATCGGCCTTTTCTGTGATGGAGTGTTTGCGACGCCAACACAGCCGATCACGAGCTGCGATTCTTCAAATCGTGGTGCCTCGCGCGTACGCATACCCGCGGATGGCACCGCCAATGACGATACCAACCCACCGCGCATCGCCCCGCGCCATTTGTTTGATTTCAGCGTGGGCACTGACAATCTCCTGCGCACCGATCGCACGCGGCTCACTCTGCGATTCACGGTGATTAACCTTACCAACAAAGTGGCTCTCTATAACTTTCAATCGACGTTTAGTGGAACTCACTTTGTGACACCCAGGAGCTTTCAGGGGCAAGTGGGAATTACGTTCTAAGGTCGAACCCATTTTCAGGCCGCCCGGTTGATCCTTTGCCGGGTGGCCTGAATTCTAAAATCCCTTCCTACACGGAACTCCCCGGAAGCCTGCGTCGTAATGCAAGCTAGTCAGTTGGTTGAGGTTCCGTTGGTCGAAAAGCGACCCAATGATCGTTGACACTAAAGGACAGCCAACTTTAGAATGTCGCTGTTTCGTGACTTCCTTGTAATTCGCTGCCCTCTTGGCCTTAACTAGTGAGGACTTAGCTGTGAGCCTGGTCAAGATAATCGTAATAACCATCATCGTAATCCTGAGCATTCTCCTGTTCGGGCGTTTCTTCATCTGACCCGAACTGGCTGATGCCCCAGCCCGCGGAAACTTACAAACCAGACCTGCCGGCGTTAAGCTCAGTTTGCCCGTCGTCGTTTGGGCCTACTCTTGTTCAATTGTTCCTCGCCGCTGTTTTGGCCGTCATACCCGCCAGCCCCTCGGCAGCCCAAACTGCACAGACCCAAACACCTGATGAAGACGTAGTGCGGGTCACCACTGATCTGCTGCTTTTTCCCGTCAGGATAAGAGACAAACACAAACGGCCTGTTCCAGGATTAACCGATCGCGATCTTGCTGTGAAAGACAATGATCGTGTAATCACCGCCCTTCATTTTTCTGCCGGCGCAGAACGCGTGGCCCTGGTCTTTGCACTGGATCACTCCGGAAGTCTTCGCAAAATTATTTCACGCCAGCAGGATGCGGCCCTTGGTCTCTTCAGTCACTTCAACCAACGGTCCCGCATTGCCATCGTCCGTTTTGCTGAAGCCCCAGAAATACTGTCGCCGTTTGGCCGAGACACTGAGGCGGTGCGGGCTGCCTTCAAGTTTTCAGCCGGCGTTAACCAGCGCACGGCAATCTTTGACGGCGCCGCTGCGGCCATCAAAACATTTGATCAACTCGTCCCCGATCGTTCCGAACGCCGTCTCGTCATTCTGATAAGCGACGGTCTGGACAATGCAAGCAAATTAAGAGCAACCCAGGTCATTGATGCCGCGCTCGACAGGCACGTCTCTTTTTACGTGATACATTTGCCGCTTTACGAGCCGCGGGATGGTCGACTCGCAGTGCGACAGCCCGCGAAGGGCTTTCGTGACCTGGCTGAAAAAACCGGTGGGAAGTATTTCCTGGCCGGAGACCCGGCGGGTGCCCTTGCGCCGTCGCAGAACATCGATTTGAATCCGGTGTTTCAGGCTATCGAGGAGGATTTGAAGAGCCAGTACCTCCTCGGTTTTTACCTGGCCGAAAGCGCGCGTGATGGAAAGCGGCATAGCTTTTCAGTTACTTTGCCGCCAGACCTCGAGTACTCGGTTGGAAAACTCGGCTTCGCGCGCGCACACGACTTTTTCGTGAACCTGGCCCGCGCTAATGAGCATGCTCCAAATGAAAGACTTGACTTCAAGTAAATTGGTGTAGTTTCGTGGATAGCAAATGACTAACAAAAACGATCAAGGGCTGCGACCGATCAGGCGGGCACTCATCAGCGTCTCGGACAAGGCGGGTATTGTCGAATTCGCGCGTGAACTCAAGAGCTTCGATATCGAAATCATCAGCACCGGCGGCACCGCAAGGGTTTTGCGCGAGGCGGGTATCGAGGTGCGCGACGTTTCAGACCTTACCGGCTTTCCCGAGATGTTGGACGGGAGGGTGAAAACACTTCATCCGAGAATCCACGGCGCACTACTCGGGATACGCGCCAACCCGGACCATCAGGCTGCAATGCATGATAATAAGATCGAACCGATCGATCTGGTGGTCGTCAATCTTTATCCGTTTGAACAGACAATTGCCAACCCGAATGTGACACTCGATGAAGCAATTGAACAAATAGATATTGGTGGTCCGGCGATGATTAGATCTGCGGCCAAGAATTTTCGCGATGTCGCCGTTGTTACGACGCCGGACAACTATGCTGGGATAATTGCCGAAATGAAACGGCTGGGAGGCGCGCTGAGTTTGAGCATCAGAGGTAAACTTGCGTTTGACGCCTTCGCGACAACATTCCGGTATGACAGCAAGATCTACACGTATCTAGGCAGGAAATTACTCTTGAAAGATTTTGAAGATGTTCCTGGCCCCAGCGATAGCGAAATCAAGAATCAATTGACAATCAGCCTGGAGAAAGCAACCGATCTGCGCTACGGAGAGAACCCGCATCAGCGTGCTGCCCTGTACATTAGTGCCGGCGAGGAGACGAGCGCCGGAATTGCGCGCGCTGAAATCCTCGGCGGCAAGGAAATGTCTTTCAACAACTACGTCGACGCAGAAGCGGCCTGGCAGCTCGTTTCTGATTTCGCAGACCTTGCCTGCGCTATCATCAAACACACAAATCCCGCAGGCGTTGGTTTGGGCGAAAGTTCTGAGGCGGCCTATCGCAAAGCTCTGGCGACAGACCCTGTCTCAGCCTTTGGCGGCATCGTTGCCTTCAATCGCAAAGTTGACGAATCCGCCGCTCGAGCAGTCTTAGAAATATTTACTGAAGTAATTATCGCCCCGGAGTACGAGCCCGCTGCGCTCGATGTTTTGCGCTCAAAGAAAAATCTCCGGGTCCTGCGCGCTACTGAAACTGCTCTTGCTGATAATCTCGAATATAGGCAGATTAGTGGCGGGATGTTGGTGCAAACACCAGATACCCACAAATTGAAACGAGAAGACCTGAAGGTAGTAACAAAACGTGCCCCTACAGAAGAGGAAATTCGGGCGTTGTTGTTCGCTTGGACCGTGGCGAAACACACGAAGTCGAATGCGATCATCTATGCTCGCGAAGGTCAAACGGTTGGCGTGGGCGCCGGGCAGATGTCTCGAGTTGACTCTGTGAAGCTCGGCGCAATGCGGGCCAGCTTATTAATCAAAGGCTCCGTGCTGGCATCCGATGCCTTTTTTCCTTTTCGCGATGGCATTGACGAGGCGGCGAAGAACGGAATCACCGCGGTAATTCAGCCTGGCGGCTCTGTGCGCGATGAAGAAGTGATATCCGCTGCGAATGAGCATGGATTGGCAATGGTATTCACCGGTATCCGGCATTTCAAACACTGAGCGTTATGTAATCCAAGCTGTTAGCTTGCGTGAAAGGAGCTTAGCGATGTCTGCCACAACCATTCGTAAAACGGCGGCAATTGGCTGCCTGCTGTTATTACTTTTTACCAGTGTTTTTGCCCAGGGCGGCGGTACCCTTGGCCCTCCGCGGGGCAAGACACAGCGGGTAAAATTCGCACGAGGACGCACAACGGCGGTCTTGAAGGGAGCGGTCGTTCGAGGCACGCAGGACCGCTACTTACTCGGAGCTCGCCGGGGGCAGACTATGATTGTGCACATTGCTTCACGTGAGAAAAATGCCGTCTTCACGATCCTCGGGCCAGACGGAACCGCACTGGAAGGGACGGAAGAAGGTGTCGATGCGACCGATTGGACCGGCGAGTTGCCACTTTCCGGCGATTACTCAATCTGGGTTTCCTCGTCGCGCGGTAATGCAACGTATACTCTCGAGGTAACCATTCGTTGAGCATCCCTTTTGGGAGTGCTTGCTCGGGGGCGGCCACTTGATTGATACTGCGAAACAGAGGTTAAGCAATGGCAAACGAAGATCTAACAACTCAGAACGCCGAAGGATTTATTCGCTGTCGCTTTTGCGGCCAACGGAACCAAACCCGCACTGATAACGGCGAGGCCCGATGTGGGCGGTGCCGGTTGCCACTTTCGGACGCGGAGCACAAGAAATTTGCAGATCTCCGAAAGGAGCAGTATATCCATCCGGCCGATCGCCGGGCGCTCGCTGCTGTAAAGGCTATTCCGGGAATCGATTCGGCGCTCAAAAAGCTTCTTGTTATCACCGGCGAGTCCGCAATTCGGGTCATCTTCACAGCCAGCGCCGTCAAGGTAACTCCGAAGCAGTGTCCCGATCTCTACGCCAAACTGCAGATCGCCTGTACCACACTCGGAGTTGACATGCCCGAGTTGTTTGTACAACAGAACCCGGTAGTAAATGCGTTCACCGGCGGAGTTGAGAAGCCGGTTATCGTTCTCTATTCACAGCTCATTGAGCGACTCACTGATGAAGAAGTCCTCGCCGTCGTCGCGCACGAGGTGGGTCACATTCATGCCGAACACGTTCTGTACCTCACTGCCGCGCGGCTGATCGAATTTCTGGCCAAAACTGCTGTTCTTGCTTCTCCACTCGCAGCGATAGTAAAGGAACTGTTAACTCTCAGCATGCGCTCGGCCTTGCTTGCATGGGCACGGCGCGCCGAACTGTCTTGCGATCGGGCGGCGCTGCTCGTGACGCAGGATCCCCACGTTATTGGCCGCACCATGATGAAACTCGCCGGTGGCACCTTTGCTTCGCGGGTTGACTACGAACAGTTTTTACAGCAAGGACGCGACTTTCAAAAGACCTACGATGAAAAGGCCCTGGATCGATTCTGGGCTGATGTAATCACTTCCGGTCTGAGCCACCCTTTTCCGGTCTGGCGTGTGTCTGAGATTCTTAAGTGGGTAGAAGGCGGAGAGTACAAACAATTGATTAATGGTGAGCCCGAAAGTGCCGCCGCCTAATGAGTTTCAGGTTTCAAGTTTCAAGTTTCAAGTTTCAAGTTTCAAGTTTCAAGTTTCGTTTCAAGTTTCAAGTTTCAAGTTTCAAGTTTCAAGTTTCAGATTCCAGGTTCAGGGCTTGTGAGGACATCGAAACCTGAAACTTGAAACTTGGAACTTGAAACTTGAAACTTGGAACCTGAAACTTGAAACTTCCAATAACATAGATGCTCAAAGACAAAAACGGAATAATCTTCGGCGTCGCCAACAAGCGTTCAATTGCCTGGGCTACTGCGCAAGCGCTGCATGGTGCGGGTGCACGTTTGGCGTTTACCTACCAGGGGGATCGCCTGAAAGAGAACGTCGAAGGACTGACGCGTGACGCAATGCCCGGCTCGCTGTTAATTCCCTGCGACGTCACAAAGCAAGAAGAGGTTGACTCGACATTCCGTCGGGTTGCCGAGGAATTCGGCCGGCTGGATTTTGTGATTCACAGTATCGCCTTTGCGCCCCGAGAGGCCCTCGAAGGAGAGTTTCTGTCCACCACTCGCGAGGCTTTTCTAACCGCATTGGAGATTAGTGCTTATTCGCTGGCTCAAGTTTCAAGGGCCGCAGCTCCACTCATGTCCGATGGCGGAAGCATTGTTACCATGACTTACTACGGCGCCGAAAAAGTGGTCGCTCGATATAACGTTATGGGCGTGGCCAAGGCCGCTCTCGAAGCCAGTGTCCGCTATCTGGCGAACGATCTGGGCCCTCGGAATATTCGCATCAACGCCATTAGTGCCGGTCCCATCCAAACTCTATCTGCTCGCGGGGTGTCGGACTTCAGTACGATGTTGAAACACGCGGCTGAACGCGCACCGTTGCGCCGGAATGTTCAACCGGGAGAGGTGGGAAACACTGCTTTATTTTTGTGTAGCCCACTTGCATCTGGCATAACCGGTGAAGTGATCTACGTTGATTGCGGCTATAACATAATGGGAATCTAATCGCGGAGGATCGGCATGGCCCGAACAGACGACGAGGAACAACCGCACCCCGGTACAACCCAGGACGAACAACTCCTCCGCAGTCCGCGGCCGGACGAGTTTACCCATACTGACACCTGGCGGGTGTTCAGAATAATGGGTGAGTTTGTCGAGGGTTTTGACGAACTTGCCACACTGACCCGGGGCGTTTCAATCTTTGGCTCGGCGCGCGTGCTACCCGATCAACCGGAGTACAATGCCGCCCGCGAGACCGCTGCGCTGCTGGCCCGTGAAGGTTTTGCGGTGATCACCGGTGGTGGTCCGGGAATAATGGAAGCCGCAAACCGTGGCGCCTTTGAGGCTGGCGGGCTATCAGTTGGCTGCAACATTGAGTTGCCGTTCGAGCAAAAGTCGAACCCTTACCTGACGCGCAGTTTAAAATTCAAATACTTCTTTGTGCGCAAAATGATGTTCGTAAAGTATAGCCTCGGTTTTGTGATCTTTCCTGGTGGGTTTGGCACGCTCGATGAGTTGTTCGAGGCCCTTACCTTGATTCAAACGCGCAAGATCAGCAACTTCCCTATCGTGCTTTTCGGAACGCGGTACTGGAAGGGATTGCTTGATTGGACGCGCGAGTTTGCACTAGCGGAAGGAAAGATCTCACGCGAGGATCTGGATCTGCTGCACATCACCGATTCACCCGCCCAAGTGGTCCAAATCGTACTCGACCGCGAGAGCTCGCTGAACCCGTTGGCAAAGTCGCTGAGTGACGAATACCGTGTCATCGAGCAAACATAAGAAGCAGGTACGTGACATACGCAAGCTAACAGCTTGCGCTACCTGAGCCTGAATTACAGTTCAACGCTCCTGGCAAGCCATTCGAGATAAGCGGGCGAACCGTCGCTGATAGGAACGGCAACAATCTCCGGAGTCTCGTAACTGTGCAAATTGCGCACTTCCCGTTCGAGCTGCGCAAACTTGGAACGAACTGTCTTGGCCAGCAGCAATACTTCAGGCGCGCGCTCGATCTTCCCCTGCCATCGGTACACAGATTCCATTTCCGGCAGAATTTGCACGCAGGCAGCCAGATGCGCGCCTACCAGCATATCCGCCAACCGGGCCGCCTCCTCTTTATTCGCCGCGGTCATCAACACTAAAACTGGACCGGAATCTTCAGCCATCCCTGCGAACCTCATCAACAAACAAAGGACCCTGGAGTCTTGGAGTCCTGGAAGTCCTGGAGTCTCGGAGTCCTGGACGCTCTAGACTCCGAGACTTACTCTTCTGACTCATCATCGCCTGTCTCGTCCTCTTCGATAAGCGTACCGGTCAATGGCGTAGTATCGTCACCGAAAAAGGCGGAATAGATTTCCTGAGCTCGATCGAGATCCCGCTCATCGACGAGAATCGCTGCGCCCGGCGCAGTAGCGGACAACAACGGAGAAAAAGCATCGGAGCTGCCAGACTTGATTACGGACCGAACTCCATTCTGACGAAGAATGTCATTAACCATTTCGGCTTCCGCCGGCGAACCGACATTATGCAGCGGAACAAACCGGGCCTCGCTGTCGTCGCGAGCGGTTGCCGGGTTCAAGCGCTCAACCAGTGTGATATCGTCATCGGGACACCGTGTTACCCCGGCATGATACTCGGCTTCGCAAACAGGACAGAACATAGATTCTCCGTTGTTTCAAGTTTCAAGTTTCAAGTTCCAAGTTCCACGTTTCAAGTTTCAAGTTCCAAGTTTCAAGTTCCAAGTTCCAAGTTTCAAGTTCCAAGTTTCAAGTTCCAAGTTTCAAAAGTTTCCAGGTGTTGAGGTGTTGGTTTTGTTACTTCGACTTCGAACTTGAAACTTGAAACTTGAAACTTGAAACTTGAAACTTTTGGAACTTGAAACTTGAAACTTGAAACTTTCGATTCACAAAGTCGAACTACTTGGTCGCTTGGACGGCCCGCTGAAAAGGTATCTCGTCAAAATATGTCATCTTCTTGAAAGCGCGAAAGCGGTCGTTAATTTCGTTCTGGGTGAGACGCTGGATTCTCGAAGTGCCGAATTCTTCGACATTAAACGATGCCATCACTGAACCAAAAATCATAGCGCGTCGCATCGCAGCTTCGTCCAAATCATCCTGGCTCGATAAATACCCCATAAAACCTCCGGCAAACGTGTCGCCGGCGCCGGTTGGATCAAAAACGGATTCGAGGGGATACGCCGGAATGGCAAAGTACGTGTCCGCGGTAAAGAGCGCAGATCCGTACTCGCCGCGTTTGATGATCAGCGCCTTCGGTCCCCACGAAAGAATTGTTCTGGCCGCTTTGATTAGATTGGGAATCCCGGTCAACTGCCGGGCCTCAGCGTCGTTGATAATCACAAGGTGGACACCACGAATCGTGCGCAAGAGCGACTCGCGAGCCGTCTCAATCCACAGATTCATGGTGTCGAGCGCAACTAACTTCGCGTCCGTTACTTGCTCGCGTACCCCGCGTTGCAGGTCAGGCTGAATATTACCCAAAAAGACCAGCCGGGAATTCTTTGAGGCCGCTGAAAGCTTTGGCTGAAAATCCGCGAAAACGTTCAGGTGCGTAGCCACGGTGTGCGCCACATTCAGGTCAAAGTCGTAGCGACCATGCCAGACAAAAGTCTTTCCCTGGGGAATGCGCTCGAGATCAGAAGTGTCGATTTCATGGCTGTCAAATATCTGTTGTTCAGCTTCACTGAAATCGCCGCCGACAACCCCAACCACACGAACGTCGGTAAAGTAACTGGCTGAGATTGAGAAATGAGACGCCGAACCTCCCAACATCTTGTCACACTTACCAAAGGGCGTCTCGACGGCATCAAACGCGACTGAACCAACAACTAACAGAGACATTCCATCTGCACCTCGTCGTGAGATATCGGATAACTTCGGCCTGGCCGAAGCTTAAGGCTTAGGACCGCCCAGCCCGCGCAAGTCTTCTTCGGCTTGCTTCCTGAACAAACTCTGCGGGTAATCATTGACTAACTGCGACAGGTAGGTACGGGCGTCCTCGCGCAGTTGGTCCGCCGTCTGCTTGGGAGCCTGTTTTCCTTTTTTTGCAGAAAGGAGAAGGCTGCTCTTACCGGCAATGAAAAGCACTTCGTCCATCCGCGCGAAGTTTGGATTTCCGGCAATGATCTCCTCGCATCGTTTAATGGCGGCGACGTAAGCCTTCTTCAACTTGAAATAGTGATTGGCAACTTCGAGGTTATGGAGTGAATCCTTTTCCAGATCCGGATCGCGAATAGTTGAAGGGTCTGGTCCGGCTTTTACACCACCCTGCGCCCAGGTCAACGGCGTACACAGCAATAATGCAAACACCAGCAGTGCTCCGAACACTAAATTCTTTCGCATAATCTGACCTTTCAGGCTTGAATCGGTTGAACCGTTTTTGTTCTGGTCTAATTGAGTCCGTACTTTTTGATGATTGCGTCCAGCTTTTTGGCTGTCTCGGGCGGCCACAGATGTGGGGCAGTAAAAATTGCGTTCTTCAAAGCTGACCCACATTTACAGTTCCGTTCGCCATTACGCAGTTGCTTGACCGCCTGCTGCATGATTAGCTGAGCGTTGCGAACGTTCTTGTTAAGATACTCAACAACTGTGTTAACCGTCACTGCGTCATGACCCGGGTGCCAGCAATCGTAGTCTGTAACCAGGGCAAGGGTTGCATAACAAATTTCCGCCTCACGCGCCAACTTGGCTTCCTGCAAATTTGTCATGCCAATAACATCCATACCCCACGATCGATAAACAGTAGACTCGGCTACCGTAGAAAACGCCGGGCCCTCCATGCAGAGATATGTGCCCCCGCGATGAACGTTGACGGCCGCAGATTTGCAAGCCTGCTCGAGCACATCACCGAGACGACTGCAAACCGGATGGGCGAAGCTCACATGCGCGACAATACCATTTCCAAAAAAGGTCGACTCATTGGCCCGGGCTCGCGTCCGGTCGAAGAACTGGTCAGGAATAACCATGTCGAGCGGCGCGAATCTCTCCTGCAGCGATCCCACTGCTGACGCAGACAGGATCTGCTCCACTCCCAACAACTTCATGCCGTAAATATTCGCGCGAAATGGCACCTCAGTTGGCGTGTAACGATGGCCCCGCCCATGGCGCGGAAGAAAAGCAACCCGCTCATCCGCCAGCGTACCAACAATAAACACATCGGATGGATCGCCAAAAGGGGTGTCGACTTGAACCTCCTCGACGTCCTTCAGCTCAGCCATTTCATAAAGACCGCTGCCGCCGATGATTCCAATTTTCGCTGTACTCATATTTTACGAAAGATCGACTTTCAATGCGCGAAGCTTTCCGTCCTCTTCGATCAAGCGGCACAATGGCGCATCGGGATCGTGATAAAAGTGGCAGAGCCATCCTTCGCGCGCGGCTTGCGGCAATAGTTGTCGCTTTGCCTCGAGCGTTTCCAGCGGAAATAGATCGTAGCCCATAATCCAAGGCAACTGCACGTGGGGTCGCATCGGCACCAGGTCGGCAAAGCCAAACATCTTCTGGCCGGCTCTGTGCAAGTACCAACATTGCATGGACCGGTTGTGACCGGCGTAAGTCTTCAACGAAAGGCCGGGTACTACTTCATACTCCGCCGGCTTTGGCTCCAGCTGGCCAGACCGGCTGAGCGCTTCCCAGTTCTCCGGCAGATAACTCGCTCGATCGCGCTCAGATGGTGATTGCGCGTGCTCGAGTTCAGCGCGAGAAACAAAATAGCGAGCATTGGGAAATGCCGGGATAACCTGGGCTGTGTGATCAAACCGCGTGTTCCCGCCGGCATGATCAAAATGCAGGTGAGTGTTAACGACGATCGTGATCTCTTCCGGACCAACCCCGGCAATCTCGCGTAACGATTCCGCCAGCGATCGCCGGCGCGAAATGCCATACATCTTTTCGTGCTTCTCGGACCACTTCTCGCCTATGCCGGTCTCAATCAGAACTCGCTCCGCACCCGCGTCAACGAAAACACAATTCATGTTCATGCGAATGCGATTCTGGTCGTCCGGCGCACAGACCCTTGCCCAGAGACTGCGTGGAACGACTCCAAACATCGCGCCCCCATCGAGGCGAAACTCTGTGTCAGGAACGACCTCGACTCGATAATCGCCAAGTTGCATGAGACGGTTTAGATTTCGGTTGGGCGGCCCGTCGAAAGTCTCGAACTAACTAAACCAATGCCTGGGCCGCAAATCAACCGCTAACGACTATTTCTTGCGTGGCTTTGAATCGGATTTGGGCGGGGGATTCTCTTTTTTTGCTCCTGAACCCTGGGCCGGTTGTGGCGGCGGGCCCTGTTCGCCCGGCGTAAAACCTGGAGGCATCGCCGGCTGTAACTGCTGAGCGTCGGGCATCTTCACCGGAAAACTCTCAGCCACGGAAACATGCGACCGCTTCACAATCTCATCCAGAACTTTCTTCTGCTTATCCTGTTCGACGGCCGCGCGCGCCTTGTCACGCCCGCTTTGTGGCCGGCCGAAAGAATTGTCCGCCTGCGCATTCTCACCAATTAATATATGGTGAGCATGCACCTGTTCCTCCTGTTTGCCGTCCTTGGTCTCAGTTTTTCGTTCATCCAGTTTGATGATGTGATAGCCGAACTTGGTTTCGACAATGTCGCTAACCTCACCGGGTTTCAAAGAAAAGGCGGCCTTTTCGAATTCCGGGACCATCTGGCCATGTCCGAACCAGCCCAGGTCTCCGCCCTTTTCCGCGCTCCCGGTATCGGTGGAGAACTCCTTGGCTAGTTTGGAAAAGTCTTCACCCGCTCGAGCGCGCTTAAGAACTTCTTCAGCTTTCGACCGCTTTTGCTTGATATCAAGGTCGGGATGCTGAGCAACGTAAGCATTGATCTCCTCTTCCGTCGCTTTCGTCTTTTCCGCTAACTGGTCTTGGGCATATTTTTGCGCCAGCGTGCGCGCTTCCTGAAGCATTAACTGTAATTGGACTGGACGTTGCTTGTCGATCCCGGCAGCAATTCCCTTCTGCTCGCCGATCAAAGTTCGACCAAAATCCTGTTTCAGTGCTTTCAGTTGTTCTTCGGGTATGTCCTGCCCTCCCATTTGGGGATTCTCTTTGATCAGCTTTAATAGTTGATTCAGTTTTTCCTGATTGGCCGGCTGCTTGAAAAACTCGTCCACTTCAGACTCCGTAATGCTCGAAGCGCCGCTGCCCTGAGATTTGAAGTAACCCTCGGAAATTACCTGGGCGCGCATCACCGCCATTTGTTGCTTTACTTCCGGGTTGTTGGCGAATCCTTTTGCGCGCGCTTCTTCTGCCAGAGCAAGCAAAATCTTGAGGTTCCCAGCTAAATCCTTGCGAGCCTTCTCGTCAGACGCCAATCGAGCACGGTCGCGCGGGGGAAAGTCATCTACAATCGTAGTCATATCTTCCGCCGACAGATTCGTAGCTTCGGTCCGCCTGGCCCTTACCTGCCAAACAATTAAGCCAATTGAAAAAACTACAGCTAGTGCTGCTGCTATCCAGGCTTTGGTAGTTGAATTCAAAACGATTTCCTTTCTTAAATGGCACTAGGACGCTCTACTAATTCCAGCAGAACGCCATTCGTCGATGATGGATGAATAAACGCCACAAGGCAACCGCCCGCGCCGACCCGTGGCTCGCTATCAATCAAACGCGCTCCTTTTTTGGCCAAATCCGCGAGCGAGGCTCGGATGTCTGCTACTTGAACGGCGACGTGGTGAATTCCGGGGCCGCGCTTCGTCAGGAACTTGCCGACCGGCGAATCCGGGCCGAGCGGCTCGAGCAGCTCAACGTGTGTATCCCCAATCCGGAGCATCGCTACTCGCACTCCCTGGGTTGCAACTTCTTCCGTCGAGTCAACTTCCAGGCCCATGGTGTCGCGCCATAATGCCAAACTGTCTGCGAGGCGGCTTGTAGCGATTCCAATGTGGTCAAGTTTCATAAAATTGCGGCTTTTGGCCTTGGGTCTTCGGTCTTTGAAGTTCCCACGAACAAAGCTAGTTGCTAAGACCAAAGCCAAAGACCTAAGACCTACTCATAATCTCTTCTACCGCAGAATAAGGGTCTCGTCGACGCGTTGCAACTTCCTCCGCCAGCCGTTCGAGCCTTTCAGCGGCCTGTTGTGATTCCAGTACACGGGCCACGAGTTGCTCGCGAAGCAACTCGACAATGCGCCAACGGGCTATGGCTCGGCGACGTTCACTACTGACGGCTCCTTTAAGCTGCGAGTTCCTAAATGCTTCTATCGCCTGAGCCAGGTCGACAATTCCCTTATTCTCGATTGCTATCGTCTTGACGATCGGGGGTACCCACCCATCTTCGCGCTCGGCAAGGGATAGAAGCGCCTGCAACTCCTTTTCGGTGGTGAAAACGCCTTCTCGATCAGCTTTGTTAATCACAAAGATATCGCCAATCTCCATTAAGCCGGCCTTGATAGCCTGAATATCGTCGCCCATTCCCGGAACCAGCACGACTACGGAAACATCCGCGGCCTTTACCACCTCGACCTCATCCTGACCAACGCCAACCGTTTCCACGATGACTCTGGAGTACCCGGCAGCATCAAGAATCGACAACGCATCTACGGTCGCCCGGGCCAGGCCACCCAGATTCCCACGCGTAGCCATTGAACGGATAAAAACGTTCTTATCCAGTCCGAGGGTTTGCATCCGGATTCTGTCACCGAGAATTGCTCCCCCCGAAAATGGGCTCGAAGGGTCGACGGCAACGATGCCAACGCGCTCGTTTTGTCCGCGGTAAAACAAAGCGAGCTTGTCGACCAGGGAAGACTTTCCTGCCCCTGGCGAGCCGGTGATGCCGATGATCAGAGCACTACCTGTTCGCGGAAAGATGTCTCGCATTAGCTGCGAGGCCCCGGGCGTGCCATCTTCAACCTTCGAGATTGCCCGCGCCACTGCACCGGGATCACCAGCCATCACCCTGTTGCTCAACGAATTCTTTTCAGTCATCTACGCCTGCCGCAAGATCTCGCGCGCGATGATTATCCGTTGGATCTCAGACGTTCCTTCGCCGATCGTGCAGAGCTTGGAATCTCGCCAGTACTTTTCAGGCGGATAGTCTTTCGTGTACCCATATCCTCCGTGTATCTGGATCGCCTCTTCACACACGGCTACGCTCATCTCCGAAGCAAACAACTTGGCCATGGACGACTCTTTGGTAACGGTCTTGCCCTGATCTTTAAGCGACGCCGCCCGGTACATTAGCAACCGGGCAGCGTCGATCCTCGTGGCCATATCGGCGAGTTTGAATTGAATTGCCTGAAATTCCGAAATTGGCTTACCAAACTGCTGACGCTCCTTTGAGTAGCGGACAGCTGATTCGTAAGCGCCCTGCGCTATTCCTAAAGCCAGCGCGGCAATTGAGATCCGGCCCCCATCGAGCACCTGCATAGCATTAACAAAACCTTCGCCTTCTTCCCCCAGCAAATTCTCATTGGGAATGAGACAGTCCTCGAATACAACGCTGGCAGTTTCGGAAGCGCGCAAGCCAAGCTTGTTCTCTTTTTTTGAAGGCGTAAATCCCTTCATTCCTTTTTCAAAAATGAATGCCGAAATACCCTTGCTGCGTTTTGAACGATCCGTCACGGCCATTGCCACGCAAATATCGGCGTGTATCGCATGGGTGATAAAATTCTTTGAGCCGTTTACCAACCAGCCGCCGGCTTGTCGCACCGCAGTCGTCTTGGTTCCCGAAGCGTCGGAGCCGGCGCCCGGCTCAGTTAGACCCCAGGCACCAAGTTGTTCGCCTTGAGCAAGCGGCACAAGATACTTTTTCTTTTGCTGCTCGCTGCCATACGCATAAATGTGATTTGAACAGAGGGAATTGTGCGCGGCGACCGAAATCCCCACCGAGCCGTCGACTCGTGAGAGTTCTTCGATGATAGTCGCGTACTCGATGTATCCCATTCCCGCGCCACCGTAGTTTTCCGGGAAGATTACGCCCATCAATCCAAGCTCGGCGAGTTTCGGCTTGAGCTCGATGGGAAAGTGCTGAGTCTCGTCCCATTCCATCACATGAGGAGCAATCTCAGCTTCGGCAAACTCCCGCACGCTCATTTTAATTTGCTGTTGTTCTTCAGATAACTCAAAGTTCATGGTTTTCCCCGAAAGCTCCGCGAATTCCTTGAATCTGTCACGTTCGGACTTTTTTACGTATGCCCGCAAGCTGACAGCTTGCGTTACTCAACCTTCTTACGCGTGACTGGCACGGCCCTTTGCCGGTCTCCGTTTCGATTCTTTTGGCGAAGCCTTAGTCAGACGGCTGACTTCATCAGGAGTCAGGAGTCGCCATTCGCCTGGTTTGAGTCCGCTATCGCGCAAGAAGCCGATGCGCACGCGCCTCAGTTTCACAACGGAATAGCCTATGAGATCAAACATGCGTCTGATCTGTTGGTTACGGCCCTGATGAAGTTTTATTTCAAACCATGAATTGTTTTCAGTGTTCTCGAGTTTGGTGATCTGGGCAGTGGCGGTGCGTGTGCCGTCGTCTAAGACGACTCCCCGCCTGAGCCGCTCGATTGCCTCCTCAGGAGGAACGCCCTTGACCTTCACTTCATACACTTTTTGCACTCGATTGCGAGCAGCCGTGATGAAGTTTGTAAAGTCTCCATCGTTTGTCAGAAGCAAGAGGCCTTCCGTGTTGAAATCCAGACGGCCGACGGGATGCAGACGGCCCAAAGACCGCGGTAGGAGGTCCACCACCAGGGGCCGGCCTTCAGGGTCAACGACGCTGGACAAATACCCTCTTGGTTTATTGAGTAGAACGTGGATTTTTTCGCGCCCGGTGAGCAGGCGGTTAATCAGCTTACCGTTGACTTTAATATGATCGGTTTGTGGATCGGCCCGGGTTCCAAGTTCCGTAACTGTCTTTCCGTTTACTGTTACTTGCCCCGCTGTGATCATTTCTTCGGCGTGGCGGCGCGAGGCTATGCCGGCGTTAGCTATCAGTTTTTGGAGACGCTCAGCAGGCATGGTTAGGAATTTGGAATTTAGAAATTAGAATTTAGAAATTGGAATTTGGTGTTTTATATCTGGATTTGGACTTCGGTTTGGCATTCTCATATTGCGCATTCTAAAATTCTAAATTCTAAATTCTAATTTCTATAAATTCTAAATTTCTTTTCCGGCGAGGTCCTCAAAGTCCTCAATACTCGGCAGCTCTGAAAGATCCTTGAGACCAAACTGCATTAGGAATTCTTTGGAGGTTCCATACATCATTGGGCGCCCAACCGTTTCTTTACGCCCTTTCGCGACGATCAGTTTCTTGTCGAGCAGCGTCTTGATCGATGAAGGTGATTGCACTCCCCGTATCTCGAGAATCTCAGGAACCGTTACGGGCTGCCGATAAGCGATGACGGCCAGGGTTTCAAGTGACGCCAGCGTCAGTTTGGCGCTCGGCCGCGTGCGCAGGAACGCTCGAACGTGTTCGTGACATTCAGGACGAGTGGCAAACTGCCAGCCACCCGCAACCTCGCGTAACTGCAAGCCGCCGTTGCGCCCGTTGAACTCTTTAACCAACTCAGCGAGTCCCTGTTCGACGACTGCGCGGTCTTCCTTCAGCACATCGGCAATTGTCTTAGCGTTAAGCGGTTCTTCAGCTACAAATATCAAGGCCTCGATGACGCCGATGCGCTCGACCATGGTTTGCAAGGTGTGAGGGGCATCGTCGGTTTCGGCGCCGGTCGCTTCCGCTACAATTTGCGCAGCTTCTTCCGCAGCGACCAGGGCCGCCAGCTCTTTGCTCGCTTCTTCGTTTAGTGCCTCTTGATCGAGGGCCCCGGCTGTACCAACAGTTTTGTCTTCGCTCATTTCGAGGTGCCTAATTTGTCACGCGGGCAATGATGTCGCCAAAGGTTTCTCGCTGAAGCAGTTTGATCTGGGTAGTTCTCACCAACTCGAGGACAGAAAGGAACGCGAGCACGAGTTCGCGGCGAGTGCGGGCCCGCTCGAAAAATACTCGCAGATTCAATTCGCCGGATGACAGGACCATGTTTCTCAGTCGCTCGAGCATTTCGGCCATCGAAATCTCTTCCCGCTCAATCTCGAGCAATATCTCTTCTTTGTGACGCGCGAGTATGTCCTGAAACACCTTCAGCAGGTCAAACAAACCGACCGCCACTTCCGGGTTGTTCTTGTCGGTCTCGAGCTCCGCCCTTTTGAATACAGCCTGCTCAACGGTAGCTCGTGACCAGAGCATCTGCGCCGCTGCTTTGTATTTCTGGTATTCCAGCAACTGGTTGACCAGATCCATCCGGGGATCTTCCGCTTCTTCAGCCGGCGCGAGCGGATCGCGAGGCAGCAACATCTTCGTCTTAAGCTCGATTAGAGTCGCCGCCATCACGAGAAAATCTCCGGCCACGGCGATATCCATCTCCTGCATCACTCGAAGGTAGCGAAGATATTCAGCGGTGATCCGAGCTATGGGGATATCATAGATGCTGACCTGCTCTTGACGAATCAAATGCAATAGCAGATCGAGTGGGCCTTCAAACTCGCCGAGCACGATTTTCAGATCGTCGGTGAGATTGTCGGCAACGATCTCCGGCGATGCCCCAGCGACACTGAGCGTAGTGGAGGACTGCTCGGTTCTTTCTTGTGCTGCTTTCGGTATTTCGTCCATTATCTACGAGCGCGCGCGAGTCCCATTTTGGCTTTCACGTCCTGAAAAGTGGCCCCTGCAAGAGTCGTGGCCTTTTCCCTGCCTCGAGCAAAGATAGCATCGAGTTCCGCGTCTCCAATCTGCTTCATGCCCTCCTGCAAGGGTCTGAGAAACTCAACTGTGACTTCCGCCAGATCACCCTTTAATTGCGCATAGCCTTTGCCGGCAAAATGCGCTTCGATCTGCTGCGGCGACTCGCCTGTCATCAACTGATAGATAGTCAAAAGGTTCGTAATGGCAGGCCGCGTTTCGTCAAACCGGATTTCCGATCCGGAATCTGTCACCGCGCGCTTAAACTTCCGCCTGACAGTATCGGCATCGTCCAGCAGCATTACACAGCCATTTGGATCATCATCGGATTTTGACATTTTCTTAGTCGGGTCAGCCAAAGACATTATGCGCGCACCGACTTTAGGAATATACGGTTCGGGCACCCGAAAGGTCTCGCCGTAATCGCGATTGAAACGCAGGGCAATATCGCGGGTGAGTTCGAGGTGTTGCTTCTGGTCCTGGCCCACCGGGACCAGATCCGTTTGATAGAGCAAGATATCTGCCGCCATCAAAACCGGATAATCAAACAAACCTACCCCAACATTTTCGCGCTGTTTCCGGGCTTTGTCTTTGAACTGAGTCATCCGCTCCAGCTCGGACATCCGGGCAATGCAGTTCAGGATCCAGGTCAGCTCGGCGTGCCCAGAAACATCGGACTGAATAAATATTGTGGAGATCTCAGGATCGATTCCCGCTGCGAGGTAGATCCGGGCCAGCTCGCGGATCTGGTCGGCCAGGAGTTTTGGATCCTGAGGAAGCGTGATCGCGTGCAGATCGACGATACAGAACAAGCTCTCGTATTCATGTTGGAGGTTCACCCAGTTGCGCAACGCTCCGAGATAATTTCCGAGATGTACACTGCCGGTTGGCTGTATGCCGCTGAAGATTCGCTTGGACATGTGTCCTTAATTCTAAGTAACAATCAGAACCGCTGATTATCGCACTCCGAGGAGCAATAAGTAATAAACAAGATTCATTATTGGAGTAATGATCGCTCTAAAAAAGCCTATGTAGATCAAAAGCATCAGGATCAGATAGCCATACTGCTCGAGCATCCTTAGGAGCGGCTGCATGCTCTCAGGCAGGAAAGTCTCCAGAATCTTGCTCCCATCCAATGGTGGGAAGGGCAGCAGATTGAAGACCGCCAATGAAACGTTCATTGTCAGAAGGTACTCGAGAAATATCCCCACCGGCTCTTGCAGCGACTCGGGGATTGAGTAAAACCATCCCGTCATCAGGACTACCTTGAAAATAGTGAAAGCGCAAATGGCTATGAAGAGATTAGCCATAATGCCCGCCGCCGAGACCATGACGTTGGCAAGATCTTTGTTGCGCCAGCGCAGCGGATTGACCGGTGTCGGCTTGCCCCAGCCAATGAGCGGGATCCTGGCAGCTGATCCCCCTATAGCCCCAAACAAAAAGCTGACGATGGGAATCAATAGCGTACCGATTGGATCTATATGAGCGACGGGGTTGAGGGTGATTCGGCCCAACAGGCGGGCCGTATCATCGCCGAAACGGTTGGACATCCAGGCATGAGCTGCTTCATGCGCCGAGATGGCGAGCAGCAACACCACCATGTAAATCAGTAGTTGTGGGATCAGTTCTGCGGTCACTTATTACTCGTCATCCGGGACTTCAGAAGCCGCCAAGTTAGCATCCCCCCAGTTGACTGTCAAAAAAGCCAACGTTGCAGGCTGAGGCCACCAGATTTGCTACGACTTGATCAGAATACCTTTAACTCCCAGGGGCACACTGTAAACCGCGTCAATGGAAGCAACTACCATGTCGCCGCTCGCACTGAATGCCAATCCCACCAGATTCATTCCGGCGACCACAATTTCTGCTCTGCTCCCATCCGGGGCGATCCGTACAATCCCCCTTCGGCCGCGAAGCGACGCGGCAACGTAGAGATTTCCCTCGGGGTCGAACGCGAGTCCCTGAGGTCTGCCCAGGCCTTTGAAGAACACGCCTACTTCTCCGTTTGCATTTATGCGATAAATAAGATCAAAGCTAGTGACAGTCGGTCCTGTAACGTAGAGAGCTTCGTCGGGCCCCCATGCAAGGTGAAAAGCCGAAACCGATGGCTCGAGTTGCACCCAGACTTTTTCTTCACCAATACCATTCACTTTATAGATCGTACCGCTGCGATCACCCACATACATCGTCCCCGATTCATCGAAGGCGATCCCCGTTGCAATCCCCAAATTCGTGGCAAAAGGCACAGCTTCCTTAAATGGAGTGATTCGGTAAATCGTACCGTCCAGTCGACTGGAGACAAACATTTGCCCGGTTTTGTCGAAAGCGATTCCGGTCGGATTGGGGACATCTCCGGAGAACTCCGAAACCTCACCGCTCACATCAATGCGGAAAATCGTCACCGGCAATTGCTCTCCCCGTGGTCCGGACCTCGTCACGAACAGTGATCCGTCATCGGGATCAAAGGCGGGATTTGCAACCGGATGGAGATCCTCAACGAGCTTCTTGCCCTGAATGAAATCTACAGCAGCGCTTTTTTGCTCTCCAACCTGTAAGGTAACGCCGATGGTCCCGCTCTGGCGCGCTTCCGGGATCAGAACCATCACCCGCCTGTTCCCAAGCGCCACAATTGGAGCCCGAGTGCTATTGAACCATGCGCTGCATTTCGCCGGTTCGCTGGTATCAAATCCGGTACAGGAAATGACCAGTTCACCACCTGCGATCCCGGCGGCTGGATCTATGTTTGTAATCTGAGCCTCAGACCTCATCGTTTCTCAAGTGACTGATCACCCTCATCTTTCTTAACGAGTCGACCTCGTCGAAGCCCGCCTCCCCTGCCTGAAATCCGTTCATATTACGATGGCATAGAAACCCTGTCTAACCCGCATCGTACGTATTCTCCTGGTTACACGTCCGGCGCCAGCTTAAGTGGCCCCGGGACCCTCTCCGAATGACCTGTCCTTATCAGCCTGTGCTATAATCCCCCCGCATTGATGGCCCCGTGCGGACTGGCAGTATTCAGAATGGCTTGGCAAAGTTGCGCACGACAGAAATCCTGATGCTCAAGCGAATAAGCGAAGCGATATCGCAGAGCAACATCCAAAAACCCTCCCAGGCGTCCGAAGATTCCCGCTCGCAACACTCATGTTGTAAGTTAAATCGGCTGAACCCAGCCGAGTCTCGCCGTCTGTTTCGAGGTTAAGTCAGGAGGAAGGTATCACAACCGTTTTAGGAAATGTTCTTGGTCTAAAACCCAACCAGCTGCGGCGGATAGAAAAACTCTATACCCGTCGAATTCAACCGGATCAGATTGTCAGCATGGAATTCGCTCGACAACTGAGCGAGCTTTCTCATGAAACTCGCCGCCAAATCGGCGCGCTGGTCGATCGCAAAGGCCACATTGGATACGTCATGGTTGGGGATAACCGCAAAATCGACTTGCCTGACTTCAAGCGCGTGCGCGTAGCTGAGGGACGGTTTCGAGGGCTGCGTTGTGTACATACGCACCTGCGGGGTGAGCCTCTCACGCAGGACGACCTGACCGACCTCGCGTTACTGCGCCTGGATCTGATGGCTGCAATTGACGTCGATCCGAATGATGGACTGCCAGGCGTCGTACGCGCTGCTCACTTGTTGCCGCTGCATTCCGGTGAGCTCGATGATCCACGAACGCCATCCTATGCCTTCCTCGAACCGCGAGTTGCCTCGCAATTGGATCAGGACTTTCTCTCTTTGATCAATTCCCTCGAGGAAGAAATGGCGCGCAACAGACGTTCGGGCCGGCGCGCCGAAACTCGCGACCGCACCATCCTGGTTGGTGTCGTTACCGGGTCGATCGCGGATGCAGAGGAATCCATGGCTGAGCTGAGCGAGCTGGCAGCCTCAGCAGGAGTTGTCGTGCAGGACAAGGTAATCCAACGACGTCAAGCTATCGACCCCCGAACTGTTCTGGGCCGGGGCAAGCTCGACGAACTTTTTGTCCGGGCCCTGCAACTTGGCGCCGACATGCTCGTCTTCGATCGCAATTTGACGCCGGCCCAGGTGAGATCTTTGTCTGAGGCAACTGACCTGAAGATCATTGACCGCAGTCAACTGATTCTGGACATCTTCGCCCAGCGCGCACAATCCAGCGAAGGCAAAATCCAGGTCGAACTCGCGCAGCTGAAGTATCTGTTGCCTCGTCTAATCGCCGGTCAGGACTCTGCGTTTTCCCGGCTTGCGGGTGGAATAGGCGGACGAGGACCCGGTGAAACCAAGCTGGAAACCGACCGCCGCCGGGTGAGAGATCGCATTAACCGTTTGGAAAAAGAGATCTCTTCGCAACGGCACCGCCGTCAGGAGCGGCGAAAGGGTCGCGCCAGACGAGGACTGCCCGTGATTTCCCTCGTTGGATATACTAATGCGGGCAAATCCACGCTGCTCAATACGCTAACCAACAGCGAGATACTTGCCGAACAGCGTATGTTTGCCACGCTGGATCCGACCTCGCGCCGGCTGCGACTGCCACGTGAGCAGGAAGTGATCATCAACGATACGGTAGGGTTTATTCGCGACCTTCCGCCCGATCTTCTATCAGCATTTCGGGCGACGCTGGAGGAGATTGGCGAAAGCCGTTTGCTCATTCACCTCGTCGATGCATCGACCCCACGCTGGCAGCAGCAGGTAGAATCGGTCAAACGGATTTTGGACCAGTTGGGTCTGGCAGAAACGCCGACGATCCTGGCACTCAACAAAGCAGACATCGTGCCGCCTGACGTGCTCGAAGCCATTCGCAGGCAAGTCACACTTAACGGTTCAACTGAGGTCGCTATTGTTTCGGCGAGACAACCTGAAACCCTTAAAGGGCTGCTGGATAAAGCAGGTTGCATGCTCGCCAAGGACCTGTTAGCGCCGTTTTCAGAAGAGCAGGGATACAGAGAAAAGCCTCTGCCCCAAATCGCATAAAATGGGATTTCGTCCCCGCTTCAAAACTCCTTTTGCCCAAGCGCGTGACGCAATGTTGCGCTACGCGGTGCGTCCTTTCTACTATTTCAGCCGCCCAACTCGAGTCATCATCGCGGTCTCGCTACTCATCTTATCCACGACTTTGTTGTTATCGCACAGTTACTGGTCAGGCATCTCGGAAGACTACAGGGAAGGTGATGTCGTAACCAGGACCGTGATCGCCCCTTCTGACATCACGACGATAGATATTCCCGAAACAGAAAAGAGGCGTGACGCGGCTAGGGAGGCGACTCGCCCAATATTCAATTTTGATTCCAGTCGTGGCGACAGCGCAGCCCAGAGTTTTCGCGCTGCGTGGGAAGATCTCAAAAGACAAGGATCATCCGGTTCGGGAAGACCGCTGAAGTGGACCGGCGAGGGTGGCGCTGCCGTGGCCAAGGCGATCGCTACTCATCATTTCGATGAGGATCAGTTGGATCGCCTGACGGCGATAATTCGCCAGGTCTTTGAGGGCTACATATACGACGATAATGATGCGGAGCGTTTGAGGCAGGAGATAGTTCTGGTCGATGTGCGCAGCCCCACAGCGCAAATGATCATGCCATCACCGCGCACGCGTATGAAGCCGCTCAGCGCTGCGCGCCGGGATCTGGAGATGCGTGTATTCAACCTGCGCGACTGGGATCAGGAAGATAAGGCTGCGCTGGTGCTGGCGATGATGCCTTTGATCCGTCCGAACATTGTGTTGGACCAAACAAGTACTGCCACTGCTCGTGAGGCTGAGGCCAATAGGATTTCTCCTGTCGTCATCTCGATGAAGCGAAATCAGGTCATCGCCCGCGAAGGCGATACAGTCACACCTGTCATGCTCGCCCAGTTTGCTGCGATCAAGAGCGGGGGGCACAGCGGTCGTCCGTGGCAAAACTTTCTGGGGTTGCTATTCGTCGTTGCTGCGGTCTACTGGGCTGCTTGGAAGTTCACGGAACATCGGACTGCTTCGGAGAATTTGACCCTTAATAAAAGACGGGCATTCGCACTGGTAGGCTCGGCCATCCTCGTTGAGACCGCTTTGATGCGCGTGGGGTTTACGTTGGGCGACAGCATCGCAGGTCAAAGGCTGCATGCGCCTTTTAATGATCCGATGATCTGGGATTTTGCCATTCCCTTCGCCGCCGGTGCTCTGCTGGTGGCGATGCTGGTGGATACGCAACTGGCTTTTTTGACCGGAATCATTACTGCTCTGTTCGCCGGAATCCTAGCTCCGACCGGCGTCCAAAAGGCCGTTTTTGCGATGATCTCCTGTTCGGCGGCGGTTTATGGGATAGGCCGCTATCGCGAACGACAATCCGTTACGCTCGCCGGTCTGTTCGTTTCGGTATTCAACGTAGTCGTTGTTTTGGCATTAATTGCACATGCCGAACAACCGCTAACGCTGAACACAATTTTGCTGGGAATCGGGTGTGGTCTCGTGGGAGGTCTGCTGTCTTCGATTTTTGCTGCCGGCGGTTTGCCGATCAATGAATCACTCTTCGGCATTCTTACGGACGTGAAGTTACTGGAGCTCTCCAATGCCGATCTGCCCGTACTGGGTCAGCTTGCCCTGCGAGCGCCGGGAACAAATCAGCACTCGCATGCCGTTGGCCAATTAGCAGAAGATGCCTGCAGAGTGGTGGGCGGTAATCCGCTCCTGGCGCGGATCGGAGCGCTGTATCACGATATCGGCAAACTTGCCGCCCCGGAATATTTCGTTGAGAATCAACAGGGCGACAATCCTCACGACCGCCTGCGACCTTCGCAAAGTGCAAAGATCATCACCAGTCATGTAACTTACGGCATGAAACTGGCCAAAGAGATCGGGCTGCCAAAAAAAATCGCCGACTTTATTCCCCAGCACCACGGCACGCGAACCCTGCATTATTTTTTGCGCAAGGCACAGGCACAGGCACAGGCCAAGCCCTCTGACACGGTTGATGAGAACGACTTCCGTTACCCCGGCCCCAAGCCTCAGTTCAAGGAAGCGGCAATCATGATGCTGGCTGATTCTTGTGAGGCTGCGGCTCGATCTCTCGCGCGACCTGATCCTGAGAATATTCGGGCCATTGTGGTGAAAATTGTCGACGCAATAGTTACGGATGGCCAACTGGATGAGTGCGACGTCACACTTCGTGAATTAACAACTATCCGCGAGGCGATGATAAGTGCGCTCACAGCCATCTATCACGCAAGAATCGATTATCCGGGGTTCAACCCACCTGCGCTTGCTGCTCCGCTCACGTCCCTACCTTCCGCCCACCTGGATAGCGAGGAACGCGGAATCAGCTATGCGCGACCATCTGAAGTGCCAATAAGCCAGGGTGGTGAAGTTGAAGACGAAGCTGTAACCCGCAAAATCGCCAAAGGCTAATCCACGAACAAAACACGAACTTTTTAGTTAGTTAGTGGACCATCATTTTCACTGCGAAGCTAACCGATCAGTAGCCCTGAAATTTACCGCGCAGCTTTTCGTAAGTCGTTTTAAGGTCCTCAGGGATGACGCGCGTTTCAGCGACGGTAGACATGAAATTAGTGTCTCCGGCCCAGCGCGGCATGATGTGAATGTGAATATGATCGACTATCCCGGCGCCGGCAGCAGTGCCGAGGTTCATGCCAAGGTTGAATCCGGGGGGATCATACGCTTCGCGCAACGCGGTTTGGGCACGCTTGGTGAGATCCATGAGGTTGTCCGTAGTTTCTTTTCCCGACCGATCGAGGTCGCCGACGTGCTCGTAGGGCACAATCAGAAGATGGCCGCTGATGTATGGGTAGATATTGAGGACTACGAAATTATGTTTCGAGCGATGGAGCACAAAGTTCATTTCATCGCGATCAGGATCGTCGCGAATTCGACAAAAGACGCACTGCGGATTATCGGAGGTTTTCCCGCCTGAAGCGATGTACTCGTAGCGCCAGGGACTCCACAACCTTTGCAAGGTCCGATTACCTCAGGTGTGTCAGCAAGCTAGATAATTGGGGGTTGACGCGCATCATCCGACGTGACATTTGCGCTTTCGGTGACGGAGTGAGACGGAGAGTTATTGACGTTGATTAGTTCCTTCAGCTCTTTGCCGGGTTTGAAGTAAGGGACACGCTTGGCAGGAATGCTTACGGGATCGCCCGTTTTTGGATTGCGCCCGCGCCGGGCGCCTCGCTCACGGACGCGAAAGCTGCCAAAGCCGCGGAGTTCGATTTTCTCGCCCTGGTTTAGTGTTTCGATAATGCTCTCAAACACTATCTCAACTAACCGTTCAGCGTCTTTCTTTGTTAGTTCAGCAGCTCGGGCAACGTCTTCGACGAGTTCCGCTTTTGTCATGCCTCACCTCAGGTTTGCGTAAACTGGATTCGCTTACAAATAATGAGCCCCACGAGAGCTAACAATGATGTCCCAAAAGCGGCGAGGTATGATGCGTACACTATCAGAAAACAATTCCGCCGGGCAAGACTCGCAAGGAAGACCTAAAAGGCTGAAGGGAAAGACGTATCCGATGAAAAATTACCAGGCGCCGGGCGGCCCACCAGGGTGAAGGATCACGGACCAAGCAGAGTCATTGCGCAGATGCAGCCTCGGCGCCCGTTACTCCTCTTGTCCTTCCTCCGGTTCGTTCTTGCCGATGCCGAAATCCGCCAGCTCACCCAGCGAGGCCATTCCGCCGCCTGCTTCTGATGAATAGACCTTGGTATCTACGATGGGTTCATCTTTTCCAACGGCCCGAGCCGACAAACCGACTTTCCTGGTTTCCGGGTCGATTCTCAGAATCTTGAAGTCCATTTCCTGACCAAGCTGGACCACGTCTTCGGGCTTCGCTACTCGCTCTTCCGACAGCTCGGAGATGTGACATAGACCCTCAAGATTATCGTCGAGCTCAACGAAGGCGCCGAAGTTGGCAAAGCGTGCAATTTTCCCGCGCACGATGTCTCCGGGCTTGTGCACGTTAACAAACTGCTCCCAGGCATTCGGCTCGAGGTCCTTGATCGAAAGCGACAACCGCCGATTCTCGGTGTCGATGCTGGTAATGACCGCATCGATCTCCTGTCCTTTTTTCAGGGCCTCACTGGGGTGTTTGATCCTTCTCGACCACGAAATATCGGACACGTGCACCAAACCATCAACGCCATCCTCGATCTCGATGAAGGCACCAAAATCGGTCAGGTTTCTGACTCGTCCATGAACGCGGGTCCCAACCTGATATCGTTCGTGCAGTGTTTGCCAGGGATTCTCCTGCACCTGCTTCATACCGAGGCTGATGCGTCGAGCCTTAGGATCAACGTTCAGCACTTCGACTTCTACAGTGTCTCCCGGATTCACCATCTTGCTGGGATGTTTGACCCGCTTGGACCAGCTCATTTCTGAGACGTGGACCAACCCTTCAACGCCGGGCTCCAGCTCCACAAATGCTCCATAGTCGGCAACGCTCGCCACTCGCCCGTTGAGCCTGGTGCCAACTGGGAAGCGCTCTTCAACGCTGGACCACGGATCCGGCAACAACTGTTTATAGCCGAGTGACACTCGCTCACGCTCACGGTCAAATTTCAGCACCTTTACCTGCACAGAATCGCCGACTCTGAAAAGCTCTCCGGGATTCTGCACTCGCCCCCAGGACATATCGGTGACGTGAAGCAATCCATCAACTCCGCCGAGATCGACGAATGCTCCATAGTCCGTCAAATTCTTTATTTGACCTTCGACAACTATGTCTTCTTCGATGTGTTGTAACGTCAGGTCTTTCCGGCCCGCATTCTCTTCCTCGATGACGGCTTTTCTGGAGAGCACTACATTGGAGCGTTTGCGATTGAGCTTAATGACTTTTGCTTCGATCTCCTGATTGCGAAGGCTATCCAAATTCCGGATCGGTCGAACATCCACCTGCGATCCGGGCAGGAAGGCGGCGATGCCATCGATGTCCACTCGCAGTCCGCCTTTGATGCGTTCACTGACCCGGCCTTTTACGCTGGTACCGTCACGATAGGCTTTTTCCAAATCATCCCAGGCCTTCATCCTTACTGCGTCGGCGCGTGACAAAACCGGCAAACCATCAGCTGTCTCCATGCTCTTTACAAGCACTTCGACTTCGTCGCCGGGTTTTACGGTCAAGACGCCATTCTCAGTAAACTCAGCCGGGTTGACGATTCCTTCTGACTTGTAACCAAAGTCAATGACCACGCCACGTTCGCTGATGCCCACAACTGTTCCGGACACCACCTCGCCTTCCTGGAGGCTGGCTTGTTCCTGCTCAAATTGATCCAGCAACTGACCGAAATCGACGTCACCGCTTTGACGAGACTCTTCTTCCTCGGCGGGGGCAACTGCTGCTCGCGCACCCTGACCTTCACGGGCACGCTGAGGTTGCGACGCGGGATGCGGTTTCGACACGGGTTGCGGTGCGGGTTGTGACGCGGGTTGCGGTTGCGGCGCGGTTAGGGCTTCCGGGGCGGGTTGTGCTGCCGGCGTAGCCTCAGGGCCGCCGGAATTAGGGTCGGTTTCTTCAGCCGCGCTGTCATTCAGCTTCGGTTCTTCACTCAACATGCATGCTCCTGTAGGGCCCCGGTCAATGTCAGCGTGTTAGAGAACAATTCGCGCCTTCACTGATCGCACCTGTCACTGCAGGTATCGGTGACTGGCGACAGTGCTCAGCGGCCTTTGCTGGTTTGTGATTGGCGATGTCGGATTTTTTACAGCTGGGAGCGAGGAACGCGAGCGGTTTAGATTGGAAAAGGAGGTTTATGTGTTTCGATTTCCGCAGTTGCCCGTAGTCACCCGCCTTGGTCCGACATGCACCGGCCGCTTTTACCGGGTCGGTCGCAATGTACACGGCCATCTAAGCGCATGTCAAGGCGCTGCAAAGTACGACACAAATTAGCTATATGCAGCTTTTGCAGTAACCGCGACGCTGACCCCCGGGAGCCCTCGCGCCAGCCCTACTGGCTTGACGAGAGTGCGTCGGAATTGCGCGGCACCACGTAAACTCCCGCGGAATGAGAGCCAACAAAAAGTAAATTCTGATCGCGCGAGTCAAAAGCCAGCGCCCAGATCCTCTGGCTGGGCAGCCGATGCTCCTTGGGATCTATACGCGCCCAAGTCACGCCGCCATTCATGGTTCGGAATACGCCACCGCCAACGTCACTGGTTTGATAAGCGTTGCCCACAAAGATCTCGTCGCTGTTGCGCGGGTTGATCAGAATGCTGGTGAAATCACCAAACGGGAGATTGCCTCCGCGGCGGTTGAAACTGCCGCCGCCATCGCGCGAGAGATAGAAGGCCCGTTTCGTCCCCACATAGATGTAGGCAAGCTTTTGCGAATCCTGCACGATGGTATTGACTGGCGCATCGCTGGGGATGTCCTTCGCCCGCTGCCAGGTCTGCCCCGCGTCGCGGGAAACGAGGACGCCCGAGGCAGCAGTGCCAACCCAGATGACCTCAGGCTGTTTTAGACTACTGGCAACGCAGGTAGCGCGGCTATCAAAGTCCGAGCCGAACGCGAGTTTGTGCCAGCCTTTGGTCGGTTCATAGCTCACGAAGAGACCGATATTTGTAGCCGCGAGGATGCCGCGTTTTCCATCTGCACTCACGGTGGGCATCAAATCATTGACAGCATCCGTGAGTACTACCACCTGGTCTGCTGGAGAGACGCCGTCGATGGCCAAGCCTAACGCCGAGAGTGTCAACGGATCGAATCGGCCGCTTTGCAAAAGGTGTCGATCAGCCTGGAACTTCTTGAGGGCGCCAAACGTCTGTGCGCCGGGTTTGCCGTCCGGCTCACCAACTTGATAACCCAGAGCGGCAAGTGCTTGCTGAGCGCGAAGAATCGTGTCATCCGGCTGCAGGGGTTGGGGCTTAATTGTTCTCGGAGCGGCCTTGGATTTGCCCTTTGAGGGTCGTTTCTTTTTGTCGGCGGGAACAGGATCCTGGGCCCACACCGGCGCCCACGATAAGCCGCGATCCACCGAACGATAAACGCCGAGATTCGTCCCCAGATAAATCGTGTTCACGTCCTGCTCGTCCTGGAGGATCGAATAGGTAATTACGCGGGAAGGCATATTGCGCATTGATGGACGCCAGCTTTCACCATTGTCGGTGCTGACAAAAAGGAAGCCGCCTCCCGTGGTCGTGTTAATTGTCGCCGCATAAATTCTGCTGGGGTCTTCACGATCCGGAACAATTGAGTTGGCGAAGCGACCACTGTATCCGGCATTGGTGGGAACAAACGTCTTGCCGCTATCAAAAGAGACCATCACGCCATAGTTGTTAGTTCCAATATAGATTGTTTCAGGCCGCGATGGATGAACAGCGATGGAGTTGATCTCGAGCTGTCTTGAGGTTGTCACCATCCAGGAGTCGGCATCACCGCCTCGTTCTGATCGCCAGAAGCCCTCGGTTGTCCCCGCAAATACCAAACCGGCAACCGAAGGATGCTGCATAATCGCGCGGGTCCTGCGCGACTGCGACGGTATGCCCTGCACCTTGCGCCAGTTGTCGCCGGCGTTCTTCGTTTCGTAGATCCCGCTGCACGCGGAAGCGATCACGTGGTTGGGATCGCGTGGGTCAATGTCAATGGCAAAGATATCTGAATCGTCAATGATTCCGTTCTTAATCGACTTCCAGGTCTTGCCCCCGTCCGTCGACTTGTAAGGCAAGTACCAGGTGCCGGCGTAGATGATGTTTGCTGAGCGGGGGTCAATCGCCAGCGACTCCACATGAAGCAGACCGGGGGTGTCTGAGGTTGGTAATTGCTGCCAGGTATCGCCTGCATTGTCAGAACGAAAGATGCCGTTGAAAGTGCCGGCAATCAGGACATTCGGATCGGCTTCCGATTGGGTGAGTGAGTGCAGGGCTTCATCCCTAAGCTCCGGACTCTCCTTGAACCTGCGGCCTCCGTCAGTTGATTTGAAGAAACCGCCCGGCTCTTTATGTTTGTGCGCGGCAACATAGAGGGTCTTTGAATCGCGGGGGTCAACGATGATGTGATCGACGAATAATTTCGGCCGATTGAAGTTATAGAGCAGCTCCCAGCGTTTTCCGGCGTCGGCGGAAGTGTAGATCTGTCCATCGAGCGTACCGAAATAGAAGCGATCGGGATTGCTGGGATCGACAACGAGCCCTCGAACGTCCCCACCTGGAGGGCCGGTCGGACGCCATTGATCGGAATAGACCGACGGGTCGGACGAATCGTCTGCGCGAGCGGCTGATTGGCTGGCAATAAAAGCCGCCAGCACAAAACACACTAATACCGCTAATTGGGGGATGTACTTTGATTTGGCACTCATCAGTTAATTCTCACATTTCATTCTCTGAGGGGCCGGGGCAGCCGCTCTACAGTTTAATACACTTTCAGCGAATTTTCTCCAAATCTTGGCGCAGGGTCTTCTGGCCTGTTTTTGCGCCTTTGGTTTGGCTTTTGCGAGCTTGCGAGAAACCGTCCTGCGATTGCAATTTCGCGCCAAGCCACAAACGGCAGACCCAAGCCGAGCCAATTCTTGATTCCGTTTGGGGCGTCCACCTGTTGGGATGCCCAAGAGGTGGGGTTTGTTGTAAGAGTTAATAAAACACAAAGCGGGCGATGTTACTCAACTTCGAGCAACATCGCCCGCTTTTCAGGAGCACCGCGTCAAGCTACTTAACGCGAGCTAGTTGACTTCCTATTCATCGTCTCCACGACGGCCGCGACGCGGTCGACGAGGTCTCGGCTTCTTACACTCGGGACACGGTGAAACGATGTTATCGGTACTGGCTGCCGGCGCCGTCGCTCCACTCGGGCAAATCCAGAGCTCGACTCCGAATTCTGCACGGCAACCACCATCAATTATAACGATGCGCCCGGCATCGATTCCGCGGTTATTGACTAAGTAGTCCTTAGCGCGGTCGGCTCGAGCCTGGCCCTCGCCGGAACAACTACCGTAAACAATGTAGTAGCCCTGCGAGCCTGGAGCATTCTGTAACTGAACGGCGAAGTTGTCGAGTCTGGCCTTCTCATCGTTGAACTTGATATTGCCGTACTCGTCGAACTTCGTGCACTGCGGCGGTGGAGGTCGAACTGCAGTAGAGCACGACGCCGTCCTGGAACAAGCCGGATCGAGCCCACCAACGTCCACGGTTGCGGTTACAGTCTGGCCGCCCAGTGTGCCGGTGTCGACCGTAATAGTCGGCGTACCCTGACCACCGGAGATGGTGCCAGCAGAGACTGACCAGTTGTAAGTCGGGCTGCCGGTGCCACCCACCACCGAAGCGGTGAAGGTGATGGCAGCACCCTGATCAACTGAATCGGGACAACTGACGGAAATCGTCGGACACGGCGGCGGTGCGCATTCGCAGACGCCGACGGTTACAGTGGCGGAGCCTGTGACTGTGTGATTATTTCCATCACTTACAGAAACAGTCGCTGTGTACGAGCCGGGGCTAGCGCCGCCCAAATCCCAGGAAACCGTCTTGCCCTCACCACTGATGGTACCGCCCGTAACGGACCAGGCATAAAGCAACGTATCATTGTCAGCGTCAGTGGCAACGGCAGTCAGTTCTACTGGTCCACTCGTGGGCGTACAACTCGTCACACTCGGTCCGGTGGGACACGGCCTCATCAAACTTGCGATGGAAGCAGTAACAGACGAAATCACAGGCGGCACGTTTGGAGGTGGCGGCAGCGATCTAGCATTGCGCCGGCCAACCCAGAACTGACCGATGAACCCGTTCGGATCTTCAGAGAAGTTAAAGCCTCGCGGTACACCACCCACCGTGGCGGAGACGACTGTGCCTGGCACAACGACAACTCCACGACCAGGGACGGTGATGCCGGTCAACTGCCTGACGTTGACGTTGAAGTCCGTTTTATTAAAGTGGCCGTCATCCTGCTGGTTCAAATGCCGGCGATATGCAGCTCCAAGACCAAACCATCGACGCGGATAAATCTTGATGCCGCCGATGAAATCAACCGGGCTGTTCTCAAAAGCATTCGGAGTTCGTCCGCCCACATACTGCGTAGATCGCACTTCGAAGATCGGTTGAAAATGTTTGTTGACTGGAAAGTCAAAACCTATTCCCGTCAGAAGCTCGTCAGGCCGATCGAGCAGAACGAAATCTCCCAGGCCTTTCGGGTTGCTGTTAAGAATGTAGCCAAAGTTCACGGAGATGTTGACGTGCTCGCTCAGGCGGCCATCAACAAAGCCAACCAATCCAAAGTCGCCAATATCACCACCTGGACCGGCTCCCCGCTGCATCTGGTTAAAGCCGCCGAAGTCGTTACCCTTGTCCGGCCACCAGCGATAGAAAGGAATGAGTCCTACGCCAAGCGGGTTGTTCGGACCGGTTAAGCGAATCTTCGCCCCGACAACGAAATTGTTCCAACTGCTCTCACCGAACAGACGATTTACAAACGGAGCGTCCGGCAAATAAGTCGGCGCAACCGTAAACGTGGTCGGAACCGTAATCGGGAGGGTTAACGCGGTCGCCGGCAACACCTGCGTGTTCAGGACGATTCCCGGAAGGATGCTTCCCACCGTAGAACCGATTCCCGGAAACACATCAGCACCGCTGAACGTGCCGCTATTGGCAGCGCGAATCGGCGGACCGAGTAGGGCACTAAAGCCTGGGAAACCAAAATTCCTTCCGATCTGACCAGGGGTCAGACCGAATGTTCCCGCCGAGCCTCCGACAAACGGATATTGCACGAACGGCTGGTTGTTCAAAGGACGAAATAGCGCTCTCCCGGCCAGCGTACCGACATTCGGCCCCGAAGGAGCCAAAATGATCGCCGGCGGACTGCATAGCACACCCCCGCAGAAAGTCTGTGAGTTTGGCAGATAAAAGCTGGAAAGGTTCCGGGGATTGTTTACCTTGATCCCACGCCAACCGTTGGTCTTGAAGAAGAGTTCAATGTGATCGTTCAGCCCGACGTTGAAGCTTAGCGGAACGTCGGTAATATCAACGTTGCCGGGATCGCGATCATAATTGCTGTACGCAATACTGAACGTGAATTCACCGCGGCGTAGGGTTGAACCATCGTAAACGGTGAAAAGGCCTGTCGGTCCGCCTTCGGGACCGCCAGTACCCACAGACGGAGATTGATTCCGCGGATCGCTCTCCGGCCTTAAAGTTTGTGCTGATACTGCGGCACACAGCACCAACGTAACGAGCGCAACAGTAAGCGCCCTGGTCGCGAGTCTCATCGCATTCCTCCTGCGAATAGCGTAGTAAGTTCTACCTAAGAGTGCCGCCGTCCGGACAAGGAACCTGTGTCAACTCTGACCAGCGAAACCATGTGGATGCGGAGGCTCCAACTACAAGTTGTCAAACAGTCACCACCACCGCTTCAGACCGAATTGGTCCTGTAGGTGGAGCTGAGAACATCAAAAGTGGGTTGCTTCGTAGTTCGACCTTCAAAAGCACCCCGCGTTACTGAGATGTTCTCTCGTTTTTCAAAGACGAATCAGACACTCTTTCTTCTTGTTGAAAGATGCGTCCAATCTCAGTCAGTCGTACTCGAAGCAGTAGCCCAAAATGCAAGAAAACTTTAGTGTAGTTCGAGTACTAAAACTTGCCAGACCATACTCTACCTTTTAACGGAAATCAAGACTTTTTCACTATTTAGCAGCCGAGACGTTTATGTTTTTTCCGTCACGCATATATGCCCCGCATACGTGTGTCATAGGCCACGCGGTCTATCGCCAACATGTAGGCAGCAGTGCGCGTATCGACCGAATGCGCATCCGCATATCGGCACAGATCGTTGAAGCTTGCGACCATGGTGTCCTGGAGTCGCTGGTTTACCACATCTTCACGCCAGAAATAGCCCATGCGATCCTGAACCCACTCGAAGTACGATACAGTCACGCCGCCCGCGTTCGCCAGAATATCGGGGATTACAAAAACGCCTTTCTCGTGCAAAATCTGATCCGCAGCGGCAGTGGTTGGACCATTCGCCCCTTCTGCGAGCACCTTGCATTTCAAGCGATCGGCATTTTGCGACGTTATCTGATTCTCTGTCGCCGCCGGGACAAGCACATCACAAGGCAATTCCAGCAGTTCGTGATTCGATACCGTCTCTACTCCTTCATAGCCCTCAAAAGAACGCGTTGCCTGAAGATAATTCAGAGCCTTGGGAATATCGATGCCGTTTGGGTTGTAGATTCCGCCGTGAATGTCCGATATCGCTACAACTCGATATCCTGCTTCGTATAACAAACGCGCACCGATTCCGCCGACATTCCCTGACCCCTGCACGACGACCCGAGTTTCCTGAGGCGTCATCTTAAACCTCTTCACCGCCTCGTTAACTACAAATAGAATCCCCCGCCCAGTTGCTTCACGCCGTCCGGATGAGCCGCCCAAGTCGATTGGCTTACCTGTCACCACCGCAGTGACTGTATGCCTCGCGTGCATGGAATAGGTGTCCATGATCCACGCCATCGTCTGCTCGTTGGTATTCATGTCCGGGGCAGGAACGTCTTTCTCCGGGCCAATGAAGTCCAGCAGTTCGGCGGCGTAGCGGCGGGTCATCCGCTCGAGCTCACCCAATGACATCTGCTGCGGGTCGCAAATGATTCCGCCTTTCGCTCCGCCAAACGGTACATTAACTACAGCGCATTTCCAGGTCATCCAGGCAGCCAACGCCCGCACTTCATCAAGACTGACGTCAGGTGAATAGCGAATCCCGCCTTTCGCCGGACCACGGGCAAAGTTGTGTTGCACCCGGTAACCTTCGAACACCTGAATGCGGCCCGAATCCATTCTAGTTGGGATGTATACCTTCAGCTCGCGATTGGGAACGCGCATCACCGCGTAGAGATCCGGATCCAGATGCAGCAGCTGCGCCGCCCGGTCGAATCGAGACATCATCGACTCGAAGGGGTTCTCTTCTTTTATCTCGCGGATATCATCCACGTAGACGTTGCTGTTTATGCTCGACATGTGGAATCTCCGATTGCTTCATTCACCTGGCGGCGATCAAATCCCCTGCAATCTGGCTGGTATCAACTCAAATGCACTTCCTGGCCGGCTAGCATCTCGTTCATTGCGCCACTGCGATAGCCCTGCAAGTCAAGCGTAACGTACTTAAAACCAAGCTCACGAAAGCGGCGGGCCAGCTCCTGGACCACTCGGCGATCAAGTGCCCGATCCATTTCGACCGGGGCAATCTCGAGCCGTACCAATTGGTCATGATGCCGCACGCGGAATTCACGAAACCCCATTTCGCGAAGGATCGCTTCGCCTCGATCAACTGTTGAAAGCCGTTCGATCGTCACAGGAGTGCCGTAGGCTATGCGCGAAGAGAGGCACGGACTAGCAGGTTTGTCCCAGGTAGGCAGACCTGCCCTGCGACTTAATTCTCTGACTTCCGCCTTGCTCATCCCGATCTCAATCAAAGGGCTGCGAACTGCGTGTTCCCCCGCGGCAAGCCGTCCAGGCCGATAGTCGCCGAGATCGTCTGTAGTTGAACCATCAACGATGCAGTCGATACCTCGCTCGTGCGCAAGCGAACGCAATTTTCCATACAATTCATCTTTACAAAAGTAACAACGGTTCGGTCCATTCGCCTGATAGCCTGGAGCGTCCAGCTCTTCCGTGGCGATCGTTTCGAAATTGAAGTGAAACTGATCGGCAAGACGGACGGTATCTGCCGGTTGATAGGAAGGGACACTCGCTGAAATGCCAAAGACGCACAGAGCGCGGTCGCCGAGTTCGGCTGAGGCAATGTAAGCCACGTAGCTGCTGTCCACTCCGCCGGAGAAGGCTACCAGCGCCGAGCCCATTTCGCGGAAAACCTGTCGCAGTCGCTGCTCCTTGTCGACGGTTACCACTGCGGGTGCGTTAGATGAGTCGTCAATTGCCGCAGTTAAGATCTCTTTCACAATCAGACTGGCGGATTGCATGAGGGACACGTTGGCAGCATCCGCACTCTCTCTTTCCAGTAGCTTAACAATGGAGCAAAGGCATGTTATCGCATGCATCGAGAGCAACGCAACCGGCATCTCAACCGTAGTTAAGCGTTGTTTTTAAGCCGATTCTTTGGACGCTGTTAGTTACGGCGTGCTAAGATCGAGGGCCTCCCCGGTTCGCTTTTCCTCAGATACTTCGCCAGGTTTTTCCGAGGGCAACTGGTTGCACGCGCTCTGTTACATTCGTTCGTATTTCCTGGTTGCAACTCTCCTGTTGCTTGGGACGTTCTGCGCTCCGCTGACCGTTCTGAGCCAGACTGAAGACAGTTTCGGCGATGCGGGGGCGGATCCGATCAAGTTGTTTGAGTTGGGACAAAGCGCCCACGCTCGGGGAGAGTTCGAAAAGGCACTGGATTTTTACGAGCGAGCAATTCAAGTCAGACCTGAGTTTCCCGAAGCTGAGTTTCAGAGAGGAAACGCCCTGGTTTCACTTGGCCGATTGCCTTTAGCCAATGCAGCGTTTGAACGCGCTATAGCGTTACGCAAATCATGGTCACTTCCCTATTCAGCCCTGGGTGCATTGGTCGTACGCGAAGGAAAGGACGGCGAGGCGGAAAAGCTTTTTCGGCAGGCGTTGACGCTGGACGGGCAGGATAATGTCGCCCTGCGAATGCTGGCTGAGATCCGGCTGCGATCCGGAGATCCCAAAGAAGCTCTGAGTCTCGCCGTGCGGGCCACGCGGGATCAGAATGCCCCCATCGGTTCATGGGTAGTGAGAGCCATGGCTGAGCGAGTCAACGGTGACAGGGACGCCGCGAAGGCGAGTCTCGAACATGCGCTGCAAACAGATCCCGAGAATGTCGCCGCAATACTTGAACGCGCCGAAATATCGTTGGACGAGCAGAACTACGAGCGTGCGATCGCCGACCTGAATCACGCGCTCAAGCTAAAGTCGGAAGACAAGCAGATACTTTCGCGGCTGGCATTTGCCTGCGAACGAGCAGGAAAACTGGAAGAAGCGCAACGCTATGCGCAACGTGCCGGCATCGAGATTAGTCAACCATCCACGGCCGGAATCATCAAGGTTATCGGGACGGCGGAAGAGATCGAGGCGGCGAATAGTGACGAGCCCGGCAAATCGCGCAGAGCCCTTGAAAAACTCCTGGAAAAAAATCCGCAGAACGCGATGCTCCTGGCTCGCCTGGGAGCTTCATATCGAACGGACGATCCACCCCGGTCGCTTGAATATTATCGCCGGGCCGCCGCTTTGGAACCCGACAATGCAGAGTACGCGACGGGTTATGCCGCGGCATTGGTCCAGACCCGTCGCTTTGCCGACGCAGTAGTCATTCTGCGGCGAGTGGTCTCGCTTGAGCCGGAGCACTACAGTGCTCATGCAAACCTGGCCACTGCCCTTTATGAGCTCAAGCGATATCCGGAAGCGCTACCAGAATATGAATGGTTGCTGCGGGCGAAACCAGAATTGGTGGTAGCCTATTATTTTATTGCCACCACGCACGATTATCTTGGAGAATACCCTGAGGCGCTTTCTGCCTACGAGACTTTCCTGCTCCGAGCCGATGCCGCCACAAATCAGCTCGAGATTGAAAAGGTCAAGCTGCGGTTGCCCGGGCTGCGGAAACAGATCCAACTCGGTGAAGGTGTAAAGCGGAAAAAGAATTAAGCTCGCTATGGCTCTTATTCGAATGCAGTTGCGCATGCAGTCTACTGAAACTCAGCGACATGTTTTTCAAAGTCTGAGGATTGCGGCGATCTGTTTGGCGTTTCTGGGCGCCACAGTCAAAGCTCAGGAACCTCCGGTTCAGCAACTGACGGCGCCTCCCCCACCGAAAGTGATATCTCGAGATGAGCGAGAACAAATCGATGCGTCCAAAGATTCGAAAGCACGTATCAAGCTGATTCTTACCCTGGCGGAGAATCACCTTTTGGCAGCCGAACAATTCACTTCACATCCGAACTTCGAAGCGGCCTCCGGCGAAGTGGGCAAGTATCATGCGCTCATCGACGAGGCTTTGAAGTTTGCCGCTTCGCAACCGCACGACAGTAACCGAACCCGGGATCTTTACAAACGAATCGAACTGGCCCTGAGGGCGCAGGGACCGCGCCTGACATCAATGCGGCGAACAACGCCGCTCGAGTTCGCCGTTTGGATCAAGGAAGTCGAAGAGTTTGCGCGCAAGGGTCGAACGGAAGCGCTTGATTCTTTTTATGGACACACAGTGCTGCGCGAGCCTGCAAAAATGCCCGCGAGCGATAAACCGCTTGACCAGTCTCGCAAAGACAATTCATTGGCGCCTCCGAACAAACAGCCATGAGTCTGCGACTTCATTTTCAAATCTCGTTCGCCTCTATTGTCTTGTTGTGTTTGTCGCTAACCGCCAATGCTCAGGGGCGAGATCATCTCACACCGAAGGAAGTTGATCTGGTTAAAGATGCTCAGGAACTCGATAAGCGCATCGATATATTCGTGAAGGCTGCTGATCGTCGCTTGCTTGTAATAGCGGGCGGCATCGATGCGGCAACGTCAAAACAACTCAAGAAAGACTCAGAGGCCTGGGGTGAACTACCCACCGGATCACGCGCGGAGCTCGTGGGTGATATTGCCCGGATACTCGACGAGGCAATTACAAACATCGACGATGTCAGCTCTCGCGATGAAAAGAATCCCCTGTTACCGAAAGCACTCCGAAAACTGGCGCACGAGGCCACTCGGATCGTCAACCAGTTAAAACCGTTCAGCAGCCAGGCCAAAGGCGATGCCGAGGTGGCCAGCTTTGAACAGTTGATGGAGAACGCTGAATCAATCGTTGCAGCGGCGAATAAGCTGCCCCCTCCGGTTGATAAGAAAAAAGAGAAAAGCAAGAACAATAAGACAGGCAAGTAACGCTGGAGATGGCAGTCAGTGGTCAGTTGTCACGTATTTAGTCGCTCGCCTGTCGCAGCACTTGTGAGGCGCGCTTGAGTGCCTGGACAAGTCTCTCCAACCCTTCCTGGGCGTTGGTCGTATTTCGGTCATCGAGTGCTTGTCGAAAATCGGGAAGTGGCAGTGCAGCATAACCCGTATAGAGTCCCGGCGCATAAATCTGGTGCTTGTACCACGGCCGGCCGCGCAGTCCTTTTGTATCTGTCAACGCTCGTTCCGCCGCCATCAGTGCATCGTTGATGCGCCGCAGCTTGATTTCCACGCGATTGCGTTCTTCATTTGATCCGGCCACGCTTTGTTCGAACTGGGCCAAAGCTTCCCGCCTGCTCTTCTCGACACGTTCTGCTTCTTTGAAAAGTTCGCCTACTGCCTCAATGGCGGCCTTGCTCTCAAATCCGGTGAGGTTACGACGCTTCGCCAGTCTGAGATTGTCATCGAGGTACTGGCGTATTTGAGCGGCGTAGTCCGAGTAGTCCAGGGGCAGAGATGGCGCATCGGCCAAACGCATCGCCAATGTGCCCCACAACTGCGCTGCCGCTACGTGATAGACAAAATCGGGGTCGCCAAAATGTGACATCCAATAGAAAGAATCAAAGGCCGAGTGGTAAACCCCGTAGTCACCGCCAAAGCTCATATCCGTAGATGGAATTCCCAGATGCTGCAGAAAAGGTGTGTAGTCTGATCCAGAACCGAGCGCCCCAATTCTCGCATCGGTACGTTGAATATTGGGCCTGATTGGATTGTCGGTTGAGTCTTCTTCGGGTCGTAACTCCACCGCCCGATCCTGCCACTGCTGGTAAATGGACTTTCCTGTCTTTGGATCGCGCACGTCGCGGGTTGCTTCCTGGATCAACTTCCATAAGGAAGGAACGGACGAGGCACCGAAGTGCGGCCCTGCTACGGCGACATCGACGTTGAGATATGTCACCGCCTTGCTTCGGAGCTCCGTAGCATTCTCCTCAGCCCATTCGGTCGAGCCAATCAACCCGTATTCTTCCCCGTCCCAGCTGCAAAGCAGGATCGTCCGTCTTGGTTTCCAACCCTGCTTGAGCAGTTGACCGAATCCTCGTGCGGTTTCCAGCATGGCGGATGTACCGCTGTTAGGATCCACGGCGCCGAACGTCCAGGCGTCGCGATGATTTCCCATGATGACCCAGCGATCCTTTTCTTCCTGGCCATCGATCCGCGCGACCACATCCCAAATCTTCCGGGTCTGATAGTCCATCTCCGTTCTTAGCCGGACTCGCACTTCTGCAGTGCCGCCAACGTGGTAAGGAAAAGGCAACCCTCCCTGGAATCCTCTTGGCCTGACCGGTCCACCGAGCGGTTCAAGCAACTTTGTGGCGTCACCGTAGGAGATAGGCTGGACGGGGATGCGCGGTAAATCGGTGGCTTCGCTGATCTGTAAACGCTTAACTCCGGGCACGGATGGTTCACCGGGAGTTAGCGGATCACCAGGATACTGAAACAGATACTGTACGGAGCCGCGCTGAGCCGAGCTTGCTGGTCGCCAGGGTCCTTTTGGATAGACATCTCCCTGCATATAACCATCGTCGGCCGGATCGGAATAGATAATGAGCCCGGTTGCGCCGTTTTCTTCAGCGACCTTGGCCTTCACACCGCGAAAGGAGTTGCCGTACCTGGCCAGCGCGATCTTGCCTTTGACATCCACACCGATTCTTTTGAGCTCGTCATAGTCGCCAGGCAAACCATAATTGACATACACAAGCGGCGCCGTTACATCGCCACTCGCGCTGTAACCATTGAACAAGGGAATAATTTTCGGATTTGACGAGCTGGGATCCTCCGGCACGATCGCTTCGCGAACGGTAAGACGCTCGCGACGAGGAGCTATCAGTTCGACCAGACTTGGTTGTTTTGGGTAAGGCAATAGGACGTCGTACTCTTTGATTTCCGCAGCCAAACCATAATCGCGAAACCGATCGCGCACATAAACCGCCGTGTCATAGTCTTCCTTCGTTCCGGCAACATGGGGCTGACTGGTCAGGAGACGCAGGTGCTCGCGGGCGGAACCAGGTGCAGGCACAACCCGAAACTTCTCTTCCCATTGTCGCTCGACGATGGTTCCAGCGCCCGTAAAACCTTCAATGCTCTGAGTCTCAGACGGGCCCTGCGAGAAACCGGCGCGATGCGTCGCTAACAAAACTAAGACACCTGTTGCCAGAATGGCAGAAATTGTGCTTGGCCTTGTTTTCAAGTGAGCTGACTCCTTGTCACTAGTGTGAACATTGCTTTTGCCAGGTTCGTACGCTACAAAAAGCAGGTAAGGAACCGCATATGGACAGCAGATATTATCCAGGCGTTGAAGCAGACGTCTCAAAGTTGGTCGCCGAACTGCGACAACTATTTGATGAAGACTACGAAATACAAACGATGCAAGTCTCTTCGACGACCGTTTTGCAAGCGCGCAAGTCTAACACGCTCCGCGAACTGACCGGACTCTCGGCTGCTTTGACGATCAAGATTACACCGGAATCGGGCGGCACCCGGATTGAGATCGGCATGCAGAAGTGGTTCGACAAAGCTGCGGTCGCCGCGGTTGCGCTCTTGCTTTCAGCAGGGCTCCTCGTAGCATTACCGGCGCTCGGGGCCTACTGGCAATACAGGATCACCGAAGACGCCTGGAAGATAATCGAAGAGCACATTGCCTGCCAAGCCGGTGGTTATGTGCCACCGCTACCCGGCCGTTGCGGGACGTGTGGCGCAGCGAATACAACTGGCGCCGCTTTCTGTTCTTCTTGTGGCGCTAATCTTCGAGTCGGACTAACCTGCCAATCCTGCGGTGCGGTGCAAAAAGAGACCTCCGCCAGGTTTTGTAATCGCTGCGGGAAACCTCTGCCGGGAAAGACCTGATGAGTCTTGTCACACAACACCATTGTTTTGGTGGCCCTTCGTGTAATTTTCGTGGATAGCATATCAATCCACGAGTCCCACTAAAAAACACGCAGCTTCCGTCCTTAATTAGTATGGTTTCGTGGACCAAGCGGATTCCGCGCACACGGCTTTGCACAGAAAGTGTTACTCAACCGTCCGCGTAGCGGACGACTGAGAATAGCCCGGCAGTTCAGAGGCTGTGTCAAAAGTCGGAAAAGAATCCCACACACGGCAGTGTGTGGATGGGTTCAAATCCTTTCTACAGCAGATTCGCCGGAGCTATTCCTGCGCGCTTCCCGCGTCGGGTTTTATTGCGGCCATTGTAGACAGGATCTGAACCATCCACACACTGCCGTGTGTGGGATTCCTTTCCGAACTTTTGACACAGCCTCTTCACTGCTCGGAGAACATCAAATATCAAAGCAGTCCGTGAAACGGACGGCTGAACCGGGGAGATCTCTTAGTAAATGAGAGCAAGCTTCTCCGCGTCAGCCGTCAGCTTCACGGACTGCGGTCCCGGGTGCATTGTGATCCCAGTGATAAATCGCTGGGCTATTCTCAGAGTCCGCTGCGCGGACTGATTGAGAAGTCCTTTTTGTGCAGAGCCCTCGCATACTTATTCACTGGGTGGTTGCCAGTCTGCCGGCGCTTCGGGCCAGAGTTTGTCCGGTCTGAGCGGTTGAGCCTGATCGGCGCCGAGCCGGGTCGCGTCAATCTCCGCAAAGATAAAGTTTTCGGGCGCCACCGGTGCGCCGGACAAACGTCTCAACATCGCCAATTGACCCGCGTGAGTCATCGCATCCGCAAGCGGCCCTTGTAACAACCTCTCCGGCGAGAGTCCTTGCCGCATTGGTGTGCCTGCCTCCAGGTGGCGACCGAGATCTTCAAGCATGCCATGAAAGCGGGCAAGCTCTTCTTGTAGTGAGGCTAAAGGCTCGGGCCTGTACTCGCCGCCAACAAAAAATGTTCGAGCGTAACCAAGCACACTGGTCATATGGCAAACAAGTTGAGACGGAGTACGGGCCTCCTGTCCTGCCCGGAAGGAACCAAAGTCTGGCGGCGCATCGCGCAAGGCTTTCTGTGTGCGATATGCCAGAGCCGCCAGAAAGTGGCGGAGGAGGTTGCTTTTCTCGTCCATTGCAGAGGATTTTAGAACAACTCGAGCAAGGATCAATCGTGTCGCAGCGCTCTCACAGGATCGATGCGTGCCGCCCGCGACGCCGGATAAAGCGCTGCAAGGATCGAAACTACCAGGGCAAACAGGATGGCGCCGAAAGATAAGTACGGCGGCAACGAAAAGAAATCGATGAACGAAGCTCCCTGTGGCTTCAGGACAAAGCGATAGGCGAGCCGATTGGCAATGGCATCTATGCCCCACGCCAACAGAGTTCCCAGCACACCTCCGGTAAGGCCAATCACTGCGGCTTCAACAAAGAAAATCAACTTGATCTCGCGGTCTTCGGCTCCGATCGCTTTCATGATTCCGATCTCTCGAGTACGTTCCAGAATCGACATGATCATGGTGTTGGCAATGCCGAACGAGGCGACCAATAAAGAGATTCCTCCCAGCAGACCGAGCACGGAATCCAGAATCAAAAACACCGTACGGATCTGATCAAGCTGATCCACGATCGAGAAACTGCCAAAACCTGCATCTGTAAGTCGCTTTCTGACTTCCGTGAGCATGGCTGGATCCGTTACGCGGATAATCGCCGAGTCGTAGCCTTCGCTTTGCTCGTCACTCAATTGACCGCTGCCACGAGCGAGGGCCAGGGCCACCTGGCTCATTGGACCGCGATGCTCAACTCCCCATTCGCGCGCCGCCGGCAGGGGAATGTAGATTGATGCGGGAGGCAGCAACCCGCGAAACCCGCCCTGGCCGGGACCTTCTTTTATTTCAGTGCTCAACACGCCGGCGATGCGAAACTTTCGTATCGCTATGCCCTGCGCTTTCTGGCGCGGCTCATCAGTGCCAAGCGGAATACCAAAGAAGTTTGACGGCCCTTCTTCATCTGTGTTTTCGTTCTCGTTGCCGGTCTTGCCGGACTTTGTTTCTTTCTCAGGCGCCAGGAACTCGACGGTCTGGCCCACTGCATCGGCCGGTTTCTCGAACCCGAAGTCACGCGTGAACCGCTCACTGACGACAGCTTCATCCGCGTTTTCAGAAGCTATCATCCTTCCTGCGATAAACTGCTGAAAGCGCGAAGAAGCGTTGGGAACGGAAGCGCCCGCCGCACCAGTGGTCAACACGCGACCATTTGCTCGCATATAGATAAACAGATTCATGTTGGGTTCGACGTAAGCGACACCCGGAATCCGGGAAATCTCCGCAATGGCCGCATCGTCCAGAATGCGGGTCGGGGTCTTGTCAGGGCGGCCACGCGGTCCCCGCCTTTCCCCATCTCCCCGCGCGCGATCAATGCCGGCAGACGCAAGGCTGCTAAGACTGCGGCCAAAAACATTGATCTCATTAAATAGATCGAGCGCTTTGAAGCGCGCCAACATGTTCCGCTGAAGTCCCAGGCCGAAGGAAACCATCGTGACGATCACCGCGACGCCGACGATCACTCCCATCGACGTCAACGCGGCACGAAGCTTTGCCTGACGCAGATTACGCAGCGCTAGATAGAGAATATCCAGGAATGCCATAGGCTAAAGCTCAAGGTGGGCACCTGATCAATTTCAGGATTACGAAAACAGATGGTAGACAGCGTCAACCGTCAAATCTGCCAGACTGTGCGTAACCACTTCGGCCCCCGCCGCGCGAAGCTCGCTCTCCGACACCGTATTGGTTATACCCAATGTGCGCATGCCAGCTGCCCGCCCTGATTTGATGCCGGGTGGTGAGTCTTCGATCACCAGACACTCCTGCGCCAGCAAAGGCATCAGCCTGCGCTCTCGTCTTTGGTGATTAAGTTTGCGCAACGCACTTTCGTAGCATTCCGGCGCCGGTTTGCAGGCACTCACGTCTTCCGAGGTCACGACAACGGAAAAGAGGGGGCCGAGTCTCGCGCGCTCCAACACATAGCCAACTTCAAACGTGCTCGCCATGCTAACCAGCCCAAGTTTGTAATGACGAGAAGCAGCTTTGAGAAAAGTCACTACGCCGGGAAACAAAGGCAACTCGTCTTCAATAAGTTTGCGATGCTTCGCGGCCTTGTTGTCGAGTATCGATTGGAAGGTCGTTTCGGCCAACTGCTTTCCCGCGCGTTTAAACGTGGTGCGCACAAAGGTCTTGTCGTCCATTCCCAGGGCGCTGAAGTAGCTTTCTGCGGTCAACTCAATTCCGTGCGGCCTGAGCGCCTCCTGGTAAGCAGCCATCTGCAGCCGCTCGTCATCAATGATCACTCCGTTAAAGTCAAAAAAGATTGCGTCAATCATCCGCTGATTTCCTGGGTCTCTTTTGCGAAGAGATCACTTTTCCACTCGCGACCTGGAACCCGGAAGCTGCAGTCCTAAAAGCTTTGCGTTCTGGTCTTCAAACAATCTTGGTAGACGTTCGCTTTCGAGTACGTCCAGACGTCGCAGGATTTCAGCGAGCGAAAGCTCGTTCTTCAGATTCACTTGATAATCGAGATCGGCGCGCAAACGATCTTTTTCCCCTTGACGATTTTGCGACATCATGATGATCGGCGCCTGCATTCCCGCAATCACGGCCAACACCAGATTGAGCATTTGATAGGGAGCCTGATCAAAGGCGGTCCTCAGTAAGTATGAGTTCAGAATAATCCAGAAGATAATCAAACCGATTGAGGCCCCTATAAACTTCCAACTGCCGCCGAACTCGGCAATGACATCGGCCGCCCGGTCGGCCATAGTTAAGCGCGCCTTTTCTTCTTCGTTGACGTTGCGGGATACTCGCGAACGCAAAAGTTCATCAGTGCGTCGCAGACGGTGCGAAACCGCACTCAGCATTTCCAGGGCAACGTCTGGATTGGTGCGAATAAACGACAGAAAGTCAGGCCGCAACAGCACTGCCAGGCGCGCGTCCTCTGTCACACAGGCATCCGCCGAACGTTGCTGGCCGTCGATCAGGGCCATCTCACCGAAAAAATCTCCCTGGGCCAACTCAGCCAAGGTGACTTCTTTTCCTTCCTCATCCCGTAAGCTGATGCTGACTCGCCCACTCTCGATCAGGTACATCGAGTCGCCGGAATCGCCTTGCCGAAAGAGCCGGGTCGGCCGCGGAACCGTGCTCGATTTCAGCAGATTGCGGAGGTCCGTAGCGGCCTGATCATCGAGCGAAGCAAACAGCGGAACGGACCGCAGCGCTTCGAGAGTCATTTGGGTTTGTTCCTCAGACATCTTTGCACCTCAAGAGCGAATTCATTTGTCATTTGTCCTTTCACATTTCTCATTTGTCATTGGTTTTGACACACCCTAACGTGAGGACGACACGTGCCTATAAATGACAAACGAGAAATGTCAAACGAACAAATGACAAATAGGCTCCCCTTTCAACCCCCGTCAACAACCCTTCCATCTTTCATGAGTATTATTCGATCGGCAAAGCTCGTCGCCAGCTCGCGATCGTGTGTGACCATCAGTACCGTCAAAGAATCGTGACTCACCATTTCCCGCAATAAACCAAGCAGCTCATGCGCGCGTGTCGAGTCGAGGTTACCGGTCGGTTCGTCGGCCAGCAGCACCTTGGGATTATTCGCCAGTGCTCGGGCAATAGCCACCCGTTGTTGCTCGCCGCCGGAAAGTTCCGCTGGTCGGTGCATGAGGCGATCAGCAAGGCCGACGCGCTCCAGCAGTTCCTGTGAACTCTTTCGCCGCTGGGCGCCGCGCAAACCGCCAAAAGCCAGAGCCAGTCCGACATTCTCCTGCGCTGTCATCGTCGGGATAAGATTGAAATTTTGAAAAATCATACCTACTGAGAAGCGCCGGTAGCGGGCCATCTCTCTCTTGCTCAGAGGCGCGAGCGGCCTGGTGCCGAACAAAACCTCGCCACTGCTGGGGTGATCCAAGCCACCGAGCATATTCAGAAGCGTCGACTTGCCCGAACCGGAAGTACCTTGAATAGCGACAAACTCACCCTGTTCGACGGTCATGGAAACATGATCGAGTGCGGCCACACTCGTAGCTCCCATCTGGTAAATCTTCGAAACCTCACGTGCTTCCAATAATGCCGGCATCAGTTTGTGATGATCGAGAGCCTGTCTTGTCTAACTCAGGCTCGTGGCTTCGGCCTGGGCCGTTTCCTTTCTCTGAACCCGCCACAACCGGAAACGTTCTTCAGCAAAGCCTTTCAGCTCCATCTCAAAGGGCGCCGCTTCAAGAGTGCCAGTTGAACTGATTAACTCACGCACTTCTGCATCTTCATAAACGGTCCCTGAGATTATCACGTCGTTTCCAGTGGAGAGTCCTTCGAGCCGGGCAGCCATATTCACAGTTGAGCCGAAATAGTCGAGGCGATCATTGAGCGTGACCGCGATGCAGGGACCGATGTGCATTCCCGCTTTCAGCGTTAGCGGAACCATGCCGTCGGGCGGCGCAGCGAGGATGCGTTGAGCGCTGAGCATTGCACGCAAAGCCGCAGCGGGACTACGAAACACTGCCATCACGGCATCTCCAATTGTTTTCACCAGCGCTCCATCAGCATCGGCGATCTCTCGTTTCAAAACGTCGAAATGGTTCATAACTCGTCCGAAGGCGGTCGCATCCCCAATCTCGCGATAGAGTCGAGTCGAATTTCTCAGGTCGGTAAATAGAACTGTCAGGGTACCGACCGAAAGTTGCTCGCCCGGTCTCAGGGCTTCGGCCGAAAACAAGTCCCTGAACACTTGCAGGGCCGTTACTTCCGCAGCCGTTGAGGCCTGATCGTTCCAGGCAGTTCGTTCCAGAATCAGAAGCTGCTCAGCATCTGTGCCATTTTCGAGTTGCAGGGCAGAATTCTCAGCGAGCTTCAGTTCCTCGCAGGTCCAGTTCGACGCAGTAACAACGATACGTGCCGAAGCGTGGCCACCGTCTGCAACTGCAAGCCTTTGTTCACCGGGTAATTCCAATGCCCGTAAGCGGTAGCGCCCTGGTTCCAGGGGCAACGTCAAGGATCGGATGGCCCGTGGCGGCAGCAGTTGTTGGACCACCACATGGGGCGAGTTCTGCGGACTACCTATGCAATATTGTTTATCTTCCGTGAAACGGATCGAGGCGTTGGGCCGAAAAGTTACTTCCACGAAGCGATCGAAGTTGACGGTGAAATCGATGCGGCAGGTTTGGCAGTGTACCTTTGAGTTGAGATCGCGCAACGAGCCGGCAGTTTCCTTCGCGCCCCGGCATAGCGGACAAAGCAAGTCCCACTGGAGATCCAAAAGGCCGGCTCTGGTTGCGCGCAGGCAGACTGTAAGCACTTCGCGACGCGATTCCTTCCAATTATCGGCGAGCTCGTACGCCCTAATCCGGGAAACTGAAAAATCGTCGGCGTTCTGCACAAAGCGGACCAGCTGCTCGACCATGCTCGCGTCTGAGCCTTCCGCTAGCAGTCTTTCTTTTATGCTTGCTATGCGACTGAGGGCAGCGGCAGGTAAATCGCGTTCCACAGCTTCGACCGGGGCGGGCACTGAAGCCGAGGCTATTTCGTCGTATTTCCTGAAGGCTCGGGCAAACTTTCGAGCGTTTAGAAATCTTACTTGCAACGGAACTGCGACCGCCCCCAAAAAAGTTTTAGGGGTAAGCCAAACTTCGTATGAAAGTCTGGTGCCACCGCTGTCGAGGGGAGTCAGCTCGGCCAGGGCGCGCAGTTGCGCTACCGGTCCTTTACTGTAGGTGCGAGTAACCCCAAAGCGCAGGGGACGAACCCATTCAAAGGGTTGCTCTTCCCACTCAACCGCAAACCCGTAAACCGATAGGCGCAATCTTCTGCGAGCGTTTCTCAGTATCTGCCTCTTCCCTGACGTTGCTTCGACGGCCGGCAAATCGGTATCGCGATTGAACCGATTTGTATCGGCGACGAACGGCCAAAGCTGTTCGGGGTCCGACTTAAGATCATACTGCCAGCGGTAATGAAGTTCGCGGTAAGGCATTTGGAAACGGTGCGACGGCGGGTGAATTTTTGATCCCTTCAGCGTCCTCTGTCTCTTTGCAACCTCAGTGTTCTCCGTGTCTTTGTGGTGACTGTATCGTCCTATGAGTTCACCACGGAGACACAAAGAACACAGAGATGCACAGAGAAGAAGTCCTGAAGCCTGGTTAATTCAATCGTCGCTTGATACTGAAAACGCCAATTCCCACTAGACCTCTTTGTATTCCGAATCAACGTCTTCGTCGGAAGAGGCAACGCGGTAGTTTTTCGATTGTACCTGGGTAGTTATCAGCAGATCCTCTTTCGTCTTTAAAAGGTCTGCACGATTGTAAACAGAGAGTTCGAAATTATAGCCGTGGGTGATTGCGTCTTTGGGACAAGCTTCAACGCAGTAGCCGCAAAAAATGCAGCGGCCGTAATCGATGTTATAAACCTCGGCATAACGCTCGTCCACGCCGATGCGTTCTTCGGGTGGACGAGGATCATCCCTGGCCACAATGTAGATACAGTCAGACGGGCAAGCTGCCGCGCAGAGAAAACAAGCCACACATTTTTCCTTGCCGCGCTCATCCACATGCAGCAGATGCTGGCCACGATAACGTGGCTGGACGGTGACCGGCTCATCAGGATACTCGACGGTCCATTTTCTCTTGGGAATATAGGACAGGGTAACACTCATTCCCTGGATGATTGCTTTGGTGGATTCGATTACGTCAGTAATTATTGACATTTATGTTTTCGTCTTTGGGACTTTTCAAGTTTCAAGTTTCAAGTTTCAAGTTTCAGGTTTCCAAGTTTCAAAGCGTCAACTCCCATTGAAACCTGAAACTTGAAACTTGAAACTATTTTACCGGATCAACTTGCGATGCCGTAGCCTGCCAGCGCCCATCTCGCCAAACAAACTTGTCTGTAAAGTTATATTTCTGCTCGCTGCCGCCCACGATAAACTTCACGATACCGGTAAGTACCGCGCGATCTCCCTTTAAATCCACTTTCAAGTCCTCAAAATCCCACTTCTCAATGGAAGTGTCCCGTTGAATGTCGTGCAAGTATTGCTTCTTGCCTTGCGTACCGCCATCAGTTGTCCCTACATAATCGTCCGCCAGGATTCGGTCAAGTGCTTTCTTATCCGCATTGATGTTTGCTACGGTCCACTCATGTTCGAGATCCCTTAAGTCTGAAAGCACTTTCGCTGAGTCGGTGGGCGCTGGATTAAGGTTTTCACCGGTGTTCGCGTTTGAATCTCCATTCGAATTTGCCCCTTCATCCGAGTTCGCATTCGTTTTCGAACTCGGGTTCGAGTCCGAGTTCGAGTCGTTACTATTGCCGGGAGTAACAATAACCGGAGAACGATTTCGATTTGCGGACGCACGCATGAACCGAGGCACCATGATTGCCACCGCCGCTCCCAGGCCAACGACAGCGATCAAAACGATGCCGAGAATGGCCACCACCCAGGGCCAGGTGCTGCGTTTGGCGGTCGAACCCGGCGGAACATATGAACCCGGTGGCTGATATACCGGAGCGTTCCAATTGCTTGAATGTGACTCTGATCCTGGATCACCGGCCTCAGGGCCTTTGGAACCAGGCGCAACCACTGTGGGATCCTCGTCTGGCGGAACCGGGATCAGCGGCGTCCCATCATCTATGCAGAAACTCAGATTTCGATCCGTAAACGTCCGGTTGCACGTTGGACAGCGCTTCATCGTAAACCCTTTACTCTGCGCATCCTCTGTGTTCTTCGTATCTCAGTGGTGACCTTCGGAAGTAATACACCACGGAGACACGAAGAACACAGAGATTGCACCAATAATCCCTAAGCAAGCTCGAGCTGGCTAAAAAAGTACGCGATCTCGACGGCTGCGTTCTCGTCCGAGTCGGAACCATGAACCGCATTCTCACCGACAGAAGACCCAAATTGCTTGCGCAAAGTTCCGTCGTCAGCTTTTGCCGGATCAGTGGCTCCCATTAAATCGCGCCAGGCTTTTACGGCGCCCTCTTTCTCGAGAACCATCACAACGCAGGGGGCGCTGGACATAAACTCAGTCAAGCCGGCGAAGAATGGCCGCTCGCGATGGACGGCATAGAAACCCTCAGCCTCAGGGCGTGTAATGTGCAAAAGCTTCAAGCCTCGAATGACAAAGCCCTCATCATTAATGCGCTGAAGAATCGAACCGGTTTTGCCGGCATGCACGGCGTCGGGCTTGATAATGCCAAACGTAAGATTGTTCATTTTCCGATAGACTCGTCACTTCCTAAAATTTGTAGTTTGCCTCGTACTTAGACTCACGTGACCTACCCGAGCGCTTCCTTCATCGCCTGACCAATATCTGCCGGCGACTTCACCACCTGAATACCTGCATCAGCAAGAGCTTTCATCTTTTCCCCGGCCGTCCCTTTTCCTCCCGCAATGATTGCACCCGCGTGGCCCATGCGACGTCCCGGCGGAGCAGTCTGACCGGCAATAAACGCGACGATCGGCTTCTTGACGTTGGCTTTTGCGAATGAAGCGGCTTCCTCCTCAGCCGTGCCGCCGATTTCGCCAATCATCACGATGCCATCCGTTTCATCATCAAGCTGAAATAACCTGAGCGCATCAACGTGCGAGGTGCCAACAATCGGATCGCCGCCAATGCCGATTGCGGTTGACTGGCCGAGGCCCAGCGCCGTGAGCTGACCTACAGCTTCGTAAGTCAAAGTTCCCGAGCGAGAGACGACTCCTACACGCCCTTCGCGATGAATATGCCCGGGCATGATTCCGACTTTGCATTTGCCAGGCGAAATTATGCCGGGACAATTTGGGCCAATCAGTCGCGTGGCCTTGTCCGACAAATACTCCTTCACCTTAACCATATCCAGGGTGGGAATTCCTTCGGTGATACAAACGACCAACTGAATGCCCGCGTCGGCAGCTTCCATAATCGCATCCGCGGCGAATGCGGGTGGAACATAGATCACTGAGACATTTGCCCCTGCGTGTTTCACCGCGTCCGCCACCGTATTGAAAACCGGTATTCCCTCGTGCGTCGTTCCGCCTTTGCCCGGAGTCACACCGCCCACCACATTAGTGCCGTACTCAGCCATCTGTTTTGTATGGAAAGTTCCTTCTTTTCCGGTGATTCCCTGGACGACCAAACGCGTGTTCTTGTCTACGAGGACGCTCAATGAAAGTGGCTCCTGTTAGTTTTTTTCGAATTGTTTCCAGCGAGCGGGCAGTATAACAACTGCGCGTTGAGGAACAAAAGATCCACGAAATCTGGTACCCCACTACCCGAAATCTGGTAGTGGGGTAAGTTTGTGCATATGATTTGGTGGCCCTCGAATTTGGTGCGCTCTTTCATCGTATCCCCTACGCCGCAAGCAAGTCCCTCAGCGTCCATTCATGCTCAGTGAGACCGCTTTCCATTGCCGGCGTACACCTAATGCTGGAGTGAATCCGGCAGAAGTTGTAAGGAATCGAATAATGATCCTGTTGCGGACTTCGGCGGGTAAAACAAACCGACAATGATCCAGGTGCTAGGGTGCTGATGGATCGTTCCAACGTAAAGGTGCGTATCGTACTTTTCGATCATTTCTTTCTCGTAGACGCGGCTTTGGATCGGTGATATAAGCGCAGGGTGCCTTGATTCGCGCCGCCGCGTCAACTCAACCGTTCGGCTGCTAGCTTGCCACTAAGGGGAAGGTCATGTGGCTAAAGGCAACATACTTCTCAAGTCTCGTGTTCGCTGCGTTGGCTCTCGCGCCTGCGATGGCTCATTTGTTGGAGTTACCAAACAAGATCAACCTTCCCCGTGAAGCCTACCTAACCGTGCAGCAAATCTATCGGGGATGGGTATTGGTCGGATTTGTCGTCGCCGGTGCGTTGCTTTCGACTCTGGCTTTGACAATTACTGTGCGCCAGGAGCGAGGGGCGTTTAGTTTTGCCTTAATCGCTTTCGTTTGCATAGCGGGAACACAGGTGATTTTTTGGATATATACCTATCCTGCTAATCGGGCGACAAAGAACTGGACTATGCTGCCTGAAAATTGGATAGAACTTCGAAGGCAATGGGAATACTCTCATGCTACGAGCGCCATTTTGAATCTGGTTGCGCTAGTTGCGCTAATTTTGTCCATTCTGACGAGAGTTGAATAGACGCTGTTCTAAAGAAATGAGCGAAGTTTCTGCGAACAAATCGTTGGACCGGAGCGCGGCGAGCCTCTTCCATTCATATGCACATCTTTACCCCACTACCCGAAATTTAGTGTGATTTCGTGGATCCCATTACGCTTTCCTAAATGCCAGGTGTAACTTAAACACGGCAAAGTCATACCAGATCAATTCGCTCGCCATACTCAGGCACGTCAACCACCCAGCCAAACTTGGTCCGAATGTGCTCGGCCATCGCATTGGCCGATCCCAGCTCACCGTGCGTTACAAAAGTGCGTCGCGGTGGTGCAGGCAGATCCTTCAGCCAGCGCAGGACCTCCCCCCAATCCGCATGCGCCGAAAAGCCACCTATCTTCTGAACATCACAACGCACGGGCACCCATTCGCCGATAATCTTCACTTCGGGTTCGCGATTGAGAATGCGCCGGCCCAGTGTTCCCTCAGCCTGGTAACCTACAAAAACAACCGTCGCCGCGGCGTCGGGGACCATTCGCAGGGCGTGATGCAACACTCGACCGCCAGTCATCATTCCAGAAGCACTGATGATAATTCGTGGGCCGGTGGCGTCGTTCAGTCGTTTGGATTCCTGCCTTGACGAGCAAGTCATCATCGCGTGGGTACGAAGTGGATGTTGGGCCTTTGCCACAAGTGCGGAGTAGTCTGCATCCTGTTCCTCCGCGCGCGCACCGTACGCCGATGTAGCGGCCGCAGCCATCGGTGAATCAACACACACGGGCAGCACTGGGATTTCTTTTTCATCCTCCAGCTCGCGAATCAGATAAAGGATCTCCTGGGTCCTGCCAACTGCAAAAGCCGGTATCAGGATGGGACCGTTTCTTTTGGTGGCCTCGTTGATGATTCGGGCCAGCGCCTCTTTCGGCGCCTCCGGATCGTGGGCACGATCACCGTATGTTGACTCGATTAGTAAATAGTCGCAGGCCGCCGGTGGCTCGGGGTTCCGAATAATCGGCTGATCGTAACGGCCGAGGTCACCCGAGAAGAGTACCTGTGTGGCTTGCCCCTTGTTTACGGAGCTGTCAAGTCGCACCCTTACTGTGCTCGAGCCGAGGATATGCCCCGCAATGCGGAACTCCGCGAAAGCACCCGGGGCAACCTTAATCGACTGGCCTGAGTTGGAAACCGGAACTATGAGCTCGAGCGCGGCCCGAGCATCTTCCTCTGTGTAAAGGGGCAGGGCGGGTGAATGCTTGGTTTTTTTGTGGCGGTTTCGATAATCCGCTTCTTCTTCCTGCAAACGAGCAGCATCCGGAAGAAGAATTTTGAGCAGATCGGCCGTGCCGCGGGAACAATAAACGGGTCCGCGAAATCCGTGTCTCACCAGGCGGGGCAAATAGCCAGTGTGATCAATATGAGCATGCGTCAGCAGAACTGAGTTGAGCGCTCGCACATCAAATGGCGGATCTTCCCAGTTGCGTAGACGCAGTTCTTTGAGGCCCTGAAAAACACCGCAGTCAACCAGCACACTGCCTTGTCCGGTATCGAGCAGATATTTGGAACCAGTTACTGTGCGCGCGGCCCCCCAGAATGCAATTGTCGCCACTGTTTATAATCCTTTTCCTGGTTCAGACATGAGAAATCTCCTGTACAAGGGCGCTCGTCCGCAACGCTCAGTAACTTCCAGCAAACGTCAGCTGATCAAAAATAAGTCGGGATCTTTACGCCGCTCTCATGCGCGGATCCGTGCGGGGAGGGTGACTGTCACCTCGCCGGTTGCGCTTGTAGCCTGCGACAACGACAACTGCAGGTACCAGCAAAGCAAGATTTCTAAGCGCGGTCTTAACTCCTAACTGGCTGGCTATGATTCCGCCAAAACAACCGCACTCCAATGGCTCGCCGTGCAAAACATAAACGTAGTAGAGCGCGTAACCAGCAAAACCCAGTAACAGAGCGCCCGCAACGAGAGCGCCGGCTCGCACCGTACGTGGCACTATCAGCAACAATGCGGCGACTATCTCCAGGACGATGACGGCAATCGTAACTGGCCACATCCAGCGCGTGTAGTTGAAACCCGAGGCGCTCAACAGCTCACCAACATTGGCGGCAAAGGCTTTTGCGATAACCAGTTTGGCTCCGGCAGTGAAAAGAAACAACAACGCCAGCCCAAAGCGACTCAGCTGGACCAGTACTCGAAACACTTTTGATCTCATGCCGCCAAAGACACAACTTTCTCCGCCGCATCCTTCATCCCGTTCGCGACAGTAAAGTTTAGACCTGAGTCTCGAATGACTCGCTGACCTTCTTCGACATTGGTTCCTTCAAGCCGGACAACGACTGGAACTTTGATGCCGAGATTTTTTGCCGCTTCAACCACGCCACGCGCCACCATATCGCAACGAACAATTCCCCCAAAGATGTTTATTAGAACTGCTTTCACATGAGTATCGGCGAGCAGAATTCTAAAGGCCGCCTCAACCCGCTCCTGCGATGCACCACCACCCACATCCAAAAAGTTTGCGGGCTCACCACCTGCAAGTTTGATGATATCCATCGTGGCCATCGCCAGGCCCGCGCCATTCACCATGCAGGCAATGTTACCGTCCAGCTTTATGTAGTTGAGATCAAACTTTGACGCCTCAATCTCCAGCGGCTCTTCTTCATTGAGGTCGCGCAGATCGAGAAATTCCTTATGACGAAATAAAGCGTTGTCATCAAAGTTTATTTTGGCATCCAGGGCAATCAGTCGTTCGTCCTTCGTGAGCAGAAAAGGATTAATCTCGATGAGGGAAGCATCTGTTTGTTCGTATGCTGAATATAACGCTTGCATGAACTTAACCGCTTGATTGAGCAATGAAGCCGGGATGCCCAAACTAAATGCCAGTTTCCGAGCCTGAAAGGCACGAAAGCCGACTGCCGGATCAATCGTTTCCTTTGAGATCTTTTCCGGAGTCCTGGCGGCCACTTCTTCGATGTCCATGCCACCTGCTGCGGAAGCCATGAATACGGGCCGGCCTGAAGCTCGATCAAGAACGATGCCGAGGTAAAACTCTCTATCGATTGGCAGTCCCTCTTCGATCAGCAGAACTCGGACCTCCCTGCCCTCCGGACCGGTCTGATGAGTGACGAGCTTCATTCCCAACATTTGTTTGGCGAGATCTCGCACCTCGTCAGCGTTACGCGCGAGTTTGACCCCGCCGCCTTTGCCGCGCCCGCCCGCATGAATCTGGGCCTTTACGACTATGACATCTCCACCCAACTCTTTAGCCGCGTGGTAGGCCTCTTCCGGAGAGCGCGCAACCAAACCTCGCGGTACTGGGACGCCGAATTTTCTCAACAGTTCCTTGCCCTGATACTCGTGTATCTTCATCAATTATCCTCTAGACCAGCGCCTTTTTCTAACTTGATTCGTCGGCGGCGAGTTTAGCTGCACGTTGCACTGGGGCGCAAGGCTGCAACTTTTAGGCATGTCCCATCAGAATTGGGACAAGAACTTCCAACTCCATTGATTGTGGAAGAAAGAATAGATCCACGAACTTACACCAAACTCTTCGTTTTATTTCGTGGATCACGTTTTGATTATGTAGGTCTTCATATCCAGTAGGGTAAAATTTGAAAAGTGTTTGTTGAATCTCAACCCCCCAGCCCAAGGAGCCACCTAAATGAGCGAAGTCATTGTTACATCATCAGGCAATCTTAAAAATGAAGTGCGGTACGGTGCTGGAAAGATCCTGATCACCGACGAGCCGGTATCCGCTGGTGGTGACGATGCCGGTCCCGATCCTTACACTCTTCTGCTGGCATCGCTCGGCAGTTGCATCTCGATCACCACGACTCTCTACGCACGCAGGAAGGGCTGGCCCCTCGAGCGAGTAACCGTTAGACTGCGCCAGAATCGAGTTCATGCTGCCGATTGTAAGGAGTGTCAAAGGACGACTGAGGGATTTATCCATCGGATTGAACGAGCGGTAACGTTCGAGGGCGATTTGAGCGAAGCACAACGAAAGCGCCTGGAGGAGATCTCTCACAAGTGCCCGGTGCACAAAACGCTGAGTGCAGAGATCATTATTGCTGATTTGAAAGAATCTGAGGACAGCGAACTACCCGGGAACATTTTCTGAGGATGGCTTGTCTAAAGCCTCGAAGGACCAGTCCTGACGAAAGAAGGAAACAAAGATGACCGCGAATAGACTGTTGGGCTTGTGTCTGATTATTCTCGGAGTGATTAACGTTCTGCATGAAGTGGTCCTGCGCGTCGAACGGGTTCGCCAGCCAGGATTGACTTATGCCGTTGTCACTGCTCTCTTCTTTACGGCGGGCGCGTCCCTTCTTTGGCGAGGAAAGCTCACGCAGAAAAACTGACATGAGTAACGCAAGCTGTTTAGTTTGCGTGGTGGCCAAAGACGCAAGCTCACAGCTTGCGCTACAACACAAAAGCAAAGGGCTTTCAGAGTAACGCAAGCTGTCTAGCTTGCGTGGTGGCCAAAGACGCAAGCTCACAGCTTGCGCTACCTGCGTTTCTCTGAAAGCCCTTAATATGGTCGGGACGACTGGATTCGAACCAGCGACCTCACGCACCCCAAGCGTGCGCGCTACCAGGCTGCGCCACGTCCCGCGAATTGCTCTTAGTATCGCCGCAACAAATCAATTGTCAAATCAACCGATCTCAAATCTACTTCGCGGTGCCTTTTCTCTCTTTCTCGAGGAGCTCCAATAACTCGCGAAGCTCGGCTGCCAGGCGCTTTAAAGCCTGACGGTCGGCTGCCGTACGGGAAATGTCAGAACGCGGGACACTGCCACGTCTGGAGAGCGCTTCTTCTACTACGTTATGCAAGTCCGCGGCGCTTTCTTCGGTGGCAACAACTTTAAGTTTGCCGCCACCGCGCAACTCATTTGCCAGGCGCTTCTTTGCTCCGGCGATCGTGTATTGATCTTCGTAGAGTAGTTCCTTGATCCGCAGGGCCATCTCGACATCACGCTTGCGATAGACACGCTGCCCGGCGCGATTCTTTTGTGGAGCAAGCATGGGAAATTCAGATTCCCAGTAACGGAGGACGTGGGCCTGCACGCCGGCCAATTCGCAAACCTCACCAATCTTGAAAAAGAGTTTTTCGGGTATGGCTACAGCGGGAGGCGTCATTGAATAGTGTCGATACTGCCGTCGGGTAGATTAAAAGGATAAGTACGCAGGATTACAGCCAGCCCGGGTACAGGTCATGTTACAAGCGCGGCATTTTACGTGTCAACACTTATATTTAGCCGCGATGACTTAAAACTAATTCTTTAACGTATCATCTGAGGTTTTGACCCGCCGAGCGTTGCCGGATCAGAATTCATACGCACCAACCGGTGTGGTAGACGGCCCCCATCGGGCAGGCTATAATCCGCGCCGGTTCCCGCTCAAAAGCCGAGACGCATTCTGGAGGTCAGTCTAAACAGTGACGACGTCGCCGACCGTTTTTCGCCTGGCCGCCCGCCTCGATGACATTGGCTTTTCCGACATCGTAAATATTCGCAACCGGGTGATGGAATTGCGCGCCAGCGGCGCGACGGTTTACCAGTTTGAAGGCGGTGAACCGTACATGAATACTCCGGAGTTCATCAAAGATGCGATGGTGCGCGCCTTGGCGGAAAACAAGACGCGCTATGCTCCCTCGTCGGGTATTCCCGAGCTGCGCTCCGCAATCGCCGAAAAACTTCGGACCACTAATCAGATTCCCGCCGATGCTCAGAACGTGATCGTCCTCAATGGAGGAATGCAGGGATTGTTCGGCGCGTTTCAGTCGGTGGTAAATCCCGATGAAGAAGTTCTGGTGTTCTCGCCCTACTGGACGCCAATAAAAGATCTAATCGCCCATTGCCAGGGTAAAGCAGTTCTGGTCCCTACCGATGAAGCTCGCGAAAAAGGGTTCACCGCAACTCTCGAGCGCTACTCAACCAGACGCAGCCGAGCGATCTATTACAACACTCCACAGAACCCCACCGGTGTAGTGTTCACTCCGGATGAAGCGCGAGCAGTCGCTCAATTCGCCGAGGAGCGAGACCTGGTTGTGATCGCCGACGAGGCTTATGAAGATCTGGTGTACGACGGCGAGCATTTCTCGATAGCCTCTCTTCCCGGAATGTTTGAACGCACCATTACTGTCTTTACTCTTTCAAAGTCATTCGCAATGACCGGCTGGCGGTTGGGTTACACCGTTGCTGCCGAACCCTGGATGACCGGGTTGCGCAAGACGACTCTCTATTCATCGAACGGAGTGTCGACACCTACGCAGTGGGCCGGGCTGGCGGCGCTTAACAACGAGTCGGATATTCTGGAAATCAATAGACGAGCTTACCGCCAGCGTAGAGATTTGCTTCTGGATGGTCTGAACGAGCTTGGGCTGCATTGCCCGAGACCCGCCGGTGCGTTTTATGCTTTCCCCGACGTTACTCGAGTCAGCGCTAACAGTCGCGAAGCTGCGGAGATTCTGCTCGAACGGGCCCAGGTAGCCACCGTGCCGGGAATTGTTTTCGGCGAACACGGTGAAGGTCACCTGCGGTTTTCTTTTTCCACCTCAATCGAAATGATCGAAGCCGGGCTTGATTCCCTTCGCCGCAATCTCTGACCACCCCCAAGTATTAACTGTTCTATTTGTGTGATGCGCGTGGATCACATTCCACGGTAAGCAGGATGATCACGAAATCACAGGCCGCGGAGCATGAACGAATTCGATTTCATCAAACGAGTTAGAGCCCTGGCCCGCATCCACGGCGAGGCCACACAGTTAATCTGCGGCATTGGCGACGATGCGGCAGTAATCAGGAGCACTGCCGGCCATGAGCTGGTGGTCAGTACGGATCTACTTGTAGAGGATGTGGATTTTCGCCGCAGCGCAACGTCAGCACGGCTCCTGGGACACAAGGCGCTGGCGGTTTCACTCTCCGACATTGCCGCGATGGGTGCACAGCCTCGGTGGGCCCTGCTCTCGCTGGGAGTTACGGAAGATGTCTGGGGCGCTGATTTCGTCGATCAACTCTACGAGGGAGTATTTCACCTGGCGGATCGCTACCAGGTGAAACTGATTGGCGGAGACACCTCACGCACACCCGAGAAAATCGTTCTTGACTCGATTGTGCTTGGTGAGTGTGTTCAGGGACGTGCAGTATCGAGGGGCGGAGCGCAACCCGGCGACCATATCTTCGTCACGGGGGCGCTCGGGGCAGCCGCTGCCGGCCTCCGCTTATTGAACCGGGGCGCGAGAGTCTCAGAAGATCATTCGGCTGACTCAGAGGCGCAGTTAATGAAAGCTGTCCTCCTCCGTCAACTCGGTCCGGAGCCAAGAGTCGGTTGGGGGTTGGTACTCGGCGAAGAGCAACTGGCGTCGGCAATGATTGATTTAAGCGATGGTCTATCGTCCGATCTCCATCACATCTGCGAAGAAAGCAATGTCGGAGCATTGATTCGAGCTATGGACCTTCCCATCGATCGGGCGGTCGTTGAACTTTGCGGACGGCGTGCCCTGGATCCGCTGCAACTGGCCCTGCACGGCGGAGAGGATTTTGAACTTCTCTTTACTGTACCGCCTGTCAAGGCGTCCCGGCTGCCAAAGAGAGTGGATGGAGTGACGGTTACGTGCATCGGCACAGTGGAGCCACCAGGGCGAGGCGTTCGGATAGCCGAAGGCGCTCGCGTCTGGGATCTTGCACCGGGCGGATTTCAGCACTTCGCTTAGTGAAGGATGGGGACCTCTCAATGCAATCTGGAATAAAGAATCTTTTTTCCATTCATCATTTTCCATTTTTCATTTTCCATTTTTGATTCAAGTGTGTCCATAGTTTCGTCGTTTGCCTTTTGAGTCAGTAACTGGGATCCACGAACAGACACGAAATTTCGTGTTATTTCGTGGATCATGTCTTGGATGTGGCAAAGCTAACTCTAAATCAACCGCGCTCCTTGAAACCAATGACAAATGAAAAATGGAAAATGATGAATGGAAAATCTGCTTTTATTCCACTCAAGATGGGCGTGCCTAAACCGATTCGTTTGACTGGCCTCCACATTCTTTTCTAGACTCTTCTCGCGCGCGCCACAGATTCAGTGGCGCGCATCTTACTAGCGGCTATGATCAGATTCCATAACACCCTGAGCGGCCGGCTTGAAGAGTTTCGGCCAATGCGAGAAGGCGAGGTTCGCTTCTACTATTGCGGACCGACCGTGTGGAACTATGGCCACGTGGGTAACTTCCGTTCCACTGTCGCCGCCGACATCCTGCGTCGCTACCTCAAGTTCAAGGGCTACAAAGTAACCCATGTGATGAACATCACCGACGTCGAGGATCGCATCATTGCCAAATCGCAGGAGGCCGGTCTGAGCATTGACGACTACACTGCCAAGTACATCGATGCTCTCTGGGAGGACTTCGATGCACTCGGATGCGAACGACCCGAGGTGGTACCCCGCGCAACCCGGCATATACCAGAGATGGTCAATTTGATTCAGAGGTTGTTGGAAACGAATCATGCCTATAGATCTGATGGCTCGATCTACTACCGCATCAGCTCGTTTCCCGAGTACGGAAAACTGTCGAAGATAAACTTCGCGGGCAACATCACTGGAGCCAGTGAACGCATCGATACTGATCGATACGAAAAAGAAGATGCGCGTGATTTCGCTCTGTGGAAGGAACCGGCCTCACCAACAGAACCAGCCTGGGACACACCAATAGGCCGCGGCCGTCCTGGATGGCACATCGAGTGTTCTGCAATGTCCATGAAATACCTGGGCGAGACTTTCGATATCCACGTCGGCGGCGTTGACCTGATTTTTCCACATCACGAAAACGAGATCGCCCAAAGCGAAGGAGCAACCGGTAAAGAGTTCGTACGCTATTGGCTGCACTTCGAGCACCTTAAAGTGGACGGCGAGACTATGGCCAAGTCGAAAGGAAACTATTTTACCTTTCGCGATCTAACGGCCAAGGGCTATTCGGCGGCCGGAATTCGTTATTTCCTGTTGAGCGTGCCCTACGGCAAACAGTTGAATCTTAACTTTGAAGTACTGGCCGGCGCCGACAGGACGGTGCAAAGCCTCAGGGATTTTCGTGCGCGTCTGAGTGAATCTAAAACTCAGCCGGGAAGTAATGAGGAGTTGAAACAGGCTGCGCATCGAGCGCTCCGCGATTTTGAAGAGGGGATGGACGACGATCTCAACACCTCGATCGCGCTGGCGGCAATCCACAATCTAACGCGTGAGGTAAACACTGCGCTGGCTCGCAAGCAAGTGAAAGAAGACAACAAGCGCGAGTTGCTTGAACTCCTGCGTAGGTTCGACAGTGTGCTGAATATCTTCGGCGATGAACAACAGCAGATACTCGACAGTGAGATTCAGGCGTTGCTGGACGAGCGCCAGGAGGCTCGCCGCCGGCGCGACTTCATTCGTGGAGATGAGATTCGGGACCAGTTGGCTGAGCGGGGTATCGTCCTCGAAGATACGAAAGACGGCGTGCGCTGGAAGAGGAAGTCTTGATCCACGAAATCACACGAAATGTTCCTTGTGTTAGTTGTTGTATTTTCGTGGATCCTGGAACTATTTACTGCCATACTTCGGTGTCACACCCAGGTTATAAAGCAGAAACGAGTAAATATCCGCATTCTGCTCAATCGCTTTCGTCGTGCTGCTGGCCCCATGCCCGGACCTGGTGTCGATCCGAATCAGGATCGGATTGTCACCACCCTGACCCGCCTGCAATGCCGCCGCGTACTTGAAGTTGTGCGCCGGCACGACTCGATCATCATGATCCGCAGTGGTGATCAATGTCGCCGGGTATTTGGCGCCGACTTTTATATTGTGGATCGGTGAATAGGCGAGCAGCGCCTTGAACTCTGCTTCATTATCGCTGGAGCCGTAATCGGCGATCCAATTCCAGCCGATTGTGAACTTGTGAAATCGCAACATATCCATGACGCCTGCTTGTTCGACCACAGCTCTGAACAACTCAGGCCTTTGATTAGAGACCGCGCCCACCAACAGACCGCCATTTGACCCGCCCTGGATCGCAAGTTTGCCGGGATTCGTATACTTCTGTGCAATCAGGTATTCGGCAGCAGCAATAAAGTCGTCAAAGACGTTTTGCTTTTTGAGCTTCGTACCCGCCTCGTGCCATTTCTCGCCGTACTCGCCACCGCCGCGCATGTTCGCCGAAGCATAAACCACGCCCTGCTCCAGCAGCGCCAGGCGCAGCGAGCTGAAAGCAGGCGCGGTAACAACATTAAAGCCACCGTATCCGTAGAGCAGTGTCGGATTGTTGCCGTCAAGCACCAGGCCCTTCTTGAAAACGAGGAACATCGGCACGCGTGTGCCGTCTTTGCTGTTATAGAAGACTTGCTTGGTCTCGTAGTTAGTGGGCTTGAACCCGGGAATATCGACCGTTCGGAACAAAGTCGACTTTTTGGTAGCTATTTCGTATTTGTAGATCGTCGCTGGAAAATTAAATGAAGTGAAACTGTAGAAGATGAACTTGTCGTCGTGGTTTCCACCAAAGCCGCCTGCCGTCCCCAGATCCGGCAGTATGATTTCATTTTCCAACTCTCCATTGAGGTCGAAGACGTAAGCGCGAGTCGTCACGTCTTTTCGCCAACTGGCAAACAGTTTTCCGCCTGCGGTGCCGGCGCCCTGCAGCGGTTCGGCGCGCTCGGGCAAAATTTCCTTCCAGTTTTTCTCGTCGGGATTGTTGGGATCAAACAGGATCACTCGGCCGTTGGGAGCGTTCCGGTCCGTGCGGATCAATAATTTGTCGCCAATATTATCGATGACACCGTAACTGTCATCACCAATTTCCGCAACAATCGGCGTGAAAGTTTTTTCGCCATTTGCGAGATTGCGATAGAAGAGCGCGTTACCCTTCTTGCCTTTTCCGCGCTCCGAAATGCTCAGGATCGCGAAACGCTCATCTTCAGTCGTGCTGACAGAGTGGAAGCGCTGGCGATTCTGCTTGTCTTCATAAATGAGCTCATCGGCTGATTGTGCTGTGTGTACCTTGTGAAAAAACACCTGATGGTTCTCGTTCTTCGAGGTCAGTTCCTTTCCCTTTTCAGGCGCGGGATAACGACTGTAGAAAAAGCCTTCTCCGGCCCACGAAACACCCGATACTTTCAACCACTGCAGGTCGTCAGCAAGTGTCTGCCGGCTGGCAACATCCATTATCAAGAGCTCCGTCCAGTCAGAGCCGCCTTGCGAGATGCCATACGCCAGGTATTTGCCATCCTTCGAGAGTGAGAAGACGCTCAATTGCGAGGTGCCATCGGCGGAAAGCTTGTTGGGATCGAGCAAGACTTCCGGCGTTCCCTCCAATCCCTTCTGAATGTACCAGACGCTCTGGTTTTGCAGTCCGTCATTTTTTGTATAGAAAAAGTAGTCACCGACGCGAAAAGGAGATGAGTATCGCGGATAGTTGAAGAGTGTTTCCAACTTCTTTTTGATTTGCTCGCGAAAAGGAATCTTTTCGAGATAGGCGAAAGTGACTTTGTTCTGTGCTTCGACCCAGGCTGCGGTTTCAGGGGCTTTCTCATTTTCCAGCCAGCGGTAGGGGTCGGCGACTTTGGCTCCGAAGTAATTGTCAACAACATCGACCTTCTTTGATTCCGGATAAACAAGTCGCGCAGATGACGCTGCGCCACCCGTCGCTTGCCCTGAAAGCTTTTGCGCTCGCGCACTGTGGACCAGCGGAGAGATCGATGACGTTGACAGCAGCAGGGTCGCCAAAATTAGCGGCAACGATAGAAGTGACAGTTTTTTCATTGTCCAGTCTCCGACGGTGGGCGTTATTTGCGCGGTACTTTAGTCCAATAGCTCTGCAAAGTACAGATACGAAACCTCAAGACATTCTTCGTCAGAATGCCCGTCCCAAACTACCGAAAACTGTGCATCCTGACCGACATCCCAACTAGCTTCTGTAACGGCGGCAGCAACCCTACTTGCCCCTAAGTGTTAGCGTGTAAAGGTTTGAGTAAAGAACTAAAGGACTTGGTCGAGCAGGGAACATTACTTGCTTAGCTCAGTAGGCGATTGCCCTCAACGTCCTGGTCCATTCCTCTCTCTTGCCCACGCCCGATGATTCAGTTGATAAGGGGAACTACTTTGAGAAAACTCGAGCTGTCCGAAGTCACTTCGAATCTGTTGCTTGCTTCCTCAGTCGTTCTGGCTATCTCTCCCTTAGTCCTTGGGGACCGCCTGCTGTTGATTCTAATGACCGTGTTAAGAGAAGGCTCTATGCTTGTGGATGAGATTTTTACTTTCCTAACGACCCTTCTGAGTTAAAGCCTTGAAAACTCCAGAGTAATTCGACTATTGTCCCGACGCGTCAGTTGAAAGATCGACAACTCACGTTTGACGCGCAGGGACTCTCCATGTTTTTTCATCTACTGCCTCTTTCCCTGGCTTTGGTGTTCGTTATGAGCGCCGCGGAGCTCGTCTTGCGCTCCTCCACCATCGACGATGCACTCGATAGGGCCCTGATAGAAGCCATCGAGCATCACGACCGCCGGCAAGTCATAGAACTGCTGAATCGAGGCGCAAGTGTCAATGCCAAAGGCATCAATCTTACAGCACTACAAACAGCAGTCTTCGAAGCAGATGTCGAAATCGTGAAACTGCTCCTGCAAAAAGGGGCAAAGATTAACGACGAAGACCTGGTTGAAGCCTCGCGCGGAGTCCAGGGTAACAATCAAAAGTCTACGGTGATTGTGAAGTTGCTGCTTGCCGGCGGGGCCGCCATTAATGCCAACGGGGTTGATGCTCTGTCCGAAGCGGCGAAGGCAAACAACCTGGACCTGGTAAATCTCTTCCTGGCCAGGGGAGTAAATCCAAATGGCAAGACGCACGAAAGCAAAACCGTTCTCTTCGAGGTTGTAGAAACCGATTCAATCGATGCCATTCGCGCGTTGCTGGCTGCCGGAGCCGACGCGAAAGCGATTAACAGTGAGGACGGTCAAACGATCCTGATGCGCGCCGCGCGGGCCAGTCATATAAGCGATACTGCAGTACGGATTCGAGTACTGAAAATGTTGCTGGCTGCCGGCGCCGGTGTTCATGCCAGAGACAATGACGGCAGAACCGCCTTGCTCTACTCAGTACAACAATACATGTCTGAGGCGGGCGGGGTCTTGTCTCGACCGGAGATTGTTCGTCTTCTGCTTAAGGAAGGCGCGGACGTGAATGCCAGTGATAAGCAGGGCAACACGGCTTTAATACTAACGGTTCAAGTGTGGCGCACTCCATTGGGAATCCCGCAGCTGTTACTGGACAAAGGAGCAAACGTTAATCTGGCGAATGCAAATGGCCAGACCGCGCTGATGTTGGCAGCAAAGGACGGCAAGAACGAGATCGTCCAGTTGCTGCTGGCGAAGGGCGCCAAGCTCGAACTCAAGGACAAACAAGGCAAGACCGCGCTCGTTTATGCCATTGAAGAAGGGCAACCGGAAACAGTTGGTCTGTTGGCGAACAATGGCGCAGACCTGAAAACTTCGCCCTACAAGTCCGAGGCAGAACTGCGATCTGCCACCCACAACTACGGCTTGCTCAGGGCGGTTGCCTTTCACCAGCCGGCGGAAGTCAGAAAGTTTCTTGCGGCGGGAGCTGATCCAAACTTTCGCGGCCCACGCGGGCGAACAGCTTTGATTGTCGAAGCAGAGAATTCTTACGGCGATGAGGTGATTAATCTTCTGCTGGCAAACAAAACGAACGTCGACGCGGCTGATGATGAAGGCAACACGTCATTGATGCTGGCGGCAAAGGGCAACCGGGATGAGATCGTCAAGCTGCTGTTAGAACACAACGCGTCGGTGAACATCAGAAACAAAGATCAAAAAACTGCGTTATTGTTCGCGGCAGAGGACGGACACACTCAGGTCGCTGAACTGCTGCTCGCCAAAGGTGCCGACGTAAGCGTGCGGGACGCGAAGGGGATGACTGCGTTGCTGCTTGCTGCTGAGGACTCTTACGCCCAGGAGGATCTTGTAAAACTCCTGCTGGCCAAAGGTGCAGAGCCAAACGTGACGGATTCACAGGGTAACACCGCATTGATGCTGGCTTCCCGGGCCGGCGCCTTTCAAGTCATTGAGGCACTGGTCGCCGGGGGAGTCGATGTCAACGCAAAGAACAAGGACGGATGGACGGCGCTGCGTCACTTGAAAGAAAGCCCGGAAACCTGGACGAGGGACGAGTCAGCGTCGCAGCGGCGCGCTCTGGTTATGGCACGACTCACAAAAGGCGGTGCGAAGGAAGACTGAGCCTGGCGGCACAAAAATCACCTGAAACAGACCTTAGTTCGCATCATGTTCGTGTGATTTCTCGAATCGCTTCACACCCCTGCGGCATACTTTCATTTAGCGCAGGCTAATCCTGACATTAAAGCTACCGCCGTTGTCGCTATAGTCATCGTCATTGATAGCGACAATTAGCCGACCATCAACCGGCGCACTGACGGTTGATTGGCTACCAATGAGAAACGGCTGGCTAAATTGCCCGTCGGCCGTGCGGATATAGCCAATTAGTGCACCAGGACCGGCCGTAGGTATGGGCCGAGTCCCGATGACTGACCCCAATCCGGATACGCGTCCGCCCTCAGGGCCAACTTGCCCGATTCGTCTACCGGCGATGACTGTCCCGCTGGCAATAAACGATAGCTGATCGCCAGCCCGAACATCGAGGTTAGTATCAGTGCCTCGCGATGTGCCTGCCACATCAATCGTCACTTCACGTGGCCGCCGGCCGGCATCGCCTCCCCGTTGCCGGGGTCGAATACGTCCGGGTGGATTGCGTCGTCCGTAACCCTCGTCATTTTGCTCGGCGGTGAGATCGCGGTCACGCCGCACTTGCACGATGAAAGCACCACGGGCGTCAGAGTAGGAACCACGATTCGCAGTGAGATAAAGGCGGCCGTCGCGACTTGCCACGAATTCACGCGAAGTGCCAAGCTCGATTATTGGAGAATCAGGATCGTCCCCAATCGCTCCAATGAGCATACCTTCGGCTGCCTGCGGCAGTGGCGCGGTCGCATCGCTGTTGCGCAGACCATCTGGTGTTATCCGCGAGCGGCCCGCGACAATTGTGCCCGAAGCATTTACCTGCACCCGCTCGTTACGCCTTAGGTCCACACCGGTATCGACCCAGTTTGGCGCTAACGGCACCTCGATTGTTTTCGTCTCGTAGCGAAGGTCGTCGAGCGAGCGCCCGTCAATTTCAATCCGATCAACTTCGTTCGGGCGAAAGAAAACTATCTCGCTTTCATTGCGCCCGGAATTGGTTTCGAGTCTGCGATTGTCGACGCGAACGGCGAATCGGCCATTGACGAATCCCAGCAGAACACCGCGAACAGTACGTCCGTCTCGCAGGTATATCGTGTCCGCCGCAGTCAGGCTTGCCGCCCACAAAACTATAGTCACCGCCAGAAGAAGTTTTTTCATCTTAGTGTCCTTCTTGAAAAATATTGGTTTCTCAAATAGTTTCTGAGCCGGGGATACAGCGATCAATCGGGGCGAGGGTGGGTAAGGCTGAGGCAGGCCCAAGCTTATACCCAGGAAAGACTCATGAGCAACTATGAGCGGTAGCTTCGATTTCCTCGAGATGCTGATCCAAGGTTGCACCTGATGCTAGCCACTGGCATCCACGTCTACGACTCAATCGCGCTCGGCGATTATGAATCAGGGAAGCGCCATTAGCATCCTTCTAACTGTATACTTGTTCTAATCCGTGTTATCCGCGTTAATCTGTGGCTCATATTCGTAACCTGGGGGGCTACGGCTGGAAAAGGCGCCGCGGGAAGTGCTAGTATGGCTTCGCTACAATGTTCAATTCACACCCGCTGCACTTTCGACCAGTTGAATCCCGCGCGAATCTCTTCGCAGACTAGTACTCCTCTTTCTCTGACGTAGCTTGACTGACCGGCCCCAAACAGGTCGTGTTTAACTTCAGTGTCTTTGGAAATGGAGGAAATCATGTCGACAGCTATTGCGCCCAAAAAGCCAGAGATTCGGACGTCGCTCCCAGGACCAAACGCCAAAGCGATTATTGAAGCTGACGCCAAGTTTGTTAACCCAGCCTATCCTCGTCCCTCGTTCAAGCTGGTTGCCGATCATGCGTCAGGCGTCTGGGTGCATGACGTTGACGGTAACGTCTTCCTGGATTGCAACGCGGGAGTCGCAGTGTGCTCAACCGGCCACTGCCATCCTGAAGTAGTGAAGGCGATTCAGGAGCAGGCCGCTCAACTGATTCACATGTGCGGCACTGACTATTACTACCGGCACATGCCGCAGCTTGCCGAAAAACTGGACCAGATAGTCCCGGTCCCATCACCCACTCGAACCCATTTCGCTAATAGCGGGACCGAGGCAGTCGAGACCGCGCTCAAGCTGGCTATGCATGCCACCGGTCGTGAGAAATTCATTGCCTTCTTTAACAGTTTTCACGGAAGGACGCTGGGTTCTCTTTCTTTGACCTCATCCAAGGCAGCGCAACGCAAAGGATTCAAACGTCAGGCGCTCGATGTGGTCCACGTACCCTTTCCTAATGAGTTTCGCAACCCCTTCAATACGTCCGACTGCGGGGCCGGCGGAGTTGGACAAGGTGCGCTTACATGGATCGAGGAAAGATTGTTCAAGACGACTACGCCGCCGGAGGAGGTCGCTGCAATCGTGGTTGAGGTAGTGCAGGGTGAAGGTGGTTACGTTCCGGCGCCAAAGAATTTTCTGCTGGGGTTGCGCAGGATTTGTGACGAGCACGGTATCCTGCTAATCGTCGATGAAGTCCAATCAGGTATGGGCCGTACGGGGAAAATGTTCGCCTCGGACCACTTTGATTTAAAGCCGGATATCGTTTGCATCGCCAAGGGGATCGGATCAGGATTGCCAATCGGCGTTTGCGTGGCCCGTGCTGACTTGATGGACTGGAAGCCCGGCGCTCATGCTTCGACATTTGGCGGTAACCCTGTCTGCATTGCGGCATCACTGAAAACCATTGAGCTGCTGGAAAATGGATTAGTCCAGAACAGTGCCACCGTCGGAGCTTATTTGAAATCCGGACTGGAAAAGCTGATGCGTAAATACGACTGCATTGGTGATGTGCGCGGCTTAGGCTTGATGATTGGAGTAGAGTTCGTGACTGATCGAGTTTCGAACAAACCAGCTCCCGAGCTTCGCGATCGAGTTGAAGTGGCCTGTTTCGATCGCGGGCTTATTATTCTCGGCGCTGGAACAAATACAATTCGCTGGTCACCGCCTTTGATCTTGACGGCGGAAAACGTCGACGTTGCGGTGGAGATATTTGACGAGGCAATCGCCGCTTCGATCTGAGCGCTTCTTCAGCAGACGAAATGGGCCACAGATAAACGCAGATAAAACGGATCAGAGTAAGAGAAAATGCGATCCACGAAGTAACACGAAGTTCGTGTTACTTCGTGGATCGTTTATTTTCTCTTCTAAACCTATGCAATTGAAACTAACCGCGCAATTTCCGCGCAACCTGCACCACTCTTTCGCGCAGGTCTCCTTCGTCTACCGTCGTCACGCGGCCCTTGCAAAACACCTCCTTGCCCGCTACCACCGTCATGACAACGTCACGCCCGCCGGAGCAATTGAGCAGCGTGCTTAGCGGGTCGTAAGAAGGCTGCTGGTGCACACCCGACAAAGACAGAATCGCCAGGTCCGCCTGCAAGGCCGGCCGCAACTCTCCCGTGCGGGCGCCGAGATCCAGGGCACGCGCCCCTCCTGCGGTTGCCAGGTTAATCGCCGCAGCCGAACTCAGAGGTTCTCCGGTCGCTTCGAGGCGTGAAAGCAGCATCGCAAATCGAGCTTCCTCCAGGAGATCACACGTGTTGTTGCTCGCAACCGAGTCGCTCCCTAACCCCACCTCCACACCGTTGCGCAGAAACTCAAGCAAAGGCGCCCGCCCGTGCCCCAGCCGCGCGTTCGATTTTGGACAATGGGCCACGCGAGAACCCGATGCAGCCATTAAGCGAATGTCACCTTCATCGACGTTCACACAATGGGCCAGCAGCGGCCGAGTGGCGAGAACCCCGGTTTGGTTCAGGTACCTAATCGGCGACGTGCCTTCTGCTTTCCATTCGATCCCACGAGCGGCGAGACCATCAGCAAAGACGCCGGTGCCCTGTCGCAACAGCAAGTCCTCGGCACTAGATTCGGCTGCGTGCATCATTACCGGAAGGTGATCACTTATGGCGAAGTCGGAAATCAGTTTGAGCTGTAAGGCAGAAACGGTATAGGGTGCGTGCGGAGAAACTCCGGCCCGCAAACGCGAGTTCTCCAGCTTTCGCAGCTCAACAATCTGAGTCCGCAGCGCCACAAGATTTTCAGCTGCCAAACGGGGATCCGGCCCAAACGATTCCTGAAAAACTGTTCCACGCAACCCGACGTCTCGCAGCGCAGTCATTGACTGGAGCGCAGCACTGCTGGCATCGCCAACGCACGTCACGCCGGCCCGGGCTGCCTCGCAAGCGCCCCAGGCGGCTGAGACGTATAGATCGTCGGCCGTCATTCGTTCCAGCCGGGCCAAGGTCAGCTTTCTCAGCCAAGCCACGAAATCGCCTTCTTCACCATCGAGGAAGCCGCGCATGGCGGTGAGTTCCAGATGCGAGTGTGCGTTGATGAAACCGGGAAGGATTACACCTTCCGGAAAACTTTCGATTCTTGCTGCTGGAAACTGTTCCAGGAGCGGCGCACGAAGGCCCACAGCCAGTATCTGTTCACCCTCCACCACGACCGCCCCATCTTCAACGGGAATTGCGGACACAGGAACGACCCAGCGGGCGCAGTAAATGACTGTCATTTGCGGCCTGTAAAGCTATTCCGGATGTTCTCGAGTTGAGCTGCGCAAGTCTTTGCCAAGCTGATTCAGACTTTGCTGCAGGCGCCGATTGCCCCGAACGGATGTTATGCAGCCCAAACGGACCTCATGCAGGCCATCCTCAAGCTCGCGCACGTCAAAATCTTCCAGCCGAAGGTGTTCGTTTTCAAGCGTGTCCAGCAACTGTTCGAGAAACTCGGCGGGATCACGCGTCTTCAGCGTGTAGTGGAACAGGCGTTTGCGCCGCAGCACCTGGTGCTCCACGCGCCTCAAGAGCACGAGCACAACGATGATCAGGATGGTAGAAAAGGTCGCAATGCCAAAGAGGCCCTCGCCGATGCTGATCCCGATCGCACCGACCACGAAGATCGTTGCAGCGGTTGTTAAGCCGGTCACCGAGCCACGCGATTGCAGAATCACCCCGGCTCCGAGAAAGCCTATCCCTGCAACCACCTGAGCCACCAGCCGGGCCGGATCGGTGTACGCAGCGCCGCCGCTGATGTGACGCGAAACGATCATGTAGAGAGCAGCGCCGATGCAGATCAGCACATTGGTCCTCAGTCCTGCGGCTTTGCGGCTCAATTCCCTTTCAAAGCCAATCGCTCCGCCGCAAACCATAGCCATCAGCAACTTGAGAAAGATCTCAATGTCGGGCCAGTTTTGATTGAGCAGCGTTCGCATAATCTGCTAGTGATTTGAATTCCCCGGTTGATCGCCGGCGGCGCCTTTGGCGGCCTTCAGCTTCCGATAACGCTCCATGATCGAGCTGACGTAAGCCCGAGTCGAAGGAATGTCAATTCTGCTAATAAACTCATTTCCCGACATTACCTTCCCGCTCTCCGTAGAGTTGTTCCATTCCTCGGCCCTGCTCAGCCCCGCATTGTAAGCTGCAACCATGCGCGGCTCGGCTTCGGGCAAATCGCGATAGCGCTCGTAAAATTTTTCAAGATACCAACAGCCTATCTGGATATTGCGCTCGGGATCCCGCAACAGACCCTCAGGATTGCTACCCATCTGTCGTTCGAGATCGCGCATGCCGGTTTCCGTGGCCCATTCACGGCCCACTGCGGGCGTCACCTGCATCAAACCAATTTCGCCGTCGCGCCCGGTCTTCCACGGACTAAAGTAGGTTTCTTCATAAATGATGCTCCAGACAAGATCCGGATCAAGCTGGTAGATACCGGCCTGCCTGGTGATCAAAGCATCATACCGGTGAACCCAATATTGATTTGTGAAATAAGCAACTAGGAGGAGGATGAGGAGAAGCAGCCCGGCGACTAGAAGACGTTTCATCAAGTTAGGCAATCAAGGATCGGCACGGTCGTAACCACTCAAAATATGGTTGACTCTCCTAGTTTCTCCTTTTGAGTCCGGACCAGAAACTTGCATTTGAATAGGCCAGATCAACTCCCTCGTATCGCGACCGCAACGCCTGCTCGTCGAGCACATGTCCCTGGAGCCATACTTCGGCATCAAGCGTAGCGCCTATGGTGAGCGCTTCGCCACGCAGAGCTCTTCGATTGATCAGGACCTCGAGTTTGATGCGTTCCAGATCCAGGTGCACCCAGTAAAGCTCAGATCCGGAGAGCGGATTACGCAGAGGTTTGAAAGCGATCACATTGCCCGTGAGACACCAATCGTTCTCGTGGGCGGCTCGAGAGGGCGCCGCTTTTTCCAGCGGCAACCAGCGTGTTTTGGTTGCCCCTTTGCGAACCCGAGCGCGATACGCAAGTCCACAGAGGCCAACATGAAGTTCCTGGGCTCGAAAACCCGCCGGCCCAACTTCTGTCAGGTTTTGCAGTTCGAAAAGCACCTCGCAATCCGTTCCCTGCCGATAACCATGGATCACTGCCTCGCCTTCCTCATCATATTCGGTCAGCGCCCAGGGACTGATCGTTTGAATGTAGCGAGCGCGGAATCCGGGCCGGCAATCAGCATAGAAAACATCGCCGCTTCCAGACTCGTACAATACGGTCCAAACTTCCAGCCCTTGTCCCAGTTTCCAGCAACGACCATGGATTACGGCGCCGCGACGCGAAAGTTGCGTCGGCTCTCCCTGATCGCCTGCGCGCTCGGCAAGATAGTTGAAGGCCTTCTCGCTCGGCACTTCCAAACCGATGGTTTCAAACGTCGGATTCATCAAATGTCCGTGTCGATTTCCGGTTTTCAGCAACTGCCTTGGCTTTGACAGTCTGTGTTTTGGCACGTTGCCGGCGGTTGGTTGGCTTGGCATTCACTTTCTCGGCTCGTGGCGCGCGGCTCCTAAAGCCGCGGATGACCCTCTCTGGCCCATGCGAAGGACGCGCCCCGGAACGAACCATCTCGGCAAACAGATCAACATCATAATCGGCCTCGCGCGACATCTCTTCGCGGATTGCATGCAGCACTTCAAGAAACCTTGGTCGACGGTACATAAGAGATTTGCGATTGTCGATTGCCAATTGCCGAGTTCCCATTTTAGTAAGGCTTGATGATGGGTTATTTTCCCTTCGCTTGCTCTATTTGTCTCTTTAGATACTCAGTCCGATTAAAACCTTATATCGAAACTTGCCAATCGGCAATCTTCAATCGACATTCGGCAATTACACTTACGTGACTATCTCAGTAGCTTCAGAGACCAAAAACTCCGGCGTCACGATCATCGGAACATAAAATCCGGCAGCTGTATTGAACAACCGAATTCGCGCTTGTCGCCTGACATTCGCCAGGTGACCAAAATTCCAAGTCACTAAATAATCGATCTTGTGATAAGAGGCAATCGCCACGTGCAAGGCATCGGCAATATATTTGCGATGAAAAATGCCGCGGGAGATATATCCGTCTGCCAGTATCGCGGCTTCGTCCGTTAGTTCAACTTGTTCGAGAGGAGCAATCAGATTTAGATATGAACTTCGATGCGGCTCGGGGACGCGTTTGATTTCACTTGAAACCAGCGGAGAGATCACGGTGCGATAATCGGGCAACTCGCGTTCCCACCAGCGAATGGTAAGGTCACGCCGAAACGGTTCGCCATTATCCAGATAGGCGCCAATCACGGAGGTTTCCAGGTAAAGACTTTGCTTCATGAACGTCACATCTCTTTTGGTTTGACACTGTCTTCGTTCCTGGCTGTCTCGTCGAGTGGCTCGAGACGAATCACTCCGCGCGCAAAATCAAAGGAGACGCGAAAATGACGGAGAAAGTTGCCGCCCAATATTCCGTTTTGCGTGAAGCCGGCCGTTTCGTTTACGGGTTCCATATCCAGAACGGCGGCACTGATGCGTTCTCTTACCAGAGCGCCGAGCATTACCTTCGGCAAGAGCACCGTATCGACATTTTCGGTCACGCCCGCAGCGCCAAACACGCGCATTTTGCTGGGCTGAAGATATGCTGTGATTGTTTCAAATTCCGCGAGCTTCTGGGACACGACAGAGACGCTCGCACCAGTATCGATGATGAAATTCAATGGCTTTTCAAATCCCTCCAGTCCCACTTCGCCGCTGAGAAAGCCGCTGCAGGTAGTGCGCAGGGGAATCTCCTGCATCATCGAGGCAACGGCAGGTGCATTCCCTGCCTGGGACGCTATTGCTCGGTCGATCGTGGCCCACCCGCCTGCGTCGTCGTCCAACCGCTGTCGCACTAAAGTAAGCGTGCGCTGGCCGTAATCAAGCATCGCCACATACTTGGAAATCAACGAGAGACCGATATAGCCATCAACGGGGTTCTTTTCATCATAAAACCGGCGGATATAGACTGGGACATTTTCGACGCGCACTTCACCCAATTCCAGCGATGAAAGATAGCCATAAACGATTTCAAACTTGCCGCCACCCCCGACGGCCCGAGCCAGTCCACCTCGAGCGACCGGACGCAAGCCGAGGCGTTGGGCGGTCTCTTCGGAAACGACGGACATTCCCGATCCGGTGTCGAGAACAAACCGCAATGGATTCTTCTGACCGTTAACTCGAACCTTCAGGATTGGACGATTGTCGAAAGCCTCAAACGACACGACCGTCCGGCTCGCGCCTGCCGGCACATATAACGAACTCTGTTTGCCCAAATAGCGCAAAAAGTCAATCAGCCCGCGAATGCGCGCGCGCCGTTCGGCATCGGTCTTCGGCGCCACCGACAAGAATCGTTCATACGAGTCCGCCGCTTCCTTGTATCGTTCCGTGCGCGCGGCAGCCTGGGCCAGGTTGAAAATGTAGTCAGGCTCGGTTGAATCCAGATCTGCAGCATGCCTGAGTCCGCGAATCGCCAACTCCAGACGGTTCTCGTAGAAGTCGATCATCGCCAGTCCGGCAACAGCCATCGCATCGTCTTCATCAAGGGACAGTGACGTGCGAAACTCTTCGTATGAACTTCGAAAGTCTCCGCCACTCAGGATCGCCGATCCCAACAGCGCATGCGCTCGAGCAGAAAGCGGGTCCACGAGAATTACTCGCGCAGCATTGTCGTAGGCAGCCTGCAGATTTCGTTGCTTCAGCAGCGCCAGGCTCAAGCCGAGCCGCGCGCCTTTATCGTGGGCGTCCTTGCCCAGAATTTCGCGATAAATATTCTCTGCCAGCTGATAATCACCATTGCGCATCGCCTTGTTGGCGCGAGTGAGCAACTTCTCGTCCCTGAAGCCTGTGGCAGTTGCTGCGCCGGCGAGCACAAAACAGATGGCAATGGCGGTCAAACTTCCGACCGCCAGTCTTTTTATTGAAGTTTTGGTGGTGCGCGAAAACATAAAACCTGCTTTCATCTCGCGACTCGTGCGCATCTTCGAAATGCGCGCTCTTTTCAGGGTACTACTTCAGAATCTCTCCTGTTTTCATGGACCAAAGAACCAGGTCGAGCTCGTCAAAGTCGATACCGATCTCGCGCGCGAAGCGCTTCAGACTATCCTCTACTTGAAGGTAAACATTCCTGGAGGTCGGCGGTTTTGGCGTTCGCACCACTCCAGTATCTGCCAGGCAACGCAGGACATGCTTATCGAGAATGGCGTGTCCGGAAAAACCGATGTTGCGCAGAAAGTGGCTTGCTTCCTTGTACCCGAGGCCCTTTATCCGTCGTTCACTCGCCAGCCAATCGCGGCGCTCTGTGGCGTCGGTGAAACTGCTGAGTGTCTGACGCAATTCCATGCCGCAATGGTTGCGTAGATAGTTTCTCGTTTCCACGATGTAAGCCGGACGGACCACCGGAAAACGGTGCGCCCCGGCATTCTTCAGCGCTCGCGTCATCTGATCCCGCCGGCCCTGAAGCAAGAGCGGCCTGACTGCCTCGATTGCTCTCAAACCCATTCGAGCCGACGCACCGGCAGTAAAAATGCAGAACGCGAGTTCCTCCCAAAGGCGCGCATCCGATCCGTTCCGCCATACGTCCTGAAACTCGGCGAGTCTTGCTCGAATCTCCTTGCGTCGCGCCTTGTGCGTGGCGCGAATGCCTTCAACAGTAACGAGCTGACGATTGCGTTGCACTGTGATTTGTCAATACTCAGATTCTAGGTTCGCCTTTCTAACCTTGTCAACGCAAATGTCCCCGGAGCTTCAGCGTGCCCGGCTTCGTTTCCCCGGCGATCCATCCGCTAGCCTGCGCGCGGCATCGAAAGAAAACTTCGCCGCCTGCGAGACGTGCTATGATCGCTTGTTCGCCGCGCCGCGAATCACAAATTGATATGGGCAGCAAAGGAACAATATCGGTCGTGCGTTTGTTAGTGGTTTTTTGTCTGCTCCAGCTTGCGACTGCCTCGGCGCAACAACTTCCAGCCCCAGCTAAACCGCCCATTCCTCAGCCAACGGCCTCTCCAATACAACCGTCCGCCACGGGCCAGAGCGGCCAGGAGGACACCCAGACCAAACCGCTTTATGGGACCCAGGGAGTGCTGGTGGAAACGCTTGATGGACGAATTGTGGCGTCGCAAAACGCCGACGAGCTCTTCAATCCCGCTTCGTCTGTAAAACTCGCAACCGCGCTGGTTGCGTTGCGCACTCTCGGACCACAGCATAGGTTCACTACTGGCGTTTGGACCGATGGCACTCTGGACAAGACATCCGGCACGCTCAGCGGCAACCTTTATGTCTCAGGTCGCGACCCTTCATTGCACTATGAACAAGCCGTGGACATTGCCCGCCAGTTGAACTCGATCGGTATTCGGAAAGTGACGGGTGATTTGGTAGTTGCACCCAGTTTTACTCTGAATTTCAACTGGTCGGCTCGGCGCTCAGGAGAACAGCTTTATGACACGCTCGATTCGGAACTACGATCAAGCGAAGCTACAAACGCCTGGTTTTCCGTCCGTTCCACACTGGGCGACAAGTCTGTGCCAGCAGTAATTCCCAGCGTGGCTGTGATGGGTGAGGTGGTTGTCAACCCGGTGGCCGCCCAAGCAAGGCTGTTGCTAAGCTACAGTTCGAGCAAACTTACAGATATCCTGAAAGTCCTGCTTTGCTACTCGAACAATTTCATGGCTGAGCGGTTGGGCGAAATCCTTGGCGGAGCTGAATCCGTTCAGCGCCAACTGGTTGTTGCCTTAGCGGTTCAATCAGACCAGATCCGTTTAGCCTCCCTTAGCGGTTTGGGAGTGAACCGCATGAGCCCGCAAACGATGATGAAAATCCTCAGATTTTTGCGACAGGAGCTGACCAAAAACGGGCTCTCACTTTCTGACATTCTGCCGGTAGCCGGGGTTGACCCAGGGACGCTTGAAGACCGCTTCACCGCCTCTCCCTGGCGTGGCAGCGTGATTGCCAAAACGGGCACGCTTGCCCGCACTGATGGCGGGGCCAGCTCCCTGGTCGGGCAGATGAGAACGATGAGCGGGGAAGTTCTCCTGTTCGCAATCATGAATCAGAACGGGAGTGTCGCGCGGTTTAGAGAGAATCAGGACTCGCTTGTGATGCAGATTCAAAGCTCTCGGGGTGGGCCGAGGGCCTTCGACTATGTTCCCCTCACGCTGTCGATCAAGCTCTCAGACACAAAGAGTCGTTTTGGCTCGTCCGAGGAGTACGAGCCGAAAACGACGGTCACGAGCTCGCCTTAGACCGGATCGAACAGACCTAAAGGATTATGCGCCCCGGCGATCTGAGATCCCCGGGGCGCTTCACCGTCCAGAGCGCGCGGCGTGCGGCACCGCACGAGCGGACGATCTCTGAATTTCTCGCGGCCACTCCCATTGAACGGCTCGCAGTGGAGAGAGCGACCTGCCAGATATAAAACGTCAAAGGGGTCCTGATTCCGGGAAGCATGTCGCTGATAGTGAATCAGCGGACTTCTCCGCCCTCTCCGGGTGGAAGTTGGCTTCCTGTACCGTTACCGAATGTAACGCTTAGAGCCTGGTCCGGATCCGGCTGTGAGGGAAATTACTCAGCATATAGTCGATGCGAGGACTGGCACCGCCCTTGCACTTGGGGATGCGGCGAAACTCTTTCGCCTGGCCGATTTGATTGAGGTTGTTTTTGGAGGCTGATTATGAGGTTGCGGAAAACTCGCATTGAGCGAACACCAAGAGGCGCAGACAAACAGAGTGGCTTCTCCCTGTTGCAGGTACTGATCGTCCTGGCGGTGGCCGGGATAGTCACTGCCGCGGCCACCATGTCTATCCGCTCGGCGCGCCAGTCTTTTCGACTTTCTAATTCGGCCCGCCAATTTGCGGGTTACCTGGAGAAGGCCCGAACGGACTCAGTGCGACGAAGAGCACAGGCTGGTTCTGAATCAACCGTGCAAGTGCTCAACACCACCACTTATCGAGTCACGATGGGTTTTGGTGGCAGTAACACCCTTACAACTCGAGACTTCGATCTTGAGAGCGGCGTTGTATTCAGGACAAATCCCACGACACTCACGTTCAATTGGCGCGGTAGGCCAACCACCGGAGCCGAAAGCACTTTCAACTTAGAGAATTCATCGGGATTTACGCAGGTCGACGTAACCGGCTCGGGTGACGTGACCCTCGGGAGCGAACGCTTTCAAGATGCCTCAATCCCCAACGTCAACCTGAATACAAACGTGTCAGGAGATGTCGTGCAGGACCAACCGGATCCAAACGGTACGCCCACTCCCACTCCGACTCCGACGCCGACGCCTACTCCGACCCCGACTCCGACGCCAACCCCGACCCCGACGCCGACTCCCACTCCGACTCCAACGCCAGATCCGTCGCCGACGCCGACCAGTTCGCCGACGCCGACGCCAACGCCGACACCAACACCAACGCCGACACCAACGCCGACACCAACGCCCTGCTCAGCCTCGGTGTCACCGTCTACACTCTCGATGCGGAAGAATGGCGGCTCTGATTCCGTAACAGTGTCGCTCGGCGGCAGTGCCGGCACGATTACACCCTCCGGGCCAGATAATTTGACCATCAATCCGTCAACTCCTGTCACCATATCAGGCGGTACACATGTCTTTACTATTACTTCGAATAACAACGCTCGCGGTGACTTTACAGTCACTTTTTCTACCACAACCTGTGGATCAACGAGCGTGGTTGTCTCAGTGACGAACTAGAAAGAGGAAGCTCTTATGTGGCACTCAGAAAAACATCCACTGGCGCTTGAGACCGACAAATTACCAATGGTGGAGCGCGGTTTCACCCTGGTTGAAGCCTGCATTGCGATGGTGATCATGATGATATCCGTGCTCGCGTCTGCTTCACTCTTCGCCTACTCGATCAAGAACAACAGCGGCGCGAGCGATCGCGAACTGGCCATGGCTGTGGCCCAGCAACAGGTTGAACAGTTACGAAATGTTGCTTTCACGGACGCTTCGCTGAATGCTACCACTTGGACCACGACAACTGTGACCCGCGCTGGACGCTCTTACACTGTCTTACTGACAATCACCGATTCAAACACGATTAGCGGCAACCCGACGCTTAAGACGATTACGGTCCAAGTCACGCCGGCAGGCAGCGCTCTGGGCGCAGTGGTACTCCGCACTGTTCGTTCCACCTTCAAGGATGGCCCATACCGCTGAGTGAAGCGCTCCGTGATTGGAAAAAGAGAAGGAAGATTGATATGAACCAGCACTCAAAAACCACAGCAGCAACGGCCGGCTTTTCGCTTCTGGAACTCCTAATCGCGATGACTTTGACCCTTGTGATGTTAGGCATCGCCAGTACTGCGCTTTCAACCGGCTACAGAATTCGCACCAGAGAAAACTCGGTCGCCGACGCCCTCGCCGATGTCCAACGGGCGCTCAATATGATCTCGCGCGAAGTTGCGAACGCGGGGTTCAATTTGAATACAAATGGCGTGGTCGCCGGGGATTCAGATGCAACCCACCTGCGAATTCGCTCGAATCTGAACAAGTACGACACTACAGCCAACAGCGCTTCGCGAACTGGAGTTATCGATGCTGGCGAAGACTTGAAATACTTTATCAATGGCGCCAGCAACACCGACTACCTGGTCCGATACGATGTCAACGCTACCAGTAATAAACTGACCGTGCTCGCCAACAAGTTGGATTCCCTGAGAATTCACTATTTCGATCAAAAGGTCACCTACTCGAGTGCAGTGACTGGCACCCAGGCAGATTGCGATATCTCCGCCCCTTCCAGTGCTGAAGTAAATCCCGCAGCCGCACGTTACATCGTGATCGCCGTCTGCGTGCAACTTCCGGCTTCCGGTTCACCCAACACGGCCGGCTACCAGCCCGCGACCAACGTGCTGCTGGTCTCTGACATTACCTTGAGGAATGCAGCGCTCAATACTTACTGAGACAGCGTGAGTAGATTAATCGATCACAGAGGTACTGATATGAACTCGATCTCAATGTTGACAATAACCGATGAGCACAGAAGGGATGAGCGCGGTGCGGCCCTGATTACCACCCTGCTCGTTTCTACGCTGATTCTAATCGTAGGCGGCGCGCTGATCCTGACGACCAATATGGCGTCAGGTCTGGCTATCGACTCGACTTCAGAGCTGCAAGCCTATTACTCCGCTGAAGCCGGCGCGAATGCCGCCCTCAACGTGCTGCGCGGTAATATCGACTCGAACCCGTCAGGAACAGCCGCGAACTTCCGGAATGCGGCCACCAATTCAACGCTGAGCAACTGGTTAAACTATGGCACGACCATCAACGGCACATCCGCCGTATCGCTCAGCACCAATCCGGTATTGGGTTATTCGATCGCAGTGATCGATCCTGATGGCGTGCTTGCGCCAAAGGTGCCAAGTCGTCTGCTCATGCGTGTCACAGGTTACGGGCCAAAGGGCGCCACCAAGCAGATGGAATTGCTGGTTGACCGCTACATCTTCGACTACTCGGCGATTGCGACAATCTTGATTCGCGGAAATGACGACAACAGCACCACCATGGGATTTGCTATTGGAAGCAGTAACTCCAAGTTTTACTCCGGCAACGACAATGCCTCACCTCCTGTCGCTGCGATCCCTGTGATCGGCACAACGCACACCAACGATTTCAACAAGGCGGTAACCGAGGTCAACAACGCCAAGCCAGGAACAGTAAATGGAAGTCAACAAGTGAAACAGTTTTCAACTTCTGAGCTTCCGACGTTCTTACAGACCGCGGACAATGCCCGAAGCTTCTTAACCGAGATGAAAACCGTGGCCCAAAGAGAGGGTCGATCCTATGGCACTACCTCCGGAAGCTTTGGCACAGATTCAGATCCGCAGCTTACATTCATTGATGGTGACTGCAATCTCGACGGAGGCGCAGGGCTGCTGATCGTTACGGGAACCCTCACGTTGAATGGCACACCCAACTTCCATGGACTTATTCTGGTACTGGGAACTGGCAGCATAATAAGGTCCGGTGGCGGTAACGGTGACCTCTTCGGAGCATTTGCGGTTGCCCGGTTTGCTCGCACCTGGCCCACCTCGGACAATGGTAACCCCCACCCGTTTCTCGCGCCGGCTTACGACACAAGCGGCGGCGGCGACGGGACGATCTCATTCGATTCCCAGAGAATCGATAGCGCGTTGAGTGCGATAGCTCCCCGCGTTGCGGCAATCCGCGAGAACTAGCAACCAAAACCAGTTACGCAGAACGCAAGCAGGTGCGCCCCGGAACTTATTGTCCGGGGCGCTTCTCTCGTTGCAACTGGAAAAGCAGATCCACGAAAATCACACGAACAACGGAAAATCTCTAATGGCGCTTTCGAGTGATTTAGTGGATCGGTTTTTCTTCCGTCCCTCAAGCCAATCCACGAAATCACACGAGAGAAACGGAACATCTCAATCGCTCGCTACCAAAACCATGCTTGACACCTCGCGTCCAAACACGAAATGATGAAAACTTTGATCGGCTGAGCCAAAAAATGTGAGACACTCTGCGTGAATCATCATTGAGCCCTTAATCCTGCGATGTCAGACATCCTTCTGGTCGAAGACAAAGACAGCTTGCGCCGGGTTTTGAGATTAACTCTCGAAAACGCCGGCTACACAGTCACCGAAGCGGTCGACGCCCGCGCTGGAATGAACGAGATCTCCTCGTCGCCTCACCGTCTGGTCCTTACTGACTTGCGGATGCCTAATGGCTCGGGCCTCGATGTCTTACGTTCTTCCCGCGCTGCGGATAGCGACGTCCCGGTGATTGTTATGACTGCGTTTGGTTCAATCGACGAGGCAGTCCAGGCCATGAAGGACGGCGCCCACGACTTTTTGCAAAAGCCTGTCGACTCGAATCACCTGCTGCTACTGGTCGAGCGAGCACTTGAACAAGCTCGCTTGAGAACGGAAAACATACTCCTCCGTGAGGAGTGGTCTCGTCGTTATGGTTTTCCGAGAATCATTGGCGAATCAGAAGCCATAAAGGCGACGGTCGGTGAAATACAGCGTGTAGCACAGACTGAGGCAACAGTGTTGCTATTAGGTGAATCAGGAACCGGCAAAGAATTATTTGCCCGCGCCGTTCATCATCTGTCGAATCGTCGCGACAAGCCGTTTGTCGCAATCAACTGCGCGGCCATTCCCGAAACCCTGATCGAGAATGAACTGTTTGGACACGAGCGCGGCGCATTTACGGGGGCGGGCGACCGCCGGCAGGGAAAATTTGAACTTGCGTCAAGCGGCACGGTGTTTCTCGATGAGATTGGGGAGTTACCCTTGCCGGTACAAGGCAAACTCTTGCGAGCTATTGAAGAGAAGGTGGTCGACAGAATCGGCGGGCGAGCGCCCGTCACAGTGGATGTTCGGGTCGTGGCGGCAACGAACAAAGATCTCAACGCCGCAGTCGAGCAGGGCGAGTTTCGGCGCGATCTCTTTTTTCGTCTCGCAGTCTTTCCCGTAAACATTCCGCCGTTACGCGAGCGCGGCGAGGACTTAATATTACTGGCCTCAAATTTTGCCGCCCAGTTTGGCAAAGAGTTGCGCGGGCGCGAGGCGAGCCTGGGTCCTGCCGCAATCCAGGTTCTGCGGGCGCACAACTGGCCCGGCAACGTACGAGAACTCGAGAACGCGATCGAGCGCGCTTGCATTCTTACGGATACGATGGAACTGGAGCCGAAAGACTTGGGTCTGCCAATAAACAGAGCGGGCGATTCTGAGGCTTTACAGTCTCTGGACTTGTCGGGCACTCTTTCTGAAGTTGCGCACCGCGCGGTGAGCTTTGTCGAACGCAGGAAGATTCAGGAAGCACTAAGGGCAAGCGCTGGTAACAAAGGAGAAGCTGCGGAGGATCTCGGTGTTAGCTACAAGACTCTATTAACGAAAATTAAGGAATATGATCTTTAACCGCAGATGAGCGATTCTTCCCATCCCGTAGACGCGCCCATCAGAACTGGAATTGACCCTAAGTCAGGGAATCAGGAATCTGACCTCGAAGATTCGTCGCCAGGTGTCAACGAAACCGCAAGTGAAATCGCCGCGGAAACGGTTGTCCAGGTCGGCGAAGCCGTAGTCGATGTGCCTCCGTCACGGTCCACTGATAAGGAACCACGGAGCACGGGCCGTTCGGCTTTTCTCGTCGGCGCCGGCATCCTCATCAGCCGCATCGTTGGCCTGATTCGCCAGCGCGTCTTTGCCCATTATTTTGGTACCTCTGCAGCTGGAGACGCGTTCAGTGCGGCATTTCGCATTCCTAATTTCCTGCAAAATGTTTTTGGCGAAGGTGCACTGTCTGCTTCACTGATTCCAGTTTACGCGCGCCTGCTTGCAAAGCACGACGAAGAAGAAGCTTCGCACGTCGCCAGTGCGGTGCTGGCGCTGCTCGCGCTGGTAACTTCAGTAATCGTCCTTCTTGGTGTCCTGACAGCCCCTTACCTGGTTGCGGTCACTGGTTTCAAAGGCGAGACGTATGAACTGACCGTGCGGCTGGTAAAGATTTTCTTTCCCGGCGCAGGCTTGCTGGTGCTTTCGGCCTGGTGCCTGGGAATCCTCAACAGTCATCATCGCTTCTTCATCTCCTACACTGCTCCTGTCGCCTGGAATCTCGCACTGATTGCGACACTGGTTTTCTATGGCCGCCAGGTTGGACAGTTTCCGCTCGCAGAGTACACCGCGTGGGGATCGGTTGCCGGCAGCGCCCTGCAATTCGCGGTGCAGGTGCCAACCGTCATAAAGCTCGTGCACAGACTGCGACCCGTTTTCGATTTTGCAAATGAGCACGTGCGCACTGTAGTTAGAAATTTCTTTCCAGTCTTCATGAGTCGTGGCGTGGTGCAGATAAGCGCGTTTGTCGATGCAATTCTCGCGAGCTTCCTGCCCGAAGGCGCGGTAGTGGCTCTTGGCTACGCACAAAGCCTCTACACCCTTCCAGTCAGCCTTTTTGGTATGTCGGTATCAGCAGCAGAGTTGCCGGCAATGTCACGCACACTTGGAAGCACCGAAGAGATCGCTGCAGCGCTTCGGAAACGACTCGATGCCGGATTGCGTCAGATTGCCTTTTTTATTGTTCCCTCCGCGATGGCATTTCTCGCGCTGGGAGACGTGATCGCGGCAGTTCTTTACCAGACCGGTCAATTCAAACACGATGCCGCTGTTTATGTCTGGGGCATCCTCGCCGGTTCAACTGTTGGTCTGCTGGCCTCAACGCTGGGCCGGCTTTACTCGTCGACCTACTACGCTCTGCACGACACGCGTACTCCATTGCGCTATGCCATCATCCGCGTCACGCTGACTACTATTCTTGGCTATCTTTGCGCCATACCGCTGCCGCCGCTGTTACATATTCATCCAAAGTGGGGAGTCGCTGGACTGACGGCTTCTGCCGGCATTGCCGGGTGGGTCGAATTTATGTTGCTCAGAAGAACACTTAATCGCCGTATTGGCCATACCGGTCTCCCCATCACTTTTGCGGCCCAGCTCTGGCTGGGAGCCGCTTTGGGAGCGGGGCTGGGCTGGGCTTTGAAGCTGCTTTTCTTGAACCTGCATCCCATTCCCCTGGCCGTCATCGTCCTCGGGGCGTATGGTTTGACCTACTTCGCTGTTACCTTCGCGTTGGGTCTCTCTGAGTCGCGTTCGCTCGTCCGCCGGGCTCTCAAAATGCTGAAATTGCCCAGTTTTTAGGCTTATTTTACTCCACCAAAAGAATTTTAAGAATTTTCTGGAAAGAAACGCTCATTGTCTATTTTCCTTTAGTATCCTGGAAAACCGGACGGTTGAACGCAGCGGCAGGTAGCGAAGGCGGCCAAGGCCGCCATTTTCGTGTTCTTTCCCCTGCTACTTCTGATTGACCGGGAATCTTTCCTCTCCTTATCATCCCAGAGTGCAACCCGTTGTCTCAGCCGAGCAAATGCGGCAGATCGACCGTCTGACCGTCGAGAACTTCCAAGTACCAGCCTTGCTCTTGATGGAGTCGGCCGCCAACGCCTGTTTGAGAGCCATTACGAGTCGCTTTCCTGAGACCTTGCCCCTTAAGAAGGTACGAATACTTTGTGGGCCCGGGAATAATGGGGGTGACGGTGCGGCACTGGCGCGGGTGCTTTGCGGGGCCGGCGTGCACAGCGATGTAGTTCTCTTCGGACGCGTGGACGACACGAAGGGCGACGCCCGCACCAACTTTGAAATCATACGGCAACTCGCAAGCTTCGAAGCCGGCTCTAGCGCGGCGCCTTCCCCCGTGAGTTTCGTCGAGTGCCAAAGCATCCAGGAATGGGAAGAAATTGCCAAACCGCGTCGCACCTACGATATTGTTGTTGATGCCCTCTTCGGCACCGGCCTGGTGAGACCGCTTCAAGGTATTTATCTTCAGGTTATCCAACACCTGTCGATGTTACGGGGGGCGCGCGAGCGCGCTCACAAAGGGAAACCTCTCATTCTGTCAATCGACATTCCTTCCGGGCTCAACGCAGATCTTGCGGAACCTATTGGTGAAGCGGTGCAGGCGGATCTCACTGTGACCTTCACTGCTCCCAAACCCGCAAATGTCTTGCCGCCAGCTTCGCTTTATTGCGGCGAATTGATCGTAGCAAACATTGGGTCGCCACCAACGCTCATTGAGGCAACCGCACCGAGACTTTTCGTTATGGAGGCGGAGGACGCGCAGCGGTGGCTTGAGAGCACTCGTTACAGTCCGGAATCGTACAAGAACACACACGGGCATGCTCTGATCATCGCCGGCTCACCTGACTACAGCGGCGCCGCGGCGCTCTGTGGCAATGCCGCTGCACGAGCAGGGGCAGGACTCGTCACCATAGCCACTTCCGCTTCTGCGCAAAACTCCGTTGCTAGTCGAGCTATGTCTGAAGTCATGACTACCGCCCTCAGAGAAACGGATCGTGGCGTAGTGAGTGATGAGGCTGTTGACCACGTGAATCGGCTGGCAGCAAAGGCAACAGTGATGGCCGTCGGTCCAGGTTTGACTGCCAATGACGAGCGCACCAGAAGATTCGTGCGACTCATTGTAGAAAAGAGAAGCACGCCAGTTGTCATCGACGCGGATGGCCTGAACTGTCTGGGACCATGGCCAGCCGAGCTGAAGGGCACGGCGGAGCACCCATTGATTATCACACCGCATCCGGGTGAAATGTTGCGTCTCTTGGGAACTGCGAACAAAGCCGCGCTTGCGGACCGGGTGTCCGTGGCGCGAGAGTTCGCGACAGCTCACAATCTGATTGTGGTGCTGAAAGGTTCACGTTCATTGATAGCAGCACCCGACGGACGCGTCCTTGTAAACGCGACCGGCAATCCCGGACTCGGGACCGCGGGCGCCGGAGATACCCTTACCGGAGTGATTGCAGGCTTTCTGGCCCAGGCATATGCAAGTGCGAAAGAACTTGCCAACGCATTCACAGCGACCTGCGCCGCAGTTTACATTTCGAGTCTTGCCGGCGACCTTGCCGCGCGGAAGCTCGGCATGCGGGGCATGGTGGCCTCGGATATTCGCGAGCACTTAGCGGCGGCTATGTGCTTTCTTGATCCGGAAGGTGAATTGCCAAAATAGTTGCCGATTTGCTGATGACAACCACTACCCAGAGAAACATCATTACGGGCGAATGGCTTACGGTTTCCGCTGATGAAACCTTCCGGTTAGGCATGAAGCTGGGCCTTCAGCTTACCGGGGGTGAGGTCCTGCTGTTGAGTGGTCCCCTGGGCGCGGGAAAGACGGTATTTGTGAAAGGCATTGCAGGTGCTCTCGGACTAAACCCGGAAGACGTCACCAGTCCCTCGTTTACGCTCGTAAATCCTTACGACGGTCAACTTCGCCTTTACCACATCGACTTTTATCGATTGAATGAGGGCGCCACTGCAGCGCACGCGGTTGATCTCGAGGAACTGCTCGCCGATGAGGATTCGGTGATTGTGATCGAGTGGGCTGAGCGCATAGGTGAATACCGTTTGCCCACCAACAGTTGGAGGATTACGATAAGCGGCGCCGGCGAAGAACCACGTAGAGTCGCTATCGCCAGAGCTGAAGGGTAAACTATGCTGAGAATCGTGACAGTTGTGGTGCTGCCGATTTTTCTGAGTTTGTGGCTTATCGAATGCCACTCAAAAAGTAAGCCGTCATCAACGCCTTCTATCATTGGGGTCTATCAATACTCAGCTTACGACAAGAACGGCAACAAGATTGGCGAAGGCCAGTTAGAAATCACCTCAATTGAATCGAACCGCATCAAGGGCCAGTGGCGGCTCAAAGCGGTGGGCAATCCACAGAACGTCGGGCCACAGGTTGGAAATGGTGCTTTTGAAGGGACGATCGAGCAAGATAGCGTAAGTATCAATCTCAATCCGAATATGGCTGACAATAATGTTACGCTGGATGGAAAACTGGAGGGTGCCCGTCTTCGCGGCAACTGGAGTTTTTCTGGTTTTGCTGGTGTGATCAGTCAGGGTACTTTTGAAGCAACGAAAAAATAGTTGAAGAGGACTAAAGAATGCCTTATCCCGAAATCATGATTCGACCGATGCGCGAGGAGTTAACGCGGCTCGGTGCTCGCGAATTGAAGACGCCGGCGCAGGTCGACGAAACTCTACAGAACAGCGAAGGCACCGTGATGGTGGTGGTGAATTCAATCTGCGGTTGCGCAGCCGGCAAAGCGCGTCCGGCCGTGGCCATGGCCCTGCAACACGAAACAAGGCCCGACCAGGTGGTTACGGTTTTTGCCGGAGCTGATATTGAAGCGACCGAGAAGGCGCGCGGTTACTTCACGGATTATCCGCCGTCCTCACCTTCCATCGCACTGTTGAAAGACGGCAAGCTGGTTTACATGCTTGAGCGGCGCCAGATCGAGGGACGGGATGCGCCCTCAATCGCCGAAGATTTGAAAAGGGCTTTTGATCTGCACTGCAGTCCGGTTGTTGCGGGAATCAATAATCGCTAACTTTCTTGCCTGGTAAAACTTTGATCCACGAAAATACACGAAGAGCCTGAATGCGCTTCGTGTGATGCGCGTGGATAGTTTTTCGTTGCGGTGCCAAACCCTCGATTCAATTAGCCGGCTGCTGACTCAACTTGGGCGATTTCTGCATCCGCATCTACCTGACTTCTTTGAAACACAGGGGCCGGGGTCTTGAGATTGTATAGTCTGATTCGGTCATTAACCTCACGAACGGCCACACGAAACTCGTTCTTTACTCGGTTCCACTCGCCAACTCTCGACTCATTGCCATAAAGCTTTTGTGCCCGCGACAAAATTTGCCGCCATCTTGCCAGTTCAGTCTCAATACTCTTTCGTTCTTCAATGAATGCCGGGGCAAATCCCGCGTTGCGCAGGAGCCGGTGCACAGTTCTCATCTCTGGATCTTCGAAGGGATTCTCGCTAAGGTCGATGGGCTCGCCTTTGCCTGGTAGATTATCAAATTCCCCCTTCTCCATCGCCTCGCGAATCTTTTTCTCCACCAGTTTTTCGAGCCTAGTCATGAGTGAGTCTCCTCTAGAGCAAACGACCAGAACCGCGCGATTGTTCCACAGTGGATTTGCAGGTTACGGATGAACCATCCACCAACTGCGGAGACTTCCGGTTGGTGGTATTTTCCAACTGCATCAGTACTCTGCCGGTACGGACACACGGACTGAGTCAGCCACATGCTATGATCCCGGCCAAATGGATTCCCCTCTGGCGCTTCACACCCGGATTGAAGATCTATACCGATACAAACTTGCGCGCCTCGGTCAGGTTACCTCTCGTAAGTTGGCCGCGGCGCTGGCAAGCTTCTCGGGAAAGAAAAACAGCAGTGATGCAACCATCGAAGACCTGCTGGGCTATCTGCCGATGCGATATGAAGACCGATCAAATCTCGCTCGCATCCGAGATCTCAAAGACGGAATGGAGGCTTCCCTCGAGCTCTACGTGAAGCTGTCCGGCGCTTATGAGGTCCGCAACCGTGCCCGTAGATCGAGGCTCTTCATGTTTGAAGCCAGTGCCACCGATCCGGAACAAAGCGGTAAGCCGGTCGTAGTCTGGTGGTTTGTATCCGGCGCTCGGGCCTACGACATTATCGATTACTACAAGAAGAAGCTACATCGTGGCGCGCACTTCATTACTTTCGGACACTGGGAATGGGATTCGCGGCGGCACACGTTTGCTCTGCGTCTGCAAAAACCCGCTGATGAACTGGAATTGCTAAGCGGCACTTTGGATCAGAACAAGTCTGATGACGATTCGGAAGTGGATAGCGATCCCAAAGTAGCGGCAATTCATGCCGGGCGGAGGGTCCCGGTTTATCGCAAGCTCGGGGATCTCACTTCGAAACGTCTGCGTGAAATCATCCATGCCGTTTTGGAGCGTTTGCCCGATAAGGCCATTCCGGAGACGCTTCCCGCCGAGCTGCGCCAGCGTCAGCTGCTGATTGACCGGGCAAAGGCTCTGCGGCAGATACATTTTCCTGCTGACGAGGTCGATCTGGATATTTACGAGCGAGCGCGCAGCCCAGCCCACCTGCGCCTCATTTTTGAAGACTTTTTTTGGCTCACGTTTGGTCTGGTTTTGAAACGGGGCAAGCGGATCCGGGAGCCAAAAGGCACAGAGATCAAGATTTCTCCAGAGCTAAAGAAGTCTGTTGCTGCCGTTTTGCCCTTCAAGTTAACCCGCGCCCAACGTCATGTGGTCGCCGAGATTTTCAACGATATGCAGTCAAAGGCACCCATGAACCGCCTGCTGCAGGGCGACGTCGGCAGCGGCAAAACCATTGTCGCGCTAATCGCCATGATGGCGGCGATGGAAAATGGGTACCAGACGGCGTTCATGGCCCCGACCGAGATACTCGCCGAGCAACACGCCCGCAACATAAAACGGCTGTTGGCAAAGACTCCGTATCGAGTGGAACTGCTAACGGGTTCTCAACGCACTGCCCAGAAGAAGCGCCTGCACGATGATCTTGGCGGGGGCCAAATCCATGCCTGCATCGGCACCCAGGCCCTGATTCAGGAATCGGTTTCCTTTGAAAAACTCGGCCTGGTGGTGATCGACGAACAGCACCGGTTTGGCGTCCTGCAACGGGCGGAGTTGCGCGCGCGCGGATTCAATCCTGACGTGTTGGTGATGACTGCCACGCCGATTCCTCGTTCGCTGGCGATGACTGTTTACGGCGATCTTGATGTTTCGATCATTAATGAGATGCCGCCCGGTCGGACCCCGATTGAAACCAGCGTCTATGGCGAAGATCAGCGGCAGGAAGTGAAACGATTGATCACGCGAGAGGTTCGTGCCGGCAGACAGGTGTACGTGGTCTATCCCCTGGTGGAAGAATCAGAAAAGATGGATCTGAAAGATGCAACCCGCCGCTACGAGTATTTGCGCGACACCGTATTTCCGAAATTCTCGGTTGGCCTCATACACGGAAAATTGAAGTCTGCTGAAAAAGAAGACGTAATGAAGCGCTTCGTCTCGGGCGAGATTCAAATACTCGTTTCCACTACGGTAATTGAAGTCGGGGTCGACGTGCCGAATGCCACCGTGATGGTCGTCGAGCACGCGGAACGTTTCGGGCTTTCTCAGCTACATCAACTTCGTGGCCGCGTTGGTCGTGGTGGGGAGAGCAGTTACTGCGTGTTGCTGACGTCGGATCGGAAGACGAGTGTCGCCGAAGAGCGTCTGGGCATCATGGCCAGAACGAGCGACGGCTTTGTAATTGCCGAGAAGGATCTCGAGATACGTGGACCGGGCGAGCTGCTGGGTACACGTCAATCCGGGCTGCCCGAGTTTCGGATAGGGAATCTTGTGCGTGACTTAAAGATACTCGAAAAGGCAAAGCAGGAAGCCGAATTCTATCTCGATAAGCGAGGTACTTCGACCGAAACTTCAGAGATGGTTTCACGAGTTAAGAAAGACCCGCGTCTTGGATTGGCAGCGGTTGGCTAAGTCTGAATTCGAAATCGGGACGGCGAACCGGACCACACCGCAGAGATTGTTGTTAGAAGGGCGCCAAGGTAAGCACAAGGCAGTTGGCAGAAGGCAGTTGGCAGAAGGCGCTCTGCTTTCTGCTTCTGCCTTCTGCTTTCTGCTTCCCAACGTAGATAGGACGGATCCGCTTGCGAATAATCGCCGGCAAATACCGGGGGCGAAAATTAAAGAGCCCGCCGTCTCTGGAGGTGAGGCCCACCTCGGATCGTCTACGCGAGACATTGTTCAACGTCATCTCGTCACGGATCGAGGGTGTGCGCTTTCTGGATCTTTGCGCAGGCTCGGGCGCAGTCGGCATCGAGGCGCTTTCGCGTGGGGCTTCCCATGCAACGTTTGTCGACCGCTCGCGGAAAATGTGCGGTTTGATCGAGGCAAATCTGGATTTGTGTCGCATCCCGGAAACCGAAACTGAGGTGGTTCTTTCGGAAGCCGTCGCCTTTCTGCGGCAGGTTAGAACCCGACAGTTAAAGCCCTGGCATTTTGTTTTTTTCGATCCGCCGTACGATGCTGAATACCAGGTCGTGCTCGAGTTGTTTGGCTCTAACCCAGGTGAACTGCTGACTGAAGGCGGCCTTTTGATCGTCGAGCACCATCACAAGAATCCGTTAGCTGACAAGGTGGAGGGAATCATTCGCAACCGCGTGCTCAAGCAGGGAGAGTCATCCTTGAGCTTCTACGAAAAACAAAGTCCGTAAAGATCGCCGTTTTTGCAGCGTCGTTTTTCACGGCGCACGGCAACAACGGAAAGAAGAATGATCCAGGAAATCACACTAAACCCTTCGTGTAGGTTCGACGTTTTTTCGTGTCATTTCGTGGATCAATCCTTGAACCCAAAAATGTGCTCAAGCAAACAGAGGGAATTTAGACTTATGGATGCTGAGTCACAGCACTGAACTTGGAGCGCACTATGAGCCGATCAACTCAACTTTCTCGTCGTGGCTTTGCCCAACTTCTGGGGACGGGCGCCGCCTACGCAGCTATGCACCGTTCTTTCGTTCTTTCAATGCCGCTTCGCAAGACGAGCGTTCCCGCTCCCACCACAGGAATAGTTCGTCTTAGTTCCAATGAGAATCCTTACGGACCGTCACCGGCCGCGCTGAAGGCAATGTCCGAGGCATTCAGTCTCGCCTGGCGTTATCCCGATGAGCATGCCGATATATTAGGTGAGAATCTCGCCAGGCTTCACGATGTGACATCCGACCAGGTCATGCTGGGCAATGGTTCCAGCGAGATTCTTAAGCTTGCGGCGGCAACCTTTACCGGACCCGATCGCCGGCTGGTGATAGCTGATCCAACATTTGAAGCAATCGCCCGCTATGCGAAAACCGCCAGGGCCGAAGTTATCAAAGTATCTTTGACACCGGATTACCGTCACGATCTCGCAAAGATGATGACTTATACAAAAGTTGGTCTGGTCTATGTTTGTAATCCAAACAATCCGACCGCAAGCATCACCCCCAAAAGTGAGATTCGGTCATTCCTGGCGCAAATTCCGCCTACTACTACAGTATTGGTCGACGAAGCCTACCACCATTATGTTGAAAGCCCTGACTATGAGAGTGTCATCGGGCTGGTGAAACATCACTCGAATCTCATTGTCGCGCGAACGTTCTCCAAGATTTATGGGATGGCCGGGTTGAGGTGCGGTTACTGCATTGCTCATCCAACTATCATTCGGCAGCTGCGAGAACAACAACCCTGGGACAACGTAAATATCATGGCGCTGATGGCCGCTAACGCAAGCCTGCCTGACAAAACGTATGTGGAACAGGGAAAGCAACGAAATAGTGACACCAGGAAATACGTTTATGGAGAGCTCGAAAAGTTAAGCCTTCGATTCATCCCCTCCCACGCAAACTTCCTGATGATCGACCTGCAACGTCCAGCCCGCCCAATTATTGCGGCGCTGGCTGAGCGCAAAGTCGAAGTCGGTCGAGTGTTTCCTTCGCTGCCCAACTTTCTACGCGTTACTATTGGAACCCGAACCCAAATGGAGACTTTCATTTCTGAGTTTCGGCAAGTGATGGTCTGAGATCCTCGAAACGAAATACTTCTTTGTATGATCTCGTGTCCCGTCATTTCACCCGCCTGCCAGAACATTGCTAGAATCAAAACTACATTGGTGGTGATTTATGCTTGTTTTGGGGATAGAAACTTCCTGCGACGAAACCGCGGCGGCGATCATTCGGAATGGTAATGAGATCGTTTCGTCGGTGATCTCGTCACAAGTTGAAACTCACAAGCGCTTTGGCGGCGTTGTACCGGAACTCGCTTCTCGTGAACATCTCGACAAGATCGTTCCTGTCGTTGAAGAGGCTTTTTCGTGCGCCAGGATTAAGGCCACGGATATTGATGGTCTCGCAGTCACGATCGGTCCCGGACTGGTTGGCTCTCTTTTGGTGGGTGTTTCCTACGCAAAGGCAATGGCTTTTGCGCTGCACAAGCCCCTGGTCGGGGTAAATCACATCGAGGGGCATATCTACTCGGTGGCTTTTGACAATCCCCCGGTAGAACACCCTGCCCTAGCGCTGATTGTCTCGGGTGGTCATACAAACCTGTTTTGGGTACCTTCCCCTGGAAAGTACAAGGTGGTTGCTCGTACACGCGATGATGCAGCCGGCGAAGCGTTTGATAAGGTGGCCAAGATGCTCGGTCTTGGTTATCCCGGAGGGCCGGTCATCGAACGGCTGGCCCGGGAAGGTAACCCGCAAGCGGTGAGATTCGCCGTGCCCCGAATGGGTGATGGTCTGCCTGATTTTAGTTTCAGTGGTCTCAAGACCGCGGTTACGAAATACGTCAGGGAAAGCGGATTGCAACCGGTGCAGAACGGCGAACCACCTTCGCGAGCAATAAAAGATCTTGCGGCGAGTTTCCAGAGCGTCGTGGTGCGATCGTTGGCTGGAACGATGGAAAAGATTGCTGAAGAGTATTACCCGAGAACATTGATTGTCGCCGGCGGCGTCGCCTGCAATGGCTCTTTACGCGAAGCCTGCCGCGCTGCAGCCGAACGATTAGAGGTTCCGGTTTACTTCCCCTCTCCTCATCTTTCCACCGACAACGCGGCGATGATTGCCGCAGCCGGGACTGTAAAACTGCAAGCCGGAGAACGTGCGGGGCTGGACCTCAACGCGGATGTAACCCTGCGATTGGGAAATATCGACGTTGAAGAGGATGCTCAGAGGCGGGCCGGCGCGCGCTACCGGCTATAGAGTTTCAGATACTATCCACGCGCATCACACGAAGAATGTTTCTGATTTCTTATACTACGCTGCTTCCACTCGTCGCAGCCCGGTCTTGCCCAACGCCTTCATCAACTCGGCAAAGCCAGGTAGATCCAGCGATTGGGGGCCGTCAGAAAGAGCACGTTCCGGACAGGGGTGCACTTCGATAATCAGCCCATCCGCCCCGGCCGCTACAGCCGCCTTAGACATAGGAGCGATTAAACTCCGTATTCCCGTACCATGTGAAGGATCTGCCACCACTGGCAGATGCGACAATTCTTTGGCGAGTGCTACTGCCGCCAGATCCAGAGTGTTGCGCGTCGCGGTTTCAAATGTTTTGATGCCTCGCTCACACAGCACCACATTCGGATTACCACCGGCCAGCAGATATTCAGCGGCCAACAACCACTCCTTAATTGTGGCCGAAGGACCGCGCTTGAGTAGAATCGGACGCGGCAGCGTGGCTAGCTTGCGCAACAACGAGAAATTCTGCATGTTTCTTGCCCCGACCTGGAGCATGTCCGCATACTCTGCCACTGTTTCTGCATCCGTCTCGCTCATCACTTCAGTCACAATTCCCAGCCCCGTTTCTTTGCTCGCCTGCCGCAACAAACAAAGGGCTTCGACTCCCAAACCCTGAAAGTCATACGGCGAGGTTCGGGGCTTATACGCTCCGCCACGCAACAAATTTGCGCCACTGGACTTCACCGCCAGCGCTGTTTCTCGTAACTGCTCGGCCGATTCAACAGAGCAAGGCCCGGCAATCACAGTCAGATCTCCGCCACCGATCTTGACTCCGGCAACCTCCACGACAGTACAACGCTGTCGCAGTTGACGGCTGACCAGTTTGAACGGATGGGCGATTTCGATCACGCCTTCAACGCCTGGCGCGGCCCTAAGCGCTTCGATTTCCGACCGGCGCCCGTTGCTGCCAACAGCCCCGATGACTGTCCGCTCAGCGCCCTGAATTAGATGCGCCTGATAACCGCATTCCTTAATCCGCGAGACGACGTGTTCGATTTCTTCTTCAGTGGCAGATTGAGACATGTTAACAATCATGACCTTATTCCTTCTTCCCACCTTCGTTGGCATTATTGGTGGCGACAAAAAACGAGCGGAGCGCCTCAGGTCCTTTCCTTTCAACATCCACCTGGTCAAGCACGAGTCGCCCCGCTTGACGGATGAATTCTGCTGAGGATAGGAGCAGGAAGCGCGTGTAGTTGTTTCGATCGTCCTGAATGTTTTCCTTCAGGATTTGGCCACCGTAAAGCTCGGCGGCTCGTTTTCCCGCAACAGCAGCCCGCCGGAGATCTCCACTCTCCAGCACCCGGGCAACACTGCCTGCCGTATCGTCAGCTTCAACTCGTCTGAGTTGCGGATGAGCGGCAAAGAAATGTTCACACTGAGCCAGTGCTACCGGGTGAGATTCGACACTTTCGATGTTGTCGAACGAGGCCCCGGGGACCGCGATCAGTTGTTGCGCGATAGGAATGATCACCTCACCGGTAATCACCAGAGAACTCCTGTAAAGCAAATCGCGACATGGTTGAATCGTCCCGGCGAGGCTATTCTCGATGGGTGCGACGGCATAGTCCGCGACCTTGTCATCGATACTCTGGAAGAGATCGCCGAATGTGGCCCTGGGGACAAGTTCTATGTCGTCACCCAGCAGCTTGATCGCCGCGTCTTCGCTGAACGCTCCGGGTTGACCTTGAAAAGCCACTCTCGGCCTTAAACGCACACTGCTCACATGTAGACCCCTCGCGATTCCGCTACGATTGTTTCCGAAACCCGGGCTTCGACCCGTCTTGATTCGCGTATGATTCGGCGAAAAACTTTGGCAATTGCGCGTTGATCGAGCGGTCCCGAATTGGCCTGCTGCAATCGGCGCAACACGCGAACCTCGCGCTCAGGATCAACCAATGGCAGCCCAGCGCTTCGCTTGAGCCTGCCCACCTTCGCCGCGAGTCGCGCTCTCCTATTCAAGAGGCGCAGCAATTCGCTGTCAACTTCATCGATTTCCGCACGCCAGTATTCGATGTTCATAGCAATCACCCCTTTCCGCATTCACCCGTATTGGCAAACAAAAAACCAGCCGCGACATTCCCGGTCGGGAGTCGCGGCTGGCTTGCTTGAAAGCTTATTGTGCTCTAGCTAGATCGTCCTTCGCACCTCATGCTCACAGTTCGCCAGTCCGCTCCTCCCAAACGAGAAGAAGCGGTAAGTAAAGGCGAAATAGAAGATTGAGCCCGTGCTGTTCATTTTCCTGGACGCTTTCTAACGCAGCGAGAACCTAATATAAGGACCAGCGCAAAAACTTGTCAAGGGTATTTTTGGAGTTTAATCCGCCAGTGCAGCTTGAGTAGCAGGAACCAGCTCTGCGGTCGCCAGTATGTCAAAACTCCGATTGTGTCTTGCTTTAAAGGGCTGCGTGCTTCTTCACTCCGTAGGAGTGAGATGTTTATAGACCAAAACCTAAAGAAGAACCACGCGCGGTTCGGAGGGGCGGAATGAAACTGGATTGGTACTTGTCAAGTTGAGTTCCGCCCCTCAGAACCGCGCCGGAGTTTCTCGGGCCTACAAGCTATAAACATACCACCCCTCCGGGGTGAAACCCGGGTCTCTTTGGGTCCGTGATAAACAGGTCGGTTAGCGCGCTAAAAAGTCTTTGTTGGTCTCGGCACGCGAGACCGGGGGTGGCCTTATCAACCCTCGATTACGCTCATCGCGCTTACGGCTTTTTTCTCGTAGGCCGCGATGGTCGCGATGTTGCGCTTTTCCACTGCCGTCAACTGCGCATCAGTAAAATCCGGATTCGGTTTATACCAGTCGAAGCTCGCGAAGTAAGTCTGAAACCATGGCTCTTTGAACACCTTGCCGCGCCGAGCATAAATTTCCTGTCGCATCTTGCTGGCGTCCTCAACAAACAGTCCTTCGAGCAAGCTGCGGGTGATGGGCCTGGTGCTAAGCTCCTGGTGCACGCGATTCTCGTAGGCGACGATTGTCTCGACGTTTTGCTTGTCAAAACCCGATAGCTCTTCATCCTTGAAGTTCTCGTCAGGGGTGTACCAGGCCTGACCGTAAAAATACTGCTGGAGCCATTGAGCCTGAAACTGTCGCCCGTGCCTGGCGTAAATCTCGTTGCGCAGAAGACGCAGTTCGTAAAGACTGAGTCCACGGAGCATCTGTTCCGATATGGGCTTGTTTTCAAAGAATTCCATATCGCCCGGCGAGAGCGCCAGTCCCCGCTTTAGTTTTTGAGCGGCGGCAATCGTCTCGAGATTCTTCCGCTCAATATCCGTCAGTTTCTTTGGATCATAATGATCGCTTGGTTTATACCAGTAACGTTCGTCGAAATACTGCTGGAGCCACGGCTCATCCTGGAAACGTTTGCCATGGATTGCCTCAATCTCTGATCGAAGCACCAGCCATTCCGCTGAGCTGTGCTGCCCCAGTTGTTTATTACTCACCACTCTCTTCCGCCAGTAACGCATGTCTCCAGGCTGGACGAAATCATGCTTGCTGGCTTCGCCATCCCGAACGAGATCAAGATTGCGGCGCTCTACATCATTGAGCATCGAGTTGTTGAATTCGGGATTGGGATGGAACCAGGTCTTGTCTTTGAGGTAGAACTGGATGTCAGCGTCTTTGAAAACGCGCCCGTGCCGGCCAAAAATTATGCCGCGCATCAGTTTCAGGTCCTGGAGTGGCAGTTTCGAGATGTCAGTCGATTTGAGAGCAGTTTGGGTAAAATCAAAATTCTCCCATCGCTGCATGGAATCCTGGGCGACTCCAGTGACAGAGGCGCCCACAATAAGAATGATCACCGTCAGGGCTGTACGAAACGGGGGCAGATTATTGATCATGGCTACTCCATTTGGTCGGGTATGAGTTGTCGGTCACAAACATAGACCGTAATTCCACGCTGCCTTTGCCTAAGTCTCTCCTTATTCTGCAACGTTCTGCAACGAAAATTCTCATGTAATCACTGCAAAGACGCGCCAGCCAGGATAAGCTTGGAGACCAGGCAGTTGAGAGCGGGGGAAGCGTACAGCCTGGGCTTGTGGGGCTGTGTCAAACCCTGCTGGTTTCACGCCGCAGGGGTGACATCTTTATAGCTCATAGACCCGGGAAACTGCGGTGCGGTTCGGAGGGGCAGAAGTCAACCTGACCAGTACCAATCAAGGTTGATCCCCTCTGAACCGCGCGTAGTCCTTCTTTAGCTTCTGGTCTATAGGCATTTCACTCCTCCGGAGTGAAGAGCTCGCTCTAGCCAAAGATGTCACGGACCTTATCGACTAGTCCCCGGTCTTCCAAATCCTGACTTTCGACTTCCGCAAGCTGCTCCAACAGTTTTCGCTGTTCCCGGGTCAAAGAGGTTGGTGTGATCACCGTCACTGCGACAAAGAGGTCGCCCTTCCCTCGTCCCCCTAGAACCGGCATTCCCTTGCCCTTCAAGCGAAATACAGTCCCAGTCTGAGTACCGAGTGGGATCTTTACCTTTTCCTCTTCGTCAAGCGTCTTGACCTGAATCTCGGCGCCCAGAGCTGCCTGGGCAAACGTGATCGGCACGGAAGCGTAGAGATTGCTTCCCTGGCGCTCAAACTGCTCGTGCTCGGCGACATGGATGACGACGTAGAGATCGCCAGCCGGTCCACCTTGAGTTCCGGATTCACCTTCTCCCTGAACACGTAAGCGTGACCCCGTCTCGACACCCGCGGGTATCTTTACCTCCATCTGCTTTTCACGCTCGATACGACCTGCGCCACGACAGTCTTCACATGGAGTACCAATCAGTCGACCGGCTCCTCGGCATGCATGACAGGTCCGAGCAACAGAGAAGAAGCCCTGCTGGTAACGTACTTGGCCGCTGCCTCCACAGGTTTGGCAGGATTCGGGCTGAGTCCCAGGCGCCGCACCTGACCCCTTGCACGTCTCACAGGATTCGAGCCGGGGAATTCGTAATTGAGCGGTGATTCCCCGCGCCGCATCTTCAAGCGTTATCTCCAGGTCATACCTGAGATCCGCGCCGCGTTGCGCCGTGGAGCGTCGGCTCCCTCCGCGTGAGCTGCCAAACACATCGCCAAAACCGAATAAATCTCCCAAAATGTCCTCGATACCGCCAAAACCCGGTGCGCCCCAGGTTGGGCCTCCCCCACTGGACACTCCGGCATGGCCAAATCGATCATAACGGCGACGCTGTTCGGTATCAGACAGTACGCTGTAAGCTTCGGCGGCCTCCTTGAATTTCTCTTCGGCGGCTGCGTCGTTGGGGTTTTTATCCGGGTGATAGCGCACTGCCAGTCGCCGGTATGCGCTTTTAACTTCCTGATCGGTTGCGGTTCGGCTTACGCCAAGTATTTCGTAAAAATCTCGTTTCGCCATTCGAGCCTTTATCTGTTACCTCTTGATTTAAATTTTTTGTCGAAAAAAGAAAAGCGGCACGCTAGAGCGGTTCCTCAGCTCCCTGAGAAGCGGCGTTGGCGGGATTCATCATTGCAGTAGTAAGTTGAGAAGCAACTCTCCCCAGTCCATTCAAAGCTTTATTGACGTCGTCAATACTTTCTGATTTCACGGCAGCCTGGGCCTCCACGAAAACGCGCTCGGCAAGCTCCTGATCGTTCTCCGACAGTAACCCGCCAAACTTAGTAAACGACTTCTGCGTATTTCGCAACATTGAATCGAGTTTGTTCAGGAGGATGACTCGCTCCTTTGCGCCCCGGTCGCTTTCCGCAAACCCTTCGGCTTCCTGGATCAGCCGTTCAATTTCATCGGGCGTCAGGCCGGAAGTCGGCGTGATGCGCATCTGTTGCTCTCGTCCGGTTGCCTTGTCCTGGGCTGATACCGAGACGATTCCATTCGCGTCTACCTCGAACGAAACTTCAATCTGAGGAACACCACGAGGACTGGGAGGAATACCGACCAACTCAAATTTGCCGAGGGAACGGTTGCCGGAAGCGACCTCGCGTTCACCTTGCAGGACGTGAATCTCGACCGACGATTGATTGTCCACTACCGTAGTAAAAGTGAGACTGTTACGCAAAGGAATGGTCGAGTTCCGCTCGATAATCTTAGTGAACAAACCACCTCGCGTTTCCAGCCCGAGGCTGAGCGGCAGCACGTCGAGCAGGACAATGTCCTTCACTTCGCCAGTGAGCACACCCCCCTGAATGGCTGCACCCATAGCCACAACCTCGTCAGGGTTGATTTCGGCTGAAGCTTTCTTGCCAAAGATTTTTTCGACTGTTCGCTCAACTATCGGCGATCGCGTTTGCCCGCCAACAAGAATCACCTTATCGATGTCTCCGGGCTGCAGTTTCGCGTCCTTCAGCGCTTTGGTGCAGGGTTCCACCGTCTGCTCGATCAAATCGGCAACCAACGATTCAAACTGCTCGCGGCTCAGCGACTTATTAAAGTGCTTCGGACCGGTGGCGTCCGCCGCGATGAATGGCAAATTGATACTGGCCTCGGTCGCCGATGACAATTCGCACTTAGCGCGCTCGGCGACCTCCTTCAAACGCTGCAACGCCAGTCGATCCTGGCGCAGGTCGATCTTTGTGTCCGCCACAAACTGATCGGCCATCCAGTTCATAATCCGCTCGTCGAGATCTTCGCCGCCGAGAAACGTATTACCGGAAGTTGAAAGGACCTCGAAGACACCGTCGTTCATCTCGAGAATCGAGATATCGAAAGTACCGCCACCGAGATCGTATACCGCAATCCGTTCAACTCCGGACTTTCCCAGGCCATACGCCAGGGCGGCCGCGGTGGGCTCGTTGATGATGCGCTCCACCTTTAAGCCGGCAATCTTTCCCGCGTCCTTGGTTGCTTGTCGTTGAGTGTCATCGAAATACGCGGGTACGGTCACAATAGCGTCTGTGACGGGTTCGCCCAGGAAATCTTCAGCTGCGGCTTTGAGGCGCTGGAGCACAATTCCTGACAATTCAGGCGGGCTGTAGCTTCGGCTTTGCACCCGAACCCGAGCATCGCCGTTGGGCGAATCGACAATTTCAAAAGGCGAAGTCTCGCGCATGCGCCCGACTTCCGGAGAACTGAATTTGCGTCCGATCAACCTCTTGACCGCGTAGACGGTATTGGCGGCATTTGTCACAGCCTGACGTTTGGCGATCTGACCGACCAGGCGTTCGCCCTTATCGGTGAAACCGACCACGCTGGGAGTGGTTCGTCCGCCTTCCTTGTTGGGCACGATCTGAACAGCCGCACCTTCCAGGACAGCAACGCAACAGTTTGTCGTGCCAAGATCTATTCCTATAGCTTTACCCATCTATTTAGGTCCCACCGCTCCAATAGTTCTATTTTCGCACCGCTACCTTGACCAGCGCGGGTCGTATCAATTTGTCACCGAGCCGGTAGCCGGTAACGATCTCCTGGACGACAGTGTCGGGTTCATATTCGTCTGTGGGCTCGGTCACCACCGCCTCATGTATGTGCGGATTAAACTGCTCGCCAACCGAAGTTATCGGTTTCACTCCGAGGGCCTCGAGGACCCCGTTGAGTTGCTTGTATATGAGATCCACGCCGCTGAGAAAATGACGAAACTCGTCTGATTCGCTTGCCTCGACCGAAGCCTCGGCATCGAGCGCTCGTTTAAGATTGTCCAGCACAGGCAACAGTTTGGCGGCAATGTCAGCCACCACGCGATTGAAGGTTTCTGCGCGTTCCCGCTCGGTGCGTTTGCGATAGTTCTCAAAGTCAGCCTGGCGCCGAGCCATCCTTTCCCGGATCTCGCTATTCTCAGCTTCAATCCTTTTCAATTCAGCGCGGGTCGCGACAAGCTCGGCTGTAAGGGGTCCCCCCAGTTCACCGGTCGACCTTTCCTGACCCTCGGTCGGTATCGTTTGAGCCGCGAGGTCCATACCATCTTCATCATCTTCCATGAGGTAATCTTCGTTTTCATCTTCAACCATATCCGAATCAGTCAGGTCAGGCTCACCATCGCCATAAGCACTGGGCCCTTCATCCTTTTCCGAGGCATTGTCATCCCCTTCCGAATCCAAAAATCTGATCGGAATGTGGTTCAAACCTTTTCGTTTGTTATCTTGCGCCATTAGCGAGTGTGCAGTAGCAAAAGTCGTTGTTTAAGGGGCGCTTTTGGTTGCAGGCAAATTAATAAGCAGCGTCCTCGTTCAGGCGCTGCTCAACGAGTCTCGCCATGTAGTTTACCATAGCCATGATCCGCGCATATTCAATTCTCATTGGTCCGACAACTCCGACTGTGCCAATGCTGTCGCTCGAGCCGATGCGATAGGGAGCAGTAATCAAAGCGCAGTTTTGCATTGACGAAGAAGCATGCTCCCGGCCAATCACGACGTGCACGCCGCCCGGGTAGCTGTGCGAAACACACTCGCTGAGAATTTTTACCAGTTTCGATTTTTCTTCAAACGTCCGAAACAACTCCTGCATTCTCTCGACATCGACAAACTCCGGCTTGGTAAGGATATTCGAAGTGCCATCTACGTAAACCTCGCCGGTGTTTTCTTCGCCCTCGAGACTGCGTTCGCAAAGCACCATAGCGTCCCGCAACAATTCGTCATATAGGGCTTTTTCCTGCTTCATCAATTCCAGGATTTCAGTCCTAATAGTCGTCAAGCTCTTGCCGGCAAACTCTGTATTCAGGTAACGGGCCGTTCGATCCAGCGCATCCTGCTTAAAGTTATCATCGATACGGATCACCTTGTTATGAATGAGATTCGAAGCTGAGACGAGCACTACCAGAATGCGTTTGTCCGGCAACAGAACGAATTCAATATGTTTCAACCGATTTTCAGCCAGAGAAGGCGATACCACAATGCCCACGTTTTCAGACAAAGAGGACAATGCATGTGACGCCGTCTCCATCAAGTAGTCTGAAGAATTCCCGGAATCTGCGGCGGCCGAAAACAAGCTTTCTATTGCTTTCAAGTCGGCGCGAGATAAGTGTGCCGTATCAAGCATGTTATCGACGTAATAGCGGTACCCCTTGTCGGTTGGCACCCGCCCCGCTGATGTGTGGGGTTGTTCGACCAGCCCCGCCTCCTCCAATTCAGCCATCACATTCCGAATGGTTGCCGAGCTCCATCCGAATCCATGGGCAAAACGATCCGAGAGCACACGCGAGCCAACTGCCTCGCCAGTCCCCAGATGCTCCTTGATTAAGGCCCCAAGAATGGCTTGCGCGCGAGAATCAGGTCTGTGCTTGTCCGGTGTTTGGAGGTTTGAAGTTCGACGGGGCATCAGATACTAGCGGATCTTTTTCTTCTAACGTACTCAACAACTACCCGGGGCAATGTCTTCAGGACCGCGGGCTCGGGAGGCTGCCTCCTCGCAGTATAGAGTATTGGTTAAATGCCTGCAAACAAAAGGCCAAATTGACATACTTCAGTTCAAATTGATGACCTCTTCAAGCCTCGCCCGGACAGATTGAGACGGTCCCATCAGCCGCTAATTTCATAGTGGAACTCGAAATGGGAAGATAAGGCGTGCACCTCGCCGTTCCACGATTTAGGACGACCAATGATCCGGCTAAGTCTTTGAGAAGAATGGGGTTACCTTTGTACCGGCCGGATTTCTGTTAGATCGCAACGAGGATTAGAACAACGAAATCAGGCATTTTGGCCGTTTCAGCCGGCAGCGCTCAAACGTTTGACCTTAGCGCAAAGCGTACTTAAGATTGGGGACAATTCAGACTGAGCCGGTCTTTAACGGTAGGCGTTTTCCAATCCAACTCAGCGTAGTTCCATTCTCTCTGCTGCGATGTCAGTGACCAGGCGAGCGATGAAGGATCTAAAAGAATACTTCGTGGATGCGTTTCGTCACTTAGCGAACGGCCGTGGCGTGCCGCCCGTCGAAGTGCGTTTCTATCCTTACGCGGGACTCCATCACACGATTCGCCTTCGCTCCGGTCGTGTCTATGTCCGCTTGTCCGACATCTGCAAGAATTCTCCACCGGAAGTAATGCGTTCGCTCGCTTTTCTTTTGGTGGCGCGCTTACTCGGCAGGCGGGTGCCAAAGCTGCACGAACGAATCTATCGTGATTACTCACTAACGCCGGAAATGATGCGTTCATCGGACATCGCGCGCCGTCGACGCGGCCGAAAAGTTCTTACCTCGTCTCAAGGTGAGGTTTATGATTTGGAAAAGATCTTTGCGCGCCTGAACAGGCGATATTTTGGTAACGAGCTGGCCAAGCCGACAATCACCTGGTCACAAAGAAGGACGCGAAGCATTTTGGGACATCATGACCGTGTTTACGACCACATCACGATCAGCAAGACTCTGGATTCAGTGGACGTGCCGGAGTGGTTTGTCGAGTACATCCTGTATCACGAGATGCTCCACATCAAACATCCTGCCCGCTTGATCAATGGCCGCCGGTATTATCACACTAGCGCGTTTCGTCTGGACGAGCGTCGCTTTCCGTATTACCAGGAGGCGCAGCAGTGGCTTGAACGAATCGCTCGGCAACGCCGAGCTCCGCGCGCCCGCGCCGCTTAGGTTCTTTTGGAACCGGCATCACCAAAGAGCGTTAACACAGACGAGGTAGGTGGGCTCCTCAATGAAAGGGCGGTCCGAATCGAAACGTGGAAGTTGTTTCGGTCAGGACCGCCTATTTCTATTAATCTATGTGCTCTTAGCTTGCGTGTGACTGCACCACGCAACCTGACAGGTTGCGTTACTGCCGCTGGACAAAAAGACAGCCGTCTGGCTAGACTACGCCTTTTGCTAACGTACCCAACTGGTTCACCTTAGCAGTTTCCCCTTAAAACAACTGTTTTCAGACGGAGACTAGAAAGCTCTTATGGCCATTAATGCTACGCAAATCAGGCGCGGAATGGTGATCGTATTCGAAGGCCAACCCTGCAAAGTGATGGAGTTCAGACACCACACACCAGGAAATCTGCGGGCGATGGTGCAGACCAAACTGCGGAACATACGTACCGGCTCCTCGTTTGAGCACAGATTCAGGTCTGCCGACACCATTGAACGCGCAACGCTCGAACAACACGAAATGGAATATCTCTATTCCGATGGTTCCCATCATCACTTCATGAATACTGAGAATTATGAACAAGTGGCCCTGAATGAGGACGAGTTAGGTGACGCGGCCCAATGGCTTTCGCCGGGCCTTAAGATCCAGGCAGAGTTTTATGAAGGCACCCCTATTGCCGTTGATCTTCCTCCCTCAATGGAACTAACGGTGACCCAAACAGAGCCGACGATGAAGGGCGCCACAATCTCCAACGTGAACAAGCCGGCAACTCTCGAGAACGGCGTGACTATCCAGGTTCCACCCTTCGTAAACGAAGGCGACCGAATTCGAGTCGATCCCACCGAAGGTCGATATATTGAACGAGCAAAGTAAAAACGCTCGATACATTGGTGGGTGATAGGTAATAAGGGAACGAGCGTGTTGTTTTCTACCTTGATTGCCAATCGTCGCTATGTATCACATGTACAGCTTGCTCCTGACGCTCGGATTCGTTGTCCTGCTGCCGCGATTTCTCGTTGATGCGCTCCGCCACGGCAAGTACGTAGCAGGCTTTCGCGAAAGGTTCGGATCTCTTGTTGAAACATCAACAAACAAACCCGTCATCTGGCTGCACTGCGTCTCGGTGGGAGAGACTCAGGCTGCACGACCTTTGGCTGACCTCTTGTCGCAAAAGTTTCCTCAATACTCGCTCGTAGTGTCGACCATCACGCTGACCGGCCAGAACCTCGCACGCGAAATCTTTCAAGCCAAAGCAACCAGAGTCTTCTACTTTCCATTCGATTGGCGCTGGTCAGTTCGCCGGACGCTGCGCGCCATTAAGCCCACGGTAGTTCTGCTGATGGAGACGGAGCTCTGGCCAAACTTTCTCCATGAATGCGACAGAGCCCATGTGCCGGTGGTCCTTATTAACGGCAGAATCTCAGCAAAATCTGAACGACGTTACCGAATGGTCCGGGGCTTTCTCAAAGAGGTGGTTGGCGACCTCACGATGGCTATCATGCAAGCAGAGGCGGACAAAGAGCGACTGCAACAATTAGGGATGCCCTCTGAGAAACTTTTTGTTTGCGGCAGTCTGAAATTTGATGCAGTCGGGATGCCTCCCTCCAGCCTGCTTGCCGCGACTTTCCGCCAACGATTCGGGCTAAACGACAGTGATGTTGGCCTCATCCTCGCCGCAAGCACTCACGCGCCGGAAGAGCGGATCCTGCTGGAGAGTTTTCAGATACTCGCGAAAAAACAAACCCACAAATTGAAGATGATGATCGCACCTCGACACCCCGAGCGTTTCAGTGAAGTAGCCTCCCTGATTCAGAGGTCGGGGCTGTCCTGGGCCAGACGCTCGAGCGCTGACTCTGATTCGGATCGCCGCGCGGATGTAATTCTGCTGGACACAATTGGCGAGTTGCCCGCTGTTTACCCGCTGGCGAAGGTTGTTTTTGTCGGCGGAAGTATCGCGAATTTCGGCGGGCACAATATTCTTGAGCCAGCCGCAGTCGGTGGTTGCATCATCACCGGCGCCCACACACATAATTTTCAGGCAATCGTGAAGGAGTTTGTGCAAGCCAGGGCAATACTTCAGCTCCCAGCCATGACTGATCGAGAAATGGTAGTCGAACTCTCGCGCACGCTGGAAGCCATTCTATCTGAACCGGACAGATGCGATGCCCTCCGCCGGCGCGCTGCTCTGCTGGTAAAGCAAAACCAGGGCGCAACGGAGCGTACAATACAACTCCTCGAGCCGTTGTTGATCAAAGCATTCGGCCAGAGTCACCCGGCAACTCTGGCGGCCGGACCGCGACTGAAATGAGCCCCTTTGCGCCGCTGGTTTTTCCTCCACTAAGCGTCCTGTACGGCGGTATCGCGCGCGCACGCGCGGCGCTTTACAAGCGCGGCACATTCCGCCGATCCAGACTCGACGCTCCGGTTATCAGCGTCGGCAACATCACGACCGGCGGAACTGGAAAGACACCGCTGGTCGCCTGGCTGGCGGGTGTTCTCGCTCGAGAGGGCCGCAAAGTCTGCATTCTCACACGCGGATACGGACGGCAAAATGCCAGTAGAATGGTAATCGTTTCAGACGGTAAAGAAGTACTGGCCACTCCGGATGAAGCGGGGGATGAGCCGTTCCTGTTGGCGAGCAAGCTGAAGGGTGTCGCTGCGGTAATCAGCAACGTCGATCGAAAGACAGCAGGTGATCTGGCTATCAGGCAATTCGCTGTCGACACCTTTATTCTTGACGATGGTTTTCAACACCTGCGACTACATCGAGATCTGGATATCGTGACGGTGGATGCAACGAACCCGTGGGCAGGCGGCTTTCTGTTGCCTTTTGGCAGATTGCGTGAACCACCATCGAGTCTGCGTCGTGCCGGCTGCATAATACTGACCCGCACAGAACAGGTCGAGAATTCAGAGGCAATCCTCAAGGTTATAGCGGATGTAAGCGACGAACGTCCTGTGTTTGTTTCCCGAATGCAAGTGTCCAGGTTCTCTGCTGCTATGGACGCCAGTTCTATTAAATCTCCGCAGAACCCCGTGGCTGCTTTTTGCGCTGTTGGAAATCCGCAAGCGTTTTTCAAACAGCTACAGAACGAGGGTTGCGAACTAGTACTGAAACGTTCTTTTCCAGACCATCATCGGTACAAAGAAAGAGAGGTTCGGATGCTGGTTGAGGAAGCCAGGCTGGGTGGGGCACGCAGCCTGGTAACAACGGAGAAGGACGCTGTCAAGCTCAACGCCTTCAAATTCGACCTGCCGTGTTATGTGCTGGAAATAGAGATCGCTATCACGCAGGAGCAAGAGTTGCTGCAAATGATTCGGAGTGTGCTGTAATAAGGAGCCTGTTCTAAAACAACGGACAATTCTTATCGCGGCGTATCTGCGGGAGTGGAAACTGACTCTGGACTTGCTGCCGGCGCAGGCGTTTTCGTTGAAGCAGGACTCGCAGGACTCGGAGGCGGCGGTGGCGGTTCGTTCACGTTCACCGGGTGGCTGGGGCTCGGCAGTGGTGGCGCTTTCCGATTAGAGTTCGTGTTGGTGTTGCTGTTGGCATTCTCGTTTACGTTCTCCGCCGCGCCGACACTGGGAAGCGGAGATGGCCCAGCTTCCGGACTTACATTGGCATTCGCATTTGCGTTGACGTTCGTCGGATTCGTCGCTCCGCCCGCTGGAATTCCCTCTTCGCTTTTTCCATTGGCTGGCTGGGCCGGCTCAACCGGCTTACTGTTTGGATCAGCGACCAGCGAAGGTCCCTGTTGAGACGCATTCGGTGTTTGCGAATTCTTCGTGAATGCGTAAATCACTGTGAAGATAACCAGCAGCGCGGCTGCGGATGGAATCAAAACTTTCCACGGATTAAAGCTCGAAGCTGGCGGTGGCTCAGTGCGAACCGTGATGGGGGCGCGCTGCCGCACGGGTTCTATACGCGGCCGGACAACGGTTTCCTCATCCAGCTGGTCATTTGTAGGTAAACTCCTTTGAGTGCCCGATATTACTGAAGCAGGCCGCCCACCCTTCGCTTCGTCCAGGCTCGAGGCAATTGCCAGGTCTTCAACGAGATCGCCTACGCGTTGATAACGATCCTCCGGTCGCTTTGCCAGGGCCCGCGACACAACTTGCCCGACAGCGACAGGCAAATCTGATCGCTCAGCCAGTACTGAGGGAGCCGGCTCCTGCATCTGCTTCAACATCACGGTGGTGGGGGACTCGCCGGCAAACGGCACATGTCCCACGAACATTTCGTAAAGAATAATGCCGAGCGAATAGATGTCTGAGCGCGTGTCAATTGACGCAGAGTGGGAACATTGTTCGGGCGACATGTACTGCGGCGTCCCGATCACAAGGTTGGGAGCGGTGAGCTCCGCATCATAGCCACCTTCGGGTTCATTGATTTTAGCAATGCCAAAATCCAGCACGGTGGCATAATCGGAGGCGACATTGCTCAGAAGCATGATGTTGTCGCTTTTCAGGTCGCGATGTACGACACCTTCATCGTGAGCTGCATTTAGAGCACCGCCAACCTGTCGAATAATCTCCCTCACCCGGGACAGAGCCATGGGTCCTTCGCTACGGATAATCTCCTTGAGAGTTCTTCCCTTGAGATACTCCATGACGAGAAAGACGCGACCATTATCCTCGCCGAAATCGGTAACGCTGAGGGCATGCGGATGAGAAATCCGGGAAGCAGCGCGGGCTTCACGCGAGAACCGCGCAACGATCTTTTCGTCGGCAGCGAGCGCCGGCCGCATCACCTTGATCGCCACAGTCTTGTCCATCAGGACGTGAGTGCCGCGGTAAACCTTGCCCATACCGCCTTCGCTCAGTACCTGGTCGATGCGATATTTGCCAGCGAGAGTTTGTCCGATTAAGGTATCTTCAGTTTGTTCCAGAGCGAGGCCATCCGCCGGACACAATGTGGTTGTGTCTGGATACTCGGTTCCGCACTTCGGACATTTCTTCATGCTAAACCATGCCTCGCTCGCTATTTGCGGGAGTAAAGCCAGCCTAACACACGGTTTGATCGCAGGCAAAGATGTGCAGAAAGCGTTTGAGGCAGAAAACGGCCAATTAAAACCAAAACGCAAAGGACGCTAAGTGAAGACGCGAAGTGGCGCCGAGCTTATCTCTCCGCGCCTCTTTGCGAACACCTTTGCGTTCTTTGCGTTTAAATGCCTTCTTTTGAACTTCTCAATCGCAAAGAAAGATGCGAGTGAAGCATGCGCCTCACTCGCATCGTCCGCGTTCAGAGTCCTTTGCTCCTTATACCTTCACAAATACGATGACCAAGGCAAAGAGCACCAGTGATTCAATAAGCGCCAAGCCAAGAATCATCAGCGTTTGAATACGTCCGGCGGCGCCCGGGTTACGAGCAGCGCCCTCGCAAGCAGCCGCGCCGATCCGCGACTGTCCCAAAGCGCCGCCAAAAACGGCGATCGCAAATCCGACCCCAGCGGCGATAGCCTTCAAGCCAGCGCTATTATCAGCAGCAGCCGGCGGCGCTTGCGCAAATACAGGCATTGCAGTCAGTAACACTCCAACTGCTGCAAAGAACAGTAGCCCAAGTCTTCTCATCTTCCTCTCCTTCGGTAATTGTCTCGGCAGCGAATACAAGGCCTGACAACGAGAACTGGTTGAATGATTTCGGCTGAATCCGGTATCCACCGCCCCTCTAACAACGGTGCTCCAGCGAGACAGCGCAGTAACTATTTATACACCGAATTCCCGATCATCCTTGCGCTGCAACTGTTGTATTGCGCTACAACGCGTACCGTCCGTCGCCGGTACCGCTCGCAAGCGCGTTTCATACTACGTCAAGACTGGAACAATAAACTCTTCACTCTCGTCTTCCGCATGGCCGTGCTCAGCGTGGCCGTTATGCGGTGGGTGAGAGACTTCGCTCAGATAAAGCTGCGAGAGCAGAATAAAAACAAACGTTTGGATTAACGCGACAAAAACACCCAATGGCATTAAGAAAACTGGAACGAACCAATGAGTAACCTTCGGATACAATCCGGCGACCGTTGACGCCACCTGTTCATCCGCGAACATATTGCCAAAAAGCCGAATGCCCAACGAGAAAGGCCGAATCAGGTTGCTAATGAGTTCTATCGGAAAAATCAACCATGCAATCCACCAGATCGGCCCGCCAAAGTGTTTCAGATGAAGAAAGAAACCTTTAACCCAACGAAAACTCCCGGACGCGCGTTGCGCGTTTTCACTTATCCCGATGTAGTTGTAGTAAAGAAACGACGAGAGCCCCAGAGCAAAAGTTACACTCGTTGCTGCAGTGGGAGACATGAATAGCGGAAACAATCCCATCAGATTGGAGACGAGAATCAGTACCGCAAACGTCATCACAACCGGAAAGTACTTGAGACCGTGTGGTCCAACAATGTCTGCCAACATGTCGCGCACGGCGAGGACGCTCAACTCCAGTGTTTGCTGCCCGGTTCCCGGTTCCTCCTCAGACAACTTACCCTTCAGGATCCAGATGATAATGACGCTCAAAAAGCAGGCAATTACAAACATCACTGTGTACCAGGGAATTGCTGTTTCCGGAGTGTAAGGACCAAAAACAGCTTCTGGAGTTGTGTGAAACTTTGCAAAGAATTTAGTCCAGAGCGGATAGGTATACTTCATCTCGAAGTCGTAAGCCCAGGGACCGAAGTAGTGATTAACAAGCTGAACGATGATGGGGCTAGCGTGTTCACCGGCAGCCTCCGCTGCCTGCCCGCCGTGTGCACCCGCCGTTTCAGTGGCTTCCTGCAACCAGAACATCAATTGATTCCCTCTCGACGAGTAATGATGAAGTAAAATTCTCTAAGCGCCTCGACAAACAAGCCAATAACGAAACTACTCAGCCCAATTACAGTGGCTGGCAAAGAAACAACATTCAGCTTGTAACCCGCGTAGACAACCGCCCCGATAATAAAATAACGCAAAACGTACTGCGCCATGCGAATTCTCGGCCTTGTTCCATCGGCGCTGCTGAACGCAGCGGCAACGGAACTCCTCATCCAATGAAGGTTCAGCAATGACAGCGTTCCGCCGAGCAATAGACCCGTCGTAACTCTCCAGGCAGCAAACGGCAGGCTAAGCACACCGGCAAAGAGCACCGCTGCCGCCATAGCACGAAAGAGTCGGCGGGCCAGACGAGCATCGACATCAGCCGGATGAGCGCTACTGTTTGAGTTATCGTTCATTCAACAAAGTTGGCGATTTTACACGGCGGATTCGATATTTGTCGAGCATCGCCTGCGGATCGTAAAAAGATGCAGAATCAGCCACAGATGAACGCGGATCACGCGGATAGAAA
>DASQPD010000117.1:0-2823 GCA_035644135.1 Pyrinomonadaceae bacterium
TGCTATTTCACAGTTTCAGGCAGCGTTAGATATACGATCCAGGAACACGGAGATCCATTACAGCCTTGGTGCGGCACTCATCCAAAGCAACCTTGGTAACGCTCTTGCCAGGAAGCAGCTTTTGGATGAAGCGATCGACCACCTTCAGGAAGCCGTAAGACTGCGTCCTGATTACGCGGATGCATATTTCAATCTTGGAAGTGTGCTCTTTCAACAGGGCCGGATCGACCAAGCGATCGCCCAATGGCAAAAGGCCCTAGCGATACGTCCACACGACGCAGAAGCTCACAGGAATGTGGCCAGCGCCCTTCGCAAACAAGGGAACGTGAAAGAAGCAATCGTGGAGTATGAGCAAGCGCTGAATATAATGCCAGAAGACAGTGTGGCGCTGAACAACCTGGCATGGATTTTGGCGACCTCTTCCGACGCTTCAATGCGCGACGGCGCACGAGCAGTCACCTTGGCGGTGAAAGCGGTGCAGGCCTCGGGGGGCAGAGATCCAAACTTCGTTCGTACGCTTGCCGCTGCGCGTGCAGAGGCTGGACAATTCGCCGAAGCTGTCGCGACAGCGGAGGCAGCAAAGGCAGTAGCCAGCGCACAGAGTAAGCTGGAGCTCGCAAGCAGATTGGAAGAAGAAATTGCTCTCTACCGCGCGCGTGTCGCGCTTCGAGAATGACGGAAACGCATCCGTCCTCGAACGGGATTATCTCGTTACTTATGGTATGGCAAACCCAAGTCGTAAAGGGCAAGCTCCCCTTGCAGCGCCTCAGCCAAAGCGGTGTTGCCTTGTATGTTCGCCGCTTCCAACGCTTGGTGGGCAGTCTCTTTAGCCTCGGCAAACTGGCCGGCTTCGGCGTGGGCTGCGGCCAAAATCCGGAGAACGGTCGGGTGCTTGTCGCTCCTGGAACTTGCGGAGTCGGCGCGCTCAGCCAACCGCACGGCCTCGGATCCGTTTCGCAGAGAGGAATCGGAAGACGTCGCGAGCAACCATGCTAGGTTGCTTAGCGCAGCTAAATTTTCGGGGGAAATTTGGAGTGCGTTTGTGTACTCAGCCATTGCATCTCGAACGCGTCCCTTTGCAAGCCAGGCGATGCCCAGGTTGGCGTGAGCGTCTGCGCTCTCGGGATGCACCTGGAGCACCTTTTGGTACTCGACAATCGCCTCATCCGTGCGGCCTTTGCGCAAAAGAGCGCTCGCGAGATTGTATTGCGCTTCTGCCTGGTCCGGCATGGCTGCGAGGCACGCCTTGTATCGGGCGATGGCACCATCGAAATCGTCTTTAGCTATAAGCGCGTTCGCAAGGTTGCATGAGGCCTCGCCGTAGTCAGGCCGGATCTCGAGCGCATTCTGATAATGCGCAATCGCGTCATCGGTACGCCCGATCCCAAAAAGCGTAACTCCGAGATTGTTTTGTGCTTCTGCATCAGTGGGATTAATCGCAGCGGCTCTTTCGTAATGGGCAATTGCGTCAGTAAGCTGACCGTGCTCAACCAAAAGCCGTCCCAAGTTGTAATGCGCCTCCGCGTAATCAGGCCGCAGGGCAACGGCTCGCCGGTAATGATCGATCGCCTGATCCGCTTCTCCCTGCTCGCTGAGAACGATGCCGAGATTGTAATGCGCCATCCAGCAATCCGGATTTTTTTGTAATGTCGCTGTGTATAAGGCAAAGAGATCGCGATATTCCGCGGTTTGCCACCACGTCAAAAAGCCGATCGAAACCAGAAGGATTCCGCAGAGACCAGCGCTCAAAACCAATCGCCGTCGCGGAGTAGCGATGGAGCTGCCCGATAGCGGTACGGTGTCCGGGTCAGACACGCAGTCGGTCGGCGTTACACAAAAACGCCCGAGAAGAATTGCGATTCCTGCTCCTATCAACGCGACCGGGCCCATACTGGCCAGATACTGAAAATGATCGCTTACAAATGAGTAACGAAAGAAATACACGCTGAAAAAGCCGAGCACGGGAAACAGCGAGACGACATAGTAAGCGGCGGCAAAGAATAGAGCACGGCCACGTTTTGGGCGGATAAACCACAACGCAACGAACCCGGCTATTGCTGCCAGCAACGGGAGATACGCAACGATTTTCGACGAATCAACGTCCCAACGTGGATAGATGAAGATCAGAGGATGCGGCCACACCAGTTTGCCGAGGTAGAACCAAATGGCTTTACCCGCGATGATCAGACGTTCCGGAAAGGTTTGCACCCAGTCCGGACCAACTGCGCGCGCATGAAATCTCTGTTCCCAGATCGTCCACGCGCTCGCGACGACCGAAATCAGAGCAAACGGAGCGAGAGCTAGCGTATCGCGCCAACGGATTCTTCCTCGCATCCACCAGACGCAGAGCGCCAGCACAAAAGGTAGCATCACCACTGAAGTTTTGCTCAGTGTCGCCAGAAGAAAGAAAAGCAGAGATAAAGCGAAAACCAATGAGCGGCGGTCTCCAGTCCACCGCTGGGACGGACCAGAGATCGCCCCTCCTTGATCCTCCCATTTCAAAAAGAAAAGGATCGATAGTAGATAAAACACGCAGGACTGCGTGTTCTTTAGTTCAGTAACCCACGCGACGGATTGCACCATTACCGGATGCAAAGCCCAAAGTGCAGCGCTGAGCCATGCGCCGCGGATCCGGAGTACTTGCAGTATGCGCCAAAGCAGTATTGCTGAGGCAACATGAAAAGAAATGTTAAGAAGATGATATGGTAGCGGACTTAGCCCGAAAAGCTTGTGCAGTGCCCAAAACGTCGTCAGAACGAGCGGATAATAGACCGCTCGCGTCGTGGTCCAGATTTCCTTCAAGCCGAACGGGCCGACGACGCA
>DASQPD010000118.1:0-15827 GCA_035644135.1 Pyrinomonadaceae bacterium
ACGTTGATAGTAGGCGGAGGTGTGGGGCGGACACCGGTCCGCCCCTTTCGCAGTTACCAATCTGTCTGCTTCAAGCGGCTTTAGCCGCGATCTTGTGGAGCGTCGAATTAGCAACCTCAAACGTTTCCACCGTCGGTGTTCCCTCCAACACTTTCGACAGCGTCTTCAATACGTCTGGATATCCCGCGCGGTTGTAAGCTTCCGCGTCCTCTTTTGTGTCCCAGAGACTGATACCCACGGCTAGCGAGCGCTCTGGACTCACAAAGCTAATCTCATCGCGGAACCCCTTCTGCTTGCGAAGCACCGGGAGAACGTCGCTCTCGATAATCCGCGGGAGCTCTACGACCGAATTGGCCTTGAGTTTCATAGTAACATGTCGTGCAAACATTTCTTAGCTCCTTAGTAGTTGAGCTGTTGGCTTCAGGTGGTCTGGATGGATTCCAGAAGAGCTGAGAAGGGAGTGAGCCGGACTCGGTTCGGAGCAACGTTATGCTAGTTACGGCTATATGTCAACTGTAGAATATATCCCATATAGACACTATTTCTCGTATATGGTCCATACTCGGTAATGGCGTAATGGAAAACGCAAAAGCTAAGTTCCACAGCGCTATTGACATCTGTCTCTGCCTGGCATAAAAGCAGAGCCTATAAAACCATTTCTGCTAAGGCCACTTTCACCACGCCAGTCCCAGATCTCCAGTGGCGAAGGAAAGCGGCTTCTTGAACACAAGAATCATTCTTCGAGTCCGCTTGTGCGGAGGGGGAATTGATTTCGCCTCAGAAAGGATCACTCCCATGATCATTCGCATTGTTCGTCTTTTCGTCTCAAAAGGAAGCTTCCTAACATTGCTGGCAGCAACCATCTTAATGCCAGTTTTGTCCGCTAGAGCGCAGTGTCCGCCGAACGTTTTGACTTCGGGCCTCCGGACACCGCTTGGCATCACCCAGTCAAATCAAAACAACCTCGTCGTTTCCGAGAGCGGTACGTCGGGCGTATTGCACTCAGGTCGCATCTCCATCGTTGAGCCCGACGGAACTCGCCGCACGCTCTTGGACGGCCTGCCATCCGCACCGAACGATATCGGAGACCCCTCTGGTCCGGCCGGCGTTTTTATGCGTGGACGCACGCTGTACGTCACCATCGGTGTGGGCGATACGACCCTACCAAATCAATTTCCTAATCCGAATCCGTCGTCGCCAATCTTCAGCTCGGTTCTGGCTATCCACTTCAGTGCCAGCGTCGAGAAGAAAACCTTGCAAGGCTTCTCGCTTCCCCTCTCTGCGCAGCAGACGTTAGCCTCAGGCCAAAAGGTGACGCTATCCAATGCCGATGGCGACAAGCTCAGTGTAGAGCTGATTGCTAATTTCCCGGATTTTACGATTGACCCAACGAGGCCCAGTGGTTTTCGAAATGTGAATCCTTTCGACCTGGTCGTAATCGAGAATCAGGCTTATGTCACGGATGGAGGCCAGAACAAGGTTTGGCAAGTTGATATTCCGACGGGCACGTTCTCGACACTCGTTACTTTTCCCCAGATTGCCAACCCGATTCCCGGGTTCCCGGCGATGACCGACGCAGTTGCGACCGGCATCGCATTCAACGACGGCCAGCTTTTGGTGTCGCTCTTCACAGGCGTCCCGTTTCCGCCGGGTCGATCGAAAGTGGAGCAAGTTGATCCGCTGACGGGAAGTCACGCAGCGTTTATCAGCGGGCTGAAGACAACCATAGACATTGCTCCCATAAGAGAAGGCAGCGACACTCATTACCTCGTGCTTCAGCATGCCTCTCCCACAGGACCGTTCTTTCCGCCGCCGGGGCTTCTGCTGCACTTTGAAACACCAGCCGGTCCACCAACTGTCGTCTCCAGCTGCTTAACGAGACCAACCTCGATGGTGGTGGACGAAAAAACTGGGTTGACTTATGTAACTGAACTCGCTGGTCGAATTATTGAGATATCGGGAGCGTTGTAGGAGCGCTTGGTTCACCCGCCGCTATTAAAAAACAGACGAGCAGATACCGATGCAGTCTGCTCTTGCGCGGACTTTGCGGCCTTGCGAATCCGATGTGATTTCTTAATCGCAAACAACGCAAAGTCCGCGCAAACGGATGCAAAAATAAACCGGCTTCTTGTGCATACTGCATTAGTGCCAGCGACAAGCAAACTTGATGAACAACAAAGTCGCCAGACCACATCTGGCGACTTTGCTGCTTATGGAATCGAGGGACTAAGGAGTTGAGATATGGAGTCATCAAAAACACGTCGCGACTTTCTCCGCGTATCGGCAGTGGTAGGAACAGGCCTCATACTTAGCAGTTGCGTGGGAAACAAGACTAACACTACAGGGCAGGCAGTGACTTCGGCTGCACCAGACGAGAACAAAATGGGCGGCGAGGTTACCGCCACTGAGGATTTAATGCGCGAGCATGGGGTACTCAGACGTGCCTTGCTGGTATATAGCGCGACAGCAATCAAACTTCGTGGCGCTCCCTCCGCAATCGCTCCAGATGCGCTTCAAAAGACAGCAAAGCTGTTCAAAGCGTTCGGCGAGGAGTACCACGAGAAGAAACTCGAGGAAGCGTACATCTTTCCGGCTGTCAAAAAAGCCGGCGGCGAGGCTGCGAATTATCCAGACATTCTGATCCTGCAGCACAACCGCGGGCGCGAGATCACTGATTACATTATCAGCGCGACCCAGGGAGCGAAGTTGGGCGCAAGTAATGCTGAGCCACTGGCAAAGGCTCTGGAGGCTTTCGTGCTCATGTACCGCCACCATGCCGCACGTGAAGACACGATTGTCTTTCCTGCATGGAAACAAACGATGACGGGCAAGCAACTCGACGAGATGAACGACAAGTTTGAGGACATCGAGCACGAACAGTTCGGCGAGGATGGGTTCGAGGACGCTGTCAAACAAATCAGCGCAATTGAGAACAGTCTCGGCATTGCTGACATCGCACAGTTCACTGCCCCGCCTCCACCAAAAGCGTGAAGCCCCCAGTGGTTAACAGATTATGAAATCACTTCAAAGAATTCTGACGGGTTACCGTCGCGATCTTCCCGCCTCTGTAATGGCCTCTCTAAGTCAGGCCGTTCGACCTCCAGAGTGCGTAAGTCTTTCGCAACCAAAGGGAATGGCGACCAGATCTGCTGCCTGAGATTGCGTTTTCAGCAGCTCATCGACCAGAAAGAGATCGGTCAGCAGCGCACGAAGGTGAATCGACGCATTTAAATTGTCTACCAACTGTGAGCTGATCGCAGGCTGAACGAGGACGAGTTCAATCGCGGCAAGTGAGTCGCGGGCATCGCGGTCGAGCACGTCCAAGAAGGCCTGGTATTTTTCAGGGGGTTCAAGGCCCTCGTTCCACACCGCGGTTTCATAACTCTCCGCCAGGCCATTCAACGTATTGACCATCCGATTCAGGAACTCGCGAACCTCTCCGCCCGACCGGCTACCTTCGTCACTCGGAAGCCCCTGAGCCGCGTAGGCCAGCATGAATTCATAGCCCTCTTCGATTGTGTTACAGCGCTCTTCGATTTCCATTTCTTAGCCCTTCGCCTGCAGTTTTTGGTGATGAACTCGAGTCGACGACCCAGGCTGTTGTGGCTGTTGGCCCAGGAAAGTCGATGCTCGGAAGAGGTAGTTAGCAGAGGCGACCGCCGCACTGCCCGCGATCACACCCTTAATAAAAGTTCGCCTCGAGACGGCTTTCGGCGTATCTCCGTTCGTCATGTCAATCTCCTGTTTGCCCGATGAGTACCCCGCTGTAATCCATTGCCAGACGAGCCGAAACGCGAGAACCAAGATAAAAGGCGGCGGACCGATCAATCTTTCGTGGAGTTGCTAGGAGTTACTGAGTTTTGCTCGAGTCTCGGCAATGCTGCTGTGGGGACAGAATTGAAACCTGCTTGGGTGGTGGCTCGAGGTCGCGCGCGCAAGCTTGCGCGTCTATACTCCAGCCTTATCTGCACCATGAGTCGCAACGAGGTGTGGGCAGCGTCGAGTCTTGACGCATTTTGGAAGATGCTTAGGAACGCAGAGAAGAGTTGTGAATAAATATGATCTCGTCGTGATTGGCGGTGGCTCTGCCGGACTGGTCGTTGCCGGCGGCGCGGCACAGCTTGGCGCGCGCGTGGCGCTGGTTGAAAAGAAAGCACTGGGGGGCGATTGCCTCTACACCGGTTGTGTTCCCTCGAAAACTTTCATTCGTTCGGCTCGCTTCGCTGCGGATGTTCGACGGGCAAAGGATTTTGGCTTTGCGCCCGCTTCTCTCGAGTTCAAAGATGGTGTCTTCACTTCAATTCTCGAGCGGGTGGCGCGTGTTATCGAAACTGTCGGGGAGCATGACAAACCGGAGCGCTTTGAAGCATGGGGCGTTGAGGTGATCTTTGCTACTCCGCGTTTTCTGTCGCCACATGAGCTGGAGCTGACTAGCGACGACGGCGCGAAGAAAACTGTCAGCGCCAAGCGCTTTTGCATCTCCTCCGGCTCACGTCCTGCCGTTCCCCACATTGAGGGGCTAAAAGAGACTGGCATCATCACCAATGAAGAGGTCTTCCATCTCAAGAAGCTACCCGAAACCCTGATAGTTCTCGGTGGCGGTCCGATTGGGCTGGAACTCGCGCAATCCTTTGCTCGCTTCGGGAGCGAGGTTTTGGTTGTTGAGATGGACAAGCGCCTGCTGCCGAAAGAGGACGAAGAGGTCTCGACGACCGTCGAACAGATCATGCGCGCCGAAGGTCTGAAGATTCTGCTCGATCACAAGGCCGTACGCGCAGCTACCGCAAATGGGCTTAAGGTATTGACGGTTGAGCATGATGGCAAGCAAGCAGAACTGCAGGCTGAGGAGATACTCGTGGCTACGGGACGCCGCCCAAATATCGAAGGAGTGAACCTCGAAGCCGCCGGTGTGAAGTACGACCAGCACCGCATCATCACCGACGAATATCTGCGGACTTCAACTCGTCACATCTTCGCTGCCGGGGACGTGACGGGCCACTTTCCTTTCACTCACCTGGCAGCTTATGAAGGGTCGGTTGTGATTCGCAACGCCCTGTTGTTTTGGCCTCTATTGCAGAAGACCGATTTTCGTGTCGTGCCTTGGACGACGTTCACCGATCCCGAAGTTGCACGTGTCGGCTTGACTGAAAAAGAAGCAAACGCGAAGTTCGGCGTGACGAATGTTCAGGTTTACCGAACTCCCTTCGCGGACAATGATCGAGCGCAAGCCGAAGAGGAGACCAAGGGCTTTGCAAAAATCATTTGCAGCGGGCGGAGGAACGAGATCGTCGGCGCTCACATCGTGGGCGCTCACGCGGGCGAATTGATTCATGAGGTCGTGTTGGCGATGAAGCAGAGACTCTCGATCACTGCGCTCGGCAGCATGATTCACGTCTATCCGACACTGACGCAGGTTAATCAGCAGGCAGGACTAGATGCGATACTCAACAACCTTTCAGCCTACAAAAAGTGGCTGTCGTACTACTTCAAGATTTGGCGATAGAGCTACCTAGTTCACGTGACTCCAAGTTTTCCATTTCAGGATGCCACTGCTCCACCGCAGCTTGAGCCTGCGCCAGCGGTGCATCCAAAACAGTGCGACCCGGTCATGATGCGCCTTCGAGCGAACTTTTCTGGCTCAAACTCAGTGATGGTTTGCGGCGACTCAGGCGCAACCCCTGACTCCAGCATCTGATTGAAGTCGCAATCGTAAAGTCTCCCCGTCCAATCCACGCTTACAAGATTTCGGCACATCAGCCCATTGACAGTCGCAGGGTTGAACGCCTCCACCAGCTTGCGCATATAGCGCTCTTCATTACCCGAGCGACGCAAGTAATCGAGAAAGCGTTTGATGGGCATGTTCGTGATCGTATAGAGACGGTTGAACACGATGCCGTAGCGACTCATTAACTCGCGTTTGAAATCTGCCTCGATTGAAGCCTGCGACGGCGGGAGGAACGCGCCTACGGGGTTATAGATCAGGTCCAGCGTAAGTCCGCTTTCTGCCTTTCCATAGCCGACCGCGTTCAAGCGCCGGAGCGCGATGACTGATTTCTGAAACACTCCGTGACCACGCTGAGCGTCTGTGCGCTCTTCCAGAAAGTAAGGCAGTGAACAAGCAAGCTCGACTGCCTGGTCGCGAAAGAATTCAAGCAGATCCTCCTGACCCGCCTCGAACATCACCGTCAAGTTATGTCGCACAATTACGCGCGCGCCGGCAGCTCGCGCCTCTTGGACCAGATGACGAAAAGACGGGTTCAGCTCCGGCGCGCCGCCGGTGATATCGACTATCGGGATGCGCCATCGGCGCACCGCGTCGATAACGGCCTCGGCGGTTTCGCGCGTCATGATCTCAGTTCGCGACGGTGAAGCGTCGACGTGGCAATGCTTGCACGCCTGATTACAGAGTTTTCCCACGTTGACTTGCAGGGTATCGACAGTCGCTGCCGGAGATCTATTCCATGCGCGCTCAACGTCTGGTCGAAATCAACGTCGGTGCGCGGCTGCCCATTTGGTCCAGGTTGAATGACCGGCAAAACGGTTGACATTACATTGATACCTTCTCGACCGAGTGATGAGCTTGTAAACCGTGAATGAGTGCCGCGCCCCCGCGAATCGCCGACGCCATGTGAATCGCTTCCGTCATCTGCTCCATATTCGAGCCTGCTTCCAGACACGATTGCGAGAAGGCGTCAATGCAGTAGGGGCACTGCAAAGCATGCGCAACGGCCAAACCAATTAGCGCCTTCTCGCGCCTCGACAGAGCGCCCTCTTCCTGACAGGCCTGATACCAGGCCATGAACTTCTCAAACAGATCAGGACGATGCTTCGCGATATCTGAAAAACGTTGTAGATCCTCTTCTTCGTAATATGCCATTGTGCGATACTCCAGGTTCTATGCCGCAACCAATCGTTGCTGTAATGGTCAAGGCACCCCGCGCGGGCGAAGTTAAGACTCGTCTGGTGCCGCCGCTGCCAGGAGCCGACGCTGCATCACAGTAACATCCCGATCATTCAACGGCTTTGATTTGCTGTTTGCTGCGAACTGGCGCATAAAAGCGGCCGAGCGTGCGCGGTTGCATTCCCAAGCAATAGAGCGCCTGCATAACCATCCATCGCGCAAACGTAAATACAAAACTGCGCCCTTCAAACCGGCGCGACGAAGTAATGACCATAGCCCGCAAATGAACGATCCGCCCCAGCCTTCTCAACTCTCGCAACAAGTCTAAATCTTCGAAGATCGGAAAAGGCTTAAAGCCCCCAACCTGTTCGTACGCTTCACGCCGCACAAAGATCGCCGAGTCGCCGTAGCAAAGTCCGAACCGGCGTAGTTGCGGGTACAACCAGGTCATAAACCGTGCGGCCGGCGCTCGGCCATCGAAGCGAACGTCGAAGTTGCCGGCAACGACCTGTGGGTCATGCAAACTCTCAAGGATGAGATCTACGGCGTCTGTGGGCACAATCGTGTCCGCATGCAAAAACCAGAACACGTCACCTTTCGCGCCGCACGCACCTCGGTGCATTTGCAGGCCGCGTCCGCGTTCCGATGCCATAACTACCGCCCCGTGCGCACTCGCAATTTCGCGCGTGTCGTCATCACTCCCACCATCCACCACTATGACTTTGACGCTGTCTAATAATTGCGAGAGGGAGTCAAGTGTCGCGCCAATCGAATGTGCTTCATTGAGCGCCGGGATGATGATCGATAGCCTTGGTGCGTAGCGGAAACTCATTCGCGAAACCTTGATTTCTAAATTAAGAGATGATACGCCCCCCAGCACGCTTCTGGCTTTCCTTTGTTCTTTGTCCTGAGGAGCCTTGCCTCAAGAGTCGGCTTAGGCCTTGCAAGGGGCCGCAAGAAAGCACAAAAAGCTCAAACGATTTCAAGAAGACCTATGTGCTTTTTGTGCCTCTTTTTGGCTTTTGAAGCAAAGGGGTCCTCAGGTCGAAACAAGTTTACCATGCAATTCGAGAGCTGGAGATCGCATGAATCGTCCGCCACCAAAGAGCGCCGGTATTACGTAATTGTTGTTTGATTGCACGTGCGATTGTTTTAGTATGCCCTCTCGCAACATTCAGTCTCATCCGGAGGCACCAATGGCTTCGAGAAAAGTTCACAGACAAAAACACTATGACCTCTTTGATTACTTTCATGTGAATCAGAATGCCTGGCCGCACGAACCGCAGATTGACAAAATTGTGAACGACCTGATCAACCCCCACCACCGCGATCGCGTTCCTGGCGTAGCCGTGGCGGTAAGGAAAAACCAGCAACTCGTACACCTAAACTGTTACGGCTACGCGAATCTTGAAACCAGAGCGAAAATAACACCCGATACAATTTTTGATCTTGGTTCGTTGTCTAAGCAGTTTACCGCCCTTGCAATTCTCGAGCTTGTTTTCAACAAGAAGCTCGACATGAACGATCATCTCTCGAAGTTCTTCAAAGGATTCCCACGTTACGCCGATTCCATTACGGTGGAGGACCTGATCCACCACACGTCCGCGCTGCCTTCTTACACCGACATTTATGTAGCCTCAAGGCTTGCCACTGAAGATTGGTACGACCAGGCCCTGGCAAAGCCAGATCATTGGTATCCAAAAATGGAGAGTAGAAGAAGGAAGGAACTTACAAACAGGGACGTGCTGGAATGGATAGCAACACAGAAATTATTGCCCCGCCAACCTGACACTGAGTATGAATATTGCAATTCAGGCTATGTCGTACTCGCAGAGTTGGTGGCAAGGCTTACCAGAAAGCGGTTCGCAGAATTGCTGAAGCAAGTCTTATTTAGCGATCTTGCGATGAAGGATACTTACGTGTTTGATGAAGCCTCCCGCTTCTCTCCGAACGCTCGGGAAATAATCAACCACGCCAAGTGCTACAACCGCGTGGGCGGCCGCTTTGTTCCGGTTGGTTATACGCCGCTAAACTTCATCACTGGCGATGGCAATGTTCACTCGACAATTAAGGACTTGTTACGATGGGAGCTAAGCCTGCATGTGAACGACATAGTGGGGTTATGTTTTCCCACTCAGGCAAAAAACTTCGGCCAGGGCAACATCATTCGTGAACTTTTGTGGTCGCCGGTACAGCTCAAGCAGCGCAAGCAAGTGAACTATGGCGCTGGCTGGAATCTGCTTCGCGGCAAGTATGATAAGGAAGTCAAAGCAAAGGGCAGACGCGTTATTAAGAAATATGAAAGTCGTGCTGAATACCATCGCGGCGAATGGTTGGGCTGGCGCAGCTATTTCGCCCGCGGCTCAAGGTGGCCTGTTCCTGACGCGGGTAAGAGGGTTGACCCTGAGACAATGGAGAGTTTGGGGATCGTCGTGCTAAGTAATGCGGACTTCGGGGACAAACAATTCACTACCTGCCGCATCGCCCAGGACATATCGCGGTTTTATTGGGGCAAATGGAAAAAAGACAACATCATGAATAACTTCAATTGTGGGTAAAGGCTTTGCAGAAAGGCCAAATCCCACCAAGAGCAGAGACTGTGTCAAAAGTCGGGGGAACGAATCCCACACACGGTAGTGTGTGGATGTGTTCAGATCCTTTCTATGTAGAAATGAATCTCAAGTATGCGCGCGCAGCGCGTAGGCTCTTTGAGGGATGCATTTTAGAGAGGATCTGAACAATCCACCAACTTCCCGTTGGTGGGATTTAGCGAGTTCACTGCGGTTCATTCAGAGTAGAGAGGATCTGAAGCATCCACTCACTGCCGTGGGTGGGATTTAGACTTTTTTGTGCAAGGCCGTGCGTAATGGAGGTGCCAGTGGCTTCGAGAGAAAAACGAAATGCTTTTCCAAGGAATCTCAAGATTGATCAAATCGTAAACAACTATCTCGCTAAGTTGTACGACGCGCCCCCTAAAGAAGACGACAAGGTCCCTGGCGTAGCTGTGACCGTTAGGTGGAACAAGAAAATCGTACACTTGAACTGCTACGGCTACGCGAATCTCGAAACTGGAGCGAAAATAACGCCGGATACGGTTTTTGATCTGGGTTCGTTGTCCAAGCAGTTTACCGCCGCAGCAGCTTATAACCTTATCATCCACAATCAGCTCGACCTAAAGGATCCTCTCTCGAAGTTCTTCGAAGAACTTCCACGTTGGGCTGACGCCATAACGGTCGAAAACTTGCTCCACCACACTTCTGCGCTACCGGAATACGTCGACATCTATGAGAGGTTACGGCCCGCTGAAAAAGGTTGGTACAACAAGGCCCTGAAAAAGCCCGATGATTGGTATCCGACGATGCCGAATAGAAAAAAGAAGGAAATTACAAACAAGGAAGTGCTGGAATGGTTAGCTACAAAGAAACGACTGCCCGCTCCAGACACTGAATACGGATACTCAAATTCAGGTTATGTCGTTCTCGCCGAATTAGTGGAAAGAGTTGCCAAAGAGTCCTTCGCAAAGTACGTCATGGAAACGGTAGTTTTCGGCTTTGACGAGGAAATGAAAAACACCTATGTGTTTGATGAAGTCTACGGTTTATCCCCTGACGATCCGGAAACAGCCAATCACGCCAAGTGCTACAACCGCGTGGGCCGCCGCTTTGTCCCGGTTGGTTACACGCCCCTGAACTTCATCGTTGGCGATGGCAACGTTCACTCGACAATTAGGGACCTGGCAAAGTGGGAGAGATTCCTACACTCGTTAGATTACAACCTGCCGGCTCGGGAACTGTTGTGGTCGCCGGTGCTGATCAAGAATCGCAAGCAAGTGAACTATGGCGCCGGGTGGCGTCTACTTCGGAATAAGTATGAAGACCCAGTCAAAGTAAGGGGTAAGCTGGTTACCAGAAAACACGAATATCGTGCCGAATACCATCGTGGGGAATGGTTAGGCTGGCGCAGCTTTATCGCCCGCGGCTCAAGATGGGTTGTTCCGGAGGCAGGGAAGAGTATTGACGCGAAGAGAGCGGAGAGTCTGGGAATTATCGTACTAAGTAATGCGGACTTCGGTGACAAACAGTTCACTACCTGCCGTATCGCCCAGGAGATATCCAAATTGTATTTGGGCAAATGGGAAAAAGACAACATCATGAATAAATTCAATTGTGATTGATATAGGACCTATAGGACGTATTGGACCTATACTATTCACAATCATCGCGCCCATCCTTTTAACATCGATTTGACTTCGGGGCGGCTCAAGCGCTCACCGCGCCAGGCGTAGGTACGTAACCCATCGATCGCTGTCCAGGTCGTGTGGCAGCGCGTGCGAATATTTTCCTCATCAGGATCACCCCAACTTCCATCCTCGTTTTGCTCCGCCAGCAGGTATCCAGTGCCGCGCATTATCAGCGGGTGACGGGCGCCGAAACCGAAGGCTTTCAGGGAATCAAGCAATTCGCCAAGCACCTCCGGGTCTTTTCGCTCACAGGCGCTGGCCACATTCTCCTTCAAAAATGCAAACTCCCGCGGCAGCCAACCGGGGGATAGCCGATAAGTGCCGTAGTCGTTCAGCGTATAGACAATGTGTGTGACCGCGTAAATGGCGTCGCGCAAGGATTCGACGTCTTCGACGGCGCTTGCCGGATAAGGTCGCATCGTAGGTAGCCACTTAAGGACATCCAGATAGCGAGCTCCGAAGGGTAGACCGCACTTCTCGCTAACGTAGGTGTTGGCCAATGCTTCCATCCAAACCCTATAACGGCTCTGAGTTTCTAAACGCTTCTTACATTGCTTGCAGAACGTTCGCCCGCGCTGATTCTTCAAGCCACAGTCGCACGGGTAAGGCAGATCATTCGCAGGTGGCTCGCTGACAGGGTTGAAGCCTAGCAAGTCCTGAACCGAAAACCGTTTGGCGGCAGCGCGTATTTGTTCGTTGAGTACAACATTCCGCACGCCAAGGCGGCCTACCGCATAGCGGACTAGGATAAAATCGAGGACGAGATCCGCGGACGCATCGGGTGGAACAACTGAATGTAGACGGCTCCAGCGTTGGGCGAGTTTTTGAGCCCGTGACCTTGCCAGTTGCCGGAGGCTCGCATCACGCGAAGTAGCGCCCATGAGAACGAAGCAGCAGATCAACAATCCGCCATAGCTATCGAAGCCTTCCGGTTTGCTGGCGATACGGTAGATGAAATCCAACCCGCGTTTGATCGATTTGTCTCTGCTACAACTATTAATTGCCACGTCCCAAGCTAACAGTTACGACTCAGCCCACTACCAAAATGTTAAAGTTATTGACACCTCGAAAGAAAACTTATATAGAGTGCCCACAGTTCAAGACTGGTCGAGGCTAGTGTTTACAGATCCTTGGACCAGGTCCCATCGCTCAGAAAGGAAAAACTAAAAATGGGGTCAATTAAAGGCGGTGAGCCTACGAAAAAGCCCAAGAAGAAAACCGCTACAAAAAAGACCGCTAAGAAGAAGGCTGCGAAAAAGTAATAGCGGAGCCTTAATTCAGACTATTCTCTTATTCAAGACCGCGAAGGTGAACAGTCCACAGTTCATTTTCGCGGTCTTCAATTTTGCTCTTATGTCCGATAAGCTTTAGCTTGTCGTGATCTCTGAAAGAAGTCTCCTATGCAAGTAACGACGAGCTAATAAAGCATGTCGGACACCCTCCGCAGGTATCATTGCGGGTTTGCCTTAACCCTCACAGCGAGAGTCCGATTTTCTGTAAAAGCTCACCTATGCGTGCATCTTTGCGCAGCTCAGTGAGGCGAGGGTCCATCTTGAGTTCCGCGACGGACATGTAATGGTTCTCGGCAGCCTTTTGTAAGATCGCAATCGCCTGCTCTTTTTCGCCAAGCAGCGTATAAAGGTAAGCAGCTTCTTTTGGCAGATACACATCTTGCTTCCCCATTTGGTTCAACTCGTTTGATATCTTCAGCGCCTCATCTTTCTTCCCCATTAGCGCGTATGCCTGCCCGAGTGCGTACGTGATCTCAACATCATCGGGGGCTGATGCATGAGCCTTTTCGAGTTCGGCGGTCGCCTCCGGATATTTCTGTTGCAGTTCATAGATTTGGGCAATATAAGTAAACATTGCACCAAAGTGCGGCTCGATCTCCAGAGTCTTGCGGCACTGTTCCAGCGCTTTATCGTAATCGCGAGCATAAAGGAGTATTACAGCGAAATCTTTATTGATGCCAAGCGAAAGAGGATCCAGTTGTTGCGCTTCCTTGATTTCCTGAAGTGCCTGATCCAGCCTGCCTTCTATTAACAATTGTGCTGCATACCAATGGTGGGCGGTGGGATATTTTGGATTCAGCTCCAGTGCCTTGCGATACTCATTCTCCGCTCCCTGCCAATCCCAATCCGAAACGGCTTTGATGGACGCCAGTGAAGTGTGCGCCTCTGCGAGACTCTCGTCATATTTGAGTGCCAGCGTTACGGCACCCTTCGCCAAAGCGTAGCCTTCTTTAGGCGCCAGGAAGCCGTAATCGCTTCTTAGAGTGTAGCAATCCGCTAGTCCGGTATACGCCAACGCATAGGTTGGATCTTTAACAATCGCTTCCTGAAAAAAATTAGTCGCCTGTTTGAAGCCTTCATTGGTGCGCTTGTTCCAGTGATAGCGTCCCTTCAAATAGGCCTCGTACGCCTCGCCGCTTTCGGTGTAGGTCTTAGCCAGTTGGGTCTGATCCGCTCCGGTCAATTTCAGGCGCATTTTTTCGGAAACGTTTCTGGCGATCTCTTTTTGGACAGTCTGGATGTCGGCGGTTTTTCGCTGATACCTGTCGCCCCAAATTGAGCGGTTCCCTTGTACGTCCATAAGCTCAACATTGATCGTTAATTCATCGCCCGCTTGTATGATCTGCCCGGTCAGCACTGCGCGCACATTCAGTTCACGCCCTATTGCCCGAACGTCGATGTCCTTACCTTTGTAGCGAAAGACCGAACTACGTGCGATCACTTTCAAGTTCGCCAATTGAGATAGGTTGTTAATGATGCTCTCTGTCAAGCCGTCGCTTAAATACTCCCGGTCTGGGTTAGCCATGAATTGTGGGTCGCTGGAAACATAGCTAAACGGCAAGATCGCTAAAGAGTCCAGGTGCTCAGTTGATACCAATCGGTTAATTGCAACCACTAACAGAATCAGGGCAAGCCCTGACGCCAGAACCGCCCATTTATGGCGCCGCGCTTTGGTGAGAATGCGGTTGGCCAGGCTCTCCTTCGGTGTGAGCGCTGAAAACTGTTTAGTAGGTGTGGCGTCTGCCCGCGCGTCGTTCGCCAGGCGTTTGGCGGGCAGTTGTCTTAAATCCGTTAGCAAGTCCTCGGCGCTTTGATACCGCGCCGCTTTGTCTTTGGAGAGCATCTTGCTCAAAAGAGTTTGTAACTCCGGCGAAACTTGAGCTTGAAATTGCTCGGTCGCTATTGGCTCGGCCAGCATTATCCGGGACAGGGTGCCGGCAGCACTCTTATCCTGGAAAGGGTGCTTTCCGGCCAGCATTTCATAGAAGGTCACGCCGAGGCTAAAGATATCGCTGCGCGCATCTAATGGCTCACCCTGCAACTGCTCCGGCGACATGTAAGGCATCGTCCCGATAACATGGCCGGGCGTACTCAAGAGGGTGGCTGTCGGCGCCTCAAAGTCCACAGCATCGCTCGAGCGCATTTGCTTGGCCAGGCCGAAATCCAGGATTTTCAGCTGCCCACGCGGTGTGATCATCATGTTCTGCGGTTTGAGGTCGCGGTGAACAACACCATGCGCGTGAGCTTCAGCCAATCCTTCCGCCGCCTGTTCGGCTATAGCCAACGCAGTGCTGAGTTCAAGCGGCTGGCGCTCCATCTGTTCGGCGAGCGTTTCTCCTTCCAGGTATTGCATCACGATGAAGGTATGCGAGTCTGCTTCGTTGACGTCGTAGACGGCACAGATGTTGGGATGATCCAGCTTGGCGGCAGCTTGAGCTTCTCTGAGTAGTCGTCTCTTGAGGTTTTCTTCGGCAGGCGAGTCCGGTTGCAGGACTTTGATTGCGACCTTGCGATCGAGCTTGGTATCCAGCGCCAGATAGACTTCACCCATCCCGCCTGCGCCTAGCTTTTTGATTATCCGATAGTGCGCGATGGATTCAGCTATCATCGAGTCTGTTCTGGGAAACTCGCGAACGAATGCTGTGACAGAGTGTCCAGCCAGGGACTGGATTAAGAAATGGTGTACTGCTAGTAGATTCGAACTACTGACCCCTCGCGTGTGAAGCGACTGCTCTGAGCAGAGCGGGCGTTAATCCTTACGGCCTTGAATTATCGTGGCGCACTCAATCCTGTTTAATGACCACTCGCTGCCAAACACCTTGGCATCTTACTCGAAAGGGCCGGCTTATGCGACAGTTTAGGGCAGACACGCCTTTCTATTCAATGTGCCGTCTTTCGAATGCGCGCCCTTAATACACACTCAATTGCGATGCCTGGCGTGGCCCCGCTGCCTCAGATAGCGATTTTCCCAAAGCCCGGGTTGACGATTTGGTCCAGCCCGATTTGCCTCGCGCTTCTTTCATCTCGTATCTTACGGCCCTTGCAATAAAAACCAATAAGAGGATGGAACAAGATGATTCATCACGCGGTGTCAGTCGTGGGCTTCATGATCTTCGCGGGAATCTCCTGGCTGCTTTCCAGTAATCGACGAAAGATTGCGTGGAGAACGATAGCGTGGGGAGTCGCTCTGCAGCTTTTGATTGGTCTGATTATTTTTCGCTTACCTGTTTCGCATCGAATCTTACTCTGGCTGAACGACGCGGTGCTGGTCTTACTCAACGCGTCAAAGAGCGGTTCGGTGTTCCTGTTTGGACCACTTGCGGCAAGCCCCGGAGAGTCAGGCTCCATCGGCTTCATCCTCGTCTTTCAAGTTCTTCCGGTGGTAATTTTCTTT
>DASQPD010000119.1:0-11422 GCA_035644135.1 Pyrinomonadaceae bacterium
TGACTGTCAACACATCGCCCAGAGAATTGTAGGTGTAAGTGATCGTGCCCGTGGCGTCTGTTTGTGTCAGCCGGTTGCCGGTCGCGTCATAAGTAAAATTGGTGGTGTGATTGAGCGCATCTGTCTTGGCTGTGACATTCAACTGATTGTCGTAGCTCCAGCTTTGCACCTGTGATCCACCGCAACTGCAAGTTCCTTCAATGCTGGTCACGACACCACGGCCTTTGCTCGTGTCGAAGAAGTATTTTGTGACGTGGTTCAGCGCGTCGGTGACATCGGTTTCCGTGGCGCTGACATAATTCAGCGTGTAGAGTTCCGTACCATTGCCCGCAATTTGAGAGGTTATCGCGCGTCCCTGCGCGTCGTAGGTGTGCGACTCCAGGACATTGCCCAAGACGTCACTTACCGACATCAGCTTGCCAATCGAATAGTTGTGATTGAAGTTGTAGCCGGAACCGTCTGGGTAACGGACCGTTTCGGCGCCGCCGCGGTAGTTTGTATACGTTGCGACTGTCCCCTGGCTGTCGCTGACTGAGCTGACCATGTCCCAGTAGCCAAACGTGAAGATGAGCGTCCGGCCCGAAGCATCAGTCACAGTGGACAGGAAACCGTTTGTGTCATATGCGAGAGTGACTGTATTGCCGTTTCGGTCCGCTTGCGACAACAATTTGCCCGTGGAGTTAAACTGATGCACTCGCCCGTCTTTGAAGGTGAGCTTGTACGTATTATCAACGTTCTTAACAACCTGTCCGCGAAAGTCCAGCGGCTGAGCAGGAACATATGTGGACGCAGTGTTCGGCCGCGCAAGATAGACGGCTCGGCCATCTCCGAGATTCAATCGCAATAGCAGTGTTCCGTACGGTTCGACGGATTCCTCGTAATTTGAAGTCCAGCCGTGACCAAAGATTCCATCACGTGCCGATTGGCTGTTATATGTGCGCGTGATCTCCAAACCTTCACCGATACCAGGCAAACGATAATCCGTTTGCTGGATGTACATGTTGCCGTTCGTGACGTTTACCGGTTCGCCTACCGTGGGCTGGGGTGGTTGTTCGCCGATTTTTGTCTGGCATTCACCAGTACCCTGATCCACCGTTTCCCCAACATTGATTCTTATGACGATCTCCTGAGTCTGATATGGCTCGAGATTGCAAGGGGTGCCGTTAATATAAGCAATGATGTGATAGGTATAAGTGCCTGGGTAAGGAAGATAAAGATAGAGCGGCCCAGTTGATAGAGAAGAGTGGCTGTCTAACACGTGGTAACTGGTGGTGAATCCGTTTTGATCCAAGCCGAAGATATTTCCTTCGCTGTAGGTGCCATTTAGACCGTTGTTGGTCGAAATCTCGGACCACGCTGTAATTTTGTTTATCGTGCGCTCGTAAGTCTGCAGCGGCGTGCAGGAGCAGGGAGACACACTGCAGTCGGCCAGCATCGGCGTACAGTGCCCAAAGGCTTCCGCTATCCCATGCAGCACCAGCACGGTGTTCGGAGCAAGAAATGCTCCAGTCGTAACCGGCTGGCCTGTTCCCTGAATCGTCAACGATACCTCGAGGCTCTGACCACCGTTAGTGCTGTCGGGAGGACAATCTTCCGCCCTCGCATTAGTGACAATGACCGCGGGAACAATGAACAAAAAGAGCAATAGCAGGAAGCTGAGAACGACGGTGTGAAAGCCTGGCTGCACGCACTCTTCCACCAAGTGAGCAGTGCGATTAGGAGGATGTGTTTTCATTGTGGATCCTATGAGTTCAGAGGTTCAAGCTGAACCTTCTGGAATTCCGGTTCGAGGATGCTTGTTTCAATTGAGGCCGCTGCCGAAGATTGCAAATTGGTCAGAGAGGTTACAGGTTGCTTTGGTTTAGCCTTGCAAGGGAATGGTGAAGGCTCGATGTCGGAGGATCGTGCCCCTAATATCGACGCGTGCAGAGCTTAGACGGGATCCAAGAAACCTGTCAACGAAATTCTTTCTTAATCAAAGGCGTGACAGACTAAGGCACTTCGACTGTCAGTTCGCGGCCGAAGGTGAAGTTTGGTCGCTTGCGGCCTTTCATGTATTTGGCTGCGGTCTGCGAGAGTGCTGTCACGATGATCGGAAGGGCAATTGTGGCATCGCAGTTGACGTAAGCAGTATGCGCGCCGCGAGCAAGCTTGCCGTAGATCAATCCCTCGTCGAATGCAACTGCGTTTGATCTGCCACCAGGGTGCGGAGCATCGGTAGTGATTTGAATTGCGTACTTGTGACCGTGGTGATGTTCTTTCAGGATGTACGAAGCGGCATCGGTCTGCTGCACAAAACTCTTAGTGGTGCCGCCGCCAAGATTGATTACGCCGGTCACTCTCGCTTTGGCATTTATGTTCATCATGTCCAGAACATCCTGAATGATATCGAACATGAAATTGTTCTTCTTCTCGAAACGTGATCCGGCGATGCCCACGGCAATGCCACTGTCGGCGATCGCGGGACAGAAGATTGGCACGCGCGCTTTGTAAGCAGACGTGAGGACGCCGTCTTCCGTAGCAATCTCCGCGAGCTCGCGACCGAGAAGGTGCAAAAACTCACGGGGCGAATAGGGTCTTGATTGATCCAACTGGTTGGTGAATCCACCGATCCACTCGTTTGCCTCTCGATATTCTTCATCACTCGCCAGTAAATCCCACATGCGACTTATTTGCGCCGATTCCAGCTCGGCATCCGTCATGCTGGGATGCGCCTGGAAATGATAGCGCCCGAGTGTCTCGTGGAGATCGTGGAAAAGCACCGGTCCCGAAAGGACCAACACATCAACGAACCGGTTCTTGATCACGTAGGCCAGCAGGCGACGCATCCCCGCGGGAATCAAAGCGCCTGAGGCGGAAACCATAATGGTCGTGTTGTCACCCAGCATGTCGAGCCAGATGCGATGCGCTTCGGCCAACTGCCGGCCGCCAAAGCCCGTACCCTCCATCTTTTCCAGTAGCCCGGCGACCGAACGATCTCGGTCGACCTGCACCGGCCGGGTTGGCGTGATGAGATACTTCGATGCTCTGGGTTTTCGCTGAGTGACCATAAAGGTTATCAACCTTTCAAGCTAGGGAGTTGACATGGAATGATTGCGGGTATTGGAACAAAACTCCCAAGCACAACTTATGCTTTTCTCTGTGCAAGCTCCGAGGTCTCTGCGTCTCCGTGGTGAGTACTTCCACAGAACCTCGACCACCGAGACACGGAGAGCACGGAGGTTGCACAGAGACTTCTAAATCAATAGTCAGTACGACGTCGGAAACGGGTCCGGGCTCCATCGACCGTCAGATATGTGTAAGCGTCGTAGCGCGATTCATAAAACTGGGCCAGCTCGGCGCCGTCAGCCTCGCTCAGTTCACCATCCTTAACGCGCCTGTTGATCAGCCGGCGAAAGCCGTCGTGCAACAGACTGCGTTCGTAACGAGCGCGTTCGGCTGCCTCGCCTACCGTCGTGCCGCGAATTACCTTCTTGATCAGATAGCCTTCTTCGTCGATATAGATATGGGCCTCATGCGGTGCGCCAAACAGATTGTGGTTGTTGCCCATTACTTCCTGGTACGCGCCCACCAGCAGGAAAGCAAGGTAATAAGTTTCACCCTGTACGAGGGGATGAAGTTCGAGCACCTGTTTGACGTCGTGCAAGTCGACAAACTTGTCGACGATGCCGTCGGAGTCGCAGGTAATATCGCAAAGAGTTGCGTACTCGGTCGGCGGTTTATTCAGATGATGAATGGGAACGATCGGAAACAGCTGGTCCAACGCCCAATGATCCGGCACCGACCGAAAGACGGAAAAGTTCGTCAGGTATTTCGCACACAGCAGCCGGCGCAACTCGCCAAATTCTTCCGACACATACTTCGCCAGTTGGGCATGTTTGTCCGCGCGTTCGCAGACATCCCAGAAGAGCACCTCGCCTTTGGCCCGGTCTTCCAGCGAGATAAGGCCGAGGTTGAATAATGTGAACAGTTCTTCGCGATGCTCGAGTGCGTCGTGGTAATACTCGCGGTAATTCTTTACCGTAATAGATTCTCGTAGTTCGCCCAGTTCTGTAACTACCTGCGGGTCATCATCGTCAATGGCAATCGGCGTAATGTCTTCAACCACGGTTTCGATCTCATCCTGCACATTGGTAACCAGGATGGCGTGATAAGCCGCCAGGAAACGACCAGATTCCTGGATGATAGTTGGGTGCGGCACATTCTCGTCGTCGCAGACTTGCTTAATCGTGTAGATGATGTCGTTGGCGAACTCTTGCGCCGTGTAGTTGGCAGATGAATCAAAGGCTGTTTTGGAACCGTCGTAATCAACCGCCATGCCCCCGCCCACATCGAGCAGGTCGACCGGCACCTTCATCTGATAAACCTTCGCATAGACTCGCGCGGCTTCCTTCATCGCGTTCTTGATGCGTTTGATGTCCGTCAATTGCGAACCGATATGAAAGTGAAGGAGCTTCAACATGTCCAAACGATCGGCTTCTTCCAGACGCCGGATGACCTCCAGCAGCTCTGTGGTGGTTAAACCAAACTTGGCCGCTTCGCCGCCGGACTTTTCCCACCGCCCCGAGCCCTTTGAATAGAGCTTTACGCGCATGCCGAGCAGTGGCAGCGATCCTTCGTTGCGATTAGCCGCCGTCAACACATGATCCAGCTCGTTGAGCTTTTCGATCACGATAACTATCCGTTTTCCGCAACGAGCTCCCGCAAACGCAAGTTCAATAAACTCTTCGTCCTTGAAACCATTGAGGACCAGCAGGCTGTCCGGCGATTGTTCCAGCGCCAGAGCTGCGTACAGCTCAGCTTTTGAACCCGCTTCCAGCCCAAAATCGTAGCGAGTGCCTTCGCGCAGGTATTCCTCAACGACGGAACGCTGCTGGTTGACCTTCATCGGGTAGACGCACATGTGCGCGCCTTGATATTCGAACTCGCGGATTGATCTACTGAAGGCCCGTTGGAGTTTGCGCACCTGGGCGGCGACCAACTGCGGAAATCTCAGCAGCACAGGCGCAGTGATGCCTCGTTTTGCGAGGTCGTCAATGATCTCTTTCAGGTCTGCCGAGCGGGGATCACCCTCGGATGGGCGTACGATTAAGTTTCCCTTGCGGTTTACGTCAAAGTAGCCTGCGCCCCAATTCTCGATGCCGTAGGTTTCGAGCGTCTGCTCGATTGCAGTGGTCAATTAGCGGTCTCCTGCCTTGAATGCAAAACGTATCTACCAATGATTCCAGTGTTCAAGCTTCGGTTGTACATAGTCCAGACCGGTTGGCGGAGTTTATTTGGGTGGAACGCTTTAGCGCGCAATGTAACAGAAAACAAGGGAGGCGGTCTATAACTTTTTTGTTTCAAAAGCTTCGGCGCTGTGGTGTAACTCACTAAAGAGGAATGGTTTACCGGCGGATTATGGTCGCGGCCCCGTCTCAGTTAAGGCCTCCGGGCCCAGGGAGCGTTAGGGCTAAACGCGCTGTTGCGACATATAATACCGGCGGGAATTTGGATAAACCGAGGATTTGCCCTGAACCGGACGATTGAGAAATCGCGCAGCAATATACAGTCGGCCCTTGTCTAATTTGCGGATAGTGTCTCCGTGAACTTTGCGGTCATGCGGAATTTCCAAAAAATCAAGCGGTTTTCCGCCGTAGTAAAAACCTTGACATCCTTTCCCTCTTAACTATAATGCAAGCTTTTTTACGTGCCGTCGTGTTATGAAGTTCGCTTTTGTGCCGCAGCGCACTTCGCTTCCAAAAAACTTCGCTCCAATAAACAGCTCGGCGCGAAGAGCACCCCCAACACTCCCAATATCCTGCAGGAGATCACATGAACCCAAAGACTGTCTTGAAGTTTGCCTCTGACCAGGGAGCAAAATTTATTTCTGTTCGCTTTACCGACCTACCCGGCTCCTGGCAACACCTAACCTTCCCCATCGGCGAACTGGGCGAAGATACTTTCGAGGACGGATTCGGCTTTGATGCGTCGTCAATTCGCGGATGGGCAGCAATTCACGAATCGGACATGCTGCTTGTTCCTGATCCGGGCCGCTACTGGATGGATCCTTTTTCCGAACAGCCGACCTTGTGTGTGATTGGCAACGCTGTTGACCCGATTACCAAAGAGGGTTACGCATTTGATCCACGTTCCGTGGCAATGCGCGCCGAAAGCTATCTTAAGTTTACCGGACTGGCCGATACGGCATATTTCGGGCCCGAAGCCGAATTCTTCGTGTTCGACTCCGTGAAATTTCACAATGAGCAGCATTCGGCCGGTTATTCCATTGACTCGGACGAAGGACACTGGAACAGTGGGCGAAATGCCGATGAGTTTTCCGGCTCAAACCTGGGATACAGAATTCGGCCAAAAGAAGGTTATGTCCCGGTCCCGCCGACTGATTCACTAAGCGACCTCCGTTCTGAGATTTCACTTACGCTCGCCAAGTGCGGCATCAATGTGGAATGCCACCACCACGAGGTCGCAACTGCCGGCCAGTGCGAGATTGATTTCCGTTACTCGACCCTCTTAGGCACAGCCGACAATTTACAGGTTTTCAAATACGTGGTTCGCAATACTGCTTACGAGTATGGTAAGGCGGCGACGTTCATGCCAAAGCCTCTTTTCGGCGACAACGGCTCGGGGATGCACTGCCATCAATCCCTTTGGAAGGGCGAAAAGCCATTGTTTTCAGGTGACGGTTATGCCGGTTTGTCCGAGCTGGCCCGACACTACATCGGCGGACTGCTGAAGCACGCGGCGGCCGTGGTTGCTTTTGCGGCGCCGACAACAAACAGCTACAAGCGACTTGTGCCAGGGTTTGAGGCGCCGGTGAACCTGGCCTATTCCGCGCGCAATCGTTCGGCGGCGATTCGCATTCCGATGTTCTCAACCAATCCAAAACTGAAGCGATTGGAGTTCCGTCCTCCGGATCCTTCCTGCAATGCCTACCTGGCATTTTCAGCGATGCTGCTGGCCGGATTGGATGGGGTTCAGAATCGAATCGATCCGGGCGAGCCGCTGGAAAAGGACATTTACGATCTCTCACCAGAGGAACTCAAGGACGTCCCCACGCTGCCGGGATCATTGGACGAGTCTTTGAAGGCCCTGGAAGCCGATCATGATTTCCTGCTGAAGGGAGATGTTTTCAGCCCACAGCTAATTGAGCGCTGGATTGCCTACAAACGCGATAGAGAGATTACACCGTTGCGGATGCGGCCGCACCCGCTCGAGTTTTCGCTTTATTTTGATATCTAATCCTGGGGGACTTGCGAATTATGAATAACGGTTCGGCGCTTCACTGCAGCCGGACCGTTATTTTCATTTTCAACGAGTTCAATTGGAACCAAAGTAAGGAGTATCTTCGCGTGACTTTGCGTCTTTACTGACTTTGCGTCTTCACCCTTCGCACCCTTTGCGTTTAATGGATTGACAGCAGAGAATCTTTCAACGCAAAGCGCAAAGGTTCTCGCAAAGGACGGCAAAGATCCTTGATACGTGGTACCAGCAACTGATCGCGTAGAATGGTCAGGTGCAGATGCTCGACGAAAAAGTCGAATCACTCCTACGCGAACTGCCCGACCAGAACGGCGCGAGAGTATTTCTGCAGCGCCTCGCGGACGAACATCCGCCGGAGTTCAATAAACTAAAGCGCGCACCCGGATTGCTGGCAGATGCCCTGGCCCTCGCTGCCTGGAGCCCGCTGCTGGCTGCCACGATCGAACAGAGTCCCGATTACCTTTCCTGGCTGGCGCGCGAGCGGGTAAATCCGCGCATTAGAACGCCTGAGGAACTTCGCGAATCGCTCGCAAGGTTTGCGCTCACGAATTCTTCACTGACTCAGCAGGCTTTACTCGCTCGGTTCCGTCGCAGAGAACTCCTCCGAATCTATTTGCACGACATTCGACGGATTCACACACTGGTGGAAACTACTGAGGAGTTATCCAACCTGGCGGATGCAATCCTCGATTATGCACTGAGTCTGGCGCGTCAGGATCTGGACAATCGCTATGGTTTCGCGCGACGTACTGATGCCCGCGGTCGAACAGGCGCGGCCGAGTTTTGCATTATCGCCCTGGGAAAACTCGGTTCCTACGAACTTAACTACGCTTCTGATATCGATCTCGTCTTTGTCTATTCCGACGAAGGCACAACCTCCGGTAGGGGCGAGCGCGGTGAAGTAACGAACCGCGAATACTTCGTCAAGTTGGCTGAGGCCATTGTTAAGTTGGCGGGCCAGCCTGCCGGCGAAGGCGCCTACCGCGTTGACCTGCGTTTGCGACCCCATGGACGTGACGGCGCTTTGGCGTGTTCGCTCGACGAGGCGACCCGTTATTACCGCCAAACTGCGCAAGCATGGGAACTCCAGGCATTGATTCGCTCGCGCGCCTCCGCCGGTTCAAGTCAACTGTTTTCGCAGTTTACCGAGGCGGTCAGACCTCAGGTTTTCCGCAAGGACGTTTCTGTGCAGGATGCCCTGAGCAGCGTGCGATTAGCTAAGAAAAAAATCGACAGACACATTGAACGACGCAGCGGGTTCAATGTGAAACTCAGCCCGGGAGGCATTCGAGAGATTGAGTTCATTGCGCAAGCCCTCCAATTGGCCCATGGCGGAAACGACGAGTGGTTACACGTCTCGCACACGCTCGTTAGCCTCGGCCGCCTTGCCGACAGGGGATTTATTACTGAGCAGGAACACACGGATCTTTCCGCTGCTTACATGTTCCTGCGCACACTCGAGCATCGCCTGCAAATGGAGCATGGTCTGCAAACACACGTTTTGCCCGAAGGCGTGGCCCAGCGGATGCTGCTTGCTCGCCGGATGGGAAATTTCGGGAACAATGCGCTCGATCAGTTTGAAACTGCTCTGAAGCTGCACACCGGGAAGGTCTTGCAAGCCTACAATCACGTCTTTGCCGAGCAAGCTCCAACCTTAAGCGCTCCTCAACTGCCACCAGGAGCGCCGCTCTCCCAATCGCGTGAGCCAGCCGATGCTGAGGCCACTACAGCCTTGGCCGCGGCGAATGTTTTCATTTCTCATTTGGAGGAGAAGCGTGATCAGCCGGCAGCCCAAGCCGATATTCATGCCCTTGCTCAGATCCTTCGGAGCTTTGCGCGAGAGTCGCTAAATCCACATCGTTCACTGACGCTGGCGGCCCGGGTTGCGTCTTCCCTGGAGAAGTGGTCACCACCTGAACAGATCTCCCAGGAAAACTTGCACGCACTGATGACCTTCTGCGGCGCGTCGGAGTTTTTCGCTGAAATGATTGCTTCGAATCCGACGCTTATTCGATCGTTAACGGACAAGCCTCAGCCGCAGCGGAAAGAGTACCGGGCGATCCTGCACGCGTCCATCGAGGCTGAAAAGAGCTTCTCGGCCGAGCTATCAAGCCTGCGCCGCACGTGGGCTAGATTGCTGGTTGAGATCGGTGTGCGCGACGCGACGGGAGAAATATCGGTCTCTGAGTCGAATCGACTTCAGACCGAACTAGCTGTGGCAAGCATCAATGCGGCGTATTTGATTGCTCGTCGTGAATTGGGGCGGCGTTATGGAAAGATGAGTAGCCGCCCGCGATTGTCATTCCTCGGGTTGGGCCGCCTGGGCACCGGTGGCGTCGATTACGGATCGGATTTAGACATCATCATCACCTACGATTCAATGGAACCCTCGCCAATTGCCTCGCTTAGCAGGGAAGAGGCAAACGGGCGTTTAGTGGAATTGATGATCGCAGCGCTTTCCAGCGTCACTCGAGAGGGCTACCTCTATCGGGTCGATTTGCGACTGCGTCCTAACGGGCAAAACGGGCCATTAATTGTCAGCACAGACGGCTTTCTGGAATATCTGAAGGAGCGATCAGCGATTTGGGAATGGCTAGCCTATGTGAAACTGCGAGCGATTGCCGGCGATCTTGAGTTAGGCAGAATGGTGGAAACACACGCGCGGCACCTGGTGCATGAAAACGCGCGCAAGGTCGAGCTCGCCGAGCTGAAACGAGAGACGCGGCGCGTTCGAGATCGCCTGGAAAAAGAGAAGAACCAAGGCGGGCGACACGGTGGTATCGATATCAAGTATGGCGCCGGCGGCATGCTTGATGTTTACTTTGCCCTCCGGTACGCGCAGCTGCGCGACGATGTTCCCGATCAGGGAGACGATCGCTCAACTCGGTCCAGTATCGAGAGGTTGGAAAGCGTCGGTGCGATCACGCCCGTCGAGGCAACCGTTTTGAGCGATGGATACGCTCTGCTCCGGTCGGTGGATCATCACCTGCGCTTGATTGTAGGGCGCTCAGCCAGGTTACCTCCGACCGATCACCCGGCAGCTCGAGATATTGCCGCCAAGCTGGGATTTGTCTCGGCGTCTCAGATGAACGTTGCCCTGGTCGAGAGGATGGGGGAAATTCGATCCGCTTACGATCGAATTTTGGAGTAACTCTCAATTGAACTCAGGCCGTACCATGCGGTCCTTCGGTGGCTTCAAACCAGCAGCGGGTGCACCAGCGGTGACGGGCCCGACGTTCCGCGGGCGGGTATTCCGCAGAGTCTGGCAGCCGAAGCACGACCTTTTGCTCTTCGTCAGTTAACTTATCCCAGCCTTTTAACCGCCCCCCGTCGCAGCGCGGACATCTGTCATCAGTCACTGGTCTTATGCTCCCGGTCAAATTTGGCCCTTAACAAAAAATTCATCCCTCAGATCAACTTGTCTGTTTACCTATTAAACAGCATCGTGTAACTTATCAGTGGGCGAGAGGGTTGGACAAGCGGGGGTCGGCTGAAAAGACTCTTTCTGCACGGAGCACAAATGTTTCGAATCAAAGCCTCATACTCGGATCAATTGGAATTACGGACCACCATGGAACGCGCCCGTGAATTCTTTGGTGAACTGCGAAATTTCGTCGATTTAATGCCCGGAATCGAAGGCATTCGGAAAGAAGCCGACGGAATCATGCGTTGGATTGTCCGTGCCGAAGTTCCTGTGATCGGTCCCGTACACGCCAGTTTTGCCGTGGAAAAGACCGAGGACGAGCCGAACCGGTTGGAGTGGTCGCCAGCCCGCTCTGAAATGAAGAACTACCTGCGTTATGCTGCTGCCTTCGAAGAGCGTGGGCAGAAGGTCCTGATTCGTATCGCCCAACATGTCGAACTCCGCCGGCCCAATGCAAAGGACTTGCATCGCTTTGCAATTCTGCTTGGCGAGGGAGCAATTAGCGCGGAGATGCAGAAACGCGTGCGCGAAATGATCAAAGTCTTTCTCGAGCGCTCGCGGGTCAAGCTGGAAGGTGAAACCGAATGCGAGGCTGAGCCAGTCACCGTAACTTAGACCCAGATTCATCGGCGCACGACGGCTCTCAATACATTCTCACCAATCTCATCAAAAGCTTCCCAGAAAACCAACGTCGAAAGTCTTTCCTGGACCACCGGTCTCGCCCGCTGTGGGCTTTGC
>DASQPD010000120.1:0-18957 GCA_035644135.1 Pyrinomonadaceae bacterium
GCACTATGTTCGAAGGTCTCGCGCAACCAATGCATCTACTCGTGATCCTTTTTATCGCCCTCTTATTTTTCGGGCCATCAAAGTTAGCTGGCTTGGGCAAAGGAATGGGAGAGGGTATTCGCGGTTTCAAGGACGCTTTGCGGCAAGCACCGCAGCCGGATCGAACCGAGTCAGCGGCCAAGGAGCAATAGGATGCGCCTCCGTGCCTTATCCACGATCGAAGTGACCAAGAGGTTCGGCATATTGCTATTGACGATCTGGTGCATGCAACTTGGTCTTCAGGCATCTCCGAGGAAGGCCCGAGCGGAGATATTAGGATCGACCAAATCCTCGACTGGCAATTCGCTTGAACAACTCAGCTCCTCTTTGCAGGATGTCGCGAGACGAGTTGAACCTTCAGTAGTCCGAATTCTAAATTCTGCCTATGCGATTGAAAATGAAGATGACCATAGTGGAGGTGCGGTTGTTTCCCAACAACGAAGCTCGGGGTCGGGCATTCTGATCTCTTCCGATGGTTACATCGCTACTAATGCCCATGTGGTTCAGGGTGCGCGTCGCCTTCGGGTAAGGTTGAACAACAGAGTGTCAAAGGCTGGCAGCCATCTAGTGGATGCCAAGCTGATCGGTATGGACCGGCAAACGGACCTGGCAGTCATTAAGGTTGATTTGACCGGACTCCCATTTTTGACTTTTGCAGATTCCAGTAGCCTAAATCAGGGGCAAATCGTGCTCGCTTTCGGCAGCCCCCTGGGGCTGGAGAATTCAGTCAGCATGGGTGTGATCAGTGCGATCGATCGGCAACTTAATGCTGACAGTCCTTTGGCGTTTGTCCAAACCGACGCGGCGATTAATCCAGGAAATAGCGGAGGCCCGTTGGTGGACACTGCGGGAAAGGTCGTCGGTCTGAATACCTTCATTCTTACTAAATCCGGTGGCAGTGAAGGAGTGGGCTTCGCCATTCCCAGCAACCTGGTGAGCTCGATCTGCCGTCAGATCCGGACAGAACATCATGTGCATCACCATCAGGTTGGAATTTTTGTGCGCGCAATCACACCTGCTCTGGCTCAAGCACTGAATTTGCCCAGGGAGGATGGAGTATTGATCGAAGACGTGACCCCGCAAAGCTCGGCAGACGCGGCCGGCCTGAAGGTGGGAGACGTTATTATTGCGGTCCATGCAAAACCAATTCCGAATGTTCGTCAGCTTGCTTTGAATATGTATTCGTATGCCGTAGGGGACAAAGCTGAAATCGGTGTATTGCGAGGAGACAAAGGGCTTTCATTTGCCGTGCCTGTGGTTGAAAAAGGAGATGATCCACAACGCTTCGAAGATCTCGTTACGGAGCAGGACAATTCGTTCTCGAAGCTGGGAATTCTAGGTATCAGCGTCGACGAGAAGATTTCCTCACTTTTACCACCTCTGCGGGTGAATGGCGGAGTATTGGTGGCGGCAAAAATGGGAATCGCCGGCCCTTATTTTGGAGATGAATTTGCTGCCGGAGATGTCATCCACGCAGTGAACGGGAAAGAAATCAAAGACGTTACTTCCCTCAAGGCCAGTCTCGAGTCGCTAAGCGGCGGTTCCGCGCTGGTCATACAGATTGAAAGGTCGGGAATCCTCCAATTTGTGGTGCTTGATACTGATTAGATCTGATGGACTTGTGAGGGATGTCTCAGAGTTCACCTGAGCTGCAACTACTATCCAGGTCGACCCGTTCCCTTGAGATCAGATTGAAATACGGCTTGGTAATGTATGAATCCGGATAGCCTATTGCCTTAAGATGCGTTCGTCCGCCGGCGCGCCGACCGTGCTAGACTTCGTCCGGAGCCCAAGCAGTTATGGAGCCACCCCGGCCGAGGTCGATCGTACGTTTTGGCATTTACGAAATTTCTTTCCAATCGGGAGAGCTGCGCAAAGGCAGAGTCAAGATCAAGGTGCAGCAGCAGCCGCTGAAGCTCCTGGAACTATTGTTGGAGCATCCAGGAGAAATCATCACCAGAGAAGATCTGCGCTCACGAATTTGGCCTCAAGAAAGTTTTGGCGATTTCGACCAAACCGTCAATGTTGCTATCGCAAAGCTAAGAGGCGCTCTCGGAGACTCCGCCGAGAATCCGCGCTATATTGAGACGCTTCCCGCGGCGTGGGTATCGCTTTATCGCGGAGGTCGCAATTGTTGATACAGTAAGACCAGTCACCCAAGTCAACGAGAAGCCCCCAGTAGATAAACGCCTGGGATTGCCGCTCGGCTGGAAAATAACCGGCCTGACCCTAGTTGTCGTCCTAGTAGTTCTTACGACTTGGATACTCTATCCGAGGAGAGGTCCATCTCCGGAAATCCGGTCTTTGGCAGTGCTGCCTCTCGAAAGCCTCTCCGTTGATGCCTCCACAAGATTATTTCGCGGATGGCATGACCGATGAGTTAATCACTGATCTGAGCCAAATCAGCGCGCTGAGGGTGATCTCCCGAACATCGGTGATGCCGTACAAACGCGTGCGCAGGCCTTTACCAGAGATCGCACGCGAGTTGAACGTTGATGCTGTGGTGGAAGGCACGGTGTTGCGTTCCGGCAATCGGGTGAGAATCACGGCGCAGTTGATTCAAGTGCCCGCCGAAAGACACCTGTGGGCCCAAAGCCACGAGGGCGACGTGCGCGATGCCCTGACGCTTCAAAGTCAGGTGGCTCACGCCATTGCTGACAGATTCGCGTCAGCCTCAATCCTCGGGAACAGGCTGCGCTGAAGAACAAAAAGGCAGTAGATCCGAAAGCCTACGAGGCGTTTCTCAAGGGAAGATATTTTTGGAAGGACCGCAAAGGGTTTGAAAACCGCCGTCGCTTATTTTCACCAGGCCATTGAGCAAGATCCAAACTACGCACCGGCATACTCCGGATTGGCCGATTCCTACACCTTGCTAGGAGACTGGCAGTACGCAGCGATGAGCCCCAAGGAGGCGTTCCCCAAAGCTAAGGCGGCGGCGATCAAAGCTCTGGAGTCGGACAGCACTCTCGGTGAAGCGCACAACTCGCTGGCGTTCGTCTTGGATGGCTTCGACTGGGATTTGGATGCTGGCGGGAAGGAATTCCGCCGAGCCATTGAATTGAATCCAGACTACGCAACCGCTCACCATTGGTATGCTTGGCACTTGAGTCTATTGGGTCGGTTTGATGAAGCTCTTGCAGAAATGAGAAAAGAGGAAAGCCTAGACTCGCTATCTCTTATCATTAATGCCGATTTGGCAGAGCTCCTTGTTTTTGCGCACTCTTATGACGAATCCATCCAACAGAGCCACAAGACGATCGAGATAGATCCCAATTTTGCTCTGGCGCATAATCAACCCGCCCAGGCATACCTTCAAAAACACATGTACGATGAAGCTGTCGCAGAACTGAAAAAGCGGCGGTCAAGCTTTCTCCAGATAGCCCGGCATTCATAGCTAATCTTGCTCGCGTCTACGTCGCATCCGGCAAAAGGAGCGAAGCCGTAAAATTGCTGAGCGATCTGAAGAAGCGCTCAACCACTAGTTATTCGAATGCTGCTATGCGTCTCTCGGCGATACGGATCAAGCCATGAATTGGCTCGAAAAAGGCTATGAAAAGCGATTTAACCCGGGCGTCCTGCTGCGCCCGGGCTTCGATCCTCTGCGTTCTGACAAGCGGTTGCAAGACCTGCTGCACCGAATCGGTCTCCCGTGATGAAAGTTAAGGGCGGAACCAATGTAGAGTTATTTTGCACAGAGCGCTTTGCCGCAGCAGCGGCAAAGCGCTTCGTGCAAGTAGGCTTAAGCGCTACGGACTAACGTCTGTGACGATGGTCTCATCCGGGTTAGCCATTTTTTGATGATGGCGGCTTGGAGTTACCGTATAAATATCCAATCCACCGGAAATGGATGAGAGGAAATACTTGTCGCCTTCATGGCGGAACTGTAGCTTGGGTTGATCATTTGGCGCTGCGGATTCCAATGTTGTGGGAAGGACAAATGCGTTTGTTTTTCCGTCCGAGCTCTGTATGCGGAGGCCCTGCTTTGGGTCATCCGAAATCCGGCTGATGGTATATGTTCCAGCGGGAAAAGTCGTGTTCCCTACAACAAAATCAAATGGAACGGTAGTCACTGTCGAGTCGCGGGAATCGGCCAGGGCCGAACCGAAACTTGCCAAAGTGAGGAAGAGTGCAAATAGGTACTTCATGTGTTTCCTTTCTTACTACCTCACAGTAACCATTCCGGCTTGGGTTTATTCCTGAACTCGGCGAGACACCGCGTTATTTAAATGGCGCGCAGACCTATATTTCCGATGGAATAAAACGAGTGCGGTGCTAGTTATGCCTCGTCAGGAACAGCAGCAACGTGGTTGTCACGCTACGAAAAACACAGAGGTGACGCCCGCATCCCCACGGGATGAAACGGTGTCGACCTCAACAATCACGCACAATGATTCTGCTCTCATACCGCCCGACAATGACTTGGCATTAGTACAGAATGCAAAGGAGGGCAGCCTCACGGCGTTCGGAGAACTCGTAAAGCCGCATGAGCGCCAGATGTTCCGAATCGCGCATAACCTTCTCCACAATCGCGAAGACGCTGAAGATGCCGTCCAGGTGGCGTTGCTTAAGGCTTTTCAAAAGCTCCTCCAATTTCAAGCAAAGGCAAAGTTCTCGACCTGGTTGGGACGCATCACCTTTAATGAGGCGCTCACAAAGCTGCGAAGAGACCCGGTTCGCCGGAATTCGATCGGACACAACTGCCCAGATGAGGCTGGGCCGCTGTCGCAGGAAATTGCGGATTGGGCTCCAAATCCCGAGATGCTTTATACCGTAAAAGAACTTCGCAATATTCTCGAGTCGAACCTGTGCCGACTCAACCCTAATTTGCGGACCGTGTTCCTGTTGCACGACGTGGAAGGATTCTCCATGGAAGACACTGCCGAAACTCTCGGTCTTACTGTGGCTGCGGTCAAGGCCAGGTCATGGCGTGCCCGACTTCAACTTCGCGAATGGCTACAACGCTATTTCCGCAATGAAAAGCATTTGGCAGTGGCGCGGGCTTGTTTCGACTTGCTCGCCTGGCCGAAGAGGGCGTGGGCTTTTGCAATATCGACCAGCCGCGATTAGGACAGTCACTACGCGGGACCGAGCACGTCACGGCGCCGATGCCGCTCGTTGAGCACTACTCGGAGCAGCTAGAGAAGATCGCGGACGCTGTCTGAGACGAGCGCGAGAGCGCTTTCGCGATCAGACTGTCGGCGGACAACTCTAAGCCCCGAAGGCTGGTTTGCATTCACTGGTTCACTTAACCGCGCCGCCGTCCTTGACATGAAGCTGCGGCTGCACCTCAACCAATGTTGGCCACCAACGAAGCAAACTCATGGACGTGACCACGACTACTGCAATGACGATGATGGCAATGTAGCCGAGCGCGGAGATTTCCATGGAGAAAGACAGGTCGGGCGATCCAGGCATGGATTGATAGCTTACGGCTGCCATCGCGGTGTAATGCATGATCGGGATTGCGATGCCCATCGTCACGGAAGCAACTGCCTTGAGCAGTTTGCTCGACTTTTCCACGGGCACTTGCGACGATGTGTCCGGCTGCCCGTCGTTTGCCGAGTCGAGTACTAGGTTCATCTTGATCAGGCCTAGGGCAACCAACGAAACGACCCAAGCGATAACGACTGAGCCGATGACCACATCATTGTCATAGTGGTGCATGGCGGGCAAGCGCATCGCGGCCATACCGATGTAATGCATGGCGGAGATACCTGCAGCCATAAGCAGACTGCCTACCACGACGTGCAGCGCATTCATTTTCGGTCGGCTGACCGCGAAGAGCGCGACGAAGGAGGCACCAATGGCAGCCAGCAACGATAACAGTACGGTCGGGACATGACAGTAAACCTGTACGGGCAGGCGATAAGCGATCATCCCGGTATAGTGCATGGACCAGATTCCAGTGCCCATGGCGACAGCGCCGCCGAACAACCAGGCCGTGCGTGCCTGATTTCTCGCCATGCTCACACGTTCTGCTAGCGTGAGCGCAGCGTAAGAGGCCGCGATGGCTATCAGCACTGATAGCGCTACCAGTGGATAATCGTAGGTGCTGCGAAGAGTAGGTCCGTCCATAATTGCCGTCCTTTCTTGCTAGACAGGGCGAAGTTTGCGCTCTTTAGATAGTCGCCACAAGTTACGGCTGTATTGATACGCCAGGAACACAAGTCATTAGAGCGTTCAAATTTCCCGAAATGGAACAGCCAGAGTTGCCCGGTTAGGCTTGAGCGGATCATAGTAACGACGTATGTATAATTCAGAGCCTATGGATACGAACCACATCATTGATGAATTGACCCAGCAGCGGGACCGCGTTGTTACCGCAATTAAAGCTCTCAAAGGAACGAACCATGCAAATCGGATCTCGACCCGCACCGTGCACAGCAAGCGCACGCTGAGTGCAGAAGCCAAGAGAAAGCTGTCGCTGGCAGCTAAAGCACGTTGGGTAAAAGCGAAAAAGGCCGGGAAGAACGCTCTCTAGATCGACCCTTCGGGCATGACTGTTTTCAAATCAACTGGAGGCTGCTGCTAATCTTCCGGCAGGACAGCTTACGTCTGCGAAAACAGAAGGTCTCGCCCGAAATACTCCATCGTTCCCAGCTTTTCCTTAGACCGCTCGGTGGCTTCAACCATGCCGACATTTTCGGCGAGTCTGGTGAGTTGCCGCCGCAGATATTTCAAGTCGGTGGGCTTGGTAAGATAGTTATTTGCACCCGCCTCATATCCTTCCTGAATGTCTTCAGGTCGACCTTTCGAAGTAGTGATGATGACGTGAGTTGCTCTATTGCCGCCAGTCGATCTTATCCACTTACAGAGTGCCAGGCCGGAGAGACGGGGCATTTCCCAGTCAATAATGCAGACATCGACTCGCTGGGTCTTGAGCAATTCTCTGGCAGTCTCACCGTCGGCGGCGGATATAACGGTATGCCCCCAAGTCACCACCAACCGTTCAAGCACCATGCGAGCGAGCAGATCATCGTCTGCTATGAGTATATTTAACTTTTGCACAAACATTCCTTTGTTTACTCAGCCACGACGGTAACGATATTTACAATATGGCGTTCAACCTTTCCGCTGTCGGAAACATTCACGACTTCGTTCTTTTCAGTAACTCTCAACCTCTGACGAGCAACAGGTATGTCATACGAAACCGCCGAGTTACTCGGGTTTGCAATTTGCTTCGTCAGCATCGTGGTAGGCACCACTTGGACTTGAATATTGAGAACAGCCTGGCTTGCGTTGCTGCCCGCCCGCCCGTTCTGCGCTGATGCCGTTTCCTGAAATAGGCCCACAAGGGCGAGCACCACCGCGAGACACCGGACTGATCTAAACCAATTCATACCCTGTGGAATTGCACGTTATGAACCAGTAGACCGAGCCGTCCGAGCAGCACAAAACGGCAGTGTTTTCAGTGTGTTAGGTGCCCTGTTGAATCGCGAGGGCTGATCCCAACTGTTCGAAATCTGCACATAATCCAAGAGTCATACAGAAATTGCTCTAAGTCCACTTCAGTCACGGCCGTGACGATTTCCAGCCCTCTTGCTGAGGGCATCTGAGATCAATTCAACAATGTGGGGCTCGGTAAATAAAGCTGTTCATGGCAGAGTTGTTCCGAAAGTGGAACGTTTGCACGATTCGACCTCTAAATTGCGTACGCGTGCGAAGCTGTAATCAGAACTTGTCATCTTACATTCGCTCTAGATTGCGAGAGCTGAACCACGCAGTGGGAAGATTAGCGTTTTCTTAACGTCATCGTTCATTCGTACGTAGTACTTAAGAGTTGGCTGCTGAAGGCAACATGTAACTGCCGTAACATAGCGGCGGTCTTGGATATAGTGCGACACTTATTGAGAATAACGGTGATCATACATTCGAAACAATCACCCTTGAGGTCCTCCTCCCGAGTGTTTTCTGAGGTCTGGCCCGCACTTCGCCGGGGCGTGGAGTCATTTTATGAACTTGTCAATCGAGCGCAAAACCGGGGCGGGACTTGCTTTAGTCGGCTTGTTCCTGTTGCTGGTTTCGATAATGGCTTATCGCAATTCCCGAGAGTCACTGGAAAACAGTAAGTGGGTCGCACACACACGTGAGGTAATTGCCGAATTGAATGCCACTCAGTCGGCAGCTGACGATTGGCAGACCTCAGTGCGCGAGTATCTCCTTACCGGCGAGAGTTCGTATCTAAGGCCATATCGGGATTCGTTTTCGCTGGTACTAGATCACGTTGACCGGCTGAAGGCATTGACGGCAGACAATACTTCCCAACAAACGCATGCCTTCGCTCTGCGGACGCAGTTAATGGCAATGTTTAATGTGCTCGATCAAACCGTCAACTCCCGGCGCGAGAGAGGATTTGAAACGGCACGGCAGGATCTGTTGGTCGGCAGAGGCAGGCTAGAAACTGCTGCGATGCGGGCAACGATTGCGGACATGAGGGCCGAAGAGGAACAACTGCTAGGGATGAGGGAGAGGAAGGTTCAAACCAGCAGCCGTCTATCTGCAATTGCATTTTTCACGGTCGTTGTGTTCGAAATTCTGATGCTCGTGCTGATTTACTACACCATCCGTAAGGACATCACACAGCGCAGGCGCACAGAAGAACTGTTGCATGAGAGTGAAGAGCGGCACCGCAAACTGTTTAACAACAACCCGCATCCCACTTGGGTCTATGACCGCGAGACGTTGCAATTCCTTGCGGTGAACAATGCTGCGGTTCGTAAATATGGCTACTCGACGGACGAGTTTCTGGTAAGGACCATCAAGGACATTCGCCCAGCCGAGGATATTCCCGCCCTGTTGGAAAGTGTGAGTCATGTGACAGAGGGAAGCGAGAAAGTTAGCGATTGGAGACACCGCCGCAAGGATGGTTCAATAATCGACGTTGAGATCACCTCTTACCCGCTAAACTTTTCCGGTCGCCCGGCTGAAGTCATTGTTGCCGTTGACATCACTCAGAAGAAACATGACGAAGCTGAAAAAGCCAAATTCATAGACAGCCTGGCCTTGGCCAATCGGCAATTGGAGCTTCGCAACCGCGAGGTTGAGCAAGCCACAAAGCTCAAGAGCAAGTTCCTGGCCAGTATGAGCCATGAATTGCGGACCCCCTTAAACGCCATCGTGGGCTTTTCCGGACTTCTGGCTGATGGAACCGCAGGCGAACTGAACGATAAGCAAAAGCGTTTCGTCGCCCACACTAAAGATGGCGCTTATCACCTCTTGCAACTGATCAATGACATACTCGATCTTTCCAAGATCGAAGCAGGGCAACTCGAAATACGGTGCGAGGATTTTCAGGTGAAAGATGCTTTGCCGGAGGTTCTGTCCACCATTCGGCCTCTGGCAATGGCCAAAAGCATTCATGTAGATCACAACCTGGTTGCATCCCGATCCATCTACGCGGACCGAGTGCGCTTCAAGCAAATCCTGTACAACCTCTTAAGCAATGCAGTCAAGTTCACCCCGAACGGTGGTCAAGTAACCATTGATTGTGTGGAACAGGATGATTTCATCTCCATTTCTGTGGCAGATACGGGAGTCGGCATTCGCGCCGAGGATCAGCAAGTCGTTTTCGAGGAATTCCGTCAAATTGATGGTGAGGGAGTACACGAGGGGACCGGCCTGGGCTTGGCCATAACGAAACGGCTAGTCGAGCAGCATGGCGGTCGGATTTCGTTGGAGAGCGAATTTGGCAAGGGATCTCGTTTCACCTTCACTCTTCCCGCAGGATCAGCCGACTCCTATGCGGCTCCTGCCGTTGGTCCAACCACGCAGGCGTCGGCAAGTCGAGGCTCTGGTAAGGTGCCCTTGATCTTGATCGTGGACGATGAGGCTCCGGCGCGAGAACTTCTGACGAGTTATCTGGAACCGGAGGGGTATAGAGTTGAGATTGCGAGTTCAGCAGCAGAAGCTCTGGAAAAAGCACGCCAGTTGCAGCCGGACGCGATCACGTTAGACATCCTGATGCCCAATTCGACCGGGTTCGAAGCCCTTTTGCACCTGAAAAGCGCGCCCGAAACTGCAAATATTCCAATCATAGTAGTGTCCATACTCGACCAACAAAAAATGGGATTTGCTCTGGGTGCGGCGGACTACCTTATCAAGCCGGTGGATAAGACACTGCTTGTGCAGACTATCCGCAAGTATACGCATCCGTTGAAAGCTGAAAAAAGCCTCATTCTGATTGTGGATGATGACCCTTTGGCTCTCGATCTGTTGGAAACGACGCTCCATTCCGCTGGGTATCAAACTCAAACTGCCCGCAGCGGCAAGGCAGCGCTGGCCATATTGGCTCGTACACCTGTTAACGGCATATTGCTGGATTTGATAATGCCAGAAATGGATGGCTTCGAACTACTTAAGCATGTGAAACACGATGCCGCGCTCAAGGAAATACCCGTCATCATCCTTACGGCAAAGAGCCTCACCGAAGAAGATGTCGCATTTCTGAAGCGTGAAGCCCAAGCTCTCTTTCAAAAAGACGGTTCATGGAAACAGGATCTCATGGCTACCCTCGGGAAAGTCATCGTTGAGCGGAAAGCGGCGAACCCAGCGGGGACATCATGAACACAATTCTGATTGCTGAGGACAACCTCGTAAATCGCGAGCTTCTGCGAGAAATGCTGGAAGCCCGCCACTACCAGGTTGCTGAAGCCTGTGACGGAACAGAAGCGCTGGCTAAGATGGAGGAGGTTAACCCAGATTTGATCTTACTCGACATCAACATGCCGGTTCTGGATGGGTTTGCCGCCATACGGCGCATAAGAGAACACCCGAAATTTTACCAGGTGCCTGTCCTGGCAGTCACTGCCTACGCTATGAAAGAAGATCGTGAGCGAGTGCTTGGAGCCGGGTTCAATGGTTATATCGCGAAGCCCATCGATTCAGCCGTACTATTTCGAGAACTGAAGCGGTTCATCTTATAACGTAACGCAGGCCTTTGCTCTGTAAGGAATTTGTTGCGGCCAACGAGAACTAAAGTGCTGAAGATCGCAGAGAAGGCTCACATCTGCCCCCAACGGCAACCCTAAGCCGATTGAGGTTGCAACTCCGGGAAAGTTCTCGCTGCCTCAGCGAGGTGGTGAGCACACAGATAACACGGTGCTGCAATCCTGACGAAGCCGTGACGACAATCACTCGATGCGTGGGGGCTCAGGCATCGATGGCAGTTCACCAGTTCTTCGGGAATGCGGTCCGACCCTCTACCCAGGAGTGGTGAACATCCTGTTATTCTCTCGCCCGGTTCGATTGCCGTCCGCTCATTCCAACCGTATAAAGCCAAGCTGGTCAGCTTCTCTGTATTTGACAAACGAAATGCTGCGTGGCATAGAATGTTTAGAGTTGTTGCTGTGAAACATTGGGCCAAGTTCGTTGGATTGCTGTTGATCGTGGTAACGCTGATTATTGTGATCGCGCCATACTTTGACCTGCCCCCCACACTGGCACGGTTCTCAACAGCCAGCCAGAAAGCTTCCCTCACGGCGTTCACTGCAATCATCCCTGCCAGCATTAACTTGCTACCCCAGAGCTTCAAAGGTGCGCCGGTGCAAGCGGTGTTTCCCAGCTCCGGCGACTCCACAGTCCGCCTGATCGATCTGAATTGCACCCGCCTCTGCTAGACCCATCCGTGTCATTCATCATCGCCCGTTAGCCATTTAAAAACCGCTGACCAGTTGACGAACGAGGGAGTGATCCCACCCGGTTCGCCAGCGCTTTCCAGCCACTGGGAATCCCATGGCGCCTTTCACCGGAGGTCAAGTGAAACGCAGACGTTACTACGCAATATCAGTATGCATTGCCGTTCTATTCTCCATTTCAGCCTATGCGCAACGGTTAGACGGAACCTTGCGCGGCAAAGTAGTTGACCCGTCAGGCGCCCTGATTGCGGGAGCAGAAGTCACGGCCAGCAACCAGGAGACTGGGGTGCAACAGACCACGCAAACAACTTCCACAGGAGAATATGTTTTCCCCAACTTGCAGGTGGGGATGTACACAGTCAAGGTGGCAGCGAGAAGTTTTTCCGGGTTCAACCGGAAGGATGTTCAGGTCCTGCCGAACCAAGTGGTAACGGCAGACGCCAGTCTGAGGGTTGCCGGCGCAACCACCACAGTGGAAGTAACCACCGGAGCCGAAACGGTGCAGACCACTACTTCACAACTCTCAAACGATTTCGGTGCGAAAGCTGTCACGGACCTGCCCAGTCCCGGTCTGGGCGGCGGCCCTCTGAACCTGGCCTTGCTGGTACCCAACACCACGAGCCAGGGAGCAGGAGTGCTTGGTGAAGGCGGTTCGATTGGCGGCGCGCGTCCGCGCCTGAACAGCTTCAACATCGATGGTGTTGACGATAACCGCGTTGACGTTACCGGCCACACGTCGGAAGTAATCCCTGAGGCAGTGTCCGACTTCAACCTGGTTACAAATATGTTCAGTGCTGAACTGGGCCACTCTGCCGGAGGCCAGTTCAATATCGTGACCAAGTCCGGAACCAACAAATGGCATGGATCAGCCTGGGAATTCAACAATAACCGCAACTTCAACGCCATGGACAACCTCGAGAAGAGCTCTGGCTTGACTGAACCTCGCAGGGTTGACCGCAACCGCGCCGGGGCCGACATCGGCGGCCCGATCATCAAAGACAAGCTCTTTCTTTACGGCGCATATCAATTCTCGAACATCGGCCTGGCCGCAGCTTCGGTACAGCAGCTTGCGCCGACAGCGGATGGACTGGCGCTGCTGAACACTCTTGCTTCCAACCAGCAGGTGCGCGACATCCTGAGCCAATTCCCTGCGGCGGCCGCGGCTGATGCAGCTCCCCAGGTAGTGAATGGCGTCACGATTCCCATTGGCACATTCCAGCCGGCGGCGCCCAGCTACCTGAACCAGCACGATTTCAACATCAACGGTGATCTGCATGCAGGCAGTCACCAGGTACGCGGGCGATTCCTGTTTGATCGTCAGCGTTCACCCAATGTCAACCCTGACACGCCCCAGTCACAGTTCACAGGCGCAATCCAAGCGGACAACCGCAAAATCATCCTGACCGATGCGTGGGCAGTCAGCGATCATGTGATCAACGATTTTCGTGTTGCTTACTCGCGGTTTGTACAGGGATTCACCGTCCCCGAACAGTTTGCTAATTTCCCCAACGCCAAGGTTGACGTATTGGGCCTGAACATTGGTCCGGAAGGCAACTCTCCGCAGAGCTATGTGCAGAACAACTACCAGGTGCTGGACAACGTCAGCATTGTGAAGGGCGCACACACCCTCAAGTTCGGGGCAGAGTACCGTAGATGGATTGCTCCCTCGAATTTCTTACCGCGTGAACGTGGCGAATGGGACTATGCGGACCTGCAAAGGCTAGTCAATGACGAAGTGCCGAACGGTTTCAACCAGGCGCTACGCGGCGCGGGATCGGGAAGCTTTAATGGCAACCAGACTGCTCTCTACGGCTTTGTACAAGATGACTGGAAGATCACGCCCCGGCTCACGTTGAACCTCGGCGTGCGCTATGAATGGACCAACAATCCCGCTGACGTTCGCCTGCAAACGCTGAATGCAATCTCAACCCTGCCGGGAGTGTTCGAATTCCGCGAGCCCACGACAGATCTCAATAACTTTATGCCGCGAATTGGCTTTGCCTGGGATCCCTCAGGCGATGGTAAGTGGGCGGTGCGCGGAGGTTTCGGCGTTTCCTACGACGTTACCCCGCAGAACTTCCCTCTGCTGCAACTGCCTCCACAGCTGCAGACGGAGCAGAACCCGGATATTACCTGTGCCCTGCCGGGCCCTCCTGCATGGTGCGCCAACTTCCTGGCAGGCGGCCCAGGCACGGGCTTCCTGGCCGGAGGCGGATTATTGCAGGTGAACGTTCCTCCTGCGACGCAAGCCGAAGCACAGATTGCAACCCAGGGCCTCATTCTGGACCAGGTCCAGCCTAAGGTCCTGACTTGGACGCTGGGAGTGCAGCGGGAGATCATGAAGGACACCAGCATTGAACTGCGGTATCTGGGCACGCGAGCAACACAATTGCCTGTCCAGGCCCGTATCAATACCAGAAGCGCCTTCTCGGCCGGGCTGGCACCGTTGCCTACCTTCTTCGCGGCCAGCGAGATTCCCGCGACGATTGTTGGCGGCTCCCGGCTTTCTGACTTCGAGAACTTTGATCCATTCATCCACCCCGAGTTCAGCACCGTAACGTCGTTTCCGCCCTTTGGCGGCAGCATCTATCACGCAGGATCGGTCGATCTGAACCGCCGTTTTACGGCCGGGATCTTGTTCCGCGCCAATTACACCTATTCTCACACGACTGATGACGCTACCAACGAACTCTTCAGCAGTGTGGTGAATCCGCGCCGTCCGGAGGACTGGCAGAACTTGGCACTGGACCGCGGCAACTCAACACTGGACATCCGGCATAAGTTCGCGATGTCATGGATCTACGAGTTCCCCAAACTGCCCACCGAAAGCGCGCTCCTGAAAACGGTGGCGGATGGATGGCAGGTGAGCGGGACCTACCTGGTCCAGTCCGGCCAGCCAGTCTCCCTGCTCTCGGGTTCGGACGCAAACGCTAATGGCGATGCTGCAGGTGATCGCGGCATTCTGAACCCTGGAGGGCTTGAGCGAGTAGGATCGGCAGTCAACTTCGTCTGCGCGGGACCGGGCGGCGCAACCAGTGTTGCCCCGTTTGCAACCGGTTGCGACGGCGGAAGCAGCAGCGCAGTGGGTTACGTTGCTGACAATCCGAACGCGCGCTACATCCAGGCCGAGCTTGGTGCTTTATCTACCCTCGGACGCAACAGCTTCGTATCTCCCGGAGTCAACGTCTGGAATATGGGGCTGGTTAAAAGCAATAAGCTGACGGAAGGCAGCTCGCTGCAGTTCCGCGTGGATGCTTTCAACATATTTAACCATCGGAATTTCTCATTGGCCCAGCCGACGGTCTTCCAGACCGGTGTGCTGATTGGTACGGTCAACAATGCTTTGAGCACAACCTACTCGAACATCGCCTCTAACCTGTTCTTGAATGAAGGCCAGTTCACCGGCGGACATCGCGAGATGCAGCTAGGGGTAAAATTGATTTGGTAGCAACGTTTCATCCTGTGGGGCTCGAAAGGGCCCCGATTTTTTCCCGGACTGAATTCGGGCTTTCAGATTTTCGGTGATCGCTGCGGAGTAGACCTGCCGCAGCGGAGTTGCCTGGGTTGGTGGGATGGGAAAAATAGCTAAAGTCAGCCCCCCATCGGTCCAACGGCATTTCGTTTTCTCCCCGTCAACGGGATCCTTCGTAAGCGTCGATCCATATACCTTTTAGTAAGCATGAATTGGAGGTCCTCCATGCCCCGCCACGGCAATCGCAATTTCACAAGGCCGGAAGCCATTGGGCCAATGGTAATTTCTGCTTGTTCGTTTGAGGAGTTCGTAAGGCGACTAAAGATCTCGCCCGAACAATACAAAAGGTCAGCCCGGTTAAGAGAGTGGGTACGACAAAACAAAGATCATAAATACGTCCCGACGGACCTGCTCGAGAGTTTTGGATTTCATGTTTAGGCTCGAGAAAAAACTCGACGAATTGACGTGATGCTAGATGGAGCGCTGATGGCTTTGGAGCCGAGTCGAACGTAGCTCAACCGCGAGCCGCTGCAAGCCTTCGTCGAATCTGCCGATGGCTTTTTCTTCGTTGATTCCTTCAAAAACATTGCAATCGTTCAACTTCAGCGCTTGTGGCTTTAGCGACTGTGCAAGAAGCTGCAGGATTTGTTGGCTGGACTGCGGCTCAACATTAACACCGAGAATTGACCTCAGTGACCATGGCATCTGCGGTTGAGCATTACAAAGAACACGAACTGGCTGACTGCGGCGATGGTGGAAAGGCCTATTCAACTCGCCAGAAGAAGACCCTGGTGTTGAATCAATGGATTCTCTCGAACTGGGGGAAATTGGATTTGCGAGCCATCAAAACCGTTGCTGTAGAGAAATGGCTGAAGACCTTGGTGACGACAAGATTTCTTGAGTCCAAGCCCCTGGCGGGAGGCACTAAGGAGAAGATTCGCGATGCGATGAGCAGCGTATTCAATCACGCGATACGTTGGGAGTTCACGGACAGGAATCCCATTACCGGCCCGATCAAGGGTTCGGGGCCGCGTCTCGGCCAAGCGTGAACGAACTCCCGATATCTTGGAAGTGGAAGAGATGCGGCTGCTTTGGGGGCACTCGGAGTTCGAGAGAGAGCAGTGGTATTCCTGGACATGGCTCTCGGTCTTCGTCGTGGCGAGTTGGCAGGGCTTAAGTGGGAAGACGTCCATTTTGAGAAGCTCTACCTCAATGTAACCCGATCTGTTGTTGACCAGCAGATTGGCAACACAAAAACTGAGATTTCAAGAAAGCCTGTCCCGATAGACGACTACCTGGCTAAAGACCTGCTGGCTTGGCGTGAGCAAACGCCATACCGGAATCCGTCCGACTGGGTGTTTGCCACTGACAGCCTGCGGGCTGGCGCAAACCGGGGCAAACAGCCTCTCTGGCTGAGCACCATTATGCATTACTACATCCAACCCAAACCCTGGAACTGGGAATCAGGAAAAGGGTCTCCTGGCACACATTCCGTCACACCTTTTCTACTCTGTTGAAGGCCAACGGTGAGGACGTGAAAGTGGTCCAGGAACTATTGCGGCACGCTTCCGCAAAGATGACTCTCGACACCTACTCTCAAGCACTTACCCCAGCCAAATGGGCAGCGCAGAGCAAAGTGGTGAGCATGATTCGCCCAAAATCAACTTGTACCGTCGATGTACCGCGAGCTTTTGATCGAATCGGTGTAAGTCGCTGAAAAGATTTGGCGTCCCCGACGGGATTTGAACCCGTGTTACCGCCGTGAAAGGGCGATGTCCTAGGCCGGGCTAGACGACGGGGACGCGTGCGGGCGGGAGCGAAACTTCCACATCCAAATTCAGCGGCTGAACCCTCAGGCTAAGTCCTAAACGGCAAGACAAAAGCTGATGCAAACCACATGAACTGCCATCTGATAGTAGCAGTGGCAGAAAGCCTGTGTCAAAAAGCTGATGCCGGGGAAAATTGATAGAGTAGTGTCATGAGTTTCATCGAAGAAAATTACGAAGGACGGGCTGAGTGAATTCGCGGACAGCAGTTGTTTTAGGTGCGTCGGGATTGGTTGGCGGTTTTTGCCTCAGGGCGCTGGTGGACGATACGGATTACACGCGGGTGCTGACATTCGGGCGCAGGGAATTGCCTTTACTTACCCGGGCCAAGGTGGCGCAGAGGGTGGCCGATCTGGCGACTCTAACCGCGGAAGACTTTCAGGGCGCCGAAGACGTGTTTTGCGCGCTGGGGACAACGATTCGCAAAGCGGGATCGCAGCAGGCGTTTCGCCACGTTGACCTGGAATTGCCGCTGCGGGCAGCGGAACAAGCGGTCAAGGCGGGTGCGGAGCAGTTTGTTGTGGTCTCGTCGGTGGGCGCGGACCCTGCGAGCAAGAACTTCTATCTGCGCACGAAGGGTGAGATGGAAAGGGAACTGGCCAAACTGCCCATCAAGGCGCTACATATTCTGCGTCCAAGTTTGCTGATTGGCAAACGAGCGGAGTTCCGGCTGGGCGAAGCCATTGGGATGAAGATTGCTCCCGTACTGGACCTGCTAACGTTCGGGCCGCTGCGTAAATATCATTCCATGCAGGCCGAAATCGCCGGCAAGGCGATGGCCGGAGCAGCCAAATCAGGGAAGCGTGGAACCTTTATCTATGAGTTCGACCCTATCGTGACGCTTGCCGCTTGAGCGCTTACCGCCCGAAACCAGGCTGGCTGCTAACCGCAGCCGTTTCTAAACGTCACTCTTCTTGACGATACCTAAGAGCAGATTTAGTCTTCTCTGCGTCACTACTTTGGAGGGATTTCGTGAGACGAGTACTCTTTCTTTTCACCTATTTGCGTCCTGCGGTTTTACTAGCGGCAATATTAATAATGCCTTCGCTGCTGATCGCGCAGGGCGCTCCGGCGACCCAGCCAGCCGTACTCAAGCCTGGCGACAATCTGGTGGTGGAAAACATTCCTCCGGTACCCGCGGCGATTGCGGAAAAAGCCAACCAGTATGGAGAGTTCCGCTCCGCAGGGTTGCAGGACTGGCACCCGTCGAAGCGAGAAATGCTTATCGGAACACGTTTTGCCGACGTGCCGCAGATTCATGTAGTCAAGATGCCAGGCGGCGATCGCACGCAGCTAACTTTTTTCCCTGACCGCACGGGCGGCGGACACTTTGGCCCCAAAGGCGATTACTTCACGTTCTCCAAGGACATCGGTGGTGGCGAGTGGTTCCAGATTTATCGCTATGACATCGCCAGCGGCACTGTGACGCTGTTGACGGATGGCAAGTCCCGCAACACCGGCCGCAGCTTTGCTCACAACGATAATCGAATCGCCTATTCGTCTACCCGGCGCACGGGGCAGGACAATGATATCTATGTAATGGATCCGACTGATCCCAAATCAGACAAGCTGCTCTTGCAGGTGGAAGGCGGCGGATGGGATGTGGCGAGTTGGTCTGATGACAACAAGAAGCTGCTGGTGGTCAATGGGATTTCCGCCAATGAGACGTATCTGTGGCTGGTGGATGTGGCCACGGGCGAGAAGAAAATGCTGACGCCCAAATCCGGCGACATACAAATTGCCTACAGCGGCGGTTCCTTCAGCAAAGACGGCAAAGGCTTCTATTCCACAACCGATCGCGATTCGGAATTCCAGCGTCTCGCGTATTTTGACCTGGCAACCATGAAGCCCACATATCTCACATCTGACATCAAGTGGGACGTAGATTCGGTTGATCTCAGTGAGGACGGAAAGACGTTGGCCTTCGTCACGAATGAAGATGGCATCAGCAAGCTTTATCTGATGAACACGGCAACGGGCAAATATC
>DASQPD010000121.1:0-8102 GCA_035644135.1 Pyrinomonadaceae bacterium
TTTGCCTGCTTACGCTCAATTTGTCGCCGACCGCAGCCGGGTCTCGAGTGGTGCTGACCTGGAACAGAGCAAGCAGGCGTTTGCGGACGGATGGGTTACGCGACCGGCCTTCCTCCAACTGTATCCCCAGGGGATGACTGCGGATCAGTTTGTCAACAAGCTTTTCGACACTGCGCAACTGGTTCCTTATTCCAGCGAGCGTCAGCAGGCCGTGCAAGCGTTAACGAACAACAGCAAGACTCGCGCTCGGGTTTTGCGTGATGTAATCGATTTCTCGGAGTTCAAACAGCGCGAGTACAACTCGGCCTTTGTGCTGATGCAGTACTTCGGTTACTTGCGGCGCGATCCTGACGCGGGTGGGTATAACTTCTGGCTCGACATTCTCAACAACGTCCTGCCGAACGATCCGGGCGGCTATCGTTCGATGGTTTGTGCCTTTATAACATCGGACGAATATCAGAACCGCTTCAGCAGCACTCATACGCACTCCAATTCGGATTGCCACTGAGTGCGACGGACGAACTGGTAGGACAGAAGGGCGAGGCTGTGGGAGGCCTCGCCCTTTTCGCTTGCCGGGTGACCTTAGGCTTTACTCCAAAGGATGCACAACCGGTTCGCGCGACGCACTGGTGAACAATGGCCTAGCGATTATCGCTGGAATCGGCTTGTAACAGGCACAACCTTTGGGAGCAAGCATTCAAGCAGAAAGAATTTGCAGGTAAGGAATGGGGCAAGCGCAATCTCAACTATGGTGACACTCAACCCGCAGCGCGCGCCCCCGCTCAAGATCCACTACCACTCATGATGGAGTGACCCACTCTATGACTCACAACGCTTGGAGGCGAATTCCATCGACCTTGTCCAAAGAAAGTAACTGCGCTAGCGACGAGCGCGGGGAATCCAAGGCACAAGCCCGTAGCAACTCATCACGCCGGCTCGTAGCAGAGTAGGACGCTTCCGTTATCGAAGGTTCTCGTCTTTGTCTGCTTGAGGGACAACTTCACTTTAACGCCCTCGAACATAGTTCTGCCCTCGCCAAGAATGATTGGATTGACCACGAGTTGGTACTCATCAATCAAACGTTCCGGCGTCAATTGCGACACAATGGTGCCGCTTCCCATAATCACCATGTCTTCTCCGGGCTCTTCCTTCATCCTTCGGACTTCAGCACCGATGTTGCCGTTCACCACCTTCGTATTATTCCACGAGGCCTTATCCATCGTTCTCGAAAACACGACCTTCGGCAGGTTGTTCATGCGTTCGGCCACAACGGGCATCTGCTTCATTGCTTCAGGCGTGGGCCAGAAACTCGCCATCAGTTCGTAAGTAACCCTGCCGAACAACAGCCGGCCTCCGCCACTCGCATTATCGGTGACAAACGCGTTCCATTCCGGATCATTCTTGTGCGCCCAGCTAATGTCGCCTTTCCTGTCTGTAAAGTAACCATCCAACGTTATCGAATTGAAAACGATTAGTCTTGGCATGTTTCTTCTCCTTATTGATTACGGTAACTGGATTCCCGCGTTTTGTTAAATCGAACGCTTTTGACATGCGGAGAAATCGACACCCATACCGCAGATTAGTTTTGTTGTACGATGTCTGATCCTATACTAAGCGAAATTTCTTTAAATCTGCGCGTGCAGGATGTTTGTCATGGCGACCATAGATTTCGAACCCTGGACTCGGCATCACGACGATCCAGCCCATCCAATCGTACCTTTCCCTCTGCGCCACTATTATCCAAAGTCGAGGCAGGAAATCATCGAGATAATCACTGCCGCCGAAGCGATCTCGACTAAGCCAGAGGTTCGCGCCTCAGGAAGTCATTGGGCTCTATCTCAGGCAGCCCTTACTGATGAGTTCATCGTCGAAACGCAGGATCCGAAAGGTGATGATAATGATCTCGCGCTGCCGCGGTTGAACCGCACGCTCTATGAGGTTGTGCCCGAATGCCTGAATTCGCACGCGCTGGAGTTCTTTCGCGGTCAGGGAGTCACGACATTTGTCGACTCGGCGCCTGTAGATCACTCGAAGTTCTACCTCTATCACGTCGAGGCGGGCACCCGCATTTATGAGCTGTACCACCGGCTCGACGAAGGTGACGACAATGAACCGAGAAGTCTGGCCAATCTGCTGGCGCCATATAAAGGGCCATGGGCGATGCAGACCCTGGGCGGCGCGGGAGGCCAGACAATTGTCGGCGCGTTTTCAACCGGCACTCATGGCGGGGACGTGAAACTACCCGTCGTCGCCGACGCTGTACAAGCAATTCATCTCATTGGTCCGGAAGCCAGAGAGTACTGGCTCGAACGCGAGCTAAAACCGGGCCTTCCCATGGTAGATGATGCGAAACTAGAAGCACTCTACCCGCATATAACGATCAACCGCGACCCGGACGTTTTCAACTCGGTGCTTGTCAGTGTCGGCCGTATGGGCATCATCTATTCAGTGGTGTTACGTGTAGTGCGTCAGTATTCGCTTCATGAAGTGCGTGGTGATAAGACCACCTGGAGCGATGTGAAGAAGTGGGTTGGAAACCCATGGGACCCTATGTTCAATAACCGGTTCGTGCAGGTGGTCGTAAATCCCAACACTCAACGAGACAACAAAGAGAACAGTGCTTGGGTAACAGTCCGCAATCTGCTGCCATTATCAGCGGCTGGTTCTGATCCTCTCGGGCGCAAAGAACGCAGCCAAAATGGAAACGCTGGCCATTCTTTCCCGCTATCCGATCCATCCTCTGGTTTTCTTGATAAAACTGCCGGCGCCCTCTTCAACAAGATCTGCGCATCTGATACGCCCGTTCGTGATGGTGTGATACAGCTGATCGACGAGTACGAAACTGCTCGTGATGATGCGCTGAAGACCGCTGCGGGACTGACGTTGCTAATTCTCAATCCATTAACTCCACCGCCACTTACCATCGTGTACGAGAAACTAAGGGAAGCGGCTCTCTTAGCCGCCGCTGCAGCAGAGGCGATGGTACTTCTCCTCAATGAGTTGCTGGCGATCTTAGCGCCTGGCCCGCTTTTCAACACATTGGCTGTAATCGCCAACTGGGCCGCCACGAATGATCACATGGAAATCTTCCGGTTCTGTGCCGACATTGGCATGGGCTTCGATCAGGGCAAGCGGGATTGGAGCGCGATCAGCTATGCGATCATGGACATCCACAATTATCTCGACGTGAACTGCACTTCCTGGGGAGATTCGCTTGAGGTTTTCATTGATGTTTCGACCCCGACAGGCGGCAATAATTTGATCGATTACGTTGACGGAATCCTTCAGCACACAAGTGAGATGGCAAATGGCTGGCTTTCCGTCGACGATCCAGCTCTCGCAGGTAAGCGAATGGGCTTTCCCGGCTACATATCCTTGCGTTTTATGGGGCAGACACAGGCGTTGATTGGAATGCAGAAATGGAGTCGCGCTTGTTCTCTAGAAATTGCCGGCGTAGGTGAGGCACATGGCACTGGACCATATCTAGCTGCCGCCGAACGTGATTCCGTCGTGCGACATGGAACCGTCCATTGGGGCCAGCGCAACGATCTAAGAATGAAAGAGGTTGAGCGGATGTGGGACTGGATTGGTCCCGGCGGCCCATTGTATCGGTGGCGCAAGACACTCTCTAAATTCACCCATAACGGTCGTCTCACTACTTTCAGTACGCCATTCACTCGACAGCGAGGTCTTGAGGTGGTCGAACCTGAAATTCAAAGCTTTCGAGTAATTCCAACCGAAGGCTGCGCCGGAGAAGAGGTAACCGTTGAATGGAACGCTTTCGATAATCCTCCCGGCACGGTAATGGCCGTGCGTGTTGTTCCACCAGACTCTTCCACACCGATTAACGTGATACCGTTATCTGATTTGGTCGGCTCGGTGCAAGTGCCGCTGCCGGACCGTCGCGCCGATTTCCAACTTGCGGCAACGTATACTTTGAATTATCGACCCTTGACTACCACACGGAGCATTGGTGTGCACGGATTCAAGGACCACGAACTCTGGCCGTTCATTCTTGTAGCAGAATGCATGACGATTAATGGCGCCGCGAGATGGGCTGCGCGGATGTCGTTCGCGAACATGGTTTCACAGCATCTCGCAGTCGAAGCAATTATTTCCTGGTTTGCACCTTCGGTTCCCGCCTGGAGAGTCCAGCATGCAGGAATTCCGGATGTGAGCTTCAGTCCTGCCGGGCTTGAACAACTGATCGCATCACAACCGAAACTCCGAGGCGATTGGATCTTCTTTAGCGAGATCGCAGGATGCGGCGGTGCTGCGCCAGAACTTCATGTCCAGTTGCGATTGGTTTGCGGGCAATGAGGATCGTTGCCGAATATTGAAAGTGAGGAGATGTGGATACAAATCAACTTCAGAAAGATTTTGCCATGCGGGCTGGTGACGAGGTACTCGACTTTTTCCGAACTGAAAGTTTCGCACCTCTCTTGGTTTCGGAAAATGGTGTTACGCTCACGGTTGATTCACGATTTCGCATTTCTGCTGTTCAAATCGAACTTGAAATTGCGAAAGCAGAACGTGAGTCTCTCGAGCAAGCGATCAAGCTCGCCATTAATTCTGCTTTTCAGGAAGTTGCCAGACGAAATGCGGAGCTAATGCGGAACATGATGTCAGGGACACGGCAAAGACCAACAACGACTTAATGCTGTGCCTTCGTCGAGCGGCAGGAATAACGCGCACAGATTATCCGCAACAGCTTATTCCCCCTGCGAGCGAAGCGAATCTGGCATATCGTGAGTTAATTAGGGCTTTGGGGGAAACTCTTTTGGACTGGACCAAAAGAGGGGTGTGAGGCAAAGCATGACCCGAAACGTCAGAAAGAATCGTGTTGCTGAAGGTGGGCAGACCGAAGGTGTGCGATGAAGGCCTCGACGTCCACCTCGTCGCCATAAAGTCGCTCGCATAAACGGCCCTTGATTTCTATTTCCGAAAGCCCGCTCGGGAACGAGGCCAGCACCAAAGCGCGTGCGGCATCAAACATGCGGCTCCCCATCAGCACTCGCTCGGCCCCGGATCGAGCCAACAACCGGGCGCGCACGATCTCTGCTATCGCTCTTGGGGTGTCATTCATCGCCAGCGAGCACCTCTTTCAGCAACTCGTGCACTTCCAATACCCCCGCGCGATCTTGCAAGTAGACCATATCACACGAAAGTCAGAGATTCTCTTCGGTTCTTAAGGATAGCTCGACCATGCGTTCCAGGAGTTGATCTGGTGGCAACCCAATGAAATTCCGAAGGACAAGCTCCTTGGAATAGAGCCGGACCAGGTAACGAAGCTTGAGAGACTTGTTGCGCGCGGCGTACACGAAATCGCGATGACCGTTGTTTACGACAATAATGTTTCGCGTCGAATCGAATCTGGATCGCCACGAATCGCCCGGCGCGCTTTCGAAAGTGTAACCCGGCAAACCCGCGGCTTCGACGGTTGTCGTTCCCACCTGTGGCAGTAGTTCGTGCGTCACCGTTATGAGGGCCTCGCCTGAGCGCTCGATGTCACCCTGCCGTACCGTGACCCTCACGCGCGCCAGGCCGGGCTCGGCCGGAGCAAGGAAGCTCACTGCCTGGTTGTGACGATGATTCAGGGCGCCATTGCCTTCAACTACTTCCCACGTGAATGTCAGATTGGTTTCAACTCGGCGCCGGGATCTATCGTACGGTAGCGCGCGTAGTGACCGCTCGTCGCCCACCCGCACGACGCTCGAAGCCGGCGAGACTGCGACGCTGAAAAGCGGACCTGCAAACTCGAAAAACTGCCGCTGCTTTACATTGCCCGGCTCAGGTTCCGTAACGCCAGCCGTCAGTTCCTCTTCTGACCCGAACTCGCGACCGCTGCCTCCCGAAGCGCGTTGGGCACGAGAACGAATATCGAACCAATCGTACTCTTCGGCCGGCAGCGCCAGGAGTGCCTCGCGAAATGCTCGCTGGATTGTCTGCAGCAGTTCACGGCTGGCTTGCTCTTCTTCAGCTCGACGCTGCGCTTCGAACATCTCAATTAACTTCTCCTCCAACGGAACGAGCGCATCCAAAAGCGCGGCATATGCTTCATCGTGGATGATGCCGCTGCGTGTGCCAGGCGTTAGATTGATAAACGGCGCATCGATGTGGCCTTGAAGATAGCGGGTGGTCCATGGCGGCTTTGCCAGTTCGTCCGCCGCGGAGATGTCCTCGAACACCCGCGTGCCGTGACGAAACAGCGCGACTCGATTTGTTTCCGCCGGCTCGTTCATGTAAAGCTCAACATAAACATCCCCGAGCGTGGCGCGAATGGCCGGTAATTGATGCAGCAGACGCCCTTCGTACTGCCGGGGCTCGACTGCATACTGCTTGCGTGCGATCTTGTCGATCACCGTGATGTGCACGCCTGTGTGGCGGATACGGTCGCGCAACTCCGCCGCGAGGTACCACTGGATTTTCTCTCCCGAGAGCGATCGAATTCCCTCGAGCAACCGCGCTACTCGCAATTGCGTTCCCGGTTCAACAAATAGCGCGCGCTTGGCTTTGACCGCGTAGCTCGGGTCACCTTTTCGCATGACCATTTGCCAGGCGCGATCGTCTGCCCCGGTTGATGTAAGGATCAGTTCTTCACCGAGGGTCCAAAAGGAAAGCAGGCCGATGCCGAACTCACCCTGGAGACTGGCGGCGCCTTCGACTTTGAGCCGCCGCTTCACGGAGTCGCAAATATGCGTGGCAACGTAACGAAAGTCCGGCCGGCCATCCGCATTCCGGGGAATGCCGTTGCCGTTATCGCGCACCTCCAGGTAGTGGCGGCCTTCGCTGCGACCGCGAATAATGGTGACATTAGTTGCCTGGGCATCAATGGAATTCTCGACCAACTCGGCGATGGCCTTCAGCGGATTAGATTGCGATAGGGCAATGATCGTGATCGCATTCCAGTCATTGCCAATGCGCAGTTTACCCCGTTGGCTGGAGGAATCTCGGGACTCTAGTTTCTGAGACATAACATGATTGGTATGGTAAACCCAAGAGATGATCCACGAAATCACACGAATAAACAGACAAAGATTTCGTGTGATTTCGTGGATCGATTAGTTTACTCGAAAAAGGGCCTGCCCAAGAAAACAATAAATTGTCACTTTGTTAGTTAAGACCAAATTCGATCCACTCCCTCCCTCGCAAACCCCTTGGCTGCGCGAGATCCTTGCTTGCACAACAGGGCCAGCTCCATAGTTCGTCCCAAAGTCAACGCAAAGCGGCGCGCTCCCGCTTCCAACTCACCACTTTTCCTTGCGGCGATCAACCAGCTCTCCGCATGAGCTAACGCGTTTCGGACCACGCTCGCCAGCTCTCCGTCAACATTAGCAATCGAGCGACCTGCCTCGTCCTTTAAAACCTGCAACGCACGATCGTCCGGTCCTAACGCTCGTAACGCATCGAGTGCCAGCACGTTCGTCGTTCCTTCCCAGATCGGCAGCACCTGCGCATCGCGCAACAGCACCGGCAACCCCGTGTCCTCGATGTATCCAGCGCCACCAAACGCCTCAAGTGCTTCGCTGGTCACTGCTACTGCTTGTCTGGCTGTAGTCAGCTTCATCAAAGGCGTCAGCAAGCGCAACAACATGCTTTCGTCTTCACTGATTTCGTTGGTCTCGGCCCGGCCGGTGAGCTCTGCGACAAAGAACGCGAATTGGAACGCTGCTTCGCTTTCTGCCTGCATTCCCTCAAGCGTGTCCCTGTGCAGAGGTTTTTCCGCCAGCGGTGCGCCAAACGCCGTTCGCTTCCGCGCATAGTCAACCGCCAGCGCCACGCTGCGCCGCATCAACGCGGCGGCGCTGATTCCGTTCCACAGCCGCGTGATGTTCAGCAGTGGCGTAATGTTCTTCACTCCGTCAGTCGTCCCCAGGACAAGCTGCGCCGGCGCTCCATCCAGAGTCAGTTCCGCCGTCGGCACCTTGCGCGTGCCGAGTTTATCCTTGAGCCGCTCAATGCGAATGTTTCGCAGCTGCCCGCGCCCGTCACGCATCTCGAGATAGAAAAGGGCGAGCCCGCGGCCGCCCGGTGGATTGCCTTCCGGGCGCGCCAGGGTCAATGCGATTTGCGATGTCGCCGCGGATGTAAACCACTTCCTG
>DASQPD010000122.1:0-10248 GCA_035644135.1 Pyrinomonadaceae bacterium
CAACCAGGTCAGCCACAACCGGTCTGTACCTGCCTGGTGGAGAAAGCTCGTAGTCTCGCCGTAAAAGTTCACCAGATAACGATCCGCCACAACTCCCAGCCTGGCAAAATTGAGATGAGCATTGGCTGCCTGAAGCGGATCAAATGTCCAGGTGATGGTAGAGATTCCTTTATTTAGCGCGTGCTCGCGCTGGGCGAGTTTTAGTTGATACCCTAATCCTTGCGAGCGATATTCAGCTTTTACTGCCAGCATGTCGGAATGGAGAGTCGCTTGTCCCTGCTCGATTCCGGGGAAACCAAAAACAAAGCCCACCAATCTGTCCGCGTCAAAGGCGCCGATCAAAATGCCTCCAACGGCAGTGATGGGCCGCATCGCCAGCGCCGGAAACACTTCTCGGTCCTCGACGCCCCATATTTCCTTTTGCAGTTCCTCGACGGCGCGCATCTCCGCAAGGTCTGTAATGTCACGTATTTTGATGCCCGGATGACCCACATTTGCAGACATGCCGCAATTATATCCATAGTCAGAACATTAGCCGCAGATGAACGCAGATGAACGCCGATCTGAATCGACAGCACTGAAGAGTCTGTACCGATTTCTCACCGATAAGCGTGGACCGGTAGGACCGCGGAGCTCTAAACGAACGACGGCCAAGCAGACGCTGCCTGTAATTATTCTGGTCTGCGTTTATCTGCGTTCATCTGTGGCTAATATTCCGCTTCCAACCGCTACAAAAACGAAACAAACACGGCGGTCTTTACGTTAGCAGAGACTGAGTACCATTCGTTAGAGCCCTTAAAATCCGGGAGAATATCTCATGAAGCGCGTTATTCTAGTGGTCCTTCTCGTCGGTATCGCTGGTATCGCCGGCATCGTTCGTTCCCACTGCAAAACAACTGAAGGCCAACAACTTCCCGCCTCGAGCGGAAGCACGAACACTGACACCCGGGAGGAGATCCGCAAGACAGTAGAGTTGTCCCCTGGTGCGCGTGTTGAGGTATCGGGAATAAATGGGGCAGTCAAGATCGAGACGTCCACCAGCCAAACTGCGGAAATCTACGTGGAACGGACCGGCGCGGGTCGCGAGGTCCTGGAACGCCGCAAAGTCCTGATCGACAGTAATTCGGACAGTCTCAGGATTCACGGCGAAAAAGGTGACGCCGGGTTCTTTGCGCGGCTGTTTGGCTCAAACCCGACCGAGCGCGTAACGCTGAAGCTGCCCCGTCGCATCTCTCTTGTTACCAATGGCGTGAATGGATCGGTGATCGTTGGCGAAGTAGACGGCCCCGTTGAAGTACATGGAATTAATGGCAAGGTAGAGATTGGACAAGCCCTTGGATCAGCGGAATTCAAAGGCATCAATGGCAACATCGCGGTATCGCTGAAAGACGTTACTAAGGAAGGTGTCACGATCACTGGAGTAAACGGAAACATAGAGCTGCGCTTAAGCGAAGGCTTGAATGCGGAACTCGAAGCCCATGGCATGAACGGCCGGGTTGTATCGGATCTATCTGATGTAGTAATCGAGAAAGAGCGTCACGGAAGTTACCTGGCCCATGTGGGCAGCGGTGGCAACTCGATTAACGCAAACGGAATCAACGGAAATATTAGGCTGACGCGGGCAACGGGAACATCGACCACCGAGGCGACGGAGGAACAATGAGTCACCACCCTGGAGTGCGGCTACTTGTCGCCGCTTTTCAACTCTGAAACGTTCGTGTTATTTCCTGGATCGTTTTCGTTGGTGCGCCAGATTCACTGCTCCGGCATCAAGACTCAATAGGCTTTCTCGTGGTTAAAGTCGGCGCATTTGCCGTCCGCAGTCTTTCATTCCATTGTGGCACCGTCTCCCCAATAAATTTATTCACTTCCGCCATTCGTGTTCGATACTCGGGTTGTAACTCTTCGAGATACTGCCTTTGATAGTGGGTTGGCGCTGCGTTAGTGCCGTCAAGCGCGAAGAACAAACCGCCAATGCTGTCAACAATGCGAGCTTTGCCGGGGAACCCGAGGCCCTCGGCGCGGTTCACCAGTCGATCCTCAAGCGCCTCGACCTGCTTGACACTCTCTTCGAGGAAGCTCACCAAGTCCTTATCGGGTTCCTTATTGAGCGTTTTGACTGTGGTCTGGGTGTGCTTCAGCTGTTCAGCAATGCTGTCAAGAAATCGCAGCGCGATGTTGGTGGCTGATTGCATGTCACGCAACTTCATTTGCAGTTCAAGTTGCGCTTGAAGGTCAGCGGCAGGTACGTTGACTGTAGGATCGAGTCGCACTTCCACCGGAGTTTCGACGGTCCTATCGCCAACCGTTAGCTTTACCAGGTAAGTGCCGGGAAGCACTTGCGGCCCGCGTGGTGGGCCAGTAAACGCGCTTTCTTCGTCGGTCGACGGGCGCCGCACCTCAGCGCCGCCGTAACGCAGGTTCCAGGCAATCCGGTTGAGTCCCTTCTCTTTCAAGGGCTTGTCGATGTCCTGCACCAGTTTTCCGGCCTGGTCAAAAACCTGAACTTTGAAAGTTGTCTTATCGTCCGGCTTGTCTTTCAAGTAGTAGGTAAGCAATGCCCCATAAGACGGGTTCGGACCGGCAAACACCTTGTCGCCGATACCGTACCGGCTAAAGCGGGTGGTAAAACGCAGCCCGGCGCGGACGGGAAACAAGTGGACACTGCGATCAAGAATGGCCGGTGTCATTTGCTGAATCGGCGAGGCGTCGTCAAAAATCCAGATACTCCGACCGTGCGTTGCCAGAATCAGATCGTTCTCGCGCGGATGGACCAGGATATCGTGTACCGAAACGTTCGGCAGGTTCTTGAGATTCAGAGCGATCCAATTTCCTCCTCCATTGTAGGAGGCAAACAAACCAAGTTCGGTACCGGCATAAAGGAGACTGGAATTCTTTGGATCCTCCCGCACCACCTGCACATAGGCTTTCGCCGGAAGATTGCCTGCGATATTGCGCCAGCTTTTGCCGTTATCATCAGTTTGAAAGATGTATGGTCGAAAGTCCTCAAACATATGACGGTCAAACGCAACGTAAATCTTTTGTGCGCTGGTACGAGATAATTCAACATGAGAAACCGGAGAGTTTGCTGCCAGTCCTGAGATATTTCGAATAGTATTCGTCCAGGTTTTCCCGCCGTCCGTTGTCATCTGAAGGTTACCGTCATCAGTGCCAACCCAGATCACGCCTTTTTGAATTGGCGACTCCGCCAGGCTGATGATTGTGCAATAATACTCAGCAGTTGAGTTTTCAAAAGCGATTGGTCCACCGGCGTCCTTCTGTTTTTCCGGATCGTTGGTTGTGAGATCCGGACTTACCTGCTCCCAACTCTTCCCAAAATCAGTGGATTTAAAGACGACATTGCCGACAAAGTAAATTGTGTTTTTGTCATGTGGGGACTGGATGATGGGCGAGTTCCAGTTAAAGCGATATTTCTCGCCGCCGGCCGGACCATCGCCACTGCCCCGGCCCCAGGGATTAACTGCTTGCTGCTCGCGCGTGCGAAAGTCTGTTCGAACAATGTCACCGCCTTGCGATTCCGAGATATACAGTTCGGGATCGTCTGGATGATTGAGAATGTAGAACCCATCGCCAAAGCTCACCATGCGCCAGTCGTCGTTCATGATTCCGGCAGGTTCGCGATTCCGGCTCGGTCCTGTCCAGGCGCCGTTGTCCTGCAACCCACCCATCAAATAGTAGAAGGGAAGACGATTGTCGGCGTGAATCTGATAAAACTGGCCCGCGGGAATGTTGTAAACCGGCTCCCAGCTTTCGCCCGCGTCGTAGCTGACTGCAATGCCGCCGTCTTCGCCAACCCACATGCGTTTCGGGTTTTTTGGGTCCAGCCAAAACGCGTGGTAGTCAATGTGCGTCCGCCCGGTGATTGACCGGAACGACTTGCCGCCATCGAGGGAAAGGTACAAAGTCGAAGCAACAGCATAAATTCGATTCTCGTTGCCGGGGTCTACGCGAATTCGAGTGTAGTAAAAGCCGCGGGAGACTATGCCGGCGTTCTTGGAGACCTGTTTGAACGTCTCACCTCGATCATCTGAGCGGTAGAGAGTCCCATCCTTTGATTCCACAATCGCGTAAACCACATTGGGATTGCTCGGGGCAACTCTAACTCCGATTCTGCCCAGCAGCTTTGGCAAACCGCTCGTGATCTTCTTCCATGTGCGCCCACCGTCAACCGACTTAAAAAGGCCTCCCTTTTCGCTGCCGCTGCGATGCGTCCAGGGCTTTCGTTCAAAACTCCACATGCCGGCATAAAGGACGTTTGCGTTTGTCGGATCGATTTCGAGATCCGAGACACCGTGTTGACTGTCAACGTAAAGCGTTTTGGTCCACGTTTGGCCGCCATCGGTGGTCATGAATACTCCGCGTTCTTCGTTTGGACCAAAGGCGTGACCCAAAGCGCCAACGTACACAATGTCCGGATTCTGCGGATTTATTACGATGGCCGAAATGCGTTCGGTGTCTCGCAGACCCATGTGCCGCCAGGTCTTTCCGCCATCAAGCGATTTATAAACGCCGTCGCCGAATGAGACGCTGTTACGCACGTTGGATTCACCTGTTCCCACCCAGATGACGTCCGGGTTTCCTGGCGCAAGCGCGATATCGCCGAGGGAGATGGTTCCTTGCCGTTCAAAGATGGGCTTCCAGGTTGTGCCGGCATTGGTGCTCTTCCAAAGTCCTCCGGAAGCCGTGGCTACATAGACAACATTAGGATCCCCCGGCACGCCTTCAACGTCGGCGGTTCGCCCGCCCATATTGGCTGGTCCAATGCTGCGCCATTCCAGTCGGGCAAACGCTCGCTCGAATGGGGTTTTGGATTTGTCTTCTTCCGGCTGCTCCTGCGCTGGTGAAGGCGAAGGTTCCTGCGCTCGAGTCACTCCCGCGTTTGCAGCGAGAAGGATAATAAGCAGAAAAAAACCAGCGAGGGCTTTATAAATCAGCATGCTCTGTCTCCTGAGTCTAGGGCGTGTAAGAACGGAATTTTGGCATCAAGATGTATCCACCGATTACGCAGATTGCACAGATTAGATTGAATCAGTTAAGAGGTAAAGCTACCTCCGCTCGAAAAGCCTTTTAGCATGTGTAACCTCATTCAGATCATTGAAACGCTCTAGATCAAAATAACGTTTATGCCTTATGCGTTTTTAATCTGCGTAATCTGCGTAATCTGCGGACGAAAATCTCAGCGCGTTGCGAACCTGATTCAAGCGATGATAGGCTCCTCGAGCCAGGAGTAACGTATGCGGCGAACCTTTAGCATCTGTTTTCTCGTAGCATTTAGCGGACTCAATGTTCTCGCTCAGACCGGCGGTTCCACCAAGGGATTCAATGGCGAGGTCTACACTCCTGAAAAGGCGTCACCTGAGCGGAAAGCCATTCTAGATACGTTACGCGTGCCAATTGAAAAGAAACTCAAACAGTCTGTCGTTTTCAAAATAGATCATTTCAAAGTGCAAAATGGTTGGGCGTTCATACTGGCGACGCCGCAGAAACCTGAGGGCGGGCCACCCGACTATCGCGGTACTGTCTACGAAAGGGCCGTTGATGCTGGTGCTTTCGATAATGGAGTCGTAGCGCTGTTGCACAACGTTAAAGGCAACTGGAAGCTTGTTAACTACATGATTGGGGCTACTGACGTGCCATACGTTGACTGGGACAAGACTTATCGAGCACCACGCGCGATCTTCCCGTTTCATTGATCCTCGCCGCACATCCGGCGGCCAAGCCTGTGTAAGAAACTTGCAGCATTTGACATTCGGTTTTCTTTGTTCGTGTGATTTCGTGGATCATTCACGCAAGCTAACAGCTTGCGTTACATTGAAGGCGTAACGCCAGTTTGCCTTACTCAGTTTGCCTTACTCATTTGAACCGAACTGGAAAAAGCGGTATAAGGGCAAATCCTTTCTAGGTTCAACCAAAATCTCGTTGGGGGAATGATTCTCAGTGCCGCAAAGCCGACACCGAAAGACTGGCAAGGCAAAAAAGAGACCGAAAAACTCTTATAGCACCAGCAATGTCGCTCCGCCTAAAAGCAAGAACCGGCAGGTCCGATTGATAGCCATGTCCGTCGTTGTTGTCCTGGCGCTTGCCGCCGTAGCCTACGTCATCGCGCACCGGGCCAGAACTGGCAACGAAATCACCACCGCCAGCGGCCTGAAGTACACAGACCTTGTGCAAGGAACTGGGGCGAGTCCGCGTGCCGGCCAAACTGTTGTGGTGCACTACGTCGGCACTCTGGAAAATGGGAAGCAGTTTGACAGCTCACGCGATCGAGGCCAGCCGGCCGAGTTCAGCATTGGCACGGGCAACGTAATCAAGGGCTGGGATGAAGGCTTGATGACAATGAAGGTGGGCGGCAAAAGGAAACTGGTGATTCCTTCGGCGCTGGGCTACGGACCACGCGGCCGGCCACCGGATATCCCACCAAATGCCACGTTGGTGTTCGAGGTCGAGTTGCTGGGGCTAAAATAGACCCATTGGTTGTGGTGTCGCCCCTCGAAGAACCCCTTGACGGTCAAAGTGACCTTTGCTTCATAATAATTTTGTACCCAAGAAAGAATCCTTTATCATCTTTTCCTCTCTCCTCTTGTCCTTATAATTAATCCTCATAATTAACCCTCGCCATCTACTGATGAACTAATTAGGAGGAAAGCTATGCGTCAACATCAAATGCAACGATTTGTGGGTGTGCTCTTAATGTTCCTGCTTGTGCTCGGCCTCAGTACGGCTAGCTTCGCGCAAGGTCGCGGGCGAGGTGGCGGCGCAGGTGGAGGCAGAGGCTCTGGTGGTGGAATGGGCGGTGTGGGGCTGGGAAATCCGAATGGCGGCCGTCCGGATGGCGTAGGCGTTGATCGGGGGCTTGGGCGATCGTCCAGCGCTTCAAACGGACGTGCAGACGTCGGACGCGGAAGGGCTGCCGATAAGTCGAATGGGCGCTCTGAAGAAGGTCTGAACAGGGCTCGGCTGGCAAGTGATAATCTCCGTCGAGCAGATAAGGAATTGCGCGAGCATCCAGGTATTACTTCGACTTTGCACGTCAATGCAAACGACCTGAGAAACCAATACCATGCTGCGCTGGCGAACAACCCCAACCTGAAGTTCGGACAGTTTGTGTCCGCTACTCGGGTGGCCCAAAATCTTGGGCGGCGGCATCCAAATATCACCCGCAGCGCAATTCTAGCTGGGTTAGCATCCGGCCGGAGCCTGGGCCAGACGCTTCAGGATCTTGGGCTGAGTGATCATGAGGCCAACGAGACCAGGAAGCAGGCGGAGCGGGAGATCAAGCGGGCTCGCGAGCGGTAAAGTTAGTTAGAAAGGTCTGAGCTAATTGAGCGGGCAGCCATGAACCGGCTGCCCGTTTTCTTTCAGGGCCGCCAGTCTTTATCAAATTGCCCGCACAGTTCCAAATGATATAAAGTGCTGGAAAGGCGAACTCGTGGAAGCGGTCCGTTATTTAGAGGGCATTCATGTTAGACGAGTTTCGCAAGTGGAGGAGAAGAGTCATGAGTAGGGATACGCTCACCATTACCGACAATCGCTCGGGAAAGCAATACGAACTTCCAATCGACAATGGCACGATTAAGGCAATGGACCTGCGACAGATTAAGCTGTCAGATGATGATTTTGGTCTTATGACCTACGATCCGGCCTTCATGAACACGGCCTCATGCAAAAGCAGGATCACTTTTATCGACGGCGACAAGGGAATTCTCGAGTATCGTGGTTATCCGATCGATCAGTTAGCCGAGCGGAGTTCGTATCTGGAGGTTGCTTACCTTTTACTTCATGGGGAGCTGCCGACTGAGGACGAACTAAAAACCTGGACCCGCAATGTCACCTTCCACACCTTCATTAATGAGAACATCAAGAAGGTCATAGACGGCTTTCACTACAACGCGCACCCGATGGGGATGTTTGAAGCTACGCTCGGTGCTCTTTCAACCTTTTATCCCGACGCTAAGGAAATCTTTGATAAAGAATGTCGCGCGAAACAGATTTATCGCCTGATTGCCAAGGTCCCGACCATCGCCGCTTTTGCTTACCGGCACCGTATTGGGATGCAGTACGCCTATCCCGATAACGATCTGACTTATGAAGGCAATTTCCTGAATATGATGTTCAAGACCACCGAGCTCAAATATGAGCCCGATCCGGTGCTTGAACGCGCGCTCAGCGTGCTTTTCATCCTCCATGCGGACCACGAACAAAACTGCAGCACCAACGCGATGCGTAGTATCGGCAGCGCCCACACCGATCCATTTTCTGCTCTTTCGGGCGCAGCGGCTGCGCTCTATGGTCCGCTTCATGGTGGGGCAAACGAAATGGTTTTGCGGATGCTGAAGGAAATCGGGTCACTCGACAAAGTGCCCGATTACATCAAGCGTGTTAAAGCAGGAGAGTTTCGCCTGATGGGATTTGGCCATCGCGTTTATAAGAACTACGATCCGCGGGCGAGAATCATCAAACAGGTAGCCGATGAGGTTTTTGAAGTTACCGGCAAAGATCCGATGCTGGATATCGCACTTGAGCTGGAACGCATTGCGCTGGAAGACGAGTACTTCGTTAAACGAAAACTATACCCGAACGTAGATTTTTACTCCGGGATCATTTACCAGGCGATGAGGTTTCCCGTCGATATGTTTCCGGTTATGTTTGCCATCCCGCGCACCTCAGGCTGGCTCGCCCAGTGGGTGGAATTGCTTGAAGATGCGGAGCAAAAGATCGCCCGGCCTCGGCAAATTTATTTGGGGCACAGAACCAGGGATTATGTTCCCATCGATCGTCGCGCGAACGTTGAGTCCGCGAGGGCTTAAAAGTTTCGTGGATCGTCTTACCTAAGCATCAGGGCGGCGATTTCCTTCAACAGTTTCGCGCAGACTGTACCCGTGATGTGCAGCGGGTCCATGCGCGGGTTGAATTCAACAATGTCCGCGCCGACAACCTTTCCGCTTATCCCCTGGATCAGATCGATTGCCTGTCTCGTTGATAGCCCACCCGGTTCGCGGTGCGAGACACCCGGGGCAAACGCCGGATCGAGCGCATCCATATCAAACGAGATGTAGACCGGCGAATCGAATTCCAACCTTTTCGGTTTTTCCCACTCACTGGTCTGAATCACTTCCACTCCAAATCGTTCAATCTGTTTTTGTTGATGCGCGTTCACCGTCCGAATGCCAACCTGGACCAGGCGCTTTACCAGTTTCTTTTCCATGATCCTGGCAAATGGTGACGCGTGAGAGTTTCGATTACCCTGAAAGTCTTCGTAAAGGTCCGGATGAGCGTCGAAGTGGAGAATGCTCAAGTCACTGTATTTCTGGCTCAGCGCGCGGATAATTGGATAGGTGATTGAATGGTCCCCACCGAGTGAGATGGGCGCTAATCCATCATTCAGCAGTGTGAGGATCGATTGTTCGATAAGCGTCGGCATGTCATTGCCTGCGACTGGCTCGATATCGCCGGCATCAAAAAAGGTATTCTCGGCGCCGAGATCGACGCCGGATTCACTGGTGAGATTCCAGGCTTCAGAGCGCAAAGCGGCGCGAATCTGCGATGGCGCATCGGCCGCGCCTTTCATGAATGAAGAGTTATCGTCGTACCGAAAGCCGATCAGTGCGAGCTTGGCCGGGTTCCGTTCTGTTTGAGACATCGATCTCTCTGCTCTCTTAACGCATTCGGATTCGCGGGGAAACGGAAGCCGATGAGTTTAACGTGGATGCAACAAGAAAGGGATGGTGCACCCGGCAGGGCTCGAACCTGCGACCTTCTGATTCGAAGTCAGACGCTCTATCCAACTGAGCTACGGGTGCGCTTTCCGGGTGAATGGTAAATGGTAAATCGTGAATCGTAAAGTGTGTCGGTGCCACTCAGATTTCAGATCTCAAATTTCAGATCTCAGATTTCAAACTGCACTACTTTCCCTGAAATTCTTTGCGAATAAAACGCACCAGCTCATTAACCTGCTCGGGCGTGAACTTGTCTTTGAAGCGCGGCATGCCGTCACCACCATTCTTGATCTGATCAGCAAAGTCTTCGTCTGTGTGTTTAAGCGCATGACCCGTCTTGAAACTGGGAACGCGCAGCTTCTTTCCATCGACTGTAACAGGCCCTCCATCCCCGCTGTCTCCATGGCACTTGGAACAGTGCTCTTTGAACACTACTCGTGTCGCCGCGAACTCGTCCGGAGTGGCAGTAGCCACAGCGGCCGGGGAAGATGACGTGGTCAGCGAAACAACA
>DASQPD010000123.1:0-38106 GCA_035644135.1 Pyrinomonadaceae bacterium
GTCAACGCTTCGCCTGATGGATTGCTCCATTCGACGCATGACTCGGGGCCGCTATGGTTGGCTAGTCCTTTAACGTGTGACTCTTTCATTCACTACAACCTGCCGGTTTATCCCGGCGCACTCGGGAAGGGGGCAAGCGCAGGTCAACTGTGGTGATACTCAAGATGCAGCGCGCGCCCCCGCTCAAGATTAATCAAGCGCTTCACTGAATCAATCCTTCACCTCTCCTCTTCTGAAAGCCATATCAACCAAACTTGTCGCCCTTCCTGACTTGCGGATTTGCTTATGTTGAGTAGGAACTGTGAATTGAATGGCTATTAATCTTGAGCGGGGGCGCGCGCTGCGTCTTGAGCGCCTCCATTGTTGACCTGCGCTTGCCCCCTTCCTGACTTGCCAATTCTCTCTGCTTGAATGCCCCTTCCTGACTTGCAAACTATGTCAGCTTGAGTGATCGACGTTGCAACCCACCGGTTGGCATCGGGGTTGCCACAACCTGCAGCGAATGCTGCCTGATTGCGCCAGCAACTTGCATACTAACCGGTCCGCGTTTGTAATGGGGACGTACAGTCGTTTCGAGAATCGAACACCAACGCGCAAGATATGGAGGTCTAAAATGAAATCTCTGACTATTAAAGGCGATGCTCCGGCGAAAATCTTAGTTTGGATCGCGATTGTTCTGTTTGTTGCGATGACACCCGCAGTTTTTCCCGCCAACATCAGCGCTCCCCAAACGAAAGAAGAATACACCGGTACGGTAATCGGCATCGGTGGTCAGTTAGGCGGTACCGCCCGTCCGTTTACCCTGACAATTGAAGGACATAGCTCGGAGGCCGACGTTGGCCGAGCACTGGCAGTGCTTGCCGAAGGCGGACAGGATGCTTTCCTAAAAGAGCTGCGCGGAAAAAAGCTCGGCTACTTTTCAATGGGATCGCAACTCGGTCGCGACTTGAACTTTGTCCAGGAAATCCCGACGGCGGACGGCGGACGGAGAATCGTCGTCCTCTTTGAGCGCTGGATGAATATCTTTGAATTGAGGTACGGAACCCGCTCGGAAGATTACCCATTTACTTACATCGAACTCATGCTGGATCGTACAGGGAAAGGCCGGGGCACGCTGATTCCGGCTGCCCGGATTTATTTTGACAAGAAGCATGGGAACGAGATCGATGTCGAGAACTTTGGCATTTATCCGGCTCAGTTGTCAGGGGTCGAACTACGTAACAAGAATTAAGGAACTTGCCTTGAGTCATTTCGGGCGATGACAACGAACTCCTTTTTGAGTTTCGGGCACAACACGTCAAAAAATGCCGCAACAAAAGGTATTTGTCATAAGGCGCAGCAAATCGGGCTTAGGAATGTTCGCCGTGCAGTCAATTCCAAAAGGCACTCGCATCATTGAATACACAGGTCCGCGGATCTCGAATGAAGAAGTCGACAAAAGACGCGGCAAATACTTCTTTGGAGTAAACAAAAGATGGACGATTGACGGCAGCCCCCGCACTAATATCGCTCGCTATATCAATCACTCCTGCATCCCAAACGCCGAAGCCATTATCTCTGGACAGAGAATCTGGATCTGGTCAAAAAGAAACATCCGCAGCGGCGAGGAGATCACCTACCATTACGGCGACGAGTATTTTGATGACATTATCAAGGAGCTCGGGTGCAGGTGTAAAAAGTGTGCTCCCGCATCCAGAACTGAAAGAAAAACGCGAGCCCTAAAGTGAAGTCAAGCCAATCGGACCTACACCCTTCCTTCGGGATGGTCGGCAGGCAATGTTGGCGGCAGAACTTCAGGAACATCCAACCGGGCAACGCCAATCCGGTCGTCTGCCATTCCATAATAAATATCAAACCGATCAGGCAAACCCAGATCGTCTCGCCGGTCAATACCTGTCGGGAAAACTACATTGGCCACGATCCCCTGGCGTTCTTCCGAAGTTTCAGGCGTCAGGATGGGCTCAGGAGATCTGTAGCGAACAATGCGGGGATGCTCCTCTGAAAGCACCATTACACCGGCGGAGTAGACCAGCTTGCGTCCACTTGGGCTTGGTTCCTCTGCTTCACCAACGCCGTGATAAATGATCATCCAGCCATGTCGTGTCAGGATTGGCGGCGTGCCCCCACCGATCTTTAGCCTTTCCCACGGAACCACAGGACTAGCCAGCCGGTTGTGCGAGGTAAAGAGACAAACCTGATTGGGCTTTCCGCTCTCAAGAGTATTAGAGCTGTACGAGATCCAGATGCATTCTTTTTCCGGGTCGACCAACCGAGAGTCTGACTTGTGCACCGTCTCTTCCGGACGCGTGCCGGGAAAGAGTGGCCGGTGGATAAGGGCCATCGCGGGTTGTCCGGATAGATCAGCAATCGCTGTCGGAAACACGCTGCCATCCTTGTTGGCAACATTATTAAAATGCAGCCCATCGTGCGGCAGGAAGACGGCCAGACCAAGACGCACCCAGTGAAGAAGGTCCTCCGAGATGGCCAGGGCGATCCGCGGACCCTCACTCGACAGTGCCGTGTAAGTCATCACGTAACGCTGCATTGGTTCTACAAAGGTTATACGCGGATCCTCGCATCCGCCCCCACCGTCAGGTCTCATTTCATAATCCGCTTCGGGTTCCAGAGCGACACCTAGGCGTTCAACTCCGTGAGGATCTCCGTCATCATTGAAGCTGACGCGCGCGATGCCGATTCGCGAATAATTGTTTCGAGCCACCAGTCGCGGGAAGAGATAAAGCTGCCCATCGGGGCCGCGGATTGTAGCAGGGTTCAGGACACCTTCCACTTCCAAAGAGTTGCCGGCTTCCGGCTCCATCAACACTCCAAGACGATGTGTCTGAAAACTCATTGGTGATCCCATTTATTCGACCTCCGCCGGACGCGCATCACTTATGATAACTCTCTCTGCCAAAGTTCAATTTCAGACCTACGTGGACCTGTACTGGTGGACCAACAGTTACAAGCGTCGTGCGTCCCACTCATAATGCGAGTTCAGAAGATTCTCGCCGGCTATGAAGATTTCGGCCCACCCGGCGAAGAATCGCGAAACATACAAGTCGATAGAAAAAACTTCGCAAAGGAAGCAGGTTTTGATCGTCTTCAAACTGGAAACCCACGCGAGTCCCTGTAACCCCAACCGATAGTGTCTGGGACTTGCGCAGGTGACTTGGATTGTAAAGCTATGGCGCGGTGTCTGCGAATTAATAAACCCTCGATGAAAGGATTGGAAGGAAAACTGATCACAGTCGCGCTGGCCAAAAGATAGCCGGCGCTGACGCTCCAGTGTTGATTGAAACGAAAGTTTGAGTCCACTTCCAATCCTGGCGCCAAATAGTATCCGGTCTTGCGTGAAAACATACCGTGTTTGCCGTCACGGTTTAATTCCATTTCCCCATGGACCATCACTCGCTTTAAAGGTCGCCACAACCTTATCACTTTCAATATCAATCACTGAAACATCGTTCGAGAGCCCGTTGGCCGTATTATAGCCGTGTGCCTTCAGGATGTAGTGGTGGCATTTTCTCTTTTTGTAACCTCGCCTTCGCGGTTTGAAGACACGGCGCGCCGTATTAGTTCGGTATGGCAACGTCGCCGAATCGAATATACGTGCTTACGCTTCGAAGATTAACCTAATCTATTTGATCCAGAACCAGTAACAGCCACTCAACCTCAGCAAATTGCAAGGTCGGGTTGCCCCCGCTCAAGTAACAAAGCCACTCAACCTTCAGATGAGCATGCTATCTCAGCACATTTGCAAAGTGTTTTATGCTTGAATGCTTCCTCCTGAATTGATGCCTGTTTACCTTGAGCGGGGGCAAGCCCACCTTCCCAACTTGCGACTTTCCCTATCTCGAGTAGTGTCTTCTAAAGAAAAAGAGATGCTTCTGGCCTTTAGAATCTGAGTCGAAATTAGAGTTGCAGCCTTCGTGGCGACGAAAGGTGACGATCACATTGGTTCTCAAAGTGGCGCTCGCACAAATTTTGTCGGCTGCAATAAGGCATGCTATTTTGATGAGCATGCCGGGGTGGCGGAATGGCAGACGCTACGGACTTAAAATCCGTTGACCGTAAGGTCGTGTGGGTTCGACTCCCACCCTCGGCACCAATCTTTCCAATAACTTACAGCTACTCATAGTTTGATCCTGGAAACGCGCAACGGAGTTAACTCCGTTGCGCGGCTAATTTCTGCCCTAATCGTTGAGGAAAATGGCGTCGCTTACAAGTTTACAGTAGCCCCATCGCCGCTCATCCCTTTGAACTCGGCGTGCACGCTTAACTTTCACCAAATAATGAAGCCGTGCACGCGCAAGAGAACTTTCTTAGTTTACCGGTGTGACATGACCGGCTGACGCCACCCTATGCCATCCTGATAAGTTCTTATCCTAGTAAGCTTCCGCCCTCCACCCAAACCTCACCGTACGATGGACGTGCCCATCACTTCGAAAAAGGCTCGATTAGAAACTCCATACCAGGGCGACTCCATAGTTGCGCGCAGCGCGCCCATAACTCGGAATAATTAGTGGCAATACCTTTGAGTGGGGGTGCGGCGTCTGCTGGCTACTCGAGTCTAAAGCCGGATCGTGATGCGCGCGATAGACGTAACGTCCGATGCCGTAACCGATGGCGCTCCCGACCAACACGTCGGATAGAAAGTGGTTGCGGCCGGTGTAGCGCGACACACTCACCGCGGCAGCCAGCCCATAAGCGCTAATCTCTACAAATCGATTATCGCGGTATTCGTTCGCTACGACAGTCGCTAGAGACCACGCCGCAATTGAATGCCCTGACGGGAAAGACAGTCCTCCATCGAAGAAATCACCGCGCTCTTGGCCCCCACGCGGGCGCGTCCGTTGCGTGGCATGCTTGAGCACTGCTGCGACAATTCCGCTGTCAATAAGCGCTTCGCCTCCGAGCAATCCTGTTTCGCGAGCGCGTGCGTTGTGTGTCGCCTTCCCCACCAGATAGAAAGCTCCCACAATACTGCCGGCTCCGTACCCAGACCCTAGATAACTTACGTTATGACTCACATTCAACTGTGCGCGTTTATTATCGAGTGCGTCTGCTGTGCGTCGGTCCGTGGCAATGAGCGTTGCTGTCGTGAGACCGAGGGGCACGAACCAGTTCGCATCCTTCTTTTCAAGGTGAAGCGGGGATGTCCAGATCGCGCGCTGGTCCCAGAGAATGTTCTTCAAGAACTTTCGTTCAAGCGATGGTGTAGGCGAAGGCTGTGGCGTATTTGCCGGCGTTTGCCCCAGCGCAGTGGAGATGCCGGCCAAGAAGATAACTACAAGTATCGCGAAGTGCCCTATGTTACTGGATCTCATTCCCAGATTTATTTCCATTTACTTCACCCCTTAGTATTTCATAACTTACGATCGCAGTGAATTCCTATCCGACCACTGGTCTTCTAAAACTCGAAATCAATCGAGAAGCGAACTTGCCGGGGAGCGGCAAAGGATGTCGGCACGCGGAACGACGATAGCGGGGTCAGACCTGAACCAAAGAACGAGTTAAGACTTAGAACATTTGGATGATTGAAGACATTAAAGGCTTCTACCACCAAGTCCAGATTCGCCGTTCGCCAAACGGAAAGTATTTGAGCACACGAAGATCAAAGTTCATAAAGCGCGGTGTGCGCAAAGCATTTCGTGCAAAACCCAACGGACGCGAGGCAAGGGGAAAGGCGCGGTTGTGCACCTCGTCTGCCCCTGTCACTGCATTGACGGGTCTTCCCGCGCTGAACGTTACGATTGGAGCGATCTCGACGTGGCCGAGTATCTTGCCGATGAGGATGTCGCGTTCGCTTCCCGCTCCCTTCTCCTCTTCGTCACCAAATGGAAGATCAAATAGCCCGTTGAGCACAAATCGGTGCCTGACGTCCTGCCGTGAAAGGGCGCGTTCTGATCGCAAGTCGAAAGGATTCTGTGGCTGCTCGTCGAAGTCGGATGCGTCGTCTCTTGTCTTGGATAGTGTGTACGAAGCAAGCAGCTCAAACTCATTACTCATACGTTTGTTGAGCGCCAGCGTCAGGCCGTTGTAGGTGGAACTTGCGAAATTTTCGAGCTGATAGATCGCGTAGAAACGCGGATCGACTCTCCCCAGTCCAAAGACAGGACGACCAAGTTGTTGCGGGGTTGGATTGGAAAAGCCAAGCGCCGCTGCATTCGCTGTAGTCAGCGTAACAGGCGGAAGAAGATTGATGTTGTGTGTGCGCGGGAGATGAATGCCGCGCGTGAAGAGATAGTCGGCGCGGACCGTAATGTCTTTGGTTAGCAGATGCTCGACACCAACATTCGCCTGCGCGCTGTAAGGCGTGACGAATTGCGGGTCGGCACGAAAGATAGACCGCGCAACTCCGGGAAACGGAACAAGAGCGCGACCACCTCCGGTTGCCGCGAACACAGTGGCTGCGTCTGTATCGGTAGCAACCTGTTCAAACGCCTGCACACCGTTCTTTTGGATCGCGCGGTTGAGAAAGACGAGTGGTAGCCGGTCATAGTAAAGCCCGAGGCCGGCGCGCACCACCCATTCCTTCGAAGGACTCCAGGCTAGGCCGAGTCGCGGGCTAAAGTTGTTCTTGTCCGTTGGAAAAGATGACGGTAGGCGCTCCACATCGTACCGGCCACCAAGGTTCAAAGTTAGTTGTGGCGTAGCGCGCCATTGGTTCTGAAGGAACGACTCGAAACTGGTCACTCCAAATTGCGTTGCCGGTGAGCCAAAGGCTTGACGCCATATTGCAGGGCGGCCGGCAGCAAAGTCGTCCAAAGTGCGAAAGGTATACAGAGCGCCGAAGCCATCGCGTAACTCACTGTTCAGTGAAACATGATTGACAGTCACTCCGCCTTTCCATTCGCTTTGAGAGTGTGACAGAGAAAGGTTATTGACGACTTGGTAGCGTAGTTCGCGACGCGTGGAATCTGAATCATAAGGTAGGCCAAAACGGCCTAAACCAGCTATCTCGACCCCTGGGCCAAGGGTGTCTCCTGCTTGCGTCACCGCCCGACGTGCGCTCGCTTGGAATCGGAAGTCATTGATCAACTTCGATGATAAAACCGAGATAGCCGAGCCGGTGAATTGATAGTCCTTTGTATAAGCGCTACCGCGTGCCGATTTGTCGCTGAGAACATCCGTGTTAAAAGCATCGCCACGCTCACGCAGATTCGTGAATGCGAAACGAAAATTCAAGGTGTGACGCTCAGATGCGATGTAGGTGATCTTTGCCGCCGCCTCCGTCTCGTCCGTGCCAATTCGAAATCGTCCTGCTGTTAGTGACCGTACTGAAAGCCCGGGCGCAAAACCTGAAGCAAGCAGTGAGTTGATGCGAGTGCGCGCGTTTCGATCTATTTCAGATTCATCTTCAGCGGAGAGGTGCTCTTGTTCAGCCGCAGCGTAGAAGAAGACCTTATCGCGTTTCAGAGGACCCCCAAGTGCGACTCCGGGTTGCAAGCGGCGGAAGCGCAAGCGGCTGGCTGGAGGCGGATCAGAGAAAGGCTCACGAGCATTGAACCACTCGTTTTGGAAGAAGGTGAAAGCGTCGCCGTGGAATTCATTCTGCCCTACCCTGGTGACGACGTTTATCGCCCCACCGGCTGCGCCTCCAAACTCCGCCGACAGCCCGTTGTTTACAATTTGGAACTCACGCACTATTTCCGGCGACAGTGCCACACGAGCCGCTCCAGTTGTCTCATCGGTGTTGTCTAACCCATCAATCGAGATCGAGTTGCTACGAGGACGCAAACCTCCGAAGGTGAATCCGCTGTCGGCAAGTGGCGAACCGGATCCTGCCTTGCTGCCGCTGCCATTTTGTTGGTTTGATGGCGCAACGCCCGGTGCCAGCAATGTAAACTCCAAATAGTTGCGGCTGTTGACGGGCAACTCTTCAATGCGTTCGGGATCAATCGACGTGGTAACGGCGGTCTGTGTGGCATCGAGGGCAGGCGGAGTATCTGTGACCGTCACTTGGGCATTTACGCCTCCAGCAGGCAGTGAGATGTCGAGTGTTGTGGAGCGACCCAGTGCGAGCGTCACCTTGGGATTGAAATATGGCGCAAAACCGCTCGCTTGTGCTTTCACTTCATAGTCGCCTACAGCCAGTGCAGTAGCGCGATAGCTGCCATCCGCTTCGCTTGTGACGTTTCTGGTTTGATTGGTGGTGAGATTGCGCAGCGCGATCGTGGCACCCGGAATACCTGCTCCCGCCGCGTCGCGGACGGTGCCTAATAGAGTACCCGTAGTCGCCGAATCTTGAGCTAGCACGGATAACGGAACGAAGAGTAGCGAAAGAACAATTATTGCTAGACCGAGGTTACTTGATAAAGATCGCACTCTTGAGAATCTCCCTTGCCCGTTCAGGTTTCGCTTATTAAGTCAAGGATCTTGACCCGCTCGAAGATCGCATTGCTGACGGTGCGACTATTTCACAATTTTGATCTGCTTCGGATCACTCAGTTCAATTTGAGCCTTGCCGTGATAGTCAACGAACTTACCCGAAACAACAATCTCCTTGCCGTCGAGCATCTTTACGTCCGGAAATTTCGGAAAGTCGGCATTCCTCAAAAGGGCTGTAAGCGCCGTGCGATAATTGGGATCAAAGTCGAAGACGATCAAGTCTCCGTCACGTTCCTCAAAGAATCTGCTGACGGTGCCTCTGAACGATCCTTCCTTGCCAACTAGCTTTTGTGCGCCCGCCAAGTCATGTGCATCCGGCGCGTTCTTGTAAGCGGCATCGTCCTTATCCACTGCTTCGAACTTGGCTGTCTTCGAGGCGACCACATGCTGCAGCGGCTTTATCGGGTCTCTGTCTTGAAACGAGTTGAGCGCCGCTTTTGAACTTACCGTGTTTATAGTTGTAGTCGTCAGCGTGCCGCCGATCGCCACCAGCGCTATGAAGATTGCCGTAATTCGAATGATTTTCATTTGTAAGCTCCTTATGAATGTATTCTTACCACAATCGACGTGTGGTCACGTAGCCGTTACTGAGCACTAGACGATATGATCTCTTCGCCTAAAAAGTGAAATCGCGAGTTAGCTTGATCTGAAGACTATATGAAGGCCGTTCAAGGCCCGCTCCGGTGCTCTGATTGTAGATGATGAAGAAATCGCTGTTTGGCCGATAGATGTAACGAAGCCGCACGTTGATGACTGAGAGCCGGGCCGCAGAGTTCAGTTGGATTAGCCCTGACGTGAGCAGCTTGCGAGAAAAATTGTAGTTCAATCTTCCGGCAAAGAGACCGGTCGAAAAGTTTCCTTCCTGCAAACGCACTCTGTTGTAGCTCTCTGAGAGATCAACGAGTAGATGTGAGTTTGGCCTCCAAGTGATTCCGCCTGAAGTTTCATACCGTTTGCCGGAATAGAAATCTCCCCATTTCTCACGCACGCGGAACACGATAGGCTTGCTGAGGTCGCTCGTGAATGACAATTGTGGGCGGTTGAAGCGGTAAGTGCCAACCGGAATGACGATTCCGGGTCGAATCTGAAATGGTTCAGTCAGGACATCGTTCACAGCTTCGATTGGCCGGAAGAAAACTTCTGCTGAGTCCTTGAATACCGTGTCCCAGGAGAGTTCTGTCTGCCGAGTGGCTAGCTTGCCAGCGCGATCCGTGTAGTATTCGATCTGCGTCTCAAACTCCATCTGCTGCACGTGCGGAATAAACTTCGGCCTCGGTTTGTAAGCAAATTGGCCAAAGTATTGATGAATGGCGTTGCGTTCGATGAAGCCGACTTCAGGATTGAACTTTGCACCGACATCTTCATAAACGGTGATGAACCGGTAAAGATCATTCTCAAAGATCGATTCAAGGCGAGATGACCCGGCGCTTGAACGCACGCCCGGACTTGCCGAGCCCATCCAGAAGGCCTTCACTTTGTAGTGGTCTGTTATGTTGAACTCGGCATCCGCCCCACCCACACGATTGTAATCGCCAGCGCCTACGGCAGTGGCGCCTTGGCGGTTTACCAAAATCGCGCCAACATAGGAACGCTTGAGAATGTCACGCTTCACGCGAAGCACAGAGACCTGCTGACGCGGAATTCCGAGACCGGTAGAGGCCTCGCCCAGCTTGCGCGTTTGCACCTGTAGAAATCCGATGTTGTAGGGACCAACTTTGCCGGTGACTTTCACGCCGTAATCGATCGGCACCGGCTGGCCTCGGTCTGTCAGTCCAATACGTCGCGTGAAGAAGGCTTGATTTTCTCCCTGGTTCCCAAACAGAAAGATTCCTGAGTTCTCCAGAAAGAAGTCGCGCTTCTCAGGGAAGAAAACGGAGAAGCGCGAGAGATTGACGATCTGATCGTCAACTTCGGCCTGACCAAAGTCGGGATTCACGGTGAACTCAGCGGTCAGCGAGGGAGTGATGCCGAGTTTTGCTACCTCGATTCCGGCATGAGCGCGCACGCCCGCATCGAGTCCGCTTTTGCCGATCAACGGCACGCCCTCACGCCACTCACCCGAAGCGTAAGGCTTGATTTCACGAAGTCGAGGGCGGCGAATCTCCTTGAACCCGCTAAGCTCGCCTGCCTGGGAAACTCGTTCGAGACCAAACGAACGCTGCCAACTAGTCCATAGATTCTCTTCGTTCTTACGGCGAATGATGCGCGAGATGTTGAGTCCCCATGATTCGATACCCTCAGTGAAACGAAGGGTAGTCAGCGGTATGGCAATCTCAACCGTAAATCCTTTGGCGTCGATGCGTCCTTCAGAAACCCACGATCCATCCCAGGACACGTTTATGTCGCGACCTTCGTCCGTTATCAGTGCGTCCTGCTGTGTACCTAGTGGATTAACCGCAAAGCGAAAACCGTTACGCCGGTCATGATAAGTGTCAAGCAGAATTTCTATACGATCGTCGTTCGGGAAGCTTGAATCACGCACCAGGTCGCGAGCGTTGATGTGAGAGGCCTCTGAATCAAACGCACGGACGCCGAAGTAGATGTTCTTGTCGTCAAAAAGCACGCGCACTTCCGTGCGCTCAGTAGCGGGCGCACCTTCGCTGGGCCGCTCCTGAAGGAACTCAGTCGCTGGTTGGGCAAGCGACCACGAAGACTCATCAAGCAGGCCGTCTATCTTGATGGCATCTGAGACACGAACCGCCTGAATTCGTCTCGTGCCCGTGTTCTGTAACTGTGACTGACTGGTCGGCGCTGGTGTGGATTGCGGCGTGTTATCACTCGTTGAGAGATCCTGCGCGTGAGCGACGAGCCCAAAAAGAGCAATGATGAACGCAACAATCAGACGCGCCCTGAAGCGTTCGAATCCGTCATCGAAACGCCTCCGTACCATCGTCATAGCTGCTTATCAGAGGGAACGGCGATTCTGAGGACTGGCTTGCCTCCAACATTTTGCAATGGGAAGTAGACACGATGAGTATTGCTGTCAACAGCAACACTGTGAGCATTCGGCGCAAAGAGTCCTTCACCAACCTTCTCTAAGGCGCGGCCATGCTCATCGAAGATCGTAATGATTCCGCTCTCGGCAGAAACGTAGAGCCGACCAAAGCCCTTATCAAATGCAAGCACGTCCGGGTCAGCCCCAACAGAATGAATAGCCGTCATTTTCTTCGCTTCAAGATCAAAGACTACTAGTTTCGCATTCTCCTCACAGGCAACAAATGCCAGCCGATGTTCGCTGTCGATCAATAGGCCGTGAGGTTCACTGCAACCGGCTATTGCATACCGCGCGACTACCAGGTCTTTGGTTGGATCAATTTCTGCGAGCTGATTTTGACCGTGCACCGTGACAAAGATGTGTTCCGAAACTGAATCATACTGCGTATTGCCCGCCCCTCCGCCTAACGCAATTGTCGTCAGTCGTTGATTAATATTCGCATCGATCACGGTGTCCGTCTTGCCATGCAAATCGGAAACATAGAGCTTCTTTGCCTTTGTCGCGTATGCGATTCCATCAGGATAGTCTCCGGCAGTCACACGCGCGACGACCTGCAAGGTGCCATCGTCGATAACTGCCAATTCGTTCGTGCCTGTAGCAGATGCATAAATACGGTGAAGCTCCGGAACAGCAATCACGCCGTGAACGCGCGGCAGATTCTTCACATCGCCGATCACTGTCTCTTTGTTTGCGTCAAAGATCGTGAGAGCGCCGTCGCCAAGATGTGCAATGTAGAGTCGGCCGGTGCTTGGATCGAAGCTTTGATAGTCGAAGCGCGTCGCGCCACCGCTCAACGGGACATCCTTGAGAGTGCGAAGAGGAAGATTGCCTGACGTTGCAGACGACGGGACACTTGCTGAGGAATCGCCCGATGACGGAATAGAAGGGCTAGCCGCTAGATTTGACGATGGCGCTTTACTGGTACAAGTGGCCGCCAAAACTGCGACTAGAATTGTCAGAATAACCGCGCCAATGATCGCAAGAGATTTCATCAAGCACCTCCTCACCCATCAGACACGCGCGTGTAGTTCACAAAGGGCATCTTCAATAGTCCCCGCAGCGTCTGCCTCTCCCTGGCGTCAAAACCGTCGAGTCCATAGCGGAGTCTCTGGAAATCTATTTCTGCCGTGTAGGTGCCGAAGAGTCTGTCCCAAAAAGAAAAGATGTTTGAATAGTTCGAGTCGGTTTCTTTTTGATCGCGCGAATGATGAACCTTGTGCATATGAGGCGTAACAATCATTACACGCAACACCCGGTCAAGACTCGTGTTTAGCCTGATGTTCGCGTGCTCCATCTGAGCGTTTAGCGCAGACAGGATTAGATAAATGACGACGACCCAGAGCGGGATACCAAAGACAACGACTGCGGATAACTGCCACAGCATTCGCCAAACGGTTTCGCCGGGATGCTGACGGAAAGCAGTTGTTACGTCAACAGCATTTTCGGAATGATGCACGCGATGAAACTGCCAACCCAGCCACGATTTATGAAGCAGGACATGCGCGAAATAAGCGAACAGGTCCAATGCTACAACACCCAAAACTAGCTGAGTCCATTTCGAGAGACCCAAAAGAGGAAATAACCCTACGCCATTACGAACGGTGAAGCCTGCCAGATAAGCTGATGAAAATGACAGCGCCAGATTAGTCAAAACCAATATCAGCGTGAGTGCGACATTCGGTAACGCATGTCGCACCCTACTGTTCTGATATCGGTAAAGCGGAACGATGGATTCCAGTGACCATAGGAAGCCACATAGCGCGACCAACGCTATTAGCCGGGTCTGGTCTGATAACCAAAACTGCATCGCCGTTGACCTCCCAATACTAATCCTAATGAGCTTTCACGACGTTCATCTTGTCGAGCGCAGCACGAAGCCCGTGCGCAAGTTTCTGGGCATCATCGTTGGCCCAGAAGTGCATGAAGAAGAGACGAGGTGATTCACTAAGCATGTGGCTGTGCAGCGCCGTCACCTCGATGCCGTTATCTCGTAACGCCTTAATTACTGGATTAACTTCACTCCCAACAAGCACAAAGTCACCCGTGATTGCCGCTTTGCCTGATCCTGTCGGCTGAAAGTTAATTGCGGTTGCCAATCCCATCGAAGAGGGAACTTCCATGCCGTTGTCCATCATCTTTTCAGCTCGCGCAATGCTGAACTGGTAAACCACGCCATTCAATTTGCCGCTTTGCGCCAGAGTCTGATCGAGTTGCTTGGTGTCAATGCCCAAGTCGGGAGCGGGATTGCTACCGGGCGCCGAAGCCGCAAAAGGAGTTTTACTCAATGCGAGCGCGTCGTGAATCGCCTGGGCAATCTTCACTGCGTCACCCATCGCGTGGATGTGCATGTACATCACGCGTGGCGATTCGTGAAGAACGTGATTATGCAGTGCGGTCTCTTCGACGCCGCCTTCCTGAAGTTTAGTTAGGACCGGTGTCACTTCATCTTCAGTCAGGACGAGATCACCCATCACCATCGTCATCGCGCCTGTTTTCTTGAACGCTATCCACGAACCGAGCGCAAGGGCTGGTTTGAGTTCTACCCCGTTCACGGTCAGCTTCAGATCGCTTCTAGGCAAACTCACTTTGTAGACATCACCAGGCTGCATCGATCCGGCCTTTCCAAGCGCTTGCGCAACCGCCTGCCAATCTGACGCAGCCGTTTGTTGATTTGTATTTGATTGTCCGCCGTCGCGTATCGCCGCAGACGACACAACCAGCGCAAATGCGGCAGACGCTATGAACGCCATCGCACCCAACGCGATTCGCCCAGTACCACCAATCGGAAACAAGTGACCGATTTGCTGCCGGACTCCGGCTCTATTTCTCTGCATTGTGATTCCTCCCTCTTCCCTCGTTACAAAGCATGTTCCCTCAGTTATCTTCAAGGCTTAGTTTGAGCTTGATTAATGCTCGCGTACAGCGCGTCGTAAACGAACGCCGCTCGGTCAGCAGTTTCGTCATCGTTGCTGGTCACAAGCGGAAAGCCACGGCTGATCAACTGCAAGCCGCGTGCTGCCGGATGATTGTCCAGTTGGTCGTTGAAGTCTGCTGCCTGAACGATGCGCGCCATTTCCACCAGCCCAGGATCATTCGGAAATCGCTCATACACAATTGCTGCAAACGAGCAAAACCCTTCAGCATTTTTGTGGGGGTAGGTAGCTTCAGGCGCGTCAAAACCTATTGCGCTATGTGCCTCCTGTACTTTAGCTACTTCTTCCGGTGGCACGAAGAGAAACTCTGCCTCGGAATCCAGAAAGCGCTGGATGAGCCAACATGTCGCGGTCCGGTTCACCTGGATTCTTTGTCGTGTAACCCGCTTCATCGCGCACTCGGACTACTGGCCGAAATCGATCAGTGTCCCTGTTCCTTTCGTTAAGGCCTTCTCGTACACCGCGGCGGCCGTTACAACATCCTGTAAAGCCATTCCGGTTGAATCGAAAATTATGATCTCGTCGGACGATATTCGCCCTGGTTTGATTCCAGCTATCACATCACCCAGTTCACCGTACACGTCATCGCGTGTGATAACGCGGGCGTCGAGCGCGTGGTGAAGCTCGCCGATCGTCGCGCCTTGCTCCAGCACGTCAACGACGAGCTTATTCCTACCAAGAAGCGCCAGTTCCAATTCCTGCTTCTCAGGATTGTCCGCCCCAACTGCTGCGATGAAAGTGCCAGGCCCAATAAAGTCTGCCTTTAAGAACGGTTGCTTCGAGGGAGTACAGGTAACGCAAACGTCGCTTTGGCGAACGGCTGTTTCAAGATCGGCAACAACCTCTATGTCCATTCCTAACTCTTTACCAAGCTCACGGGCGAAATGCTGAGCCTGTGACTGATCGCGGTCGTAAGCCCACACCTTTCCGAGCGAAAGAACTCTGGTAAGCGCCCGAAGCGATATGCGTCCCTGGTTACCGCAGCCACAAATCGTTACGGCCTTAGAATCCGGTCGAGCCAGGTGTTTGGCTGCTACACCTGTCGCAGCTCCGGTCCGTTGAATCGTGATCTCGATTGAGTCTATCAGCGCCAGCGGGTAACCATTCTCCGCGTCGCACAGAACGACCACGCCTTGAATCGTAGGCAAACCATATCGTTTTCCATTGTCCGGGAAATTCGCGTTGACCTTCGCCGCAAAGTACGAACGATCCAGTTCGAGCAGCCCGGCTTTAATATGAAAGCCTCCGTCTCGAGCGTGAACGCCCAGAATGCCGGGCGGTTGTGTCTTGCCTTCCCCATACAGTTTGAAGGCGTGCTCAACTGCAACCATGCATTCTTCGATTGAAAGCAGCGCCGCAACGTCACGGCCAGTTAGCAACAATGTTCCGTCAGGTTTCATCGAGTCCGCTCTTCAGACGAATAGATGATCAAGTGTCTCTCCAGGCGTCGTTTCAACAGGCCCTTGTCCTTTGCGGAATATTCGGGCGCCCGAAGACCCCTTCAGAGTGTGCGAACCGTTTTCAACCCGAACCATCACGCCTTCCCGAAGGCCAGCTACGGGTGTGTCGTTCTCTTCGAGGAACTGAAGAATCCGCTCTTCCTGCTTCTCGCCCATGTGTTTTGAGGTTGGATCAGAATCGAGAAAGTGTGGACTGATTTGAAAAGGAACCAAGCCCAGAGCAGCGAACGATGGCGGCTGAACGATCGGCATATCCTTTGTAGTCTTGATAGTTGGACCGGCCACATTTGAGCTAGCGCTCGATCCGAGGTATGGCATGCCTTCCACTACTCTGTGCTGAATCAACTGCAAAACATCCGAATCGTACAGCGCCTTCAAGAGTCGAAACGTGTTCCCGCCGCCGATGAAGATCGCCTCGGCGTCATTGACTGCTTGTTGGGCATCAGTGGCTGTGTGGATTGATTCCAAACCGTAACCCATCTTCTGAAAGCGTTCTCGCGCCGTTGAGGCATACGCGTCGCGATCAAATAAAGCGAATGGAACGAAAAGAACCTTCGCGATCTGACCTAGAAAGTCGCGTATTTCATCTTCTGCGTGATCGAGGTAACCACTGCCATACAGGGTTGAGTTGCTGATCAGTAAGACCCGTTTGCCATTCGCCATCTTCATCGCTCCTTGAGATCTTTATGAAAGTGCGCGCACTGCCGCATAAACGCTCCCGCCCGCCATGGCTCCGATAGCCACTTTCGCCACGTCAAGCCTCAACACAACAATGAGCAAGAAAGCCGTTAGTGCTATTACGGTGGTGGGTAGATCAATCAGGGCCGAAGGAATCAGGTCGAGGGATACTACGATGATTACGCCAACTACACCGGCGCTCGCTCCTGCGAGGAATGCCTGCAGCCACCGATTGTCGCGTACCCTCTCGATATATGGAGCGCCCGCCAGGACAAACACAAACGAAGGCAGAAAGACGAAAAAGGTCGCAATGATCGCTCCCGCTAGTCCGCCTGCGAGATACCCGGCGAAGGTCGTGAACAGCATGAACGGCCCAGGCGTCGCCACGCTCAGCGCTACGCCGTCAAGCAACTGGCTGCTCGTTAACCAGTGATGTTGCTCCACCGCCCCGCGTTCCAGAAAGACGATTGATGCGTAAGCGCCTCCGAAACTGAACAGCCCGGTCTTGAAGAACAACCACGCCATCTGAAACCAGCGAGATTCAGCAAGCGGAAGAACGAACATGCCACCAATGAAGGTTGGCAGTCTCGCTCGCGATCGCCAGATGGTTGGCCAACCTTGGACGATCAACAAATTAAAGAAACCAGCCAAAATAAGGATCAACAGAAAGTTGATGCCGACAAACCGCATCCCTACAAATGCGCCGATCAGCAATGTCGCGAGCAGAACGTTTCGAATCGATGCTCGACCAAGTTTGAGAATCCCCGCGCCAATAATGCCGAGTACGGCAGGCTTCAAAACGTAGAGAACATTGTTCACTTGCGGGAGGCTGCCGTACCGAACGTACAACCAACTCAGCGCGATCATGAGTACCGCGCCAGGCAGAATGAAGGTAAGGCCCGCGAGAACGCCGCCCACAAGTTTGCGTTTCAAGTAACCAACATAGATGGCCAACTGCAGCGCTTCGGGACCTGGAAGCATGTGACAGAACGCCATGATCTTCACGAATCGGTCTTTCGAGAGCCAGTGACGACGCTCTACCATGTGGTTGTACATCATCGTGATCTGCGCAACCGGTCCGCCGATATTGACGAAACCGAGCATCAGAAAGTAGAGGAATACTTCTCTCCATGAAGGCATCTGATCGCCATCGCCGATAGCTACTTGCTCTCGCTTAGTGTCCCGGTGCACCTTGGCACCTTCGTCCGCTTGTTGGATTTGCTCGATCATTTCGCTTTGGAGCGCTTGCTTTTACGCGCCGTCGAGGACGTCTTTTTCTGGTACTCCTTACTCAGCAATGCATAAAGCCCATCAAAGACAATGCCGGTTTGTTGCAGCAGCTTGCGGTCATCCCTCAGTACTTTGCTCAAGCCCTCAATGATTGCATTTAGCCCTGCGGCCTCCAGCCGGTGAAACTTGTCGTCTTTCAAATCGATGTCGTGGACGATCTCGGCGATCTCGCGCAAACCTTTGCTCTCCGCCAAACCGAATTGCTTCAGTATCGTCTCGAACGTGCAATCTTCTCCGTGGTGAGTGAACTCGGCTCCAAACATATCGAAAGGAATCGCTCCTTCGACCGTTTCTCCGTTAGCCACGAAATAGAAGCGTGGACGCTTGTCAATGAACTGTTTGATCAACCAGGCAGAGGCCAGCCTGTCGATGTGCAGATTGTGGCGCGTGACCCAGCGCTGACCCTGATACTTTGCAACGTCAAGAGTTCCGTGCTTGGCTTGTGACCGAACAGCTTTCCCGGTGGGACCTTGAGCAGCACGGATAGCTTTCTGGCACCTTTCAAACGCACTGAATGCGCTAGCTCGACCTGCCGCATCAAAGAAATCGTTGCCAGCAATGCGCTCAAGCTCGGCGTGCAGTTTGTCGATCTCAGATTCATGAGCAGACAGACGCCCGGCAGACAGGTGCTTACCACGAGACTGTTCCCGAATTGCTCCCGTCAATCCGTCGAATTCCGCAGAGACAGTTGCGAACTCCTCATCACGCGCCTTACGAAACGCAGCAATGATCTCGTCGTCTGTTGCGCCTTCAACGGAACCCGCGAAAACTGCCGCCTCCCCGCCCGCCGACTCGATCTCCTGTTTCAACCACTGAAAGTCTTCATGCGATTTTTCACTCGCTGGCAAAATGTAGACAGAATTCTTGATTGCCACCGCGCCAAGCTTCTGCAACTTACGCCAAATCCTCACGCGCAAGTTCGTAGGCCTGGGCGGTAGCTGATGTATCAGCAGAATCCAATTCTGCACCAATGGTTTGGTCTTTGGTTTCATAACGATTCAGTAACGCTGACTGGATTGTAACGAGTGTTACTATCCATGACAAGGTGGGAAGTGTCGGACCCAGACAAAAGGAAGCGATTCGTTGCCCGACTAATGAAGCTTATCGTGAGCGTCTTGATAGCCCGCAGTACTATGAGAGAAGTAAAAGATGGGGCTAAGATGGTGGCGGTACGTGTTGATACGTAACCAGACGAAGCGCTACCTTGACGACCGCTAGACCCGTAAATACTGGTTCGTATCGTTTCGTAAGACTAGGTAATGCCGATTGCAAGGGACTTAAAATCCGTTGACCGTAAGGTCGTGTGGGTTCGACTCCCGCCCTCGGCACCAATCCCTTCAATAACTTACAAACACACATCGTTTGAATCCAAATTTCCGCAACGGAGTTTACGCCGTTGTGCTAATCATTTTCGTTAAAATCATTGGGAAATTGCAATGGCACAATCCTTGGAGGTCCCTCATCACTCAGGGCTCACAATACTAAATCGTTAGTCAATCGGAAACGATGTGTGACAAACGTTGCTGAACTTCTGATTGCCCGGCTACATTTTTGGGTGATAGACGGAATACTCAAGCTGAAGCCGCCTTCCCGATCAATAAGGGCGCGCCGTTCGCCCGACGCGGAATTAACAATGACAGTCACGCCCGGTACAAGCTCGTTTTGTTGCGAGAGAACGACGCCAGATAGCGTCCGTTGCGGTTGAGACTCTTACGCCAGACTGGCCACTGACAGCACAAGGACTAACACTTGCAGAACGGTGAGGGTCAAGATTATTTGAACGACGGAGGATCTGCTCCAGTGGTTACTTCTTTTATTGATTCGCTTAACACCCAGACGTTGTGACTTAGCTGGAACACGTCCTCTAGTCTTCAATGCCGAGAAGCTCGAAGGATCTGTTGGTTAGAACAACTGCATCGCTCACCTTCATTGTGTACGCTCGATGAAACACTTCTTGCATTTCCTTGTATCTCGATGAGGAAGGTCCAGCCGACAGGAAGACCCTGGTCTGGTTCGTCGTTTGCTCGGCTGTCTGTTGGCGCGCCCGCGCCGCTAATTCTTCCACAATCAATTGAGGCGTCTCAGTATGCAACTTTTGCCCGATCAAAGCTGCCATCACCGCATTACGCTCCCGCCACGTCAGCTGGAATCCTGAATCTGTGAGCTTCTTGATCGTGGCTCTCAGCTCGGCCCGCTCTGTAGGGGTTATGAGGGATGACTCATTGGTCTCCTTCTGCATGATCAGAAAACGCGTGACGTACACTGCCTCGAGCGGCGACATAGTAGGATCAACTGTATACGGAGGCCCATTCGATGACTCTTCTCCCGACCCGAGAGGTTGCTGAACAATGAAATGCGGCATCAGGCTGGAGATGGCTAAACGAGTATCATGCACCTGGTCTTCATCCGTTTTTGCGTATTCAGGGGCGCTAAGCTCCCGTACAAGTTCGTCGATAACGCGAACGGTATTGGCCTCCGGAATCCCTTCCCTTTGTCCTCTCCTGTAATTTAACTCAGCGCGTATGAGCCGTTCCTTATACGGGCTCACAAATACGCTTGGCACCCTATCACCGACGGTCAACAGCAATACAGCGTCAGCCAGCTCACGAATCGCTCTCTCATCCGCGCCCTTTATGGCACCAGCTTTCTCATTAACTCCTGCGTAGGGCTGCGGCAAGTAGGAGCGAGTATTCTGTCGTGACTGACCGCGCACCAGCCAATGCGTTGTCAGCCAAATAGTCAGACTTCCAAACACAGACAGGGAGATGATTGAAATCACTTTAAGACGCTTATTCATAGCTGTTCACCTCAAAGGCTTATTTGGGCACACGCCACCATATCCGAAATTAAGAAGTTGCAGTATCGGATTGCCATCATACCAGTCAATCACATTCAGACAGCTATAATCCTGTGCCAGTCGCAACCAATTCTTTGCTGATATTCCTAACGCGCCGCCTATGATGGCGCGGCAAACACCACCGTGAGCCACCAAAACGACTTCTCCGCTCTTATGCGTCATAAGCAACTGGTCTAGTGCCTTCAGGACCCTTGCGGTAAAACACGCAAACGATTCGCCGCCCGGATATTCGAACGGAGCTGGATCGTCGAAAAGTCGCGCAACAAGTTGCGGCGTTTCGTCGGACAGCGAGACCATCGTGCGGCCTTCCCATTGGCCCATGTTGATCTCACGCCAGGCGGGCCTTTCTTGTACTTTCAAGTTGCTACGCTTGGCGATTATTTCAGCCGTCACTCGAGCGCGCTGCAAGTCACTCGAATACACAGCCGCAAGTCGCACTACGGACAATTCTTCCGCTAATCGATGTGCTTGCGCCATTCCGTGCTCGGACAGCGGCGTATCCGTTCGCCCGAGCAGCCTGCCATTTGCTGCGCCTTCAACTTCACCGTGTCGAATGAGATAAAGTCGCAGTCTTTCTTCCTTGGTCATTTCATTCATCGAAGAAAACTGAATCGGACGAGAATGACGGCCGTCAGGTACAAAGCAATTTCGGTTAGTTGATTGGTTGCGCCGAGGCAATCGCCAGTGATCCCTTGTAGGCGCGCGCGAAAATGCAACCCGCTTAGTAGAGTCACGAGAGTTGTTACCAATAACGCTGCAAGAGCCGCTTGCCAGGGAACAAGTATCAAGACCAGCAACAATGTGATAGTGGCGGTAACGACTTCCACAGCACCCACTTGTTTAGCTACCAGTTTGCCTTGGCCTTCGGCGCGCGCATACGGTAACCACGCGCATAACGGCAGAGTCGTCCATCGTGAGGCTGTGTGCGCGACGATTAGCCAGCGCCAAATCTGGCCCTGCGGCAGCAACGAAAGAAAGTTGAACTTTCCGAGAATGACAAAGATGAGCGCCAACGTCCCGTAGGTTCCGATACGGCTGTCGCGCATGATTTCCAGTACACGATCTTTCGTCCAGCCACCCCCAAACCCATCAAACGAATCTGCCAACCCGTCCTCGTGAAAACCGTTTGTGATGAACACCGCGAAGACAATTGCGCAGAACACGGAAGCGGGTAGTGGAAGAACTCTCTGCAACACCACAAACACTAGAGCGGCGCCGCCGCCTACTATTACTCCGATCAGAGGAAAGAAAGCCGCCGCCTTGCCGATGTCTGTCTCGGAGCTATTGAGAGCTCGCGGGACGGGCAGTCGAGTTAGGAACTGAAGGGCGATGAAGAAACGTCGGATCATATTACGCGTTGGCTCTTACTCTTTGTTGCTCACTCCCGCATCCGCGAAAGTTGCCATCTCACTAAGCAGTTTCGCCGCGCCTTCAATGATGTTCATCGCCAAGGCTGCTCCGGTGCCTTCACCTAGTCTCATCGACAGATCGAGCAGCGGTTGCTCGCCGATGAATTTAATCAAAGCGGTATGCCCGCGTTCTGCCGATCGATGTCCATTGAACAAGTAATCACGGGCGTTCGGATGTAGGCTCAGAGCTAACGCCGCCGCTGTCGTGCTAATGAAGCCATCGGCAACGATCGGTAAATGATTTGCCGCTGCACCGAGCACGATTCCAGCCATCACACCTATTTCTGCCCCGCCGACTTTGGCAAGAATGTCCAAGGCATCGCCTGCATCGGGCTGATTGATTTCTAGAGCTCGTCGAATGACCTCGATCTTGTGTGCTAAACCCTCATCATCAATGCCAGTCCCTCTGCCGGTTACCGCTTCTGGATCGCAACCAAGCAGGACAGCAGTGATAGCGCTCGCCGCCGTCGTATTTCCTATTCCCATTTCGCCGATACCAATGAGGTTGACTCCGTCGTTGGCTGAGGCCTGAGCTAACTCAATGCCTTTCATTAAGCACGCCTCTGCTGATTCGCGTGTCATTGCCGGACCAACGGCAAAGTTGTCCGTACCACGCACTACCTTGGCATGAATCAACTCAGTGCGATCGCTGAGATCCGCGTCGACGCCGGCATCAACAACCTTAACTTCGATTCCCCCAGCACGGCCCAGCACATTGATGGCGGCCCCACCTCGCAAAAAGTTGTCAACCATCTGCGGCGTGACTTCGCCGGGATAGGCACTAACGCCTTCGATCGTTATTCCGTGGTCTCCGGCGACGACATAGATTCGCTTCTTCGTGACGACGGGGGTGGCGGTCCGTTGAATCGCAGCCAGGCGGTTAGCGATTTCTTCAAGGCGCCCAAGGCTGCCCGGTGGTTTTGTGAGCGTCAATTGCCTTTCGCGAGCTGCATTCAGCCACGCCTGGTCGATGGGCTCAATCTGCCCACATACTTGCGCGATAAACAGAGATGGGTTGTCCATTGTTGATATGAGCAAAGATGAATCGGGCCTCAAGCAGTAGGCTTCAATTGCAAAGGCAAACCCGCAACAAGGAGATAGCACTCATCCGCAGCAGCTGCGAACTCCTGGTTCACCCGTCCGAGTAAGTCTCGGAACACTCGCCCCAAGTCCGTGTCGGGAACGACGCCCAGTCCCACCTCATTCGACACACAAATGATCGTTTGCTGTCGGTTGCGCGCGAGCGCCAGAAAGTTGCGAGTGATGCGGCGCACGAACTGCTCGCAATCATGCTCATCTTCGTGGCGCATGAGCCAATTGGAAACGAACAATGTCAGGCAATCTACGATTACGATTCGAGCCTCACTCGCTTGTCTGAGTGCTTCATCAATCTGACAAGGCTCTTCAATCGTTCGCCAGTTGGTGGGCCTTTCCGCGCGATGGCGCGCAATTCGTTTTGTCATGTCTTCGTCTAACCCTTGCGCAGTGGCGATGAAGCAAACCTCATCGCCTGAAGCGCGTTCGCCGTCCTGCGCCAGTCTCATAGCGTAGGAACTCTTACCGGCTCGCGCCCCGCCGAGAAGCAGAATCATCCGACCACTATTGGTTAGGTTCTGGGACATAAATCTACGGATCGCTTACTGGAGAGCGGCGTGCTCGATCGGTTTGTCTGGAGGCGGCAGACCGAGCGCCGCGTCCGTTTTTTCCTTCGGCAGCAAGTCTGGTTCAATCTCTTGATTCACTGCGTGCGCAAGGATCGCGTGCAATTGGCGCAACCCCTCCGTCAATGCTGCCGGGCCAGGTTGAAGGATGTATGCTGACTTCACTTCGTAAATATGATTGTTACGGATAGCACTTATCTGATCCCAGCCGTCGCGTTTGCGAATCCATTCCCTCTTTACTGCGCGACCACACCACGAACCAATAATTACTTCCGGGTCTTTGGTGATCACGTCAGCCGGGTTAACGATCCTATTCTTGGCAGATTGGTGTCCCCGCAGCTCGGGAAAGATGCACTCGCCACCTGCGGTTTCGATCAACTCCTCAACCCAACAAATTCCCGAGATAAGCGGCTCGTACCATTCCTCAAACAGGACTCGCGGACGGTAAGCGAAGCGCGAGGCCGAGTCGCGTATGGCATCCGCCTCAGTCTGCAACAACGACACCAGCGCCCGAGCTTTTTCCTCGCTGCCGATGATACGTCCAACAGTCAGGATCATCTCGAGGATTTCCGCGATGCTGCGCTGATTGAAAGTCATCACGGTTACGCCGCGCCGAATCAGTTCAGCTGCGATGTCCGCTTGGAGATCGGAGAACGCAAAAACCAAATCCGGCTCCAGCGCAAGAATCTTGTCGAACTTCGCGTTGATGAATGCGGAGACCTTCGGCTTTAAGCGCGCCTCAGGAGGTCGCACGGTGTAGCCCGACACACCGACAATGCGCTCTTGCTCGCCGAGCAGATATAGCGTCTCGGTGGTCTCTTCGGTAAGACAGACGATGCGTCGCGGGTACGAAGTTAAATGCTCAATCATGCGTTCGCTTTGGCCTCCGATGTGGAGTTTGTGGTTGCTGCTTTCTCCAGACAGGCGCGGCACAAGCAGTTTCGGTATATCGCCCGTAATTCCTCCCTGGTTTCATCACTCAACTTGATTTCGGCGCACCAGCAACCCTTGCCTAAGGAAATCTCGCAGGCGAATATCTCACCGCAGGCTTCGCACGCCTGGGTCTTTCGTAATACTGGCAAGCTGAGACCGATCCGCTTCAACAGTTTCATTCTTTCAGCTCCGCTCATTTATTTTGAGCCACTCTTCAATCAGGCAAACCAATCGGACATTGTCGGAGCTTGAGCGAACGGCCAAACGTATGAACGCTTCTCCGAGTCCGTGAAATAAATCGCAGCGCCTAATCAGAATCCGTTTAGATTCCAGCCAACCCTGCAAATCTCCGCCGGAACCGCCGTGAGGAAGTTTGCCCAGCAGGAAGTTAGCGGCTGAAGGTAAAACCTCTAAGCCGATACTGCGCAGCGCGCCTGCGAATTCTTCACGCGCCACGGCATTGGCGCGGCGAGATTCCACGTCGAACTCAACTTCGTCCAGGGCAACACGTCCGGCTTCCAGCGCGACCGTTGATACCGACCAAGGGTCGATCTGCTCTCTAACCCTTCCCGCCGACTTGGCGGCGCAGACCGCATAGCCAATGCGAAGACCGGGCACTGCGTAAAACTTTGTGAGTGAGCGCAGCACGATTAAATGGGGTTTTGTCGCTGCCAGGGAAACCAAGCTCGCTTGCGGCGCATAGTCGATGAATGCTTCATCAAGCAACACTGAAGTGTTGTGCCCTTCCGCAGCGTTTATTAACGAGAGGAGTTCGTTTCTCGGATACGAAGCGCCTGTCGGATTGTGAGGTGAGTTCAAGATCACTAAATCGAAGTGACGCTCTTTGACGGCGCGCAAAAGGCTCTCAAAATCGGGTGTGAAGCCTCGCTCTTCAGTAAGTAGTGCAGTTGTTATCTGTGCGTTCACAGCTGCGGATGCGCGCGAGTATTCAACGAAGGCCGGCTCCAGTATGAGCACCCTTTTGGGAGAGAGGGCATGAATGACCGCGAAAATCAGAGACGCCGCTCCGCTGCCAACGACTATCTCGTCGGGCATTAGACGGTGTTTGTCTGCTATAGCTCTGACGAAATTGTGAGCGTCCGGATAGACTCGGAGGCTCGTCGGCGTGAGCGCATTTGAAATTGCGGAGAGAACTCCTTGCGACGGGCCAAGTGGATTGATGTTCGCGCTGAAATCCAGAACTTGGTGGGGCTCGATTCCCCAACGTTGGGCAGCTTCGTACACTCGTCCACCGTGCTCGACTTGAATCAGTTGCACTCTACCCGATCTTTCTTTCATTCCGGCGTAACTCATTTCGCAGTTAGAAACTTTCCTTGGCATGGTCGACGCAACACGCGCTTCCATAGAGCCGCTTCTTTTATGGTTGGGTAGACTCCAATCAAGTTCTCCAGTTGACGCCGCGCATCCGTTTTGAGTTCAACCTGCTTACGATTCCCCAGTAGGATAATGGTCCGCTTAAGTTCCTCTTCATTCTGTGGCAAGCGCGGCGGCAATGAGGGAAGGTCTACGCTCTTCTCTTTATCGTTCATAAATTCTATTTCCGAGTTTCAGTTCTACCGGTTAACCAGCAATCGCGCTGATAGACACAGCGCAAATATTAATAGTGAAACGCAGCCAGTTAGTCGCAAAGCGTTTCTCAAAGCTTGGTCGTCGAGAGGGTTATGGCCGTCACCCAGGTATTGACCATAGTGTCTTTCGCCAGCATAAAAGTTAGTGCCACCGACTCGTACGCCGAGCGCGCCAGCCATCGCCCCTTCGGGTCGCCCGGCGTTCGGGCTTTTATGCTTCGCACCATCGCGCCTCATGATCCGCCAAGCTCCGCGCCAATCCAGATGCAGCGTCCAAGCCGCCCATACGAACAGCAGAGCGGTTACCCGCGCTGGAATGAAACTCGCAACATCGTCTAGTCGCGCAGCGCACTTCCCAAAGAACTCATAGTGTTTGTCTCGATGTCCGATCATCGAATCGATTGTGTTTACGGCTTTGTAAGCCAGCGCGGCGGGCACGCCACCGATTGCCAGATAAAACATTGGAGCGACAATGCCATCCGATGCGCTCTCCGCAAGGGTTTCAATCACCGCTCGGGTTACTTCCGGTTCGTCCAGTTCCTGCGTGTCGCGCCCGACGATGCGCGAGACTTGTTGCCGCGCTGAAAGCAGATCGTCATTTACTAGAAAGCGCCTCACCGCTCGCGCCTCGTCAAGCAATGAACGTGTAGCCAGCGTCGATGCGGCGAGATAAACCGACGCAACAAACGCTAGCGTCGGATTCAAACTTCGTAACCAAAACAACAAGAACCAACTTCCAATTCCAAACGTGGTAACTACGGCCAGAGTTAACAACAAACCGGCAAAGAACTCGGTGGTTGGGCTGCGTGCGATTGTGCGCAGTAGTCTCTCGCCGACGCTTATCATCCGGCCCATCAAACGCACTGGATGCGGCAGCCAGATGGGATCTCCGATTAACCAATCCGCTGCGTAAGCCAGCGCCAACAATGCCGGAGAGATCATCTGTGACCATCGAGTGCACGGTAGATAACATCCATCTTCAGATTGCTGCGATAATGGTTCGCCAGCGCGTCGTAGCGTCTCTCGCGTTCTACGAGTGGATCAATACCAACCGTCGTCGACGGCTCCTTGCCACAAACCTCTCGCCAGTAATTGAGAAGCAACTGTAGACCTTCGGCAGAGTCGAACAGTCCATGCAAGTAAGTTCCAAGTACACGACCATTAGCGCTGATTGCACCGTCGTGATGGCCTGTCGCATCACCCAAACGCTGCAGTTGAAAGAGCGGCTGAGTTCCGTTTCCCAAAAGCGTCTCACCAAGATGAATCTCATAGCCGCTGAATAGTGGATCGGAATCTTCACCAGCATTGACTCCAAGGCACCCCGGTTTGGCGAGCCGCGCCGTCGCTTGGCGAGTAACTTTCTCGCGCTCCAGCACGGTGGTGAAATTCAATAGGTTCAAGGCCGGCACAAATTCGATCTCACTCTCGGTGTGATGTGGATCGTGTATTTCGCGACCCAACATCTGGAACCCTCCGCAGATCCCCACGAGCGGCTTGCCGGCAGCCGTATGAGATTCGATAACAGGTTCCCAGCCGTTTTTCCTGAGCCAAAGCAGGTCGGTAATCGTATTCTTACTGCCGGGTAGGATCAGCACATCAGCGGCGCGCGCTTCTTCAGGTCGCCGCGTGTAATAGACAACTACGCCGGGTACGTTCTCCAGTGCGGTGAAGTCCGTGAAGTTAGAAAGGTATGGCAGCCCCACCACACACACGCACAAATAATCTTTATGGTCGAACGGAGGCCGCACTGCACGTCGTTCGAGCGAAACGCTGTCTTCATCGTCAATCCCGTGGTTGTGGAGATAAGGAATGACCCCGAGACATGGCTGCTTCAGACGTTTCTCGAGATAATCAATTCCGGGAGTGAAGAGACTCACGTCGCCCCGAAATTTGTTGATAAGAAACCCACAAAAGCGCTTGCGCTCCAGAGGCTCAAGCAGAGCGTACGTACCGACGAGCGATGCGAACACACCACCACGATCGATGTCTGTCACCAGGAGGCACGCAGCATCTGCGATTTCGGCCATCTGCATATTAACTACGTCGCGATCCTTGAGATTCATTTCAACCGGCGAGCCTGCGCCCTCCAGCACCACAACTTCATGACGAGCCGCTAAACGTTGATAAGCGGAACTTACCGCTTCCAGCAACTGTGGTTTGAGACCGTAGTAGTCGACACCGCTATAGTTTCCTAAGACTTTTCCGTTGATGACGACCTGCGCGCCGACATCGGACGTTGGTTTGAGCAAGATGGGATTCATGTCAACATGCGGCGCAACTCGCGCAGCTTCAGCCTGCATTGCCTGCGCGCGTCCTATCTCGTGACCTTCACGGGTCGCGAAAGAATTTAGAGCCATGTTCTGCGCTTTGAAAGGAGCGACGTCGTAACCGTCCTGTCGCAGGATGCGACACAACGCCCCAACCGTGAGCGATTTGCCCGCGTCAGAAGCTGTGCCTAATACCATCAGTGCTTTTGCCAAAAACTTGTTCCTCAATCAAATTGCGGAGTAGCGTTGCTGTCTCTTTAGCAAAAGCAAAAACACCGGACCACCCATCAATGCTGTGATTGCACCAACCGGAAGTTCTCCCGGGGAAATCGCCACCCGCGCCAGTGTGTCAGCGAGTATCAAAAACGCTGCGCCCAAAAGAAACGAGGCCGGTAACAACACCCGCACATCCTGACCAAAAACAAGTCGCGCGGCGTGCGGCACAATCAGGCCGACAAAACCAATCGCTCCGCCCACCGAAACAGTTACCGCCACAATCAAGGAGCTAGCCAGGAAAACCGTTCGCTCCGTGCGCCTAACATCAACGCCAAGGCTCGCCGCAGATTCTTCTTCACCAGTTGCCAACAGGTGAAGATCTCTCGCATGTGCGATCAAAACTATCCAGCCCGGCAGCAGAAAGACCAGCATCTTCCAAATTAGGTCGAAACCGACAACATCGAGGCTGCCGATTAACCACCGCAGAATCTGCAAAGCCCGGCCATATGAAGCGAGATACTGAATGACGAGCACGCCAGCCGAAGCACTGAGGTTCAGTACTACACCAGCCAGTAACAATGCTCCTGGAAGCATCGTCCCGCCGCCTGATCGTGCCAGTCGATAAACCAACAGGACGGATACGGACGCGCCGACAAACGCCGCGATAAAAATCAAAGGCACTCCCACCAGGTTCAGCCCCAGACCGAAAGCAATCGCAACGCTGGCCCCTAAGGATGCCCCGCCGGATACACCGAGAGTGAAGGGATCGGCAAGCGGGTTGCGAAAGAGCGCCTGCAGTGCGGCTCCAACCATCGACAGTGATGCGCCGATAAGACCGGCCATTACGACGCGAGGCAAGCGCAGACGAAAGAACACGGCGCGCGCAATTGGATCAGTCTTGAGCGCGGTAAAACTAAGCGGTTGGTAGCCTACATAGAGACCAATCAAAAAGGCGATGATCAGACCGATGATCAGGAGAGGGAGCGCGACGCGCAAGCGCAGGCCCACACGCGCCCGATTGACTGGGGAAGAGCTGGCGTTCGCGGTCTGCGACATCGCGTTCATTACAATTCCGACCAGACAAAGGTGCGACCATCACTACGCATAGTTCTGACAGGGGCGTCATAGACTTCACCCAGCACTACTTCGGTGAGTACTGCCTCAGGTACGCCGCTGGCGACTAAACGCCCGCATTTCATCGCGAAGATCAAGTCAGCAGCCAAATCGAGCAGCATCAAGTCATGAGTGATCATCAGGATGGTGATCCCGCGCTCGTCTCTTAGTCTGCGCAGAGCTCGCGTCAGTTGCGTTCTATGCTTCAGATCCAGGGCGCTCGCTGGTTCATCGAGCAACAGCACGTCCGGCTCCTGCGCCAGCGCGCGAGCCACCGTGACCAATTGGCGCTCGCCACCTGACAACTCAGTAATATGACGGGACGCAAGATGTGCAGCGTCAAGAGCATTGAGTGCACCCAACGCTATTCGCTCATCAGATAAACTCTCGAAACGAAACCTGCCGCTGTAGGGGCTGCGCCCGGTTAAGACCACCTCAAGGGCAGTAAAAGGGAAAACGCTTGAAGTGGATTGTGGTACATAGGCTATGCGCTTGGCTCGCTCACGAGGGTGAAGGGTTGAGAGTGAAGCGCCATCGAAGATGACTTCGCCGCTGCCGGGTTTAAGTAGACCTGCGAGCAACCGAATTAGCGTTGACTTCCCTGAGCCGTTGGCGCCGATAAGCGCGCCCATCGCACCGTGCGGAAGCGACAACGAAACGTCGACTACCGCCGGCAACGATGAGTACGAGAAGCTCAAGTTACGAGCTTGAATAAGCGGAGCGGTAGTCACAGATTCACTTGGCATCGGGAAAGCTCTCCGGGTGAAGCGCTTTCGCAAACACCTGCGCCGTATGGCCAACGAACTGGCTCGGATGAATTACCGATGGATCTGTCATCGAATAGATCCTCTTATCGCGCACGGCGCGAACCTCGGCAAGCTCATTCCAGACCGCTACGGGATCTTCCCCAAAATTTCCTTTCGAGCCCTGGACCATGTCGATGATCACTTCAGGATTCAGGGTGAGCACGGCCTCCTTATTGATCTTGCCATAGCCATGCTCAGCTACCGGCGCAATCGATTGGCCGCCGGCAATGCTTATCAGTTCGTCGAGATAGCTGCCTTTAGTCGCGGTATAAAGGTCACGGGTCGTACCGGGCACCCGATCGACTACGCACAGCACCCGAGCGTGCGGACGATCCATGACGGCCTTCCGCACTGCATCGATCTCCGTCTGAGTCTTGGCGGATAGCTCTGTGGCTTCCTGTTCGTGGCCGGTAGCGCGTCCAATCTCCGCCATCGACGTCATGATGTCTGCCAGAGTTTGGCTTTTCACAAATAGAGATCGAACGCCCAGCCCCGTCAGCTTATCTTTGAGAAATGGTTCCTGGGCATCTACGCCGATCACAAAGTCCGGCTTAAGCGCCATTACCTGCTCTAGATTGGTTTTGTCCCAACCGTTAACGCGTGGTTTATTCTTAACGTCATCGGGGTAGGTGCAGAATTGCGAGACCGCAATAACTTGTGGCCACGCGCCAATGCCGTAGAGAATCTCGGTGACACTTGGACTCAGCGAAACGATCCGTTGCGGACGCGGTTCAATCCTGGCTTGCTGCTGCCCGTGACGACAACCTCCAAACAGACAAAGCAAAGCGATGAGCGCCAGAGAAAGAGCTGTCTTAATCGGTCGGTTCATTGGTTTCGGCATCAGCGTTCCTTCTTGCTAAATCTTCATAAGGACAATGGCGACAGCCCTGCTCGCAGCAATAGCCGCGACGCAGGTGATAACGGGCCGTGAGAACCATCAGCCCGTGATTCAGATAGTAGTCCTCATTCTCGACGAGTTGGACCACCTCGCCTGTGCTGCCGCCTTCTCCCATCTCTCAAAAAATAAACGACACGCCGGCGCGGCCCGTTCGTCCCGGAGTACGAAAGCCGCTCTCGAAATACTCGCGATCGAAAAGGTTGTCGACGTAACCGAAGAAGCGCAGCGATCGGGTTTCGCTACCCAACGGCAATGTATAGCTTCCGCCAAGGTCGGCCTTAGCCATGCCTCGGAAGCGATATCCACGACTGGCGAACGTCACCGGATTAAAGATAGGGGCGATATAGTCGCTGGACGCGGCGAAATCAAAGTTGATCAGGACCCGCCGGCCCACCCGCTGGGTAGCGACCAGCGAAAATTGATGAACCGGGACGACCAAAGCGCGACGAGTGCCAGGCACTTGTTGGGTGCGTTGTTGCGCCTTGGTGTAGGTGTACGCGGCGGAAAGATCGAGCCTCCGCGTCGGGGTTGCCGTCAGGCCCAATTCCACTCCGCGAGCAATCCCGCCATTCGTGTTTAGATATCCTCCAAAGCGGCCAAAGGGATCGGTGGCAAAATTGATCAGCCCGGAGAAGTCGAAGATGATCACTTGCTGGAGTTGCGTGTAGAAATACGTCGCCGAGACTCTCAATCGGTTCTTGTACAGCGTCTGATCTATGCCCGCGTCAACGGCAATGGAGCGATCCGGTTTTAGCCGCGGATCGCCAAAGACGGAGAAACCAAAGAAACTATCGAAGGATGTGCCAAAGCGTTCGAAAAGCGATGGCGCTCGATAACCGTTGCCTACGTGCCCCCGTATTTTTGTTCCTGACGAACGAAACAGATACGCAACCGAACCGTCTCCGGTGTAGGCCGTTGGCGGTGACAAGAAAGTAAGTCCCCGGTAAGGGGAAGAAGCTGCAGGGGTGAATACCGGCTGTTCTAAACGAAAGAACTGCGCGCGAAATGCTCCGGAGATCTGCAGGCGGTCGTCCATGAACCGCAATTGGTCCTGCACAAACACCGTGTGGCTTTTCTGCGTCACATCAACGTTGGAATTGTCCGCCGGGTTTGGTTGGAACGAAGGATTCTTGAAATTCTCGCTTTCGAACTCGTAACCACCAGTAATCAAATTCACCCGGCCTGCCCTCACATCGAAGCGCGCTGCGAAGGTGTGAATGCGGCCATCGAAATCCGAGCGCGAGGTGCCGCCAAAAGGCTGAAAGTCGACACCCAACGGCCCATTGATGCTGCTGCGATTGGTTGCCAGACCCTGATAGCTCAGCGTGTAACCGAAAGTTTCGGTCGGCCTCTGCGAAAAGACAATTGCTCCCGAAAAGAAATTTGATTTCCGCAAGTTATCGGGATCGTTGGCAGCGGGGATGAAAGTGGCGGCTCCAATGTTTAGCGATGCGATTGGGACTCCTGCCTCATAGCGCTCCTGTTCAGCAAGCGATAGCGGGACGGCTTCAATGATGCCGGTAGCAGGCACTGAGCCTATGGCAGCCGGGCTGTTGTTGAGTTGTAGGCGGGAGTTGGCCGCGTAGATACGACCCGAGAGTGTAGTCGTCGGCGACAGGCGAAACAGAACTCTACCTTGTCCGCTGGTGTTTCGTGCTTCATCCTGACCGTCAATGCCGCGTGAGACGTTTACGTGTGAAAAGCCCGTGCTATAGACAATGCTATTGTTGCGTGCACCACCGGCCACCTGGCCTCGACCTCGAAAAAACCCCAGTCCGCCCCCCTCACCGAGCAAGCTGCCATGAATTGGGCCACCACCTTGATCAGTCACGAGATTGATGACGCCCCCAATTGCATTTGACCCGTAGAGCGAAGAACCCGATCCGCGTAGTACCTCAATCCTGCCTACGTCAGTGACGATCATGTCTTCCAGGAAGCCTGAGGCGTCCCCTTGCGTGGCGGCCGCATCGCGGAAGCGAAAGCCGTCAATCAATACTGCCGTGTCTTCGCTGCGCAGACCTCGGATCTTAATTGAAGTGAACGAGCCGGGACCACCGAACTGCTGCACACGCAAACCGGGCACGTTGCGTAGTGATTCCGGAATGGCTGACTCATCACGAACCTCAATGTCTTGCTTGTCGACGACGGTAATAGCCTTTGAAACTTCGTCGACTGACTGAGGGGTATCAGACGCTGTGACTACTACCGTGCTACGCACCCCCGACAACTCCAAAGAGATGTCGTGCGTCGCCGCCTGACCTTTGTCGATGGTTACTTGCTCCGCGTTAGCTGTCGCGAACCCCTGAGCCTCAGCCTCCACCAGGTACTCACCGGGGGCCAGCTTCTCGAAACGATAGGCGCCAGTTGAATCCGTAGTGGTAGCAAGACTGAAAGTTCGGTCGCGCCCGTAAAGCCTTACCCTCGCACCGGGCAGGTTTGCACCTTGCGGATCTTTTACGTGGCCCGTAAGCGATGCATTACCAGCTGTCTGGGCCGACGCCGTCACTGCGAACGTGAGTGCCAACGCAAATAAGATCAAAATTGAACACTTTGATTTACCGTTTTTCATCTTGACATGTCTCCTTCTCCTCCCCTTCGGAAGAGTGGCAAAGACGCGCTCTTGAGAGGCCGGTCTCCTGACTCACGGCCAAAATGCTTTCCTAGTCTCCGCGCCTTCCCATCCAGCTGGGACAGTGGCTTTTCGTCGCGGATTTCGTTGCCGTTCACAGTTGCGAGGGCAGTGGCGGCTTTGGACCGCTCTTCCCGCTCACCCCTGGCGCATCGTGGTTTATCAACGACCGAAGTTGCTTCAGAGCACGAAGCCAACAGCAATCCTCTCCGGTCAAACAATCCGGAATTCAACAGGTCGATTCAATTACGAAGCGGAAAAGACGGAATTGGTAGCGGCGGTGAGTTCGACCAGCAAAATGCGAAACGCCCTCGATCTCCTATAAAGAAGATCGAGGGCGTCCTAAAATTCACTGTTTGCGCGATCAGTTAATTGACTACCGAACTTTGGCGGAGCCTTACACTGATTTCAGCGCTCGACGCCACTCGCCCTTTCCCGGAGCGTAAGTGGTCGCTTCCATCTAACAGCAGGCAAGGTTTCCTGACTTCCGGCTCGAACGCATAAGCTTCGCGGCCTTCCCAATCCCGGAACAAGATCAGTGGCCATGATTATTGGAAGCTACGCAATTGCCGGTACACAGTGGCGGGAACCGTGCGGGCTTCACACCCGCTTCCCTTGTCACCCTCTATGGGCACCTGTGATGGTCAACCCAGATCCTCTCGGATACCGGGTTGAAATAGCGATCTATTAATTGGAAATCCAAAGATCAAGCCGCGCCTTCTTCGCTTTTCCTAGCGCGAGCGAAGGCACTTTATAACTCGCACTGCCAAGCGGTCAAGCTGGTCTGGCAAGCGGGCACTGTACTTGGCAAAGTGACCAATTGCAATGCGTGGACAAAAACGACGGGAACCTACGACTGTCGGATAGCAAATGGGAACGAAAGCCAACTCGCTAAAATCTCTCGTTGGCTCACCTTTCGAATGATCTTCTTCTCCCCTGATTGCCCTGGAGGCTGCGGATGGCACCGTCCCAGTGCGCATCAAGGCACGTCGCGGAGGGCGTCCAGCAGTGTCACGCGTGAGTCCAGCGAGAGTTCGTGGGTCGTGCTGTTAACGCGAATATTGGTTTTCATCTCGATCACCTCGTCTCAGCGTTTCAGTCAGCGATCGCTTTTCCTGCCACGAGCTTGTTAGGACGTTCGCGCTTCGGCCTTTGAACTCCCGCTTGCCGCTTCTTCGACAATGTCCGCAACGGCCTGAGGATTAGAGACGTAGATGGCGTGGCTGCCTCCGACCTCTCTAACTGTCGAACCGGCCCGACGCGACATAAATTGCTGTGCAGGCGGCGGTATCATCTTGTCCTCGGTAACGACCAGGTACCAACTCGGTTGGGTTTTCCACGCAGGGGTGCTGACGGCTCCATTGAGAGCGTCCAATCCCCCAGGGCACTTGGGAGTTCGCCATGAACTCAGCTTTTTCGGGTGGTACATCTCCGGCAAACGACTCGGCAAATTTCGCTTTATCAAGCATGAGAAAGCCGTCAACGGGCGGTAGGATCGGCGGCACGGGCGCACCGGGCGCCGGATTTGCGATCAGCGTCCCGACCGATTCGCCCGCGTCCGGAGGGAAAGCCGTAATGTAAACCAGACTGTCAACGTTTGGATGATTACCGGCTTCGGTAATCACAACTCCGCCATATGAATGACCTACGAGAATGGCGGGACCATCCTGGGCGTCGAGCACTGCTCGCGTCGCAGCGACATCACCGGTTAGCGATATGGTTGGATTCTGAACAACGCTTACGTTGTAGCCGTCGCGCTTAAGTATCTGGTACACGCCTTCCCAGCCAGAGCCGTCAACAAAACCGCCATGAACGAGAACGATATTCCTGGTGGCGCCATCTGATTTTTGAGCCATGATTTTTTCTCCTTTGCAAAAAGTTGATTGAGTAACTCAAGGGAGTAAGCGAATCGACAAAACTCTACCGATCGCGAGAACTCCGTTCGCGGTTCTCATCTCAGTGGTTTGAACGAGGCCCGTAGTTCCGAAACGAAAAACTCCGGCTGCTCCCACGCCGCGAAGTGCGTGCCTTTGGGAAGCCGGTTGTAATAAATGAGTTTGGGATAGGCCTTCTCCGTCCAGCTGCGAGGCGCAGCGTAGATCTCATTGGGATACGAGCTCACGGCAGTCGGGATCGGAATACCTTTAGGAGCGAAGAAGGCGAGCTTGCTTTCCCAATAGAGCCGAGCCGAAGAGACCGCTGTGTTCGTCAACCAGTAGAGCGTGATGTTTTCAACAATGTCTTCTTTCGTTAGGCCTTCGCTCTTACCGTCAAACACGCGTGCGATCATGTCGTAACTTTATGAGTCGTGGTCGATTATCCAGGCGGCGAGCCCGATCGGTGAATCCGCGATGCCGTACAGCGTCTGCGGTCGGTTCGCCATCTCGTTGGCGCAGCCCAAGCCGTGCTTATAGAAGAAGGCAACCTGGTCGTACGCGTATTTCTCCTCGTCTGAGAGGCCGGACGGCGCCGGGCCGCCGGACGCGAGAGCCTTTGCAATGTCGTCCGGAATTGTGGCAGGCATGTTGGTATGAATACCGATCAGTCCCGCAGGCTGCTGTAGCGCCATCTGCTCCGTGACCGCGTTTCCCCAGTCGCCGCCTTGGGCCACATACCTCTTGTATCCGAGGCGATCCATCAGCACTGCCCAAGCGCGGGCAACACGCTGCGGATCCCACCCGGTGGCGGTTGGCTTGCCTGAAAACCCGTAGCCCGGCAGCGACGGAATCACAACGTCAAATGAGTCTTCCGCTTTTCCTCCATACTTTACGGGGTCGGTTAGTGGACCGATGATCTTCAACTGCTCAATGACCGAACCGGGCCAGCCGTGAGTGATGATCACCGGCAGGGCGTTCGGGTTTTTCGAGCGGACATGAATGAAGTGAATGTCGAGGCCGTCGATGTTCGTAATGAACTGCGGATACGAATTGAGTTTCGCCTCGGTCTTCCGCCAATTATGGTTCACCCAATAGTCGGCGAGTTTCTTCATGGTCGCGAGCTGAACGCCTTGCGTCGCATCACTAACCAATTCCCGCTCAGGCCACTTTGTCGCTGCAATGCGACGGCGCAGGTCGACGAGTTGTTCTTCGGGAATGTTGACGCGGAAAGGGCGAATTGTTTTGTCATCAGCCGTCGTTCCTAGCGCCGTTGCGAGTTCAGTCGTATTGATCTCCTTTCGACTAACGCCTCTCCAGTCTTTTGAAACGGACGTGGTGCTGTCTTCGCCAGAACTGGCCTTCGCTACTAGGTGTGCGCCGTTTTGGGCAGGCTGCTGCGCCGGCGCCGTAGCTGAGAGCAACAGGACCACTGTTGCCAAGACCGCGAAGTGAAATATCAAACCCAGACGAGCGCCGCATATTATCATGATGCGGTTTGTCTGGCCTTTTGTGTTGAATTGCATGTCCTGATCTCCTTCAGAAAGCTCCATTGCTCTGACTGGGATTGATTGAACGGGCGGAGTAGACCACACGACAAGACGCGAATCTACTAGACGACGGTATCGGCGCCGTGATTTCTCTTATACATTTCACTTCTGACATGTTCTCTACATCAAAACATTCACCAAGGCGAAGTCAAGATTGTTGCTCACGTAGGCAACTCCGTCCCGGCCTGCTCCGCCGCCATGTACGCGGCGTACCAGTCGGGCCAGTTCGTGCCGCGTGCGGCTCCGGCACTTCCTGAAACTCTGGTTGAGTCTGCGCATTCAGCAGTCGGTAAGCGATCATTGTGTCCATCCTTCTGGTTGACCTGGCATCTGCAAGCGCTTTGCCTGCTAACCATGAGTCTTACGGCGTTGGGTAGTCCCAAACATCGGGCGGCAGCTTATCCTTGAGCGATGCGTACATGGCGTCACGGAATAGTTTCACCGCCGGAAACGGCCGAAGGGCAATAGTGCGCTCCACGATCAGCCCCTGCTCGTTGTCCACGATGACCTCCAAGCTCTCGATCTTGTGGCCATCCATGGTCCCGACCCAGCGCAAG